>JAYQIF010000008.1:0-754785 GCA_038141525.1 Flavobacteriaceae bacterium | reverse complement strand
AAAAGGAAATCGATTGTGAATGTGAGACAGACGAAAAACCAAAATTCACACAGTCCAAAACTTTTTTAGGAATTATAACTGTATTTGCAATAGTAATGTTGGCATTTCCATACTATTCAGGAATTTTTTACCCAGACACGGCAAAACACATTATCGTAGTAGATAAATCGGATATTAAAACAACTGAATTTAAAATTAGTGGAATGACCTGTGCGGGTTGTGAGGAACACGTAAACCACGAAGTAAATAAACTCAGCGGAATCGTGAGCTCAAAAGCATCATACGAAAGTGGAAATGCAATCATTGAATTTGATAAAACCAAGACCAATGAAGCGGAAATTGAGAAAGCAATTAATTCTACAGGTTATAACGTGACCGACAAAAAAGAAAAATAATGGAAACTATATTGACATCTGAAATAACTTGCCCAAACTGCGGACATAAAAAAGTAGAAGAAATGCCAACGGAATCTTGTCAATTCTTTTATGAATGTGAGAGTTGCAAAACGGTTCTAAAACCAAATGAAGGAGATTGTTGTGTTTATTGTTCTTACGGAACTGTGCCTTGTCCGCCGATCCAAGAAAACAAAAGTTGTTGCTGAAAAGACAATACTCTAAAAAATGATATATTAGGAAAATGCAAACGGAAGAAGAAATCCTAAAAATAAAAAAAGTAAAAAACACCGCAGTACGAACGGTTGTTCTGCGCCATCTTTTAAGCCTAGAAAAAGCTCAATCATTAAAGGATATTGTAAATGCGCTGCCCTATACGGATAGAAGTTCTATTTTCAGAACACTAAAAACATTTGAGGAAAACAAAGTTATCCACAGCATTGAAGATGGCTCTGGAATGACCAAATATGCAGTTTGTGCGGAAGGCTGTAACTGCGACCCAAAAGATTTGCACTATCATTTTTATTGTACTAACTGCGACAAAACGTTTTGTCTTTTCGACGTTCCTATTCCCAATATTCAACTTCCAAAAAATTTCAAGTTGCAACAAGCAAATATGGTCGTGAAAGGCCTGTGCGACAACTGCAACAGATAATCTTTGCAATCGAGTTGCGGTAAATGCTAAATACATTTGCAATATTCTTAAAAACCAGAATAAGCAAATGAAAAAAGTATTTTTAAACACATTATTTTTAATGTTATCAATTATATCATTCGCACAAACGGGTGATATTTCCATTTCTGTGAGCGATGCCGAAACAGATGGGCCATTATTGGGAGCGACTGTATATTTTGAAGAATTAGAGAAAGGAGCAGTAACAGATTTTGACGGAATTGCCACATTTACAGAAATCCCAAATGGAAACCAAACCGTAAAAATTTCATATGTAGGTTTTAAAACCATTGAAACCACTATTGAGGTTGGCACAAAAAAAGAGTTCTCTTTCAAGCTCGAATCGGGAGGAAATGAATTGGATGAAGTCGTAATACAATCTTCAAGAAGTACACGAACTGTTAGAAAAATACCTACGAGAATAGAATTTATAGGTGCGGAAGAATTAGGCGAAAAAGCAGTAATGAATCCGACTAATATTTCAATGGTGCTTCGTGAAAGTACCGGAATACAAATGCAACAAACCTCGTTAAGTAGTGGAAACACCAATATTAGAATTCAAGGTCTCGATGGACGTTATACACAACTTTTAAGAGACGGATTTCCTTTGTATGGTGGATTTTCAAGTGGTTTGAGTATTTTACAAATTCCGCCTCTAGACCTACAACAATTTGAGATAATAAAAGGAAGTTCTTCTACACTTTATGGAGGAGGGGCTATTGCGGGTTTAATAAATATGGTATCAAAAACACCTGATGAAGAACCATCTTTGGATATTATGCTAACTCAAACACAAGCGTTGGGTAGTACAGCAAATGTCTTTTATAGTAAGCGAAATGAAAAATTTGGAGTTTCATTATACAGTTCTGGTCATTACCAAAAAGCGTATGACCCAGAAGATGATGGTTTCAGCAATCTACCAAAAACAACTTCGTTATCTTTTAACCCCAAATTCTTTTATTATCCTTCAGAAAAAACAACTTTTTGGATAGGTTTAAATGGAACTTATGACGACAGAATTGGTGGAGACATTACAAAAATTGAAAGTGGCGAAAATGGGATTCATCAATATACCGAAGAAAATCTTTCTAAAAGATTGAGCAGTCAGGCTGTTTACGAAACACAGATAGATTCGGTCAGTTCATTGAACATGAAGAATAGCATCTCATTTTTCGATAGAAAACTATCTATTACCGATTTCAGTTTTGACGGCAAACAAACCAATACATTCACAGAAATCAACTATCAAAAGGCATCCAAAAAAACCGATTGGATTTTTGGTGCAAATTTATACACATCTAATTTTGATGAAAATGATAATGCGACATTACAACGAGACCAATCAGACGTTACTTATGGAGCATTTGTAAACAACATTTACGACGTTTCAGATAGTTGGATTTTAGAAACAGGATTAAGAGCAGACTACAATACAGATTTCGGTTTTTTTCCACTTCCAAGAGTTTCCTTGCTTTACAAGAACGACAGCGGATTTTCGAGCAGAATTGGTGGTGGATTAGGTTATAAAATTCCAGATATTTTCACCGAAGAGGCGGAATATATCAGTTTTGAAAATGTACTTGCTATAGATAAATCTGCTTTAAAGGCAGAACGTTCCTATGGTGTCAATTTTGATGTGAATTACCAAACAAGGTTATTCGATGTGGTAGGTTTTAGTGTTAACCAACTCTTCTACGTTTCAGCTATTAACAACGGGCTATTATTAAATTCAACAGACGATGGATTTTTTATGTTTGAAAATGCAACCGATAAAATAATAAGCAAGGGAGCGGAAACCAATATTAAATTTACGTACAAGGATTTTAGATGGTTTTTAAACTATGCACTCATTGATACAAAGCTGAACTATTTGGCAGGAAATCCGCAAAAACCGCTCACAGCAAAACATAATGCAGGTAGCGTTTTAATGTACGAATCTGATAAATGGCGCATAGGTTATGAAACTTTTTACACAGGAAAGCAGTTTTTGTCTAATGGCACAGAAACCACGGATTTTATAACTATGGGATTGCTTTTAATGCGCAATTTCA
Source organism: Flavobacteriaceae bacterium (assembly GCA_038141525.1). Classification (GTDB taxonomy): domain Bacteria; phylum Bacteroidota; class Bacteroidia; order Flavobacteriales; family Flavobacteriaceae; genus BACL21. The sequence goes on along the minus strand of JAYQIF010000008.1, from coordinate 751,669 downwards.
AATGGGGAACAACCTTTGTAAATTTTGAAAACTTTACAGACAGAAGACAAAGTAGGTTTTCACCTTTGGTTTTGCCACCACACGACAATCCAGAATTTCCAGAAATTTATGCGCCTACGGACGGTTTTATTTTTAGTGTAGGAGTAATTATTAAACCTTTTGGTCAAAAAAGATGAAAGGTTTGCATTGTCCTGATTTTCGATTTTTTTTATGAGCGCAATTTTTATTTCCTCTATCAAAATTTCTGTTTCATCCTTTATGATTTCAAAACCGTGTTTGCTCAGCACTTTTTCTAATTCTAATGTTTGGATGCCTGTCTTTTTGTTTAGAACAATTTGTCCAAGCTCAACCGTTTTTATGTCACAACCCAATTCTTCCAACTCCCGTAATACAGTTGATTTGCATCTGTCACATACCATATTCTTTATGTTAAGGGTTTGTTTCATAATACTTTTTATAGTGCCTGAAATGGGAAGGGCTATTAACCAACCAACCAGTATTTCCTTCCCATATCAGGGCATTATTTTAATGTTTCTTTTAGGTTCTTCATATAATCAATAATCAAGGTCTTTTCAGAATTGGACAACTTAGCATCCTTGTGAATCAAGGTGTAAGATGCTAGTGGCATCTCATCATCTTTAACCTGACTAATTATTGACTTTAGTTTGCTGTTTTTTCTTCGGTTGGAATACGCATCCCATTCATTGAAATTCAATTCTTCCTTTCCTTCATTAATGTGGTCTTCTAAAAACCAAGCAACAGGTTGTACCTTATTGTACCAAGGGTATTCTGTGTTATTACTATGACAATCATAGCAGGACTCTTGTAATAATGCGCTTATGTTTTCTTGGGTGTTGTTTACCAACAAGAAGTCAGTTTTTGGCACAGTATCACTTTGATTGAGGTCTGTGGGCACAAACTGTATGCCCACAAATCCAACCAATAAAATCAGTGCTATGATTTTTACAATTTTCATTTAGTTAATTTCTCGCTGTACTTTACCACATTTCAACATCTGGCTTCCATAATATGGATTGCGTATTTCTTCCTTTATACTCAACCAAGCTGTACCGCCATCATACATTGGACAAAATTGCTCGTATAGTTTCACTTGTGTTCCCGTAATAGCTACCATATCAGTAACATCTTTGCTCAAAACTTTAAAATGTTCGCGTTGGTGTTTAATATCACTTTCACTGATATGTTCTGCGTGCTCGATAGCATCTTCCATAATGTCCTTTAATTCTGATTGCTGAGCATCCGTATATTTTGAAATGTCAAGCTTTCCTAATGATGTTGCGAGGGTTGCACCCAATTCTTTAGCTTTGGCATTATCATCTGCCACTAAGGCATCCTTTAAGTTGAAATAGTCATTTAATATTGTTTGGGAATTTCCATCTCCGTTCATTGCCATTTCCTTTTTATCCACATCGTGGTGACCATCGGAATTATCGTGGTTCATTTTTGAATGGTCTTCCTCAGTAATCATTTCAGAATTGGTACTGTTTTCTGTTTTCGCATCTTTACAAGACATTGCTGATAAGCTTATAAATGCCATTACCATAATTGTTGTTAATCTTACTTTTTTCATTGTTTAAAATTTAATTGTTATTACTTGATTTATTATTCTATTACTTGTTTTACTTCTCCACAGGTTAGCATTGCGCTGCCAAAATATGGATTGATTACTTTTTCTTCTTTGCTCAACCAATATGCACCATTGTTGTTATCTGCCATAGGGCAAAATTCCACATAGACCTTTTCATTAACACCAAACAATTGAACAGCATTGATTAGATGTGATGATAAATATTTAAAATGGTCTCTTTGTGCTTTTATATCGGATGTTTCAGAAATTGAGGTCGCTGAAGGTTTTATTTCCTTTTCTAATGACATCCAATGGTTATGCGCCTTATTGTTTGATAACAATTTCATATCTACTCTGGTTAAATTGTTTAGTAAACTTATTACACTTTCAGAAGCGCCTTTTGAGTCTTCTTTCACTAAAGCATCTTTTAAATTGATATACGCATTGAAAACAGCTTTTAACTGCTCTTGAAATTTCGCTGATACTTTCAGACGCTCATTCATAATAGTGTGGTCACTTTCTGTGTTGGGTGAATTGTTATCCATACCTAAATGACCCTCGTGACCTGTCATTACTTTACCACCATCTTTATTCATCAAAGACTTTTTGCCTTGTAATTGTGCTGCTGCATCAACCGTAAATGTACCGTTAGTCACTATTTCATTTCCAACAAATAATCCTTCTAAAACTTCATATTCATTACCAATTTGATTGCCTAATTTAATTTCACGCATTTCAAAAATAGTTTGGTCTGGATTTGTTTTAAGGTACACCACAGAACGTTCACCTGTCCATAACACAGAAGATGAAGGAATTGTTAATACTTCGTCATTTTTAGCTGTACTGTCTTCAATATTTGCGATTACAAACATTCCTGGTTTAAATACATCGTCCTTATTGTTTAAAACAACACGCAAGGTAACAGTTCTTGTTTTGGTGTTTAAAACTGGGTCAATGAAATCAACTTTACCTTTAAATTCTTTATTAGGATAGGCATTGGTTGTTATCATCACTTCCTGTCCTTTTTTAAAGCGGTTAATCTGATTTTCATACACATCAAAATTTCCCCAAACTGTGTTGAGATTGGCAATTTTTAATATGGGTTGACCTTGTTTAATGTAATCGCCTTGCTCTACTAATTTTTCTGTAACAGTACCCGAAAAGGTTGCATACACAGGAAAGTTTTCTTTCACTTTTCCTGTTTCTTCAATCTTATTAATTTGATTTTCAGAGAGCTTCCATAATTTCAATTTATTACGGACTGCTTTGTATAAAGCAGGTTGTGATTCTTTTAAAGATGCTGCTGTAATTAATTCTTGTTGTGCTGCATAGAGTTCTGGCGAATAAATGGTTGCCAATAATTGACCTTTACGAACTTCTTCGCCTGTAAAACTCACATTCAAACGTTCAATTCTTCCAGCGAAATAACTTACCTGTACTGCATTTGCTTCTTCGTTTTCAGCAATTTTACCAGATAATTTGATAGTATTGCCTTCAACATTGCCTTTACCAACAATAGATGTTTGAATATTAGCTAAAGCAATTGCGTTTTCAGTCAATTTGAATTGGTCTGCTAATAAACCATCACTTACACCATCAGCAGGAATTAAATCCATACCACAAATAGGGCAATCTCCTGCTTCTGGTTGCATAATCTGTGGATGCATTGAACAGGTCCACATTTGATTGGTTTCTGTAACTGCATCGTGATTATGGTCTGTTTCTTCTTTTGGTGAGCCACCAAACAGTATCCACCCTAAAAGTAGACCAACAGCTAATATTCCGAGATAAACTATATACTTTTTCATTTCTTTATTTTTTTTCGTTTTAATAATTTCCTAATTGAAGGTGACGAGGTGTACCACAACAAAAACCCACTTAAAACGGTTATCAATCCTAAAAGTGAAAAGGCTCTCAAAACAATGGTATTAAAATTGTCTCTGCCTTCATAGTCCATGGTATGTGTCATCCATAAAAAATCAAACCAACGCCAAGAACGATGTCTTACGGTTTGAAATTTTCCGTCGCTTACAGAAACGTATGCTTTTAGTGCTTCATCTGTTTTATATGAGATAACATAAGCAGGTAGTAGTTTTTCTCGATACTCGTGGTGTTTTCCAGTTTCCGTAATTTGCTCAACAGATTCTACCTCTAAACCACTTTTCATATGGTTTTTGGCAATATAGAGTGCCTCTTTCTGCGTAATACTATTTTTTGGCATTCCATCTAAAGCATTATACAATTGCTCTTTATTTATCCAATAGTACGGTGCATTATCAATATCTCTTAATTCAATAGTCTTTATACCATTTGGAACATCCATTTCTGAAGGACTTATTAAACTATTAAATGCTTTGGGTTGATACTTCAAGTTTTTAAATTGGTCTCCGTGTATTTCATCGATGTTCGTCCAACTAAAGTATAAACCACTAATAGTCCAAAACAGGAATTGAATCCCTAAAAAGAGACCCAAATACCTGTGGGTTTTTCTAATTTTTAACGCAGTATGCCTATTTACCATAACAATTTAATTTATAAGCATTAATGTCGCCATTACAATCATAATAGCATTTTCAATAAAAGTGGCTTCTGTCATAGGTAATTTTAAAGCAGTACCTAAACACGCACATCGTATTGATTTTTTGTCCAATAATGTTTTTGTTACTCCAATTGTTGTTATCCCTAATACTATAAGTGTAATTATTAAAGCTATATTAATTTCAAACCGCAATAAAAACATCAGTCCTAAAGCTGTTTCAATAAATGGATAAACTTTCCCATAAAAAGGAACACGTTTAGCTAAAGGGTCGTACATACGAAAGGATTCAGGAAAGCCTTTTAAATCTAACATCTTGAAAAAACTAAACACGATGTAAAATAACCCCATAAAGTCGAGCATAAAAGCGCTCCAAGTCCAATTTTTATAATGTAATAATACACTTGCAGTTGCTATATAAAAAATGATAAGCAATAAAGGTTTTAGCTGTTGTAATTTACTTTTTTCTTCTTCCATAGGCATTGCCGACATACTTGAAGATGCAAACACATTCTTCTCTTTCTTTTCAGATAAAGTATACTTTTCTGGTAATGCTTTTTGTAGTATATCAGTTGAAATATGTTTATTCATTTTCACTTCTGCCTCACCTTTTTCAAGATTAACAGACACCTCTGATACGTGGTCTATTTTACTTAAATATTTCTCGACGGAAGCCTTACAGTTATTGCAAGTCATTCCCGCAATCTTATATGTGTGTTTCATTATTGCTGTGTTAAATAATTAATAATCGTTGATTGAACATAATAAGTTCTAATTGATTCTATTTGGTTCATTTGAAACTTTAGTTGTAGTTCTTGAATATCCAAAACATCATTAAAATCTATCGTTCCTGTTTCGTAGCTTTTGATTAAAATGTCTTCTGCATCTTTAGCTTGCTTTAAGTTTTTTGTTTGAGTAGCATAACTTATTCTTGCAGAAATGCGTTCGTTATTTGCTTTGTCTAAAAGCGTTTCCAATGCATTTAAACGTTCCTGTTTTTGAGCAGTAATTTCCTGCTGCTGCAAATCATTTTGTTTGGTTTGGGATTTATATTTCTTATTGAAAATTGGGATAGATACCGAAACCATTGGCATTACAATATCCTTTCCGTTATCGCTGAAATCCATATTTGGTCTTTCAGCAACATTGATATAATCTAATCCAAAACCAATCATTGGACTGCTTTCTTTTTGATTTAATAATTCTGATTGCTCTATGGATTTATAAAGTTTATCATATTTTAGTAATTCGGGATGTAATGCTAAATTTTCAGAAGTAATATCAAAGTCTTCAGAAGGTATCAGTAAACTATCTACCACATTCACGGTAACATCATTATCTCTATTCAATAGATTATTGAAGTTAGTTTGTTCTGCTAAAAATTGTTGTTGCAATACGTCTTTTAATTGTTGCATTTCGTTCTGACGCATTTGCAATCGCAACACATCTACTGCGGATGCTTTACCAACCTCAACAGATGTTAGTGCTAATGTTTCGTAAGTTTCTAATAGTTTGATGTTTTCAGTTAACACCTCTTGCTTTGCTTTGTTGGCGTATAGATTAAAATAGGATTGTGATACCGAAGCCATTAGTTTTCGCTTTGCGATAACAATGTCCTCGTATTTAGCATCTGCCAATGAACTTACATAGTTTTCTCTCGATGTAATGGTTCCGAACCACGGTAACATTTGTTTAGCAGATACTTTAAAGCGTTGTGCACCTGTTCTGGTTTCCGGTTCACTTACAAAGTAACCAACACCAAATTCGGTATTAGGAATGGTGTTAACCTCGTTTACTTTTTCAGAAGCTCTTTTGTATTGTAACTCAAACTTTTGAATTTCTGGATTTTTTGTTAAAGCTTCATCAATAAATATTTCTAATTGTTGAGCGTTTGTAAAGAGACTCAAGAAGCAAGAAACAAGAATCAAGACGAGTTTAATATTTATTATTTTATTTTTCATTTGATGTTCTTTTAAGTTGAACTTCTGCCTTCCAGCTATACAATACTGGTACAACAAACAAAGTGATTAAGGCAATGAGCATTCCGCCAAAACTTGGAATTGCCATCGGAATCATTATGTCGCTTCCTCGACCTGCAGAGGTTAATACTGGTAATAATGCTAAAATGGTTGTAGCTGTAGTCATTAAACACGGTCTGATTCTTTTTTCACCAGCTTCTACAATAGATGCTCTAATTTCCTTTTTATTCTCTGGTGTATTTCTATCAAAAGTTTGCGTTAAATAGGTTGCCATTACTACACCATCGTCTGTTGCTATACCGAAGAGTGCAATAAACCCAACCCAAACTGCTACACTTAAATTAATGGGATGCATCTGGAATAAGTCTCGCATATTTTCGCCAGCGACATTGAAGTTTAAAAACCAATCTTGACCATAGAGCCAAATCATTATAAAACCACCTGCAAAGGCTACTGCGATACCTGTGAATACCATTAAGGACGTACCAACCGAACGGAACTTAAAATACAGAATTAAGAAAATGATTGCCAATGCTAACGGTACAACAACCGATAAGGTTTTTTCTGCTCGTAACTGATTTTCATACGTTCCTGTGAATGCATAGTTGATTCCTTTTGGAACTATCAATTCACCAGAATCTATCTTTTCTTGAATTAATGCTTGTGCATTTTTAACAACGCTTACTTCTGCAAAGCCATCTAATTTATCAAACAATACATAGCCAACTAAAAAAGTATCTTCACTTTTAATGACTTGTGGACCTTGTTCGTATCTTATCGTTGCTAATTCGCTTAATGGCAAAGGACTGCCTTTTTCAACTGGCACATAAATCTGTTGTAAGTCTGTTGGGTTTGCTCGTAATTCTCTTGGGTATCGTACTCGAACACCATAGCGTTCTCGACCTTCAACGGTTTGGGTTAATACCATTCCGCCAACTGCTACTTTTAATACATCTTGAACATCTTGTATCGAAATGCCATAACGTGCAATTTTCTCTCTGTCAATATCAATGAGCAGATAAGGCTTACCAACAATTCGGTCTGCAAAAACAGCTTCTTGTTTCACACCTTCAGCTTCCTTGATGACGTTTTCTAATTGCACACCAAACGCTTCAATCTTCTTTAAGTCTTGACCTTTTACTTTAATTCCCATTGGTGCTCGCATTCCTGTTTGAAGCATTACCAATCGGGTTTCAATAGGTTGCAGCTTTGGTGCAGAGGTTACGCCTGGCAATTTGGTCACTCTTACGATTTCATTCCAAATATCGTCTGGTGATTGTATTTCTGTTCGCCAATTACGATAATACTCGCCATTGTTATCTGGAATGAGTTGAGACCTTTCGACTGCGCTCAAGGTGACATTTTCGGAATTATTTGGATTTGCGATGAATCGTCCATCTTTCAATTCAAACAAATCATTATAATTTACTTTATAGCGTTGACGTTGTCCATTTTCATTCAGCATATATTCTGGTTTGTACTGAATGATATTTTCATACATTGATAAGGGTGCTGGGTCTAAAGCTGATTCTGTACGACCTGCCTTACCAACTACGGTTTCAATCTCTGGAATACTGGCAACAGCCATATCCAATTGTTGTAAAACACGTTTGTTTTCTTCTACGCCAGAATGAGGCATAGAGGTTGGCATTAGTAGAAATGAGCCTTCATTTAAAGATGGCATAAACTCTTTGGCTGTATTTTTCATAATGAAAAAACCTGCAATGACAATAGCTGTTGGAACAGACAAAAAGAGCAACTTATTATCTAAACACCACCTTAAAATACGTGTGTAATATTTGATAAATAATGAGAAAATACCTAATAAACCAAAGCAAATAACACTCACAAAAATGAGATTCCAGAAAATGCTTTTATCCACGCCTAATGGTCTCCAATATTCAGCTAAAAGGAATACTATTGCTGATACCGAAATAATGATATTGATAAAATTTGTTGAAAGTGAAAAGTGAAAAGTTGAAAGTGAAAAGTGGAATTTATCCCTGTTCAAAAAATCACTGGTTATTGCAACCGTACCAAAAGCAATCAATACTAACCCCAACCAATACCCGTATATTATAGCAATGATTCCTAATGCTATTAAAACGCCATTTAAAACATATTTAAAAGTGCTTTTGATGTTTTTCTTTCTGAATAAAAACGCTGCAAAAGGTGGAATTAAAAATAATGCTACTATTATAGAAGCTGTTAATGCAAAAGTCTTTGTGAAGGCTAATGGTCTGAATAGTTTTCCTTCCGCTCCAATCATTGTAAATACAGGAATGAAACTGATAATAGTTGTCATAACTGCGGTTACGATTGCGCCAGACACTTCAGCTGTTGCGTTATAAACTACCGTGTTTATGGGTATGAGATTCCTACTTTCGTGGGAACGATTTTCGTCTAAATGCCGAATAATATTTTCTGATAGTATAACACCAACATCGACCATCGTTCCGATAGCAATTGCAATACCAGATAATGCGACAATATTTGCATCGACTCCAAAAAGTTTCATTGCAATAAATACCATTAGAACTGCAACAGGTAATAGTCCAGAAATTAGTACGGAAGCTCGAAGATTAAACACCATAATAATTATTACTAAAATGGTAATCAATATTTCTAGCGTTAAGGCTTCGTTAAGTGTGCCTAATGTTTCTTGAATCAATTCTGTTCTATCGTAAAAAGGCACTATGGTTACTTGTGAGGTTCTACCATCCGCTAATACTTTTGAAGGTAATCCTGCACTTAATTCACTAATTTTTTCCTTTACGTTATTTATGACTTCCATTGGGTTTGCACCATAACGAGCTACAACAACAGCACCAACGACTTCAGCTCCTTCTTTATCTAATATACCTCGTCTTGTTGCAGGACCTAAAGAAACTTTACCAATATCCTTTATCCTAATTGAAGTATAATTTTCGGAAGTAACTACTGCATTTTCGATGTCTGAAATGGATTTCACATACCCCAAACCACGAACTAAATATTCGGCTTGGTTAATTTCCAATGTTTGTGCACCAATGTCTTTATTACTTTCCTTAACTGCTTTTACAACGTGATGCAATCCAATATTATATTGACGCATTAGTTCTGGATTCACGTCCACTTGATATTCTTGAACATAACCACCTATAGATGCTACTTCTGAAACACCGCTTGCAGAGGACAATGCATACTTTACATAGTAATCTTGAATACTTCTTAGTTCGTGTAAATCCCAACCACCAGTAACATTACCTTTTTCATCACGACCTTCAAGTGTGTACCAAAATATTTGTCCTAATCCTGTGGCATCTGGACCCAATGCTGGATTTACATCGTTTGGCAATAAACCACTAGGTAACGAATTTAATTTTTCCAGAATTCTACTTCTACTCCAATAAAACTCAACATCTTCTTCAAAAATGATATAGATACTTGAAAAGCCGAACATAGAGGAACTACGAATGGTTTTTACACCTGGAATACCCAATAATGAAGTAGTTAACGGGTAGGTAATTTGGTCTTCTATATCTTGTGGTGAGCGACCATCCCATTTAGTAAAAACGATTTGCTGATTTTCACCAATATCGGGTATGGCATCCACAGCTACAGGATTGGATGGTAAAAAACCAGTATCCCAATTAAAAGGTGCATTTACTATTCCCCATCCTATGAATAGAACGAGTAGTAATACTGCAACAAGTTTGTTTTCTATTAGAAATTTTATGCTTTTGTTTAGCATTAGCTTGATAATTAAACAATTAGACAATGGCGTTAAGAAAACACCGAATACAAAGGATTATCCTAATGGAAAACATCCACTGGATAAAAAAGTCTATTGCTTAAAAATCAAATTAAATATGTCTCGTCTAGCTTGTAGATTTGCCTGACAACGAGAGGAGGCCTATATTCTTCGTAGGAGACAACCTTTTTATCTAAACTTTCAAAAAGGTTGATATAAGTGTAAACAAATGAAGCAACAAATAATTGTTGGTCAAAAGATAGTGTGTCAAAAGATATGTTTAATTCATCTTGACCATCAACTATCAACTGTTCGTCAGAACAACAATCTTTTACCTTAACAGAACATCCTTCAGTTGAAGGGTTTTCCATTTCCATACCGCAACCTTTTGCTTTGTGGAATATGGCAGTTTCAACTAAATTATCTCCACAATAATGCATATCAACAGTAAATGACATTGTAGAAAAAAGCACTACAATAGCCATCAAAAAGGATGATATTTTATGAAAAATTTGCTTCATTGATAATGCAAAGGTATAAAATTTTAACAATTTTTATTGGGATTAACAATATTTTAATTTTGCAAATGAACTTTTGAACGAACCATTAATTATCATTAAACAGGCACTTTAGCTAGGGTTGTCAGCTCAAAAAATATAATTATATAACGTAGAAATTATTTGATTTTGTATTTTCTTAAAGAATTTCCTTAGCTCAGAAAAAACCTCTAAAAGTCGAAAAGAACATAATGTCTGTCAAATGTCTGTCAGTTTTAGTAAATTTAAAATGTTCTTTGAGAATCTTATTATCACTTTGTTTTAACCTTTTAGAAGGTTTTAAAATATGGTTAGACTAGGTAAGAGCCAGACCTTAACTACGCTGAATAGAAAAAACCTCCGATTTCTCGAAGGTTTAGAATGTGTAGTGTAACGGTATTACTTGCTCCCCCTCTAGGGCTCGAACCTAGGACCCTCTGATTAACAGTCAGATGCTCTAACCAACTGAGCTAAGGAGGAATATGTTTAGCCTTTTCCGATTAAGTGAAGGCGGGTGCAAATATAGATTATTTTTTATCCGAGACAAAAATCTATATTTAATTTTTTTAGCCAAAAATCCATCGTACTAAATCGTTGCCATTGGCAAAAAGTACAAGCCCGATCAATAGGAAGAATCCAACCATCTGTGCGTACTCCATAAACTTGTCGTTGGGCTTTTTACCCGATACCATTTCATAGAGCAAAAACATCACGTGTCCACCATCCAGGGCCGGAATGGGCAGGATATTCATAAAGGCCAAAATAATGGAGATCAGCGCTGTGGTCTGCCAAAAGCTCAGCCAATCCCATTGCCCAGGAAACATATTCCCGATGGCACCAAATCCGCCTACTTGAGTCGCCCCTTTTTTAGTGAAGACATATTTGAATTGCTTGACATAATCGGTCAAAATTCCGATACCGTATGAAGTTCCCGAAGCGAGGCTTTCCCCCAGAGAAAATGTGAGATGGGTCCCTCTATCGAGCCATCGACGACCAAAGTTATTCAATCCGAGTTGGCCAGTTTCACCGGTTTTAATGAGCAAGGTGTCGCGTATCCCATCGCGCTCGTAGACCAAAAGGTTTTCTGCCCCTGGCGTTTTATCTATCGAATTATTGAATTCGTGCCAATGGTTCACTGCCACGCCATTATTGGCCAAAATCAGGTCTCCCTTTTGCAAGCCAGCAAGTCCAGCCGGAAAATCCGTCAAGACCGTGTCGATTTGATTATTGCGCATGTACTCAAACGGCTTTAGTACATCTTGCTGAAACATCACAGTGCCGATATCTACAGGTAATTCAATGCGATCAATACTTCCTTCTTTGTGACGAACGGTGAGACTGCGCACCTCTTTTAGAAATAGGGCTTTGTTGAGCTGGTTTTGATAATCAAAGGGCTCGTCATTTAATTCTAGGACGAGGTCTCCATCTCGAAATCCATACTCTTGGAATAGTTCATGTACGGCAAATCCCTCTGGCATATCGTCTGCGGTAATCACATCACGGCCGTAGAAAAACAGGATGCTGATATATATAACCAGTCCTACGATGATGTTCACCGTGACTCCGCCGAGCATGATGATGAGTCTTTGCCAGGCCGGTTTACTGCGAAACTCCCAAGGTTGCGGTGGACCCGCCATTTGCTCTTTGTCCATAGACTCGTCAATCATCCCTGCGATCTTGACATAACCTCCGAGAGGTAACCATCCGATTCCGTAGACGGTTTCTCCAATTTTCTTTTTGAACAAAGAGTATTTGACATCAAAAAACAGATAGAATTTTTCTACCCGGGTTTTAAATAACTTGGCAGGAATAAAGTGTCCTAGTTCGTGTAAGACGATCAAAAGCGAGAGACTGAGCAACAACTGAAGTGCTTTTACAGCAAATGGACTCATATTTTGTTTTGTTAGAGCCACAAAAGTAACGCATTAAGGGAGGTAAAAAAAATATATCCCCTGCGCTGCGGTGAGTATTATAAAACTTTTAACGTGTGGCCTTGGCAACTCTGCCTCAAGGGGCTTAACTTTGTATTTATTTTGCGTGATGAAGCAATTTTTTAAGAGATTCAAGACACTTGGCTTAGTAATGGCAGTACTCTCAGTGGTGATCGTAAGCGCGATTTACCAAGCTCTAGCGCCAAAGCCCAAACTCCGCATTTATCAGCCCAATGATGTGCATCCCGATATGGTCGACACGACCTAACAACACGTAAAGAAATATCATCAAATCGCAGACTTTGCCCTGATCAATCAATTAGGCGATACGATTACTCAACAGACCTTTAAGGGCCGTATTTATGTTGCAGATTTTTTCTTTACCACCTGCGCGACGATTTGTCCGATCATGACCGAGCATATGGGTCAGATCCAAAAGAAAATCAAGAACGACACTTCTGTAATGCTACTCTCTCATTCGGTGACTCCAGAAATAGATACTGTGGCTCAGCTAAAGAGATACGCGGATAAAAAACGAGTGATACCCGGCAAATGGCATTTAGTGACTGGGGATAAAAAGCAAATTTACGATTTAGCCCGCAAGTCATATCTGGTGGCAAAAGACCAGCCCTACAGTCCATATGACTTAGTGCATACAGAGAATTTTGTTTTGGTCGACCCCCAAAGACGCATTCGTGGTTTTTACGACGGCACCGATCCAAAGGCTATTGAAACCCTTCTAGAGGACATCGCCATTCTGAAAAAGAAGGACTTTAGTCATTTTTTTAGCCCAATAAATTCCCTACATTTGCATTGTTTAAAATGAATCTAAATAAGGGAATGGCCACAATAGCAGGCATGCAAAAAGGACAAAAGGGGATCATACGTGATGTCGATCTAGATCGCATTCCACTCAAGCTTCTAGAGATGGGCTGTCTGCCTGGCAATGAGGTCACCCTGATTCAAATGGCACCTTTTAATGACCCCTTGTATTTAGACATCAATGGCTCTCACCTGGCCATTCGCAAAGATGTAGCTTCGCAAATTCATATTGATTTCCATTAACCCATGGCCCAACAGATTCAAGTTGCATTATTGGGTAACCCAAACACGGGGAAAACTTCGGTTTTTAATCGACTCACGGGACTCAATCAAAAGGTGGGCAATTACCCCGGTATTACTGTAGAGAAGAAAGAAGGGATTTGCCAATTATCGCGGGGAAAAAAAGCACATATCCTTGATTTGCCCGGGACCTACAGCCTAAATGCTTCTTCTATAGATGAAAATCAGGTGATTGAGCTTTTGCTCAATAAAAACGACAAAGATTATCCGGATGTTGCCGTAGTGGTTTGCGAGGTCGAAAATATCAAACGCAACCTTTTACTGTTCACCCAAATTAAGGATTTAAAAATCCCGACGATTTTAGCCATCAATATGGCTGATCGTATGACCAAAAAAGCCATATCGATCGATATTCCGGCCTTAGAAAAAGCCTTGAAAACAAAAATTGTACTGCTCAGTGCGCGCAAAAATGAGGGATTTGACACAGCTCAAAGCACAAATTGAGCAATATAAAAATCTTCCTATGGCCCCTTGCTTGGACACCACGGTCATCGCTCCAGAATATTTTGAGCGTCTGGCCAAGACCTACCCTGGTCAAGATGTGTATAAGCTTTGGCTGGTCATCACCCAGGATGTTAACTTCGGAAAATTAGACCGAACAGGAGTCGAGGGTCCCATAAGTTTTCAGACCGAATCTATAGGCACCCTCAAGCGATTGCAGCAAAAAGAGACCATTAAGCGCTATCAATTTATTAACGATACTTTAAAGACCACTTTAACGGTTAATAAAGCCCAGGCTACGGATTTCCGGAGCCGATTAGATCGTGTTTTGACCCATCACATCTGGGGTTATGTCATCTTTTTTGTGATCCTAACGATTATTTTTCAGGCGATCTTCGATTGGAGCAGTTACCCCATGGATTTTATTGATCAAAGTTTCGCCCAAATGGGAGAGTGGATCAAACACAATTTACCAGCGGGTGATTTTACGAGTCTTCTGGCAGAAGGGGTACTTCCTGGTTTGGGAGGGATTGTCATTTTTATCCCTCAAATTGCCTTTTTGTTTTTGTTTATTGCCATCCTCGAAGAAACTGGATACATGAGTCGTGTGGTCTTTTTGATGGACCGGGTAATGCGCCGATTTGGCCTCAGTGGTAAAAGTGTTGTGCCACTGATTTCTGGAACTGCTTGTGCGATACCTGCCATTATGGCCACCCGTAATATTGAAAACTGGAAGGAGCGCTTGATTACTATTTTGGTAACGCCTTTTACAACTTGTTCTGCCCGATTACCGGTTTACCTGATCATTATTTCGCTGATTATCCCACAGCAACGCGTCTTGGGGATTTTTTCGCTTCAAGGCCTTACGCTGACCTTTTTGTATTTTTTGGGCTTTGCCTCAGCAATTTTTGCCGCCTTTTTACTCGATAGATTTCTCAAGGTGCCGTCGCGTTCATTTTTTGTGATTGAAATGCCGAATTACAAACTACCCATGGCCAAAAATGTTTTAATTACCATGGTCGAAAAAACAAAGTCTTTTGTCTTCGGTGCGGGTAAAATAATTTTTGCCATCTCCATTATTTTGTGGGTTTTGGCCTCATACGGCCCAGGTGATTTTAACAAGGCCGCCGAAATTATCGATTTGCGGCATCAAGAAAATAGTTTGAGTAAAGAGCAGCGCGATGCGGCCATTGAGTCATTTCAATTAGAGCATTCTTATATCGGACTCATGGGTAAGGCGATCGAACCAGTGGTGAGCCCCCTTGGTTATGATTGGAAAATTGGCATTGCGATTGTGAGCTCTTTTGCGGCTCGCGAAGTATTTGTCGGCACTCTGGCCACAATCTACAGTGTGGGTAACGATGATGAGCAGACCATACGTAGCCGGATGGCTGCCGAGGTGCACCCACTGCTTGGCACGCCACGTTTTAACTTTGCCAGCGGGGTGTCGCTCTTACTATTTTATGCCTTTGCCATGCAGTGCATGAGTACTTTGGCCGTCGTGCGCAAAGAAACGAACAGCTGGGTGTGGCCTATGGGGCAATTAATTTTTATGACTACTTTAGCCTATGTGGTGGCCTTAATCACCTATCAAATACTTCAATAATGGATGTGCAACAGATACTCGTAGGACTGACTTTTTTTGCCGCTGTAGGCTTTTTGTTGCGCAAATTTATTTGGAGTCCTGTTATCGATTCTCGAAAAAAATCTCTGGTCACCCTAGATGGTGGAAAAACCAAATGTGGCTCAGACGATTGTCAATGTCATTAACCCAAGCCCACATCTAAAGTCATCATGACAATAAATCCGCCGATAAATCCCATAGTGGCGATATCGGTATTTTTGTCCATCTGAGTTTCAGGAATGACCTCTTCAATCACTACAAAAATCATTGCGCCAGCCGCAAAGGCGAGTGCATAGGGGAGTATGGGTTGAAAAGTAAGGACGGCCCAGGCGCCGAGTACGGCAAAAATAGGTTCAACAATAGCCGAAGCCTGCCCAAACATAAAACTCTTGGTCCGGCTCACCCCTGTTCTTCTTAGTGGCATGGCCACGGCAATACCTTCTGGGAAGTTTTGTAATCCAATACCAAGAGCTAAAGCGACGGCCGCACTAATGGACGCGCCATCAAATCCGGCGGCAACGCCTCCGAACAAAACACCCACCGCGAGTCCTTCTGGAATATTGTGGAGTGTGATGGCCAGTGTTAATAGTGTCGTTCGATGCCATGGGGTTTTTATGCCCTCGCTTTGACTGTCCTTAAAGTTGATGTGTACATGGGGCAGTACTTTGTCCAAGCCGAAAATAAAGAGCGCCCCCAAAAAGAATCCTATAGCTGCCGGGACTACTTTGAGGAATCCTTCCCCCGGGCTCATTTCAATACCGGGAGCCAAAAGACTCCAAAAACTTGCGGCCACCATAACGCCCCCAGTAAATCCGAGCATCCCGTCGAGGACAGTGCGATTCATTGATTTAAAAAAGAAGACAAATGAGGCGCCCAATGCGGTTAGCCCCCAAGTAAATAGACCAGCGTATAAGGCCGCCATAACTGGGTCTACCTGTTCGAGATATGCAATTACTCCATCCATAGATATGAATTATTAAGATTTTTTTTGCGTCATTAAAACCCAAATCGCCTCAATAGGCGAATTTATAACTCAGGCCAGCACTCAGTAATAAGTCTTGTCCCTCGGTTATGCTGCGTCCAAAGGTTAAATCGTATTGTAAATTCCAGCCCGCCAAATACGTAAAGCCGGCATCCCAGTAATGATTGGCTGAGGAAAGTTCTGGGGCATCCCCATAAAGTTCAACGTAAGCGCCGATCTTATCACTAAGAGCATAGCCGTAAGCCACGGTATAAACAAAGGCCATACCCGTATCGTCACCAGCCCATTGCCCGCCTAAATTATAGGCGATTCCTGATCGCTCTGAGAGTTCATGCCCTACAGAAAACCGGAAGTCGGCACCAGTAGTGCTCGGCTCAGGGGTTACACCATCTGGCGTATGTGTGGTAAACGGCAGATAAATATGACCTAAAAACCCAAAGTCTGTTCCTGAGCGCCCCTCAAAAAGATTGATTTTAATGCCGGCCAGCATGGGCGTGAAGCTCTTAAAATCTGCAGTTGTTTCTGTTGCACCCATTTTAGAAGTGACTCGGTTATCCTCGTAATTTACTCCCAGTCGTAATTCTAGATTTTCGAGGAGTCCGATGCGCGCCAAGGTCGTGTTGTAACCCAAGGTCTCAAAAGTAATTTCGTTTTCCTCAAAGCGCGTATAGTAACCCCCGGTCTCAATTTGAATAAATCCAGGTTCAACGGTATTGGGGGATTCTGTAGCATCCGGGCGATCGGTGATGATTGAGTAGTCATTATGATCAATATTTTTTGTCCCGACCTGGTCTTTTGTGGGAGTGCTATGGTTGTTTTGTTGGGCCAACACAGAGTCAAATCCTGTGATGATCAGCAGTAGCATGGCGATTTTAAATGTTTTGTACATAAATATTTGTGGCTATGGTTTTTGAAATAAAATGTGTAGTTCGATCAATTTCTATGGTCATCGACTCATCAAACGGTTCTTTATCAAGGACTGTGATGCGACTGCCTAATTGAATGTTTTTTTGGCTCAGATAACTCAAAAATGCATCCTCAGAATCTTTAATGCCCATGAGAATACTTTGGCTATTGATGGCTTGCTCTGACAAGAGTTTTTTGTCGATTTGCACAATATTGCCCTGTTTATCAGGAATAGGATCTCCGTGAGGATCTGTTGTCGGACAGCCTAAAAACTCATCCAATCGCTCCACGAGATCCGGACTTTTAATGTGTTCGAGTTGCTCTGCAATTTCATGGACTTGATCCCATCCGAAGGCCAGTTTTTCAAAAAGAAATACTTCCCAGAGCCTGTGTTTGCGTACGATTTGACTGGCCATGTGTCGTCCCTGAGCGCTGAGTTGTGCCCCTTTGTATTTGACATATTTCACCATGGATTTGTCGTGAAGTTTCTGAAGCATATCGGTAACCGAAGAGGGCTTTGTCTCTAGCCGCTCTGCCAAAGACGTCGTACTGATACGATTTTGAGTTCCAGCGCTGAGCTGGTAGATGGCTTTTAAATAATTTTCTTCTGCCCGCGTCATTATGAGGCAAATGTAAATAAAATTTTAGACTTGTCTAAATTTAGATAATTGTAGACGCTTGATTTCCCTATGATTTTCCCTAAGAAAACACGATCTTAAATGAGTTATTTTTAATAAAAAAGAGTGAATAAGAGCATTTTTGTTTATAAATGGCACTTTTTTGTGTCAAAAAGACAATTTTATTGTCTGTATTTAAAAATTTCGCTCCTTTTGAATGCGCTCGTAAGCCTGTTGTACGGCTCGAAACTTTTCTTCTGCACCTTTTCGGTAGGCCTCGTCCATATCTTGAAGTTTATCTGGATGATACTTTTTGACCATCGTACGGTAGGCTTTTTTGATTTCAGAAACTGTCGCGGTCTTCGGAATTTCCAATATTTCATAGGCCCGATCTGGTTGATCAAAAAAAATGGCTTTGATACTGCCGAAATCACGCAAATTAATCCCAAATGCTCTGGCAATGTTTTCGAGTTGTGTCACTTCAGATTCTGACACCAAGCCATCGGCATTGGCCACGCTGAATAAAAAGTGAATGACTTGAAGTCTGGTCTCATAAGTCAAAAACGCCTTGAGTTCTTGTGCAATCGCGCTACCCGAGACTCCTGATTTTTTGATCTGCTCATTAAAGAGACGGAAGGTGGTGTTGGCCCTTTCTTTGCCGTAGGCCTGAACAAAATAGCGACGTACAAAATCCAGTTCGCTCTGTTCTACTTTACCATCTGCTTTGATCACAACCGAGGCCAAAGCCAAAAGCTTGAGCTCAAACTCAGCCGGGATATTTTGCCTTGGTCTACGTCCAAAAGTGCTCCCACCCCCCGGATAAGTTTTCCCGGCATTCATATTGTCGATAATATTGCCAATGATAAACCCTAAAATGGCCCCGGGCCATCTGAAGTAAATCATGCCAAGTATACCTAAAAACCAGCGCAGCATAGTGTTTTTGTTGGGGGTTAAATAAGGCCCCAAAGATAGGGATTTAAGCTTAATCATGACCCGCTCCTAATTCGGTTTAAAGTGTGCTAGCTCAAAATAAAATGAAAGATTTTAAACAAAAAGACAAATGCCCAAAGCGCGATATATTGACTATATTTGCCCTTAAATTGTTACACAGAAAAAATTACAGATATGTATCCAGCTGAAATTGTAAAACCGATGCGTGAAGACCTTAGTCTTTACGGGTTTCAAGAGTTATTTACGGCCGATGAGGTGAATGCCGCCATTAATCAAGACGGTACGGTTCTCGTAGTGGTGAATTCCGTTTGTGGATGTGCCGCTGCCAATGCACGACCAGGGGCCAAAATGTCTTTGACGAATGACAAAAAGCCAAATCATTTGACAACGGTCTTTGCCGGTGTGGATTTTGAAGCCGTTGATGCTGCACGTGCGGCCATGGTTCCTTTTCCGCCCTCATCGCCGTCGATGGCTTTATTTAAAGATGGGGAACTGGTCCATATGCTTGAGCGTCATCATATCGAAGGACGCAGTGCAGATATGATCGCTGCGAATCTCAGAAGCGCCTACGACGAATTCTGTTAAGTCTTATCGCCCGGGAAACTGGGCTTTTCTTTTTTCTAAAAAGGCCTGAGTGCCTTCTTTAAAATCTTCGGTACCGAAACAGGCGCCAAAGGCCTCTATTTCTGCATCAAGCCCTGCCGATTGATCCAGTCCGGCGTTGACGGCCTGTATGGCCTGAGCAATGGCTGTAGGTGCGGTTTTTTTTATGGAGTCTGCCAGTTTATGGGCCCCTTGCATTAATTCATCGGGGGAATAAACATGATTTACGAGTCCCATTTCATGGGCTCGCTGGGCGTCGATCATTCCTGCAGTACAAATCAGTTCCAAGGCACGACCTTTACCGATGAGCTGAGCCAGCCGCTGTGTTCCGCCATAACCGGGAATCAGGCCAAGCGAAGTTTCAGGCAACCCCATTTTGGCCGAACTGCTGGCCACACGCATGTGCGCTGCCATGGCTAATTCCAAACCACCCCCCAAGGCATATCCGTTAACCACCGCAATAATCGGCTTGCTCGCCTGGGCCACTAAATCAAAAAGAAGTCTTTGACCATTGGCTGCCAGGGCTTTTCCTTGAGCGGGATCAAAATGAGCAAATTCTGCAATATCTGCCCCGGCGACAAAAGCCTTTTCGCCTTGTCCGGTAAGTAAAATCACACGGATTTCCTGGTCTGAAAGCGCCTGGGTTATGGCCTCATTTAAGGATTGGATGGTTTCTCGATTCAGGGCGTTGAGTTTGTCAGGTCGGTTAATGGTCAAAAGACAGGTTCCAGAGAAATCTTCTCTAAGCACTAAATTATCTACTGCAGACATAATGTGTGAATAAAAACTGAAGCATTAAAGGTATTAAATAATTCATGCTTTTGGAAACAGCATGACAAAGGCTACACCACCTTCTTCAGGCTCATGGATATCGATGGTTCCTCCGTATGAAACG
This sequence comes from Flavobacteriaceae bacterium, assembly GCA_038141525.1. GTDB lineage: Bacteria > Bacteroidota > Bacteroidia > Flavobacteriales > Flavobacteriaceae > BACL21. The sequence continues at coordinate 731,225 of JAYQIF010000008.1, read as the reverse complement.
ACTATGGTTTTGACCATAGCCAGCCCGAGCCCCATACCCTTTGTTTTGGTCGTGAATTTGGGTTCAAATACGCGACTGCGCATCTCGGGAGCAATACCAGGGCCGTTGTCTTGAACGCTGAGCAAAATCCTGTCTGCTTCATCGGCCAGCGCGACTTGTATCGATGGGTTGGGTGTTTGGTTTTGTTTTAAAGATTGAAGACTATTTTTGATCAAATTGGTCACAATGCGATTCAGCTGATTTTTGTCGAAATTCAAGGTAACAGCAGAGTCAGGTCTCGAAAATTTGATAAATGGACTGTCGAACACCTCAATGGTGCGCTTTATGGTGGCTCCGAGTTCGATTGAATCAATGTTTTGTTCAGGCAATTTGGCGTAAGTGGCAAATGTAGTGGCTATATCGCTCATCGTGTCAATTTGCTGAATCATGGAAGCACTAAACTCCGAAATTCTCTGGGCCATGTCTGGATCTTGAGGATCAAATTTACGTGCAAAACTCTGCACACTTAGACGCATTGGCGTTAGAGGATTTTTAATTTCGTGTGCCACTTGTTTGGCCATTTCACGCCAGGCAGCTTCTCGCTCGCCCTGAGCCAATTGAACAGCACTTTGTTCGAGCTCCTCGATCATTCGGTTGTAGGCCTCGACCAGTTGCCTGATTTCACTCGAAATATTGGTCTCAAGGTCAATTTTTTGATTTTGTCCCAAAAGCTGGGTAGAGTTAAGGCGCTGACTGATACTCTGTAGGCTTCTTGTGATGTATTGCGACAGTGCATATGCTATGCCAATGGAAATCAAGAGCATCACGCCATACAGCACACTCATACGCATGAGGTTTTCATTGAGTTCTTTGGCCATAAATCCGTCATCTGCGATATAGGGCAAATGAACAATAGCGATGGGTTCAAAAGTGTCTGACCTGAGGTAGGAATAAGAACTTTGGTAGTCTTCACCCTCGCGTTTAAACGATTGTACCAGATGCTCCTCTTGGGTTTCTGCCAATGCCTGTATGAGCCTTAAGCTCAAAGATTTTTGAACAATTGAATCTGCAGTTATATTTTGAGAACTGAGAATTAAAGAACCATTGAGGGTATAAAGATCAATGTCGAGCTTATGGATGTCTTTAATCTCAAATATCTTGTTGTAAAAAATATATTCGAGCGCCTCTGTCTCCTGAGGGTAAGGACTATTTTTTAAGACGTAATTGAGGTTCTGTTTTATGTTTTGCTCCTTGCGCAACAAACGCTCACGATGATAATCTTCTGCCTCCTCTTTGTATTGACTTACTGTAAGAATCGCCAGACCAATAAAAGTCAATACCAAGACGAAAAGCATGGTAAAAAATATGCGGAAACGCAGAGATTTATACAAAGACATAGTTAATTGTTAAGTTTTTTTGGCCAGAAAAAAACTAATTATCGCTGTGACTGAAGTAGCAATAACAGTGCCATAAATCCACTGAAAGCTGTCTTTAAGCCCCATTAAAAACAAAAAGAAAACCCCAAAAGTGGCTCCTAAAGCGACAAGTTTGGCCCATTGGGTTGGCCCTTTTGTAAGCATCTGGTTTTGAGCCCTGCGCGCTCGACGAAATGAAATGTGACAGCGCACATGAAGGGCGACCAACAAGATGACTGCCACGAGTTTGACCTGCATCCATGTATCGGCGAGATGGAACAGACGCAGATGAAGCATAGCCATGCCACTGATCATCCCCAGGATCATGCTTGGCCAAGCTCCGTAACGCCAAATATTCCAGCCCATTTCGGTAGCCTTTGTTTGATGACCCTCCTGCAATCTAGAGCTCAATAAAAATATCGCTGCGCTATAGATCAAGCCAAAAATCCAAATCACAACCAATACATGATGCAGCGTTTTTAAGTAGTAATAAGTCATAATTCCTGAATTACAGATAAGCCCGATCTCTTAGTAAGACAGACGGTTTATTCAACAAATAGATAATCTAAACTCATCTCGCGAAATGCCGCATTAAACGCTTTAATTTCACCGCTGATCAGGGCGTCAAACTTTTTTAATTCTGCTTGGATGGCCTCGGTGAGTTCATTTTTGACCGCCACATCTTGCTGTGTCGGCGGAAAATCATCCATACCGACCAAGGCGTTTAAGTGGGCTAACTTATTGGTTAACCTAATCGGGAAATTAAGCGGGTCTTGACCACTGCGATTCTTAGTTTGATACAAGGCTTCCTCGATACTCGTGAGTTCTTTACTCAGATTTGAGGCGTCTGCTACAAGTGAGGTAGTTCGGTTATCGTCACCATATCTGGTCTGAAATGCCTTGAGTTGGGTATTGACATCGCGTATTTTTTTGATGCTTTTATGCGCTTTATCCACCGTGGCGTTGACCGAGCTGATGAACTCAAATTGACGTTGCATGCCGCTGAGGTCCGTTTCGGAATTAGGATCGGCTAATACGGTAAATTGTCGGCGCATGACTTGATCATCTACCTCGAGTACGACACTGTACTTACCGGGAACTGCCTTTGGGGCCGAAGTACTGGCCCACCAGAGGATCATCCCATCGAGCCGCTCGGCGCCTTCACCTTGTAGATCCCAGACCATTAAATTGTGGCCCTTTTTGACCTGGAGTTTGTTCTTTTTGTCTTTATTGCTAAAACGCTTTATGGTGTCGTTATTCAAGGTTAGAAAGCTGAGGTTGACCTCTGAATTTTCTGGGTCTGCAACACTGTAATATACCATAACGCCATTTGGGTGATTGGTTCCTTGAGTCAGGGAACCCTTACGAGATCGGCCGCCCATGCGATAGGCATCCTTGGGTTTATAGAGGAAATTTTCATTGCCTTTGGCATTGCGGAGTTGATGCAATACAGTCAAGTCATCTATCATCCACAGACTTCGGCCTTGAGTGGCGACGATCAGATCGTTATTTTTTAAGGCCAGGTCAGTAATGGGCACTTGAGGTAGATTTAACTGAAATTTTTGCCACTGACCGCCGTCATCAAACGACACGTACATGCCTGCTTCCGTCCCTGCATAAAGCAGTCCTCGCTGGGTTAAATCCTCACGAAGAACTCGAGTGAAATGCTCGTTGTGGATGCCTTTGGTAATGCGTTGCCAGGATTTGCCGTAATCATTGGTTTTGTACAAATAAGGGGTGTAGTCTCCGAGTTTATAACGTGTTCCGGCCACATAACAGGTGCCTGGTTCATGACGCGAAGGCTCAATGCTGTTGACCATCATCCACTCGGGCCAATCTTTTGGGGTGACGTTTGTCCAGCTCTTTCCTCCGTCTTGAGAAACATGTACTAGACCATCATCACTTCCTGTGTAAATGAGCCCCTCTACTAGTGGTGATTCTGCTGCGGCAAAAATGGTGCAGTAGTACTCTACAGAGGTATTGTCTTGTGTAATCGGTCCGCCAGACGAGCCCAATTTAGAGGGGTCGTTTCGCGTTAAATCTGGACTGATCAATTGCCAGGAAGACCCTTCGTTAGTCGAGGCATGAAGGTGATTAGAGGCGGCATATATTTTTTTGGGGTTGTGGGGCGAAAAGAATATCGGGAAATTCCATTGGAATCGATATTTAAAGTCTTCGGCACCGTGCCCCATGGGGTTATCTGGCCAAACACTCACGCTGCGCACGGTGTTTTTTTGATGATTGTAGCGGGTTAAAAAACCGTCATAACTACCGCCATAAACAATATCATTATTAGTTGGGTCAATAGCTATGTGTGCGCTTTCGCCCCCGGCTGTTGCTTCCCAATCATTTTCTGAAATACTGCCCGATTCTGTTCGGTGTCTGATGCGTATGGTCGAGTTATCTTGCTGCGCCGCATAGATGCGATAAGGAAAGGCATCGTCGGTAGTCACGCGGTAAAACTGTGCCGTGGGCTGATTGTGATATGTACTCCAGGTTTCCCCCCCATCATAGGTCACTTGGGCTCCTCCATCATCGCCCATGATCATGCGATTAGGGTCTTCGGGAGCGATCCACAAATCGTGGTGGTCGCCGTGTGGCGCATTGCTCGAAGAAAAGGTCTTTCCACCATCGGTACTTTTGTGATAACGCACATTGAGTACATAGACAGTTTCTGGGTCTTGGGTGTCTGCAAAAATTCGCGTGTAATACCAAGCGCGTTGGCGTAAATTGCGATCGCTATTGAGGAGCTTCCAGCTTTGGCCTCCGTCCTCGCTGCGATAAACCCCACCCTTTTCTTTGTGTTCCACCATGGCCCAAAGACGCTCGCTATTGCTTGGAGAAACGGTGATGCCAATAATCCCTAAGGTGCCTTCAGGGAAGCCTTTATTTATTGAAATTTCGGTCCAAGTCTCTCCGTAATCCGTGCTTTTCCAAAGGGCCGAGCCAGGTCCACCACTGCTCAGGCTATAAGGAGTTCTGCGCACGTTCCAGGTGGAGGCATAGAGTACACGAGGGTTATTCGGGTCCATAATTAGGTCGGTGGCCCCAGCGTTTTCGTTGGCAAAAAGCACTCTTTTCCACTGTTTGCCGCCATCGGTACTTTTATAAACACCGCGCTTCTGTGGTGGGTTTGTACAAATCTCCCAGCACGGCTGCATAAACGATCTCATGGTCATTTGGGTCTACAACAATACGCGGGATGTGCCGGCTTTGACGCAAGCCTGCAAAAGACCAAGTTTTACCGGCATCTTCACTTTTCCACATGCCAAAACCAGAGGAGACATTGCCCCGTACGGTTTGCGCTCCACCACCGGCGTACATTACATTGGGGTCGCTTTTGGACACGGTTATAGCGCCCACGGATCCCCCAAAATAGCCGTCAGAAATATTTTCCCAATGACGCCCGCCGTCATTAGTTTTCCATACACCGCCTCCGGTTGCGCCAAAATAAAATAAGTTAGGTTTGCCCGGGACTCCGGTAACCGCAGCGCTGCGGCCTCCGCGAAATGGGCCGATCTCACGATAGCTCAAGGCATCAAAAAGTGCAGGGTCATAAGTTTGACCCAAAGCAGAGTTGATCGATGCAAACAGGATTAAGGCAAAACTGAAAAAACGGATGCTGCGGTACATAGTGGTTAATTTTTGGATTGAGGATTAAATATAAACAAAATTGGGCGCCACCATTTAGTTTTGGCCTTTTTTCGGCGGTAATTGTGATGCTTGTTTTACAAGTTATGTTACAAAATTTTTTGTCAGCGCGCCCCTTGAGGGGCGCGCGACAATACACACAAGATGGACGCATAAGGCTAAACTATGATCCGCAGCATTACAGGACCAAATATTTGTTGTTTATATCCATAAAAAGCTCCGTGAATTTAAAAAAAGGACCCACAGTTCATATGGCCGATTATTTCTGCAAAATTTCTTACTTTCGCTACCTTTTAAGGGGGTCTCGAATTAGACCCGAAAGATTATTGCGATAATGAGTGTTAAATTCAAGGAATACAAGGGGTTAAATTTGCCAGAATGTGCCGAAAACACGCTTGATTTTTGGCGTGAAAATTCTGTGTTTGAGCAGAGTATTCAGCAGCGTGAAGACAGCGCTCCTTTTGTCTTTTTTGAAGGGCCTCCATCGGCTAACGGAATGCCAGGCATTCACCACGTGATGGCCCGCACCATCAAGGATATTTTTTGTCGTTACAAAACCCAAAAAGGGTATCGCGTCGATCGCAAAGCCGGATGGGACACTCATGGTTTGCCTATTGAGCTTGGGGTGGAGAAAGAATTGGGCATCACCAAAGAAGACATCGGCAAGACAATCTCTGTCGAAGAATATAACGAAGCCTGTCGCAAGGCGGTCATGCGCTATACTGATGTCTGGAATCAGCTCACGGAGCGCGCTGGTTATTGGGTGGATATGACCCAGCCTTATGTGACCTACGAGCCTAAGTATATGGAGTCGGTTTGGTGGCTCTTAAAACAGATTTACGAAAAAGGCCTTTTATATAAAGGCTATACCATTCAACCTTTTTCTCCCAAAGCGGGGACGGGACTCAGTTCTCATGAACTCAATCAGCCCGGGACCTATCAGGACACTACCGACACCACGGTTGTGGCTCAGTTTAAAGCCATAGAAGAGTCTTTGCCTGAGGTCCTCAAAGGATTTAAAGAACTACATTTCTTGGCTTGGACAACGACCCCATGGACTTTGCCAAGTAACACTGCGCTTACTGTAGGGCCAAAGATTCAATATGTGGTGGTCAAGACCTTTAACCAGTATACCAAAGAGCCTATTCATGTCGTGTTGGCCGAGGCACTGATCTCTAAAGTTTTCTCAGGTAAATTTGAGGTGGTTGAGACCATTGATCAGCACACCGCTCTTGATCCTCAGGCCAAAAAAACACCGTATTGTGTTGTGGCCCATTTAAGCGGTGCAGACATGGTCGGTGCTCGATACGAGCAACTCATGCCTTATGTATTGCCCCATGACAACCCTGAACATGCATTTCGGGTTATTTCTGGTGACTTTGTGACCACCGAAGATGGTACGGGTATCGTACACACGGCCCCTACCTTTGGTGCAGATGATGCCAAAGTAGCCAAAGAAGCCAGTCCCGAAGTACCGCCTATGTTGGTCAAAGATCAGGACGGACAAATGGTGCCACTGGTTGATCTTCAGGGTCGTTTTCGTCCAGAGGTGTCTGACTTTGTGGGATGTTATGTCAAGAACGAATATTATCCAGAAGGAGAGGCTCCAGAAAATAGCGTTGATGTCGAAATTGCCATCAAATTAAAAATTGAAAATAAGGCCTTCAAGGTAGAAAAGTATGTCCACAGTTACCCTAATTGTTGGCGTACCGATAAGCCTATTTTATATTATCCATTGGATTCATGGTTCATCAAGGTGACCGATTTTAGAGAACGCATGCACGCTCTGAATCAAGAAATCAATTGGAAGCCAAAAGCTACCGGAGAAGGTCGATTTGGCAACTGGCTTGCTAGTGCTAACGATTGGAATCTTTCAAGATCAAGATTCTGGGGAATCCCCTTGCCGATTTGGCGCACAGAAGATGGACGCGAAACCAAGTGCATCGGTTCGATTAAAGAGCTCAAAGAGGCCATGGCCGAGTCCGTCAAGGCAGGGCATATGGAGGAGGATCTTTTTGCGACGTTCGATCCCTCGGATTTCTCAGAGGCGAATTATGCCAAGGTAGATTTGCACAAAAGTCATGTGGATAAAATCGTATTGACGTCGTCTACTGGGGCCCCAATGTATCGCGAAAGCGATTTGATCGATGTTTGGTTTGATAGTGGCAGTATGCCTTATGCACAATGGCATTATCCCTTCGAAAATAAGGATAAGGTCGAGCAAACTTGGCGCAAGGCTGATTTTATCGCCGAAGGAGTGGATCAGACCCGTGGTTGGTTTTACACCTTACATGCCATTGGCACTATGATTTTTGACGATATCGCCTACAAAAATGTGGTGTCAAACGGACTAGTTTTGGATAAAAACGGTCAAAAAATGTCCAAACGTTTGGGCAATGCCGTAGATCCTTTTGAGACCTTAGACACCTATGGTCCCGATGCCACGCGCTGGTACATGATCAGCAACGCCAATCCTTGGGACAACCTTAAGTTTGATCTTGAGGGGATTGCTGAGGTGCGCAATAAGTTCTTTGGAACACTCTATAACACTTATGGTTTTTTTGCTCTCTATGCCAATGTTGATGGATTCACATTTAAGGAGGCAGAAGTCCCTGCTCAGGAGCGTCCTGAAATCGACCGATGGATATTGTCGGCTTTGAATTCACTCATTCAGACGGTCGATCAGGCCTATGCCGATTACGAGCCCACCCGGGCGGCGCGTGCTATTTCTGAGTTTGTTCAGGAGCATTTGAGTAACTGGTTTGTGCGCCTGAGTCGCAGAGATATTGGAAAGGGAGTTATGGTCCAGATAAGATCTCGGCCTATCAAACGCTGTATAAATGTTTGGTGACCGTGGCCGAGTTAGGGGCTCCCATCGCTCCATTTTTTATGGATCGACTCTATGGAGATTTAACCTCTGTTGTTGGTCAAAATAGCCCGATCTCTGTCCATCTGAGTGATTTTCCAAAAGCAGATACGGCTCTGATTGATGCTGATTTGGAGCGCAAAATGAGTAAGGCCCAAACGGTCTCTTCTCTCGTGCTTTCACTGCGTCAAAAACAAAAAATAAAAGTGCGTCAACCCCTGCAAGCCATCATGATTCCCGTGTTGAGTGATACGCAGAAACAGGATATTTTGGCGGTCCAAGATTTGATCAAGCACGAGGTGAACGTTAAAGAAATAAAGCTCATCAGTGAGGATTCAGGAATTTTAGTGAAACAAATCAAACCTGATTTTAAGAAATTGGGTCCTAGATTTGGCGCCGATATGAAGGCGGTGGCCGCGGCTATTGGTCAATTTGGTCCGGAGCAAATCAGTGCCTTGGAACAAAACGGAAGTTTGAGCCTCGAAATAGAGCAGAAAAGTATTACATTAGACCGCTCCGATGTCCTCATTAGTTCTCAAGATATAGAGGGATGGCTCGTTGCGAGTGCCAGCGGACTTACCGTAGCACTTGATGTTACCATAACAGAATCTTTGAAATACGAAGGGATTTGTCGCGAACTGGTCAATCGCATTCAAAACTTGCGCAAAGACAGTGGCCTCGAAGTGACAGATCGCATAGAAATTAGTCTCGTTGCGCATCCAATGCTCAATGAAGCTTTAAAGCATTTTGGTGACTACGTCTGCGAAGAGACTTTGGCTGATCAACTTTATGTTGTGCAGCAGCTCGAGCAGGGTCAAGTCATCCAATTTGATGAGATAACAACCCAACTGAACATTAAAAAGTGTTAATTATGGCAAATGAAGAAAAGAAACGCTATACAGACGCCGAACTCGATGAGTTCCGTGTCTTGATTAATGAAAAATTAGAAAAGGCTAAAGAACAACTCGCTCTGATTCAAAGCGCCTACAAAAACGACAGCAACAATGGAACAGATGATACCTCTCCCACATTTAAGGCCTTCGATGAAGGCAGTGAGGTCATGAGTAAGGAGGCGAATTCTCAACTGGCCATAAGGCAAGAGAAATTTATCCGCGATTTAAAAAATGCGTTGATCCGTATCGAGAATAAAACCTACGGAATCTGTCGTGTCACTGGTAAATTAATTAAGCCAGAGCGTCTGCGTATCGTCCCTCATGCTACTTTGAGCATTGAAGCGAAGAACATGCAGAAATAATCGCCTGATATGAAGTCAACCCATGCGATTTTGGTGATATTGATCATTTTAATTATTGATCAATGGTCCAAATTTTATATTAAAACCCATTTTGCCCTACACGAAAGTGTGGCAGTTTTTTCGTGGTTCAAAATATATTTTATTGAAAACGAAGGAATGGCTTGGGGGGCTAAAATTCCTGGAAACTACGGCAAACTAATTTTGACTGTTTTCAGACTCTTGGCCATAGTGGGTATTGGTTACTGGCTTTATGATGTGATTCGCAAGCAATCTTCGTGGGTACTTACTTTGTCTATTTCTATGATTTTTGCAGGGGCTATGGGTAACATTATCGACTCGGTCTTTTACGGAGTGTTTTTCGAGCACAGTATGGGCCAAGTCGCTCAGTTTCTACCTGAGGGCGGCGGTTACGGCAAAGTGGTTACACGGAAAAGTGGTGGATATGTTTTCCTTTTCGTTTTTCAATCCTGTATTTAACGTTGCCGATACGGCGATTAGTACAGGAGTCGGATTGCTTATTCTCTTTAACAAAAGGGCCTTCCCAAAAACTCCAAAGCAGGAGTAAATTTTGATCGACTCCTCTCCCGGCTTTGCCCTTGGTACTGTAAAACTCCAGCAAACAGGCTCTAGAAAATAAGTTTAAGCGATGCGCCAACACTGCTATTGGCCGTAACATTTATTGTTCCTCCTAATTGTTGGACCTGTAATTTCAGGGCGTTGAAGGCTAAGGTAATGGTATCGGTGTCACTAGGCTTGACGCTGTCTGAGACGATGGAAACAAACCTATGGGCCATACGTCCATCACTATTGTCCTTGATCAAGAGCACATTGTGTTCTTCTTCCTGATAAGAAAAAATATCAATCGCTGGTTTTCGATTTTCGGGGGTGTGTATGATGGAGTGTTCGATGACCGATTTGAATAGAGATTCCAGCAGTCGGGTATTGAATAGCACTTCAGGAACTTCTGAGAAATCTGAAAAAACCTCAGCTTCTGACTCATGAATCAGGGCATTGAGTTGTCCTAAAGTCTTGTTTAATGCCCCTCCAATCGACACCATTTCTTTTTGGTCTGGGGTCAATTTAGCACAATAGGTCATTTGATTGAGCTGATCGACCATCTGATTCATGCTCGCTGAAATCTCGCCAATTTGTCGTGTAAGTTCTTTTTGTTCTTGCTCCTCTGTGCTGGCTTGTAATAATTCAACAGTGAGCCCCAGATTACCCGTAACACTGCGAATTTGACGACACATGTGTTCTGTAAATGCAACAAGTTGCTCATTCTGATTGTTCAGGCGGACGAGTTGATGGGCCACATCTTCGAGCGGGGAGACATTACCCTGATCGAACTGATATTGAGGATCAAAGTAGTTTGAATCAACACTAAAATATCCTGGTTTTGATGGACCACGAAATCCGAGGGATGACCGTCTTTTGGTAGAGAGGAAATTCATATTTATAAGTCTTTGGGACCACTAATATAGAAAAAACTATTAATATGTCGTTAAAAAACAATTAAAATCGATGAACGGCACTTGGTGTGACAACGAGATCCAAGGCGAGATCCCAAGGTTCGCTGGGGATGAGTTGCGATTCTGGTTCGAAAAATGAAAGGCCTACTTTTTGACAATTATTAGAACATTGAGCTAAAAATCGATCGTAAAAACCTTTGCCGTAGCCCAGGCGCATGCCTCTTTGGTCATAGGCCAGTAACGGGACGAAAACCACGTCTAGAACCTCTGGGGCGATTTCATGGCCCTCCTCGGGTTCCGGGATGCCATACGGGGAGTGTTTCATACGCGTGTTTTCTTCCAAAAGAAAATGGCGCAAACTGCCGTTTTCAAAGTTTGCCTTGGAGACCACTATTTTTTTGTCACGGCCGTGTAATATGTCCAAAATGGGATGCGTGTCTACTTCTCCTTTTTCGACGATACTCAAAAATAAATGGTAATAGGTGCCGCTCCAAAGATCACAGCGCAGGAGTTGATTGGCAATGGCCAAGCTCATCTGATCTTGTTGTAGTGCGCTCAGTGCTTTGCGGCGGGTCATGACCTCCTGTCGTATGATTTTCTTGTGCTTCATATTAGTCTGAACTGTGAGGGTCAAGAGCTTTAATTTTTGTCGAGATGTGAAACAGAGCATCCCCTTGATATATGGTTGGCGCCTGATTCACATTAAAAATATACCCGTCACAAGGGGCAAGGACGGATATAGAGGATTGGCCATATGGGTCTGTAATCTGACCTATAGAAACTCCTTTTTCAGCCCATTTACCATTGTTAATAAGCGGTTTGAACATCCCTGCCGAACTTGCTCTTACCCAACTGCTGCTCAAAATTTCGACACTGCTGTGTTTTGGTTCGCTGACTTTGAATTTAGCGGACAACATTCCTAGATGACTCAATAATCGTTTTACTCCATTTACCCCAGTATTGCTGACCGAGGCAGTGATGTCATTGCTTTTGCCACCCTCAAAAACCAGCAGAGGGATCCCTTTTTTTTCGCAAGTATGGCGCAGTGTTTTTGCTGTTGGTTTATTGTGGATGATAAAGGGTGCGCTAAAGACCTTGGCTTTGGACAGAAGCTCGGGATCTTGACCACTCAATCGTATTTGAGGAGCATTAAATCGCTGAGCGCCACCGGTGTGAAAATCTATTGCAAAATCGACAAATGGAAGTACTTCCTGGGTGAGTTGATGGGCGATTTGTGCCGCGAGGGAACCTGATTTTTTGCCGGGGAATGCTCGGTTTAAATCACGTCCGTCGGGTAGATCCCTTTGATTGTGTAAATAGCCAATAAGGTTGACTACAGGGATGCATATAGTGGTTCCTTTTCTCGGTTTTGTAATGCCTTTTGCGATGCACTGTCGTAGGACTTCGATGCCATTGACTTCATCACCATGAATTCCTGCAAGCATCAGTATTGTTGGCCCATCGCGTAAGGCATGTTCTATAAATACAGGAACTTCGATTGTCGTACGATTGTGCAATTGAGCCACTTGAAGCCTGGCTTGAGCGCTTTGCCCTGGGGCTATTTGAGTCCCTAAAATAGAGAGAGAAGTGCGCTTGTTATTCATGACTATCGGTTGCGTTCAATATAACTGATTATTTTTTGAGCCACGTTGATCCCTGTAGTGGATTCAATTCCCTCCAGGCCCGGTGTAGAATTAATTTCGAGCACCAGTGGCCCTCGATCGCTTTGCAATATGTCGACGCCACAAACCCCGAGTTTTAGGGCTCGTGCCGCTTGAATGGCGATTTGAGTTTCTTGTGGATTCAGCGAATAGGGCACAGATCGTCCCCCGCGATGTAAGTTTGAACGAAATTCACCCGCTTTACTCACGCGCTTCATCGAGGCAACGACCGCGCCATCGACCACGATGGCGCGCAAATCACTGCCCTGAGATTCTGCAATGTATTCTTGAACCAAAAAACGCACCTTTGTGGCGTTTAGGGTTTCCATAATACTTCGGGCTGAGGCTTTGCTCTCGGCTAAAATAACCCCTTGTCCATGGGTGCCTTGAAGTAGCTTGATCACCACAGCTTGTCCCCCAAAATGGCGCAATATGTCATCTGGTTTGGCCGTATGACCCAAAAAAGACATGGGGGTAGGAATTTGCTTCTGGCTGAGCAGCTGCTGACAAGTCCATTTATTGCGCGATTGCAATATGGCCTCCGCACTAACCGTCGTGAACACATTCATGCTTTCAAAATGACGCACCAAGGCAGCGCCAAAAAAGGTATTGGATGCTCCGATTCTTGGAATAACCGCATCGAGGTCATCGACGATTTCTGTGCCGTAATACAAAACTGCTTTGTTGTTCTTAGTGCCGGGATGGCACAAAGAAGGATCCATAACTTCTATGTTATGATGTTTCATGCCGCAATTCATCAGACTTTTGGTGGAGTACAACTGGGCACTTCGCGATAGTATGGCAATATTCATTCAATCGACTTTAATGCAAGTTATGAAAAATAATAACGCTGTTTTCTATCCAAGAGTTGCCTTATCTTTGAACCATGGCAGAAGTTTCTAAGACACTCCAGATTGCTACGCTTCCCGATGCGCCGGGGGTGTATCAGTTTTATGATAAGCAAGAGAAGCTTTTGTATATCGGTAAGGCCAAAAATCTTCAAAAACGCGTACGCAGTTATTTCAATAAGCAGCACGATAATGCCCGGACCAGAATTATGGTCAAAAAAATTCACAGTCTGCGTCATATTGTTGTCGATACAGAGACCGATGCACTTTTGCTCGAGAATAACCTGATCAAAAAATATCAACCCCGCTATAATGTCTTGCTCAAGGACGATAAGTCTTATCCCTGGATTTGCGTTAAGAAAGAACCCTTTCCAAGGGTATTCATGACCCGAAGACTTATCAAAGATGGCAGCCAATACTACGGGCCGTATACCCAGATGCGAACGGTACAGACCCTACTGGACTTGATTCGCGGACTTTATCCGCTCAGGACCTGTAATTACGATTTGTCGGCCGATAAAATCGAATCGGGTAAGTATAAAGTGTGTTTGGAATACCATATCGGGAATTGTCTTGGGGCTTGCGCTGGACATCAGGAATTAGCCGACTATCAGCAGCAAATCGAAGCCATCCACCAAATTTTGAAGGGGAACTTCAAAGCCTCATTAAGCCAATTTAAAGCCAAAATGAAGCGACATGCCGAGGATTTGGAATTTGAAGCGGCGGCGGCGATTAAGGAAAAAATAGACATACTGGAGAACTATCAAGCGCGGTCTACTGTGGTGAGTCCAAAAATTGTAGACACAGAGGTCTACAGCATCCGCTCAGACGAGGATTTTGCTTATGTCAATTTCTTACAGGTGGCTTTTGGCAGCATTGTGCGCTCGCATACCATTGAGCTCAAGAAAAAGCTCGACGAATCAGATCAGTCACTCCTGGAATTGGCTTTTGTTGAACTGCGTCAGCGCTTTAACTTACAAGCCAAGAATGTCATTTCGGCCCATAAAATTAGTGTGCCTGACGGGGTACAAGTTACCGTCCCAAAACAAGGGGACAAAATGAAGCTTTTGGAGCTGTCTTTGCGCAATGCCAAGTACTTCAGATTAGACCGCCTCAAGCAGGCCAAAATAGTCGATCCAGACCGGCACGAGAAGCGCATCATGGCCCAAATGAAAAAAGATCTGCGCCTGCCTGTTCTGCCCGAACACATAGAGTGTTTTGACAACAGTAAATTTCAAGGGACCAATCCAGTGGCGGCGTGTGTTGTGTTCAAACGCGGTAAGCCAGCCAAAAAAGAATACCGAAAATACAACATCAAAACGGTGACCGGCCCCGATGATTTTGCCTCTATGGAAGAAGTCGTTTACAGACGTTATAAGCGACTCTTGGATGAGGGTCAGCCCTTGCCAAATCTCATTGTCGTTGACGGGGGTAAAGGTCAATTGTCCTCTGCGCTCAAGAGTCTCGACCGATTGGAACTTCGTGGTAAAATCAGCATCATCGGTATCGCTAAGCGCCTCGAAGAATTGTATTATCCCGACGATCCTATTCCGCTGTATTTGGACAAGACCTCTGAAACCCTAAAGGTGATCCAGCAGCTGCGCAACGAGGCGCACCGTTTTGGCATTACTTTTCACCGACAAAAACGCAGTAAGGAAGCTATAGATTCTGTTTTAGCCGGGATTGATGGAGTGGGGCAAAAGACTGTTGAAACCTTACTCCAAACCTTCAAGAGTCCGGCCCGGTTAAAAAAAGCCACATTCGAAGAGGTCAGTGCAGTTGTGGGAGCCCATCGGGCGCAAAAAGTACTGGATTACTTTCAAAATTTTTCATAATCGTATCGTCTGTGGTGTCGGTATTTTTCATATACTAGACGAGTTTGGAACTCATAAAACACGACAAAATTTTGGATAACTTTAACGGGTATTTTCTCAATCAAAACCACCTGAATAAGGCTAAAAATCCGTAATTTAGGGCAGCAATTATAACGACACAACACCAAGTTAAATAACTTAATTACCATGCCCTTTTATCACACACTCGGAAAGATTCCGCCCAAAAGACACACGCAGTTCCGCAAGCCCGACGGCAGTCTTTATGCTGAGCAGCTTTTTGGCACCATTGGTTTTGACGGAATGTATTCCAATATTTATCACGAGCACCGCCCCACTCAGGTCAAAGAAATATTGTCGCAAAAGAGTGTCGCGCCAAAAATAGCCAAGGCCAATAACATTCAGTCTTACCGCATGAAGGGTTTTGATGTACCGCCCTGTGACGATTATTTAGAAAGTCGCACTCCTGTGCTGACCAACAGTGATTGTACCATTATTTTGGCGGCGCCTAGAAATTCGGTTACTGAGTATTTTTATAAAAACACCGATGCCGACGAGCTCATTTTTGTTCACAAGGGATCCGGTACTTTGAAAACGTTTTTAGGCAATATTCCCTTTGCCTATGGAGATTATCTATTAGTGCCACGTGGGGTCATTTATCAATTGGAGTTCAACGATACGGACAATAGATTGTTTATCGTGGAGTCTAATCATCCGATTTATACTCCGAAGCGTTACCGCAATTGGTTTGGGCAACTTTTGGAACACTCGCCTTTTTGTGAGCGAGATATTCGAAAACCACAAGCCTTGGAAACCCACAATGAGACAGGGTCTTTTTTGATGAAAGTCAAAAAGCAAAACGACTTGATCGACATGGTTTATGCGTCGCATCCTTTTGACGTGGTGGGCTACGATGGGTATAATTATCCCTACGCTTTTTCTATTCACGATTTTGAACCAATCACGGGACGCATTCACCAGCCACCGCCTGTGCATCAAACCTTTGAAACGGGCGCTTTTGTGGTGTGTAGTTTTGTGCCGCGCCTTTATGATTATCATCCGTTGAGCATCCCTGCTCCTTACAATCATAGCAATATAGACTCTGACGAGGTCATCTATTACGTCGATGGAGACTTTATGAGCCGCAATGACATTGCGCCCGGCCATATTTCATTACATCCAGCGGGGATTCCGCATGGACCGCACCCGGGGGCTACAGAACGCAGTATCGGCAAGACCCAGACAGAGGAATTAGCCGTCATGGTAGATACCTTCAAGCCACTTATGGTCACCGAGCAAGGTTTGGCGATCACCGACGGCACCTATTATCAATCTTGGTTGGATTAAAAACTTCGAAAACCATAGCACATGGCAGAAATAAAAAACTTAGAACACCTTCAAAACACCGAGTATTCCTTAAAGAAGATATTTGAGGAGGCGGAGGATTTTTTACCCTTACTTGGCACAGATTACGTGGAGCTTTACGTGGGCAATGCCAAGCAATCGGCACATTTTTATAAAACAGCATTTGGGTTTCAGTCTGAGGCTTATGCAGGCTTGGAGACTGGGGCCAAAGACAAAGTGTCTTACGTCTTGAAGCAAGATAAAATTCGCTTAGTGCTTACCACTCCTCTGAATCCTGACGGTCCGATCAATGCCCATATCAATAAACACGGTGATGGTGTAAAGGTAGTTGCGCTTTGGGTGGATGATGCCACTAAATCGTGGGAAGAAACCACAAAGCGAGGGGCGCGATCCTTTATGGAACCTACTGTAGAGGAAGATGAGCACGGACATGTGGTGCGCTCTGGAATTTATACTTATGGAGAAACAGTCCATATTTTTGTGGAACGTAAAAACTACAACGGTGTGTTCTTACCGGGTTATAAGACCTGGTCCTCTCATTACAACCCCGAGCCTGTTGGATTGAAGTTTATCGATCATATGGTAGGCAATGTGGATTGGGACCAAATGAATACCTGGTGTGAGTTTTATGGTAAGGTTATGGGTTTTGCCCAAATTATTTCCTTTGACGACAAAGATATTTCGACTGATTATACGGCCTTGATGAGTAAGGTGATGAGCAACGGTAATGGCCGAATAAAATTTCCCATAAATGAGCCTGCAGAGGGCAAGAAAAAATCTCAGATTGAAGAATATCTAGACTATTATAATGGTGCAGGGGTACAGCATATCGCTGTGGCGACAGACGATATTGTGGCGACTGTCTCAGCGATGCGTGCACGGGGGGTTGAATTTTTGTACGTTCCGGAAACCTATTACGATGACCTCCTTGAGCGGGTGGGCAAAATCGATGAGGATATTTCGGTTTTGAAAAAACACGGTATTTTGATCGACCGAGACGATGAAGGTTATTTGCTTCAGTTGTTTACGAAACCAGTGGTAGATCGGCCGACTATGTTTTTTGAAATAATTCAGCGCAAAGGCGCCCAAAGCTTTGGTAAAGGTAATTTTAAAGCATTATTTGAAGCTATTGAACGCGAACAACAAGCTCGCGGGACACTCTAGTTATGAAAGCACCTGCGGTTCTCATTTATCGATGGTTTTTGTTGTCCCTGATGGTGTTGACCGCAAGCAATATGAATGGACAAGAGCCTGAGAGCGCCTACACCGACGGGGAATGGTGTAAGTTTCGTGTGCATTACGGTTTTGTCACTGCCGGTTATGCCTCGATTAAAGTTCAAGCGTCTAGTTTGAATGAAAAACCAGTGTACCATATTCAGGGTGAGGGGCGTACCACAGGCATTTCTAAATGGTTTTTTTATGTCGAGGATTATTATCAGTCCTATGTAGATCGCTCTACGCAAATGCCACTTCGATTCATCCGAAAAATAAATGAGGGCGGTTATACCAAAGACGTGCAAATTGATTTTGACCACAAGGCTTTAACAGCGCGTATTTGGAATAAGGAGAATAACGTCAAAGTAACGGCAGGCATTACTCCACTAACTCAGGATTTGGTTTCGGCTTTTTATTATTTGCGCAATGAACTCGATACAAAGAATATTAAAATAGGCGAGACTGTTGATTTGGATATGTTTTTTGACAAGGAAGGCTACCGATTTCGCATGAAATTTCTTGGCCGAGAGGAATTGAAAACTCGATTTGGGAAAGTGAAAACCCTTAAATTTCGACCTTATGTGGAGGGCGGTCGAGTGTTCAAGGAGAAAGGAGAGTGTCACGGTATGGGTGAGTGACGATCAAAATAAAGTGCCTATGCTCATCAAGGCCGACTTAGCTGTAGGCTCTTTAAAAGCCTCGTTACATGAGTTTAAGGGGCTAAAACACCCTTTTAAAATTTTGGAATTATAAACATGGCAAAAGATTCAACCGCGAGAAAGCAGCTTCTGGAAGACCTACAAAATAAATACGACGCAATAGGTCAGGACCTCGACACACATCTATCGGGTTTGTTGCAACAAGAACCGCTGACGTATTGGGATTATATTCAGGTCGATGCACTGCTCGGTCTTCAAACCAAGCGCACTGTTTTCCCAGATGAAATGGTCTTTATTATGTATCACCAGATCAACGAACTCATATTTAAGATGATTCTCTGGGAGATCGAACAAGTCGCCCATCATAAAGATTTGACAACATCGTTTTTTACTGAGCGTCTGCTCAGGATCTCACGCTATTTTGACATGCTCACTACGTCCTTTGAGATCATGACGCAAGGTATGGAAGTGGAGCAGTACATGAAGTTCAGAAACTCACTGGCGCCAGCCTCGGGCTTTCAAAGTGCCCAATACCGTAAAATTGAATTTGCCTCGACTGAGCTAATCAATTTGATTGACGCTCGTTTTCGCGAGACTATTGATCGCAATACACCTTACGAACACGCTTTGGATCATTTGTATTGGCAAGCAGCCGGAAAGGATCACGCCACGGGCAAAAAGACCTATTTGCTGACCGCATTTGAGGACCGTTATCGCGATGAATTTGTGGCGTTTACCCAAGAGTACAATACGATTAATTTAGCCGCAAAATTTAAATCGCTGCCTCTTGAGGATCAGCAAAACCCCGAATTAATCAAGGCCATGCGTCATTACGATTACACCGTGAACATTACCTGGGTCATGGCGCATTACCGCACCGCGTCGAAATACCTCAATAGTGGCCCAAAAGAGGCCGCGGCAACTGGAGGGAGCGCTTGGGCCAAATACATGCATCCAAAATATCAAAAACGCATTTTTTTTCCAGAATTGTGGAGCGCAGAGGAACTACAAAATTGGGGGCATGAGTGAGTACAAAAAGAGGCAATTATTCGGCCTTAGTTTATTTGTTTTACTTGGATTACTGGCCTCTTGTGGTGGAGAAAATGACGCCGTCGATGCTCAGCAAATATCGGACCCAATCGTTGAGGAATACGGACTCGTGCTCAATGATTTTGAGGTGGTGCGCGATACCGTGATTTCAGGAGATACTTTTGGCGGAATATTGAGTAATAATGGGGTCTCTCAGGCCAAAATATACGAGGTGGCTACGACCTTTCGGGATGTATTTGATGTGCGTAAAATTGGCATCGGCCGTCCTTATGTCCTCCTAAAGTCTAAAGATTCTCTGCAGCAGACTCAGGTCTTTGTCTACGAAAAAAATAAGATTGAATACGCCGTTATTGATTTTCGAGACAGCCTCAAAGTGTATCACGAAAAAAAGCCGGTACGACTCATCGAAAAAACCGCCTCAGGGATTATTACGAGCTCCCTTTCTGAAACATTATCTTCCCAAGAATTATCTCCTTATTTGGCCGAGGCCATGTCCGACATTTATGCTTGGACCATTAATTTTTTTCAGTTACAAAAAGGGGATTACTTTAAGATTGTTTATGACGAGCGTGTGATTTCAGACTCAATACCTGGTGGGGTAGCTCAGGTGAAGGCGGCCTATTTTTCGCATAAAGGGGAGCCATTTTACGCCTTTAGGTTCATGCCGGAGAATGAGCCAGGGGTGGTGCCAGATTATTACGATGAACAGTCCAACAATCTACGTCGTGCGTTTTTAAAAGCGCCGGTAAAATTCAGTAGAATTTCTTCGCGCTACAATCTCAGACGACGCATTGCGCATTACGGTTATAAGGTTCGCCCGCACAAGGGAACTGATTTTGCGGCGCCTGTAGGCACACCGATATTGGCTACTGCCGATGGGGTCGTTACTAAAGCCGAGCGACGCGGCGGAAACGGTATTTATGTAAAAATACGCCACAATGCCACCTATGAGACTCAGTACTTGCACATGAAAAAATACAAGGTAAAAAAAGGTCAGCGGGTGCGTCAGGGTGACGTCATTGGCTGGGTCGGCATGACCGGCAATACCAGCGGGCCACATGTGTGCTATCGTTTCTGGAAAAATGGACGTCAGGTGGACCCATTTAAAACCGATTTGCCTAAGGCCGAGCCCATGCCGTCTAAATTTAAGCCTGAATTTACGCAACTGATGTTGCCTTTAAAAGATCAGTTAGACTGTATTTCGACACCCTAACTCATTGTTAATAAACCTGTTGTTATCTTGCTGGGCTTAATTCTGGACTTCTTTGTAAAAACCTTAACTTGTAGGTATTGTTGAGATAGCATTTTGTTCACGTGAACTTGAGGCTATCTCTGCGAAAAACGCTAATTTTGCGGAACCATATTTTTAATTAATTAAACAATTATGAGACAATTTTTACTTTTGTTGATGCTTCTAGGTGGATTCACTGCCTTTGCTCAGGGTACAGTAACTGGTACGGTTACAGACCCAGAATTAGGAGGGCCACTTCCAGGAGCGAACGTTGTTGAAACAGGCACAAGCAACGGTGCAGTAACTGATTTCAACGGAAACTTCACATTAGAAGTAAGCGGTAATTCAGGGTCTATTGACATCTCTTTCTTGGGATTTGTTGACCAAACTGTAAGCTTCACACTAACAAACGGTTCAGCCGATCTTGGATCAGTAACACTAACAGCCGACGCGAACACTCTTGCTGAGGTGGTTCTTGTGGGATCAGGAGTTGTTGATTTAGCCGAAGACCGTAAGACGCCAGTAGCGGTTTCTACCATTACTGCAGCGCAAATCCAGTCAAAAACTGCTGGTAACCGTGAATTCATGGAATCAATTCAGTACACGCCTTCTGTTTATGTGTCGAATCAGGCCGGAGGTTTTGGAGATTCTCAAGTATTCCTTCGTGGTTTTGATCAGGTAAACACAGCATTCCTCTTGAATGGTCAGCCGATCAACGGGATGGAAGACGGACGTATGTACTGGTCGAACTGGTCAGGTATGGCCGATGTCGCTAGTGCTGTTCAGGTTCAGCGTGGTTTAGGTTCTTCTAAACTTGCGATTTCTTCTGTAGGGGGTACGGTTAACATCGTATCGAAATCTACCGAAAAGCAACAAGGAGGATTTGTACGTATGATGGCTGGTAACGACAGTTATTTCAAAGGTACTGTGAGCTACGACACAGGAGTCAACGAAAACGGATGGGCATTTTCTGCTCTAGTTGACCACTGGCAAGCACACAGAAAGTACTCAATCGGTACAGCAGGACAAGGGCAAAACTATTTGTTCTCGGTAGGGTATAAGCCAAATGAGAAGCACACATTCAACTTATTGTTGACTGGTGCACCACAATGGCACGATCAAAACTTCTCTGACTCTTTAGAAGATTATAAAGAACTCGGTGAGAAGCAAAACTCAAATTCAGGGTTCCTTGATGGAGAGCGTTACACTGAGCGTCGTAACTATTACCACAAGCCAGTGGCTAACTTGAACTGGGACTACAAAATCAACGAAGATGCTGAATTGTCCACTGTACTTTACGCCTCATGGGGACGTGGAGGTGGAACCGGAGGGTTCGGTCGTGGTCGTGTTCGCGTTGGTGGCGATGGGATGAATCAAGATGAAATTGATTTTGATCAAATTTTTGCAAACAACGCTGCTATTCCAGGTGGACTTGGTTCAGATAACAATGAC
Source organism: Flavobacteriaceae bacterium (assembly GCA_038141525.1). Taxonomy (GTDB): domain Bacteria; phylum Bacteroidota; class Bacteroidia; order Flavobacteriales; family Flavobacteriaceae; genus BACL21. The sequence goes on along the minus strand of JAYQIF010000008.1, from coordinate 709,277 downwards.
GGGCCAGACTACTACATCCGTAGAGCTTCTGTAAACAATCACAACTGGTATGGTTTACTGTCTAACTTGAACTATGACCTTTCTGAATCACTTTCATTGAATATTGGATTTGACGGACGTACCTATTATGGAACGCACTTCCGTCAGGTAAATGATCTACTTGGATTGACAGGATTCAACAATACTTGGAATACAAATCGTCCAGACGATTACACAATCACCAACACTTTCGAAGCTGATCCATGGGCTGCATTGACTAATTCAGCCGGAGAAGAGGATCGTTTCCTATACGACTACTCAGAAACAATCAACTACTTAGGTGGTTTTGGGCAACTTGAGTATGTTGGTGATGGATTCTCTGCATTCTTCCAAGGAGCAGTGTCTGACCAGTCTTACCAAAGAGAAGGCCGATTCGAAGGTCGTTTTGGTGACGGTTTAGGTAAATCAGAAAAAGTGAACAAAATGGGATACAACCTTAAAGGGGGTGTCGGTCTTGATGTAGATAAAGAAAACGCATTGTTTGTCAATGCAGGATTCTACTCTCGTCAACCATTCTTGGATAATATTTTCGCTAACATTCGTGAGTCAAATGTATTGGCTTTCCCAAATGTTGAGAACGAAGAGATCACTGGTATTGAAACAGGATACCGTTTCAAGAACAACGAGTTAAGATTCAACGTAGATGCCTACTACACAGAATGGGGTAACCGTTTTGTTGGCGCTGCTGGACCAGAATTAGAAAACGATGCTCGTTCTTTCTATCGTCTCACTGATGTAACTCAGTTACACAAAGGGATCGAGTTTGACTTAGAGTACCGTCCAAAAGGAGCATGTTATTCATTAACTGCTTTCGGACAAACTGGTCGTTGGGAGTATAGAGGAACGACTCCTTACACCTTGACAAATGACGAGACAAGTGAAATCATCGAAACTGGCGACGTAAACTTAACTGGTGCTCGTGTGGGTAACGCCCCTCAGACTCAGGTAGGAGCAGGATTGAATCTTGATCTTATGAAGAACGTTTATCTTGACTTCGATTGGATTTACAACAAAGACCTTTATGGTTTTGTAGATCCTGAAGATGTAGCTGCTGCTGGTTTAGCTGGAGTTAAATATCAAAACGAGCGTTTGAACCCATACAGCCTTTTTGATGGAGGTATGACTTGGAAGTTCAACTTTGGAGATCAAAAAGTTGTTTTCCGTGCTAACGTTTATAACCTATTCAACAACGGTTACGTAGGACAGAGAAATGCGTTTGGATATTACCTTGGTGTTCGTAGAACATACAACGCAAGTCTTCGTTTGAATTTCTAAATTCGAACCTATAATTTATAAAAACCGCCTCCTAGTGAGGCGGTTTTTTTTTGCTTTCAATTATCTTTGAGCAACACAAAACAATAGATATGTATCCTACAATTCAAATGCTACACTCGCTCCTGGCTTATGCAGTTTTAATCTTGCTCGCTGTGGCCGTACTTAATGCAATTTCTGGATTTATTAAAGGCCGCGACTTTTCTACGCGAGATTTTAAATTAAGCCTGTGGGCTCTGATTGCCACCCATAGCCAAGTTGTTTTAGGACTCGTATTGTATTTTATTTCTCCTTTGGGCATCAAGTCTTTTAGCAGTAATGGAGCTCAAGTGATGAAAGATGCTACCTTACGCTTATTTGCGGTCGAGCACATTAGCGTAATGCTTATCGCTGCTGTCATTCTCACTGTTGGTTATTCTAAGCAAAAACGCACGGAAGATAGTGCCGTTAAGTTTAAGCGCATCAGTATTTTTTATGGGCTTGCACTGCTTCTGGTATTGAGCCGAATTCCTTGGGCCCAATGGTTGGCCTAGTTCATCTGAGCAGTAAATAGTATCGCTCGAGTACTATGATAGTCCGCGACATCGTCAATGATGCGTTGCTCGCCTGTATTTTATCAATTATTTTGTAAGCGTAATATAGACGGGGAAGTGATCGCTGTATCCTCCGGTAAAATGACTGCCACTGCATGCTGCGAAAAGGATATCCTTTAAATCGCCCTGTTGGGGTCACTAGATAATCCGGTTTGTGAATGTTTGCTGATTTCAAGGACCATTTTGGTGTTTTTTGGGTGAAGTTATGGGTCAGCATTATTTGATCAAATAGAAACCATCGATCACGATAAGCTAAGCTTCCAAACCCATTCAAATATATTTTTTCAAAGGGATTAAAAAAGTCAGTTATCATTTTGGATTGACTTATTTTGGCATCTTTGAAGTTATCTGAATATTGCTTTTTACCAGAGTCAATAAGGTGTTGAATGCTCGAATCGTCGGGATTATCGTTAAAGTCCCCCATAACTATAATTTGACTCTGCGGATTTAAACGCAATAGAGAATCTGTAAGACGCTTAGTAACTTTTGCGGCGCCTAGTCGTTTGCTCTCGCTTCTTTGTTTTCCGCCACTGCGAGATGGCCAGTGATTGACTAATATATAAATGGGTTGCCCCAAGAGATCCCCTTGGATCAGGAGTTGATCACGTGTATAGATAGGCCTATCTCTTTTCTCATCGTAGAGCGGTACTGCAATCGAAATACTTTTGTGCGGTTTGAATTGTGATTTACGATAAATTAAGCCTACATCGATACCCCGTAAATCCGGGCTTTCATGGTGTATTATGGCATAATCTATGGTGCTTAAGGCATCTTGGCGGAGTAAGTCTAACAGAACTTGTCTGTTTTCGAGCTCACATAAGCCGATTATGGCAGGGGTAGAGGGACCAATGTCTGCGATAACTCGAGCCATATTGGATAATTTGTCGTTATATTTTTGAGGCGTCCACTGATCTGCACCATCTGGTGTGCGATCGTCGTCAAATGTAGTCGGGTCATCACTGGGATGAAATAGGTTTTCGAGATTGTAAAAAGCCACAATCACCTCTTTGTTCCAGGGCTCTGTTTTATCCTGATGCCCTGTCATTGGCTTCGTATCGCCTGAGCTGGGATGGGTTAGTTTAAGGCCTGGCTCTGTGGTTTTTGAATGAGTGCCAGACTCGATGCTTTGGGAATAAACCAAAAAGTTCATGGGGAATAACAAAAGGAGCGTTATGCACTTGATATTCATAAATTATGGTTTGTGTATTTGTAAATGTAGGGTCCAAGTTAGTTGAGAATTCGAAATTATTTTTGGAATAGTTTAGTTTAGATTGCTGAAAACTTCCCAAAGGAAATCCAATATATTATGCGATGGGTTTATTTACCACTGCTTTTGGGGGTTAATCTTTATGGGCAGTCCATCCTCCAAGGACGCGTGATCGATGCCAAACGCGGCCTGAGTATCGCTAACGTTACCATCCGAGACTCTATGGGTATAGCGTTCAAGACCAAAACCGATGCTGAGGGCTTATTTACGATTCGGGAGATACTTATCCATCAAAAATCCGGGGAGCAGGATAGATTACAGGGCTCGATTAAGGCACCATTTGTGAGTAACCAACGCGGCAGAACGCTAACGATAATTGCCGAACATGAACATTATCAAACTCAATTTATACCGCTTGTCATCCAGGAGAACACAACACAACTCACCATTGCTCTTCAATGGAAGATCAACGATCAATACTCTGTTGAAAATTCGGTTTTGGCCTCAGAATACGATGATGAGATCAATCAGGTGAGTCTTTCAGGACCCCTAAACGCCTATGGTGATCCTGTTACTCAAGCTGAACAATTCGATTTTCGAGCCCTGTTTTATAATCAAATGGGCGCATCTCGATATCAAAGAGGACTGATTTTTCAGGGAATGAGGCTGAGGGATCCGATCAGTGGTACTGTGATGTGGAATATGCTTACGGGCTTAAATCTAGCCATGCGATTTCGCAAAAATCAGGGTGAATTTACTCCTGAAAATGAGGGTTTTGGGCAATTAGGAGGCACAACCTATATCGGGATAAGACCTGATGAATTTAACCCTGGAACCAGAATTAAGACTCAGTTTGGCAATAGAAGTTATCAATGGGGATATGGGATACAGCGAGTTTTTCCCAAGAAAAATGGCTGGTCGGGCTTGGTTTTGGTTACGGCGCGTGATGGGATGAGCGGATGGACCAAAGGGAAATGCTTACCATGCGTTGGGAGGGCTTTTCTCGATTGAGAAGGAGCTGAACTCTGGCATGAGCATAGGGCTTTTGGCGGCATATACTCCAGTGAAAAGAGGCATGAGCACTCCACTCACTCGAGAAGTATTGAGGTTAAAAGGAAATCGGTATAATCCAAATTGGGGCTGGCAGAACAACACTTGGCGTAATTCCAGAGAGCGATTTAGCCGTATGCCTATGGTAATGGTCAGTTTATATGGTCCGCGGGATATTAAGAACCAATGGACACTTCAATTGGGCGTGACTTCGGGTGTTTTTGGTCAGAGTCGTTTGAATTACTCTACAGGCATGAATCCTTTTGGACATCACTACACGCGAATGCCGAGTTATTTTCTCGGGGAGGTTCCACAGTCATCGTATGACTACTACCGAGCTTATTTAGCACAAGGTCAACTTTTGTCCGATGGACAAATTAACTGGCCCGACCTTTACCGGGCTAATACGAATGGTGTCTTTAGCCAGAGCAAATATTTAATTCAAAATGAGACCAGTCAACGCAGTGATTTTCATGGGCGCTGGATGATGACGCGACCGTTTAATAAGCGTCAAAGTTTGAGTCTTACTTTGGCCGGACGTTGGATTAAAGAAAGACGTTTTGCAGAAATTTCAGATCTGCTCGGTGGCGCCTTTTATCTCGATCGTAATAATTTTTATCAAGGCATTGATCCACTGGGTCAGTGGAATAATCTTGATACTGTGAATCAAGCATTATACTTAGGAGATAAAATCGATTATGACTATCATTTAGGGGGGTTAATGCTCGATTTTTTTGGTCAATATACCCACGCTTTGAGACAAGGTCAATTAGTTTTGGGACTACAATATTCACGTGTCCGCTCTGAGCGATATGGCCATATGCGGCATGGTATTTTTAGTCACACTGGAGACTCCTATGGACCGAGTTCTGTCCAATGGCATCAGGCATTCAAGACAAAACTGCATTGGGCTCATTATTGGAGTCCTAAATTCAGCAGTGCGATTACAGCGGTTTACGATCAGCAGCTACCGACTTTGGAACAGACCTTTGTTTATTCAAGATATCATAATAAGCGCATTGACCTGCAACGTCTACCAGAGCTTTATGGATTGTTGGGACAATTCAGATATCAGTCTTCTGACTTTGACCTGGTTTGTAAGCCTTTTGCACATCTTCAACGATTTACACGACAAAACGGATATTTTTATTCAGACCATATTCGGGCAGCCTCAGGGGGACGTGGTCTGGTACAGAGACACCTATGGAATCTGCATCAATTGAGTTTTGGGTTACGCTCAGGCATCAAATTTATGATAGGAGAACGTTTGACCTTTTCGGCTGTCCATGTCCTTAGTACACATAACTATACTGGAGTTGCCAAACTCATGCTTTCGGGAACAAACTTAATCACTCATGGTGCTGAAACGAGCGCATCGAATTTAGATGCCAATACCTATGAGTACAGTATTTCAGATCTTGATCGACTTGGCTCAAGGAAGGTGTTTCTAAAAGGGTATCGTCCAGCGGTCGGACCACAGAAGATTGCACACCTCTCTAACTTACCGAGACCCCTCATTTTGGTGGATGGGTTTGGTTTTATCTCATTTTTCAGATCGTTATGTTGGACCCAGTGCCTTGAGAAGGAGTGAAGATGCTTTTTTTCAAAATGCATATGCCTTGGCTCCACAGTTCGATGATTATGATTTAAGCACCCTATGGCATCAAGAGCAGCTTCCTGCAGTGACACTTACATCCTTAAAAATGGGCGTTTCTTGGAGAATTCATGAAATGTATATCAGCTTATTTGGATCGATTCAAAACCTCTTTAATCAGACTTTTGTTTCTGGAGGATTTGAGAGTTCAAGAAAAGTTCTACTGAGAGATTTAGCTCAAGATCAACAGCGCCCCTTTGGCCCTATTTTTGGAAATAAATATTTTCCTGGAATTGGCCGTAGTTATTATCTCACTTGTTCAATAAGTTTTTAATTATGACGCTCAAAGTAATATTCCGTAGTCTGGTTTTTGGCCTTACTTTTATCCACCACTCATGCAGTGTGAATCCTTGGGATTTACCGGAAAATTTAACAGTACCATTTGTACGTCCACCACAAGAGCACCTCATTTCAATTCATGATCTCTTGGGCCTGTATGAGCAGCAACTCGCACTTGATGGCAACCCTATTTTGGACCTTAATGCCCATGCCTCTAAGTTTCTGACGGGGTATGTCATTTCGAGTGATGCTTGGGGAAACTACTATAAGGAGTTGGTTATTCAGGACAAACCACAGAGCCCAAGTTCGGGCGTCAGAGTCTTGATAGACCATACCTCTTTAAGTGACCGGTTTACGCCCGGCAATCAGATTTATATCTCACTTCAGGGACTTGATTTTGGGTTGAATCAACAGATGTTTACCCTGGGAATAGAAGACGGCGGACAAATCAAGGCCTTGACCCTTGATCCAGAATTTGGTACGCGAATTTTGCGTGACACACTCACTTTTGATCTCATGCCTAGAATGGTCTCTCTGGAGACCTTGACCCCGAGTCATATGAACCAGTGGATCCAAATTGATGATGTACAGTTTCACAGGTCCCAAGTAATGGGTCCAGAGCCGGCAACATTTGCTGCGGGATCACAGGATCGATATGATGGAAATCGATTGCTGGAGTCTTGTTCTGGGTCAAGTCAACTGATCTTACAAACCAGTGTGTTTGCCGAGTTTCAAACCCAAAAGCTTCCTCTGGGTAGGGGGTTTGTTCAGGGAATACTGCAATATGACTATTATGGTGAGTACCCTGTTTTAGTGATCAATAATCGCAGTGATTTGATGATGGACTCTCTCCAGCGGTGTGACCCTGACCTCTTGCAGTGCACATTGCCAAACCAAAATTACAGGATGTTCGAACGATTTAATTTTGAATCAACACAGGATTTGGAACACCTCATTGAGCAGGGTTGGCGAGTTACTTCCAATACGACAAATTCTATGTGGGAATTCGGTAATTATGCTGGGAATCGTTACCTTTTCATTGATGGTCGTGACAGTCCCATAGATACGCTTAAGACCAAACTCATCAGTCCTGTATTTAACATGCCCTCTGCGGTTGAGGAGCTCACTCTAGAATTAGATCTACAGGTTAATTTTGCACAAGGGGTTCCTTTGTCCTTGTATTTGGGAGCGCTTGACGGAGACCAAATTCAATGGACTTTAATGGACTACGTGATGCCCACAGGTCCATCGAATGGTTATGGGAATTTTAAGACAATCGGACCAATTAGCCTTTCTTGTGCTGGACCGAATTTTGTACTGGGCTTGTACTATGAGCAATTATCCCAATACGACAAAACACGCTATCATATTGATAATATAGAATTGCGTGTTTGGCCTTAGTTGGCGCTTTGGGCTACACCTTCATAATTTCAGCTTCTTTATTGCTGAAAATCATGTCTATTTTTTGGATGTGTTTGTCGGTTAGTTCCTGAACGTCGACCTCTAGATTCTTTTTCATGTCGTCCGATACATCGAGGTTCTTGATCTCGTTGTTAGCGCTTTTACGCTCATTACGGACACTGATTTTGGCATCTTCAGCCTCAGATTTAGCTTGTTTTGCGAGTTCTCTTCTGCGCTCCTCAGTTAACGGCGGCACATTGATGATCACACTTTCTCCGTTATTCATGGGATTAAATCCAAGGTTAGCCATTTGGATGGCTTTTTCGATCTCTGTGATCAAGGCTTTTTCGAAGGGTTGAATAGAAATGGTCATACCGTCTGGGGTATTCACATTAGACACTTGGTTCAGCGGCGTAGGATTGCCGTAGTACTCTACCATGACCCCGGTAAGCATCGCCGGAGAGGCTTTTCCCGCTCTGATGGTGGTATATTTTTTTTCTAAATGCATTAAGACTTTGCCCATAGCTTCTTGGGCGGCGTCAAGTATAAATTCTATCTCTTCTTCCATGATAAATAATTTTAAGTACTTAATGTACCGTGGTACCTATTTGTTCTCCAGAGAGCAATCGTTGTAGGTTGCCTGGTGTATTCATATCGAATACTACAATAGGCAATTCGTTTTCTTGACTTAAGGTAAAAGCAGTCGTGTCCATCACATTTAATCCACGTTCGAGCACATCGGCAAATGAGATATGGTCGAATTTAGTGGCGGTTTTATCTTTTTCAGGATCACTTGTGTAAATCCCGTCGACACGGGTTCCTTTGAGAATGACATCTGCTTCTATTTCAATGGCACGCAAAACAGCTGCTGAATCAGTCGTGAAGTACGGATTACCTGTACCTCCACCGAATATCACTACGCGTCCTTTCTCTAGGTGGCGTACGGCGCGACGACGGATAAATGGTTCGGCAATTTCGTTCATTTTAATAGCGCTTTGAAGGCGGGTTTGAATGCCTTCATTTTCTAAAGCGCTCTGCAATGCAAGGCCATTAATGACCGTGGCGAGCATGCCCATATAATCACCTTGAACCCGATCCATGCCTCCACTAACACCGGACACACCGCGGAAAATATTACCACCGCCAATCACTAAAGCGATTTGGATTCCCGAATCCACGGCGGCTTTGATGTCTTGGGCGTAGGCTTTAAGGCGACTCGGATCAATGCCGTATTGTTGATCGCCCATTAGGGCTTCTCCCGAGAGTTTAAGCAGTATGCGTTTGTAGGTCATATCGGTGAATTTCACTGACAAAAGTAATTAAAAATTGTGGATCAAGGGGGTGTAAAAAAACCGCCAAAAGTTGACTTTTGGCGGTTTATGATGTAATTCTTAGTACGTGTTATGACAAAGATACACGTTCAAACGATACAACCGTAACGTCTCCTTTGCTGGCGACGTATTGGGCCACATTCATTTTTTCATCCATAATGAAGTTTTGGTCCAATAGACATTGCTCTTGATCCAAAGTCGTATTATCGGCGATAAAGCGCTCCAGTTTTCCAGGAAGAATTCTGTCCCAGATTTGTTCTGGCTTACCTTCGGCCTTAAGCTCAGCCTTGATGGCCTCTTCTGCTTCTGCAAGGACAGCGTCACTGAGTTGCGCACGTGATATGTATTTAGGAACATTTTTCAATGTTTTCCCCAAACGCCCTAGTTCGATATTGTCTTTTTCTATCGCAGCAATGCGCGCTTCAGTTTCTGATGCGACGTAAGCCGGATCAAAATCTTTGTAAGAAAGTGTCGTGGCGCCCATTGAAGCGACTTGCATCGAAACACTTTTCCCAACTTCGGCCGCACCATCAATCGCCTGCGATAGACCAACCAAGGCGCCAATCTTGTTGCCGTGAATGTAAGAACCAACGAACGGAGCCTCTAAGACCTTAAAACCACCGATCTCAATTTTCTCACCAATAACACCAGTTTGTTCAGTAAGTTTCTCTTGAACAGTCATTCCATCGAAATCTGCGGCTAAGAACTCCTCTTGACTATTGGTTCCTAAAGCAACTTCTGCCATAGCATTGGCCAAGGCGACAAAATCGTCATTCTTTGCAACGAAATCAGTTTCACAGTTCAAAGAAACAATTACCCCTTTTGTGGCTTGGTCATTTACTTTGGCAATAACTGCACCTTCGCTGGAATCGCGATCTGCACGCTTTTCAGCAATTTTTTGACCTTTTTTACGCAACACTTCGATAGCCTTGTCAAAATCGCCTTCGGCTTCAACCAAAGCTTTTTTGCAGTCCATCATCCCTGCACCGGTTTTTTTTCTCAATTCATTTACCTGAGCGGCTGTAATCTGTGCCATTTTTTTTGAATTTTATGCTTGTATCTGGTCTAATGACCCGAAACACTTATGGTTAACATTTTACTGATTGAAATTTATTCTTCTTCTGAGCTTGCTTCAGCAGGCGCGGCCTCAATTTTGCTTGGTGCTTTTGCTTCTGCCTTAGTTTCAGCTTTGGTCTCTGCTTTTGCTTCAGCTTTGGCCTCTACTTTTGACTCTGCCTTTGCTTCTTGCTTAGCTTCGGTTTTGTCCTCCACTTTGGCTTCCGCTTCCTCTTTGGCAGCCGCACCAGCTTTACGCTCTGCTAAACCTTCTATGATGGCGTTGGAAACGCTAGTCATGATGCTATCAATAGATTTAGAGGCATCGTCATTAGATGGGATTACGTAGTCAATCGGACGTGGATCACTATTAGTGTCCACCATAGCAAAAATTGGAATATTCAATTTTTGAGCTTCCTTAACAGCGATATGCTCACGGGTTGTATCAACGATGAACAAAGCTCCTGGAAGACGGCTCATGTCAGAGATTGATCCAAGGTTTTTCTCGAGTTTCGCACGAAGACGGTCTACGGCTAAACGCTCCTTTTTAGAAAGGGTGTTAAACGTTCCGTCTTGCTTCATGCGATCAATGGCAGCCATTTTCTTAACCGCCTTACGGATGGTTACGAAGTTAGTCAACATACCCCCTGGCCAACGCTCAGTGATGTATGGCATGTTAGCGTTTTTGGCCTTTTCGGCGACGATGTCTTTGGCTTGTTTTTTGGTCGCTACAAATAGAATTTTGCGACCACTGGCAGCGATTTTTTTGAGGGCAGCATTAGCTTCCTCAATTTTCGCAGCAGTTTTGTAAAGATTGATGATGTGGATCCCGTTGCGCTCCATATAGATATAAGGCGCCATGTTAGGGTTCCATTTGCGGGTAAGGTGTCCAAAGTGTACACCAGCGTCAAGTAACGACTTGACTTGTTCGTTGTTTGCCATTTTGTTTTAGTTTACGTTCTGTTTAGATAGCAACCCAAGATGTCTTGTGGTTTAGATGCTAAACTAACACACGCTTTGGATAAATATTGGCGTCCAAAGGTGTTAACAGCTGAATTAATAAATATATGAACATGTACATTTCGCAGTTCTGGACCGAAGTCCAGAACTGGAAATGAAAAATATTAACGTTTAGAGAACTGGAATTTCTTACGGGCTTTCTTCTGACCGAATTTCTTGCGTTCCACCATTCTCGGGTCACGGGTCAATAAACCTTCTGGTTTAAGCACTAATCTGTGCTCTTCATTGATCTCACACATAACACGTGCGATGGCCAAACGAACAGCTTCAGCTTGTCCCGTAATACCACCTCCGTTTACGTTTACCTTGATGTCAAATGATTTCTCATTGCCCGTTAGGCTCAACGGTTGTTGCACTTTATATCGTAGTGTCGGTGTGGTAAAATAATTATCAAAGGCGCGATTGTTAACCGTGATGTTTCCTTTTCCTTTAGAAACGTAAACACGTGCTACCGCAGTTTTTCTTCGTCCAATTTTGTGAATCGTCTCCATTACTTGTTGTCGTTAAGGTTAATTACTCTAGGTTTTTGCGCTTCTTGACCGTGCTCCTCGCCGGCATAAACTTTTAGGTTGCGGAATAAATCAGCCCCTAACTTGTTTTTTGGCAACATACCTTTTACCGCTTTTTCAACAACACGGGCAGGATCCTTAGCAAACAATTCTTTTGCAGATAACGATCGCTGTCCTCCAGGATAACCTGTGTGGCGAATGTAAGATTTAGACTCCCATTTCTTGCCAGATAGAGTTACCTTGGCAGCATTAGTGACCACTACATTATCGCCACAATCAACATGTGGTGTGTAGTTTGGTTTGTGTTTCCCGCGAAGTAACTTAGCAACTTCACTGGCAAGACGACCCAATGCTTGGCCGTCCGCATCTACCAAAACCCACTCCTTATTCACAGTGTTTTTGTTGGCAGATACTGTTTTGTAACTTAATGTGTCCATTCAGTTTTTTGTCAAATAGTTAATAATCATTGAATTTCCCTCCGTTGAGGGCCGCAAATGTAAGTTTAAAAAATTGAAATTACAAACCGCGATGAAGCAAAAGTTAAACGGCTCAAAAAATTAACCTAAATCAATGGGCCTCAAGCCAGTTAGCTCCTTGTCCCACATCGACCACAAGGGGCACTCCAGGCTGCAGGCGTTTTGCATGTGTTCTCGCACCAAATTAATGAGTTGTTCCATCTCTGGGCGATAAACGTCAAAGACTAATTCATCGTGTACCTGAAGGAGCATTTTGCTTTTGAGTCCTCGCTCTTCAAGCGCTTTGTGAATGTCAATCATGGCGATTTTTATGACGTCTGCGGCGCTTCCTTGAATCGGTGCGTTCACTGCGTTGCGCTCTGCGGCACCCCGTACTACGGCATTACGGCTATTGATGTCATTGAGATAGCGACGACGGCCCGAAATGGTTTGCACGTAACCGTGATTGCGCGCAAAATTGACTTGTTCGCCGATAAATGCTTTTAGTTTTGGATAGGTGCTGTAATAGGTTTCAATGAGTTCCTTTGATTCCGATCGACTCAAATCTGTTTGATTGCTCAGTCCAAAGGCAGAGACCCCATAAATGATTCCAAAATTTACTGTTTTGGCATGACTTCGCTGTTCGCGAGTGACCGAGTCAATCGAGACGCCAAAGACCCTTGCGGCCGTCGCAGCATGAATGTCCTCACCGCGCTTGAACGCATCGATCATCGTGGTTTCTGCCGAGAGTGCGGCAATGATGCGCAGCTCAATTTGAGAGTAATCCGCGGCCATGAGTAGATAATCCTCATTTCTGGGAATAAATGCCTTGCGTACCGCACGACCCCGCTCGGTTCTGATGGGAATATTCTGAAGATTAGGATTATTACTTGAAAGCCTTCCAGTGGCAGCAACAGTTTGCATGTAATCCGTATGAATACGACCGGTATCTTTGTTCACCACATTGGGCAAGGCATCGACATAGGTGCTTTTTAGTTTTGTCAAGCCACGATATTCCAAAATATCACGCACAATTTGATGGTCTTTAGCCAAGTAGGACAAAACATCTTCTGCGGTTGAGTATTGGCCTGTTTTGGTTTTTTTTGGTTTTTCGACCAATTTCATTTGACCAAATAAAACTTCGCCAAGTTGTTTGGGTGAGGCGATATTAAATTCAGAGCCAGCTTCTTGAAAAATCGAATTTTGTAGTCGGCTAATGTCTTGTTCTAAAGTTTGTGAGAGGCCCGATAGGTAGGCAGCATCTAAATTTATCCCCTCGAGTTCCATATCTGCCAAAACCCGCAATAGTGGAATTTCGATGTCTTGATAGAGCTTGAGCGTATCGGCTTGATTTAATTCACTCAAAAAATGATTCTGGAGTTGACCAGTTATATCGGCCATCTCTCCGGTAAATTCAGCAATTTCTTTAGGGCTTAAATCTCTGAATGATTTCTGATTTTTACCGGCTTTGCCCAAGAGATCTGAAGGGGAGAGCGGACGGTAATTTAAGTAGTTTTCTGAGAGAACAATTGGATCGTGCCGCATGTCGGGATTGATCAGGTAATGGGCCAACATCGTATCGAATAAGGGTCCCTTTAATCGAATGCCATAACGCGATAGAATCTTGATGCTGGCTTTTAAATTTTGACCAATCTTCTCGATATTCGGATGTTCAAAAAATAAATGAAACTCTTCGAGTAGAGTTTGGGCTGCATTTTTGTCCTCAGGAAGTGGTAAAACATAAGCGCTGTGGGCCTTATAGCTCAGTCCGATAGCAACCAGTGATGCAGTCATGGCGTCGGGGGAATCGGTCAGTAAATGAAGGGCAACTTTTTTTTGATTCAAAAGAGCCTTACTCAGCAGTTGTACTGCCAAGCCGGGAGTAACGACCTGATAGAGATGACGGATGCTTTCTAAATTTTGGCGGCTAGAGGCGGAGTTTACTTGATCTTGCATCTGATCAAAAAGTGAAAATTGTCCTGTACCCGCTGTCGATGTATTCGGTGTATTTTCTCTCGAAGAATCAGGGGTACTTTGTTTGGTGGGTTCGGTGCTCGATGAATCTTTAGCTGCCGGTGTATTGGACGATTCGCCAGGTTTTGAAAAGGTGTTGATGAAGTTTTGGGTGAGTCTTCTAAATTCCAGGGTTTCAAAAAGTGCCGTAACCGCAGGAACATCCGGGGCCTCCATGATGAGTTTTTCAGGCTGAAAATCCACCGGCACATCCAGCAAAATTGTTGCGAGTTCTTTCGATAGGCGACCCAGTTCGGCGTTTGCTTCGACGCGTTCCTTCATTTTGCCTTTAAGTTCATGAGTGTTTTCCAGTAACCCTTCGAGAGAGCCGTAGGCCTGAATGAACTTTTTTGCTGTTTTTTCGCCCACACCAGGTAGCCCGGGAATATTGTCTGCGCTATCGCCCATCATGCCTAAGAAATCAATGACCTGCTCTGGGCGATCCACCTCAAATTTGGCCTGCACCTCGGGAATTCCCCAAGTTTCATAACCTCCTCCAAAAACTGGACGATACATAAAAATATTTTCGGAGACCAATTGAGCAAAATCTTTATCGGGAGTAACCATATAGGTCTCAAAACCCTCTTTTTCGGCTTTTTTTGCTAGGGTTCCTATGATGTCATCGGCTTCAAATCCTGATTTTACAATAACCGGAATATGCATGGCCTCTAGAAGTTGTTGTATGTAAGGGACAGCAATTTTGATGGCCTCGGGGGTTTCATCGCGATTGGCCTTATAATCCGTAAACAGCTCTTGTCTTACTTCACTACCCCCCTTATCGAAGCAGACCGCGAGATATTCTGGCCGCTCGCGTTTGATGACGTCTAACAATGAATTGGTAAATCCCAAAATAGCCGAAGTGTCGAGGCCTTGACTGTTAATGCGTGGATTTTTGATAAAGGCATAATAACCCCGAAAAATCAGGGCATAAGCATCGATAAGAAATAGTCTTTTTTTTGGATTCATGCAGCTGGGCTCGTAAAGCCTAAAACTACAAAACTTATGGGGTCTAGGTCAAACTTTGAACTGATAAAATACAAATAAAATGGGAAGAAACCTGGGGTGACTCACCAGTAGGTCGAGCAGCTGGGCCAATGGGTATAAGTAGACCAGTGGGTATAAAATGAAAAGTCATCACAAAGTGATGACTTTTCGCCCCAAATTTGATTAACCCCGAGTGGGATCAACCTACTTATAAGCGACAAAGTTAGAGAAAAAAAACTACTTAAGATTGATAAAAATCATTTTTTCAATAATTAATCGTCACGTTTTCAAGATTTATTGTAAAAATCACTTTGGAAGTTTTGGTTGTTGCCTTCAGCGTAGCAAGTCGCAGAAAAACCTTCATGGATACTGTAATAACCCACTTCTCCTTTTTTGTTTACCGCGATATATCCGACCTGAAAATCTTTGTAGTTTTTGTTTTTAGATACGATTCTACCGATGGCCTCTTCACAAGCCTGTTGTGGACTGCGTCCTTGTCGCATGAGTTCCACAATTAAAAAGCTGCCGACTGTTTTTAAGACTTCTTCACCCAGTCCGGTGGCTGTGGCTCCGCCAATTTCATTATCAATAAACAAGCCCGATCCGATAATGGGAGAGTCTCCTACGCGCCCAGCCATCTTGTAAGCCAAACCACTAGTGGTGCAACCCCCGGAAATATCCCCATTTTGATCGATGGTGAGCATTCCGATGGTGTCGTGGTTTTCAATATTGATTATGGGTTTGTATCGGGCCTCAACCAGCCACGCTTTCCAGGCCTTTTCTGAAGCTTCTGTCAATAAATTTTCTCTGGGGAAAGCCCTGACTCACGGCAAATTTCTCGGCGCCACTCCCGGCCATAATCACGTGCGGTGTTTCTTCCATGACTTTACGGGCCACTGAAATGGGATGTTTTATATTTTGCAGGTAAACCACAGCGCCATAATCGCCCTCAGAATTCATGATGCAGGCATCTAAGGTTACATTGCCGTCGCGATCGGGTAATCCACCGATACCTACGCTTTGACCTTTAGGCGTTAGCCTCCTCCACGCGACAACCTTGCTCTACGGCATCAAGGGCAGATCCTCCATTTTTAAGAACGTCATAAGCTGCTCTGGGTCGCGTTGGGCACATTCCATGTGGCGATGACTAGAGGAAGCTTCGAAGGCTTGTCAAACTCGGACAGAAGATTATTCGATTGTGCTCGTTCCTGGTTACTGGCCAAAGCCTTTGTGCCTGCGACAACCCCAAGACTTCCCAAGGCAGTATTCTGAATAAAATTTCTGCGTTTCATAAAATTATTTTATCGTTATTTCATCGGCGAAAAGCCAGGCTTGTCCCCCATACCCTAGATGCCAGGGGGGCAGTGCCCCGTAATTCTTGGCTTTTATATGAATGTATCTTTGTAGACTGCCATCAAGAGAAAACTTAATGGTTTTTTGATTTGTGCCCTTATTCGAGGTAATTTCTGGGAGCTCTATTTCCTCTTGAATTACGGTTTGCTCATCGAGACCTACGGCGAGTTCTACCAGGTTGGCAGAAAAATCCAGCTGCGTTGGTCTTCTAAAAAGTTAATGGAGATTTCATTCACTGTTTGAACGCGTCCCAGATCCACAACCACGTCTATATCCACACCTTCGTAACCTTGCCATGTTCCTGTTCGAAAATCGTTGCCATAATAACCATCAATCAGGGCAAATGGCCACCAGCGCTGTATTGACTGGCAAATGGGGTCCGGGGGTGATGGTTCGTAAAGGGATCTATTTTAATAAACCTCGTGCTAATTTCGGGACTTCTTTTACCGTAATTATTTTCCGCAAATACATGTAACACGGCGTCTTGGGTTAATGTAATTGGGTTTCATATTTTATGGTTGGATCCTCGTTCAGTCGATAATAGATTTGGGCTGAATCATTTACTTGATCTAAAACGACTGTAGTACTGCCTTTGATCGCGGTAGTCCCTGATTTAATAAATGGAGGCACCACTAAAGTCTCACTGGGCTTTAATTCCAGAATGATCTCGGACTCTGCTCGTCTAGACGACCCCAGTCACTGGGCTCTGCTCCCATAAAAAATTCTAAGGTGCCGCCCTCAGTAAGTGCGCTATGAGGAATGTAAAGTTTGTCCCAGGATTCCCCATTAAGTTTAACAGACTGTACATATGGATGATCACGCTCATTATTATAAGCCACAATAGTAAAATTTTGATCCCCCACTTTAATTTCGGCACGATCCACTAGGGGGCTTCCCAATAAATACTCAGGATTACCCGGGGCCATGGGATAAAGCCCGAGGCTGTTCAGGATATACCAGGCGCTCATTTGTCCGCAATCCTCATTGCCTGAAATACCATCAGGAGTGGGCGTGTACAACTGGGTTAAGATTTCGCGAATACGCTCTTGACTTTTGTGAGGACTGTTTACATAATGATACAAATAAGCCATGTGATGGCTGGGCTCATTGCCATGAGCATATTGTCCGATGAGGCCCGTAATATCGACTTGATCTCGCCCAGTAGTTGCTGAACCTGTGGAAAAGAGCTTATCGAGTTCGCTTTCAAAAATTTCAGGTCCTCCCATTAGCTTGATCAGTCCCTCCACATCATGTGGCACAAAGAAGCGATACTGCCAAGCATTGGCCTCGGTGTAGTTAAAATTCACTTCATAGGGATCAAAAGGCGTAAACCACCCATTGTATTGTCTCGCGCGCATGAATCCGGTCTGCGGATCAAAAACACTCTTGTAATTTTGAGCCCGTTTTATAAATAAACTGTAATCCTCATCTTGTCCTAAGGCTTTGGCCATTTGTGCAATGGTCCAATCGTCATAAGCGTATTCCAGAGTTTTGGACACGCTTTCACTTTCGATCTCCAGGGGGATAAACGATTGAGCTTTATAAGGTTCCAGGCCCAATTGATCTTGAAGCGCACTATGCTTCATTGCCGCTAAAGCCTTTTGCGCATCAAAGTCGTCGAGCCCCTTGAGATAGGCATCTGCGATTACAGATACTCCGTGATAGCCAATCATACAGCCAGTGTAATTTGAGGCTAAATCCCAAATGGGCATGATGCCGCCTTCGTCGTATTTGGCCAAAAGGGTTTTTACAAAATCAACACTGCGCTCGGGTTCTATAATGGTGTAGAGGGGTGGGCTGCTCTAAACGTATCCCATAAAGAAAACACGGTGTAATAATTAAAGGTAGTGTCCTGATGAATTTCTAAATCCATGCCGCGATAACGCCCATCCACATCTTGATAGAGATTTGGGGCGATCATGGTGTGGTATAGGCCGCTGTAGAAATTCACTAAATCGCCTTGCTCTTGTGCAGTGATTTTGATTTTCATCAATTGATCGCGCCAGAGTTTTTCTGCCTCAAAGCGCATTTGATCAAAACTTCTGCCTGCGGCCTCGGCCATGTAGTTTTGAAATGCTCCTTCGGCGTCTACCGCTGAAATCCCCACTTTGACCTCTACAGGGCTATTTTCGGGATTGTCGAATCGCAGATAGGCCATTTGGAGGTCTTTGCGGTATTCAAAGTCAACGGACTTTTCAAATCCCTCACCTGCTTTGTGCTTGACAGCTTTTATGGGGTGCGAGAATTTGATGTAGAAAAATAGGCGCTGATCTTCAGCCCACTCCTTGGAGTGCCGATGACCACGCAGGGTAAAGGCATCAATAAGTTCTAAGTCTGCCGAAAGAACCTCATCGCGGTGGGCGAGGTCGATCACCAGATATTGCGGATGCTCTAGGGAATATTGATATTTATGGATTCCCGTTCTAGGACTTGTGGTCATTGATGCGGTGAGATCCAAACTGTCCAAATACACTTGATAAAATCCAGGTGAAGCAATCTCATTATTATGGCTAAAATATTGACGATATCCGCCTTTTGATTGAGCCCCATTGTGCCAGTCTTTTTTACCAGTAGGCATCAAGAGAATATCTCCATAATCACTTACCCCGGTACCACTTAAATGAGTGTGGGAGAAACCGTAGATATAATTATCGCTGTAGTGATAGCCGCTGCAACCATCCCAGCCGTCCAGTCGGGTATCGGGGCTGAGTTGTACCATGCCAAAGGGGGTTGTTGCCCCGGGGAAGGTATGTCCGTGGCCTCCAGTGCCCACGAAGGGATCGACATATTTTAAAGGGTCAAAATCCGATTTAATGGGGCGTGGGTTTCCTGAATTACACCCCGCTAGAATGAGCAGTGGCAGCAGCCAAATATATTTTTTCATGGACTCAGTTGATTGGTTCAAGGTACAAAAAGACGTTAAAAAAAAGTAAAGGAATGCGGCACTAATCGTAGCGGGTTTATATTTGCCAAAAAAAAATGCGCTGGATCTTCTTTTTACTGTTTTACGCTTTGGTAGATTTTTACGCCTACCAAGCGTTTAAAACACTCACCAAACACCCTTGGGCGCCCTTGGTTTATTTTGGGACGTCTCTGATTGTTCTGGCATTATTCATGTGGTCAACTATTTCGATGGGCCCAGCGCGCCATACAAATCCCAGCGGGCTTTATTATTTTGGTTTGTTTTTGGCTTTTTTTGTGCCTAAACTTTTGATCGGGACATTTTTGTTGGCCGAGGATCTTGTGCGCATTATTTGGGGTGTAGTGCGCCAGTTTACGGCAGAACCCGAGGTCTTCTTGCCCAGTAGAAGAAAGTTTGTGAGCAATATTGCGCTGATCACGGCCGCGCTGCCTTTTGGCGCTCTGCTATATGGCATGTTTCGCGGTAAGTACCAATATCAGGTCTTGTCCTACGCCTTGACTTTTGACGACTTGCCAGAGGCGTTTGACGGTTACACCATCGCCCACATTAGCGATATTCATTGTGGGAGTTTCGATAACTCGGAAAAAGTCGCCTATGGTATTTCCCTGATTCAAGAACAAAATGCGGACTTGATTTTATTTACTGGTGATTTGGTAAATAATCGCGCCGACGAGCTCGACCGATGGCAAGAGATTTTAGGGCGACTGTCTGCCCATGATGGCGTTTATTCAGTCCTAGGAAATCACGACTACGGAGATTACGTGCCTTGGGCGAGCGTAGAGGAAAAAACGGCTAATTTAAATGACCTCAAAGCGCGTCAAGCCAAAATGGGCTGGCAATTACTGCTCAATGAGCACATTGCGATTAAACGTGGCGGTCAAGAGATAAAACTTATTGGGGTAGAGAATTGGGGCGCTGGAGGATTTAAAAATCAGGTGATTTTCGGGTGGCACTCAGGGTATTGAACCGGAGGACTTTAACATACTTATGTCCCATGATCCGTCGCACTGGGAGCATCAAGTCAAAGATCATCCAACCAAGATTCACTTAACCCTCTCAGGCCATACGCATGGCATGCAGTTTGGTGTAGATATTCCTGGACTGATTAAATGGAGCCCCGTTCAATATCGTTATCCGTTCTGGGCAGGTATATACAAGCGCAATGAAAAATTCCTCAATGTCAATAGAGGATTTGGGTTTATCGGTTATCCCGGGCGTGTGGGCATCAAGCCAGAGGTGAGTATAATTCAGTTGAAAAAAGGAACCAAAACTACCTAATTCACTGGAAATGCTATCTTTGTATCAAATTTATCAACTACAATTATGTCAAAATTTGGTGAAATAATAGAGACTCCCGTTCCTGTTTTGCTTGACTTCTACGCAGATTGGGACCAGGCTTGTCAAGAAATGCATGCGGTACTCAGAGATGTCGCTGCAGCGCTCGGGGATAAGGCCAAAGTCATCAAAATTGATGTGGAAAAAAATGAAGAACTTTCTGAAGCCCTTCGTGTAAAAGGTTTACCTACCCTGATGATCTACAAAAACGGGGAAATGAAATGGCGCAAAAGCGGTGAACAAGATGCCAATACATTGATTGGTTTGGTCAAAGAACACCTTTAGTCAACAAGTCTTATTTGATTTAATCGCTAGGGACGGTCCAGTCGTCTAATGGCAACATAGCCATGTCTAAATCGTTGATGATACGGAGTATTTCTGGCAAAACAGCGCGTAGATTTTTTTGGGCTTTAAGGCTGTCGTGAAATACAATAATGCTCCCAGGCCGGACTTTAGTTTTGAGTTTTTCCAATATCATTTCGGGAGATAGTTCCTTCTGCCAGTCGTAACTCAGCAAATCCCACATAATAATGCGATAGCCGCGGCGCCGCAGGCGCCGCTCTTGAGCCCATGTAAGCCGACCATAAGGCGGGCGAAATAGTCTCGTTTTTACGGCAGTTGACTGATGGAATTGCTGGGTTTGCAGGAGGTAATCCTCGGTCGAGGTTTGCTGACCATGACAATGAGATTGGGTGTGGTTGCCTATGGTGTGCCCTCGAGCGCTTATGTCCTGCAGAATTTCGCGGTGGCGCATCCCATTGTCGCCAATGCAAAAAAAAGTCGCCTTAGCACCGTAAAGATCGAGTTGCTCAAGTACCCACGGGGTCACTTCGGGGATTGGGCCGTCATCAAAAGTGAGATAGACACAAGGCCGGCCTTGGGAATCATACTTAGGGCCTCGCCACAGTAGCTGGGGCATCACCCAAGGAATCCAAAAAGGGACCTTAAACCAACGCATCGAATATTTATGGTTCTGTGCGTAAAAATTCCTTTTCTATGTCCACCCCGACGCGCTCGAATAGGGCTTGAAATTGTCCTACATCTTCCATAAACCTGTTGCGCGTTTCCATATAATAAGCCGGCTCGTCGTAGGCATAAACAAACAAAACGAGTCCTTCGTACTGATTCATCTTACTGTAGATTTCCTCGAGGTTGCCGATTTGATTGGTGATGTCCAAGGATGCATAATACTCGAGATATTCCCGATGAATCTTTGTAGTTTGCTCAAAGACTTTGCGTGCTTTTTCTACTTTGTCGATTGCGTAATAATTCCATACGAAAGGATCTAACAAGGAATAATACTCGAAGAGATCAACTGGCATTTTTTCCATAGCCAGATCCAATATCTCTTCTGCCTTGTCATAATCTTTGATGCCGACTAATTCTTCGGCAAGTCGGGCCAGATTGCTGCGATAAGTGATTCCATTTCTGCGGGTCTCCGTATCGTGATAAACTTCGGGATTTCCGCTATTGCCCCAATCCCAAGACATAACAATGTCGTACATTTTTTCAGCATCCACGCGTCCCATTTCATAAGGATTTCTCGGGTCAACAGGTGTTTTGATGGGGACGAGTTTATAAACCATGCCATCGAGTTGCAGATAGTCTTTCATCCATAGGTAGTCGTCATCGCCAAAGGCTCCGCCGCTGAAGTAAATCGGTCGCTCCCAATTATTGTTGGCAATGATATCGAGCATCAGCAGTCTATTTTTGTAGATAAAATCACCGCTCAGCTCTATATCAATGTAAGGGACAATTAAATCGGCATCCTTAGCAGGTACTATGCCATTGCGCAGTACTGCTTCTTTGTCCACGGGGATGCGCACTACTTTGGCAGGAAAAGCACTGATGAATTGACCACTATTGAGTTCTACTTTAAAACGCTGATCTTCGCTGGCTACAAAGTTCATCCAGGTTTTGATATCGACTGTATCTCTGACCGTTTCTTGATAGGCAATGACATCGCGCACGCCATAACGATATTGCTCGTGCTTGAGCTGGGACGGAATGGGCGCACTGGTGAAGGCCTGTTTTTTCATATCATCGATATACCAGTCGGTCTGGAATAAACTCGTGTTGATGATCCGCACGTCTTGCCTGTAGTGCTCGACGTTTTGCTGATACCAAAGTGCAAAGGTGTCATTATCGCCTATGGTGAACAGTAGAGCATTCGGGTCACAAGAATCCAAATACATCTTGCCCATAGCATTGGCCGTGTAGCGACCAGATCGGTCGTGGTCATCCCAGTTTTGTGTGGCTAATAGAACCGGACCTGCCAGCATCGATAAGCCTAAACCAAGGGGGACGCTCACTGCTTTGAGGGATTTTTGCTGGAGCCAGTCGATCAGTGCATAGGCACCGTAACCGATCCACATGGCAAAGACATAAAAGGAACCCACAATGGCATAATCGCGCTCACGGGGCTCATAGGGGCGCTCATTTAAATAAACTTTGAGCGCAAGTCCAGTAAACAAAAAGAACACCATCAGCACCCAAAAGCTTTTTTTATCCTTTCGGTAGTGAAAAGCCAGTCCCAAAGCGCCGAGAAGCAGAGGCAGGAAGTAATAGGTGTTGCGTGCTCTGTTGTTTTTTAGATCTGATGGCAGAACATCTTGATTGCCTAAGCGCGCCGTGTCAATAAAATTAATTCCGCTGATCCAATTGCCATGAAGGCTATCGCCCTGCCCCTGAACATCGTTTTGACGGCCCACAAAATTCCACATAAAATAGCGCCAATACATATAGCCAAACTGATGGACGAACATAAATTTGATGTTGTCCATGAAACTTGGTTTTTCAATATCCAAAAATGGGCTGAATCGATTGAGAAACTCATGATACTCTTGAGTCGTCACCAGCCCCTGCTCATGGGCTTCTTTAAATTTATCTACCTCCTGAACCAGACGCTGCTCAGAGCGATAGGCCCGTTTAATGCCAAATTCAAGACCTCCTGTGTAGCTCATGTAGTTCGCGGCATGCTCTGAACTCCACATGCGCGGAAGCAACGCTTTATGCGCATCATCGGTGTTTTGGGCGGCATTTTTCCACTCGTTCACCACGATATATTTGCTTTGAAGCGTGTCTTTTTCGTATTTGGGTTTGTCGTCTTTATAAGGTTTGTCTGGATCTAAGCCCGCGTAGATTTCGGTGAATTGAGGACCGTAGAACAAATGGGTTTCGGGATATTGCTCACGGTTGTAGTAGGCCAAAAGTTCACGGGCGTTGTTTGGGTTGTTTTCGTTAATCACGGTGCCGGCGTTGGCGCGAATCGGCAACATGAGCCAGCTTGAAAATCCAATAAAAATAAAGAGCACGCACAGGAGCAAGGTGTTGCCCCATATCTCGCCTTTGGTTCTTGTGGTTTTCAGTCCCCAGAAGAAAAGCCCAATGAATAAAAGCGCTGCAAATACAGTTCCTGAATTAAACGGCAGGCGCAGCGTGTTGACAAAAAACAGCTCCATGGCACTGAAAAACTTCAGCGTCCAGGGCAATAATAGCTTAAATATAAACAGAAGCACCGCCACCACGACAATATTCGCGATGACGAAATTTTTGGGTGTCACTCGAGGTGTAGTTCTAAAGAAATATAAAAAGCCAATGGCAGGAATGGTTAATAGTCCCATGAAATGGATTCCAAAGGAGAGTCCCACAACAAAGGCAATCAACACGAGCCAGCGATTTCCTCGCGGGGTATACATATCTGCTTGCCAGCGCAATCCGCAATAGAATAGAATCGACATAATGCAAGCCGCTGCTGCATATACTTCGGCCTCCACAGCAGAAAACCAAAAACTATCGGTAAAGGTAAAGGCTAAAGCTCCTATGGCCGAACTTCCTATGATCTTCCATCCTAAGTCGGTGCTGATTTTCTCCTTTTGTTCATTGATTTGTCTGAGCAAGAGAGACAGAGACCAAAACAAAAATAAAATGGTAAAAGCGCTAGCAAAGACGGACATCAGATTTATGGTCAGCGCCACGTTTTCTGCTTCAAAGGCAAAAATTGAGAAAAAGGCGCCAAGGATTTGATAGAGTGGCGCACCAGGAGGGTGTCCTACCTCTAAATTACTTGCTGTGGTGATGTATTCGCCGGCATCCCAAAAACTAACCGTGGGTTCGACTGTGAGCCAATAAGTGGTGAGTGCCACAACAAATACGCTCCAGCCGACAATTTGATTCCATTTTTGAAAGTTAAAGACGCGCATAATTCAGGCGATTTAGTGATGTTGCGAATTTAGCAATAATTCATGAAGGGGGTGGTCAAGGCAGGCCGCTTTGAGCGTTAAAAATTTAAAAAATTTTATTTGTGCAACCCAAAGTTTGTTATAAATTTGCCGCCACATTACCCTATTGGCCTATGGTGTAACTGGCAACACGTCTGATTTTGGTTCAGAAGAGTCTAGGTTCGAGCCCTAGTAGGCCAACAAAACCCCAGCGATTTCGCCGGGGTTTTTTGTTTCTGTCAGGGCTTATATTTTTTTGGTCGTCCAAAAAATATACGATATATTTGCCAAGCATTTATCGCAGTACAAATGAGAGGGGACGGGAGTCCCCTCTTTTTATAGACTGATTTTTATGAAAGCACAAGTAGAAACTTTACTGAACGATGCACTCGAGGAGCGTCCCGATTTATTTTTGATAGGTTGGGAAATCAACAATGAAAATCACATCAAAATTACCATTGATGGTGATCAGGGGGTACGCGTTCAAGATTGTATCGAGATTTCACGCGGGGTGGAGCACAACCTTGATCGTGATGCTTGGGATTTTTCTATAGAAGTTTTGTCTGCCGGGGTAACAGAGCCGTTGACGCTCAAACGTCAATATAAAAAATATCGGTCGTTTTCTCAAGGTCAAACTAGAAGATCAAGAGGTGGAAGGAGAATTGATCTCCATCACAGATCATGGGTTTACCCTCAGGTACCAAGTGCGAGAAAAAAAACCCATTGGAAAGGGTTATGTCAAAATTCAAAAAGAGCAGGAGATTACCTTTGATTCGGTAGTCCGCGCTACAGTTATGATTAAATTTTAATGAATTGATTATGGAAAATTTAGCGTTAATTGAATCGTTTTCAGAGTTTAAGGACGATAAGTTAATTGATCGTGTTACGCTGATGGCTATTTTGGAAGATGTATTCCGAAATGCCTTAAAGAAAAAATACGGAAGTGATGACAACTTTGACATCATCATCAATCCAGATAAAGGAGATATGGAGATTTGGCGTAACCGTGTGGTGGTTGCCGATGGAGAGGTTGAGGAGCCAAACGAGGAAATTTCGCTTTCTGAAGCGCGTAAAATCGAAGAAGATTTTGAAATTGGTGAGGATGTGTCTGAAGAAGTAAAGCTTATGGATTTGGGCCGTCGTTCTATCTTGGCCTTACGTCAAAACCTAATCGCCAAAATTCACGAGCACGACAACACCAATATTTACAAACAATTTAAAGACCTCGAAGGAGAGATTTACACCGCTGAGGTACACCACATTCGTCATCGCGCAGTGATTCTACTCGACGATGAAGGGCATGAAATTATTTTGCCCAAGGACAAGCAAATTCCGTCAGATTTCTTCCGTAAAGGAGATAACGTACGGGGTATCATTGAAAGTGTAGAGCTCAAAGGGACTAAGCCTGCGATCATCATGTCGCGCGCCAATCCACTATTTTTGGAAAAACTTTTTGAACAAGAAATTCCAGAAGTTTTCGACGGACTCATTACCGTAAAAAAGGTGGTGCGTATTCCGGGGGAAAAGGCCAAGGTTGCGGTAGATTCTTATGACGACCGTATCGACCCTGTGGGCGCTTGTGTCGGGATGAAGGGTTCGCGTATTCACGGTATTGTGCGTGAATTAGGTAACGAAAATATCGATGTGATCAATTTTACCAACAATACTAACTTGTTCATTACTCGAGCGCTCAGCCCAGCCAAAGTGACTTCTTTGACCATAGATGATGAACTCAAGCGCGTAGAGGTTATCCTCAAACCCGAAGAGGTATCAAAGGCCATCGGACGTGGGGGGCACAATATTCGTTTAGCAGGTCAACTGACTGGTTATGAGATAGATGTGTTACGTGAAGGAGCCGAAGAAGACGTTGAGCTTACCGAGTTTTCTGACGAAATTGATACTTGGATCATCAATGAGTTCAAGAAAATCGGTTTGGATACGGCCAAGAGTGTATTGGAAAAAGACTTGTCGTTTTTGGTAAACAGTACCGATTTAGAGGAAGAAACGATCATCGAGGTGGTCAATATATTGAAAGAAGAATTTGAAGAGTAGGCCAAGGTTGACTACTTTTACAGGAGAATTCGAGAAAAATTAACAGGAAAAGCATTTATGGCTGAAGGTAAAACGATTCGAATAAATAAGGTTTTAAGAGAATTCAATATTTCATTGGACCGCGCTGTGGAATTTTTGGGGTCTGAAGGATATGTCGTTGAGGCACGTCCGACAACCAAAATTTCTGATGAGGAATATCAGGTATTGTTGACAGAGTTTCAAACTGATAAATCCAAAAAAGTAGAGGCCAAAGAAGTTGGTGAGGAAAAACGCAAGGAAAAAGAAGAATTGCGTCAGGAGTTCGAAAAGGAGCCAGAGGTGAAGCCTGAACCTGTACAAGAGGTGGTGAAAGCTGAAGCCAAGCTTTCCGGTCCCAAAATGCTCGGTAAAATAGATCTCGAACCGAAGAAAAAAGAGGAGCCTGCAGCTGTGGAGAAGGAGGAAGTTAAAGCAGTTGCTGAGGAAAAAGAAGTAGAGCAAAAACAAGAGGAGGTCGCCAAAGAAAAGCCTGCTGAGCAAAAAGAACCAACAGAGCAACCCAAAGAAGTGGCCGAAGACGGTTCGGTTAAGACCCAATACAAAAAGCTAGATGGCCCTAATTTTACGGGCAAAACCATAGATTTATCTCAGTTCAAGAAGCCTGAGCGTAAGAGTGATGACAAATCAAAAGACCCCCGCGAAAAGCGTGGTAAACGTCGTCGTATCAGTAAGGACACCACTGGAGGTAAAAGAAATCAAAAGGGCGCCAGAGGACGTTCACAAATAACAAAAGAAGAGCCAAGCGAGGAAGAAGTACAAAGACAAGTACGTG
Source organism: Flavobacteriaceae bacterium (assembly GCA_038141525.1). Classification (GTDB taxonomy): domain Bacteria; phylum Bacteroidota; class Bacteroidia; order Flavobacteriales; family Flavobacteriaceae; genus BACL21. The sequence goes on along the minus strand of JAYQIF010000008.1, from coordinate 681,720 downwards.
AAACGCTTGAAAAACTTCAAGGTAAATCCTCAAAAGGAAAAGGGGCAAAATATCGTCGTGAAAAAAGAGATAGCCATCGCCAAAAGTCTGAAGAGGAAATGGCACAAGCCGAGGCCGAGAGCAAATTGCTCAAAGTCACAGAGTTTGTCACCGTGAGTGAATTAGCCACCATGATGAATATTCAGGTGACCCAGATTATTTCGGCATGTATGTCCTTGGGCATGATGGTGACCATGAACCAGCGCCTCGATGCCGAAACACTCTCAATCGTTGCCGAAGAATTCGGATTTGAGGTAGAATTTGTCACGGCGGACATTGAAGACGCAATTCAAGAAGAAATTGATGCGCCCGAAGATCTCAAAGATCGCGCGCCCATCGTTACAGTCATGGGACACGTAGATCACGGTAAGACCTCGCTTTTGGACTACATACGAGAAGAAAATGTTATTGCTGGAGAATCTGGAGGAATTACGCAACACATCGGTGCCTATGGCGTGACATTACCGGAGGGTCAAAAAATAACCTTCCTTGATACTCCAGGTCACGAGGCGTTTACCGCCATGCGTGCTCGCGGTGCTCAAGTTACGGACCTCGCCATTATTGTGATTGCGGCCGATGATGACATTATGCCCCAAACAAAAGAGGCCATAGCGCACGCCCAAGCGGCCGGGGTCCCAATTGTCTTTCGCGATTAACAAAATTGACCGTCCAAATGCTAACCCAGACAAAATTAAGGAAGGTCTTGCAGGAATGAATCTCCTGGTTGAAGACTGGGGCGGTAAAGTACAATCCCAAGATATTTCTGCAAAAACCGGACAAGGTGTTTCGGAGCTACTTGAGAAAGTATTGCTCGAGGCCGAGTTACTGGAACTTAAAGCCAATCCGACAAAAATGGCCAATGGTACTGTTGTTGAAGCATTCCTCGATAAAGGACGAGGATATGTTTCTACGATTCTTGTCCAAGGAGGAACGCTTCGTGTTGGAGACTTTGTCTTGGCGGGTCAGCACAGTGGTAAAGTAAAAGCCATGCACGACGAGCGTGGGCAGGTCATCAGCGAAGCAGGACCTGCTACGCCTGTGTCAATTTTAGGTTTAGACGGTGCGCCACAAGCGGGAGATAAGTTCAACGTATTCGAAGATGAACGCGAGGCCAAGGCCATAGCCACAAAGCGCACGCAACTGCAGCGTGAGCAGTCAGTGCGTACGCAAAGACATATTACACTCGATGAAATCGGTCGTCGTATCGCCTTAGGAGATTTCAAAGAGCTTAACATAATCCTAAAAGGGGATGTGGATGGTTCTGTTGAGGCCCTAACGGATTCTTTCTTGAAATTGTCAACCGAGGAGATACAAGTGAACATTATTCATAAAGGCGTCGGGGCCATTACCGAAAGCGATGTACTTCTAGCTTCCGCCTCAGACGCGATCATTATAGGGTTTAATGTACGTCCGATGGGCAATGCCAGACAACTGGCCGATAAAGAAGAAATCGACATTCGCAGTTATTCGATTATCTATGACGCCATCAATGACTTGAAGGACGCCATGGAAGGCATGTTGTCACCAGAACTTCGTGAGGAGGTCACGGGAACTGCAGAAATTCGTGAGACCTTTAAGATTTCCAAGGTGGGAACAGTCGCCGGGTGTATGGTACTCAATGGTAAAATATTCCGGAATTCTGGAGTACGCCTCATTCGCGAAGGAGTGGTCGTGTACACGGGAGTTTTAGACTCACTTAAACGATTCAAAGACGATGTTAAGGAAGTTTCTAAAGGCTATGACTGTGGTATGCAGATAAAAAACTACAACGACATCAATATCGGCGATGTAATTGAGGCCTTCCAAGAAGTTGAGGTGAAAAAGAAACTCAAATAAATCCAGGTTTAATTCCGAGATTATCTTTGTTGCCGATCTTTAGTTTCTGCGTGTTCAGACTCAGGCTCTTCTTTGGTGTTGGTTTCTTTGCGCAGGAGCGTCGGTTTGAAGATAAAGGCCGAAGGAAACTTGCGTTGTATTTCCCGCAGCGCCTGATCTACAGTTAGTCGAACGCTAAAATTCCCCGCCCATACTTTATAATTGGGCGTTTCATAATGCAGCAAGACGGGCCAATCGGGGAAGGAATTTTTAAAGTCATCCATTATTGTTCGGCCCTCATCTAAAGTCCCTGAGTAAAGTTGAATTGTGTAATTCTCTCCAAGCTTGTGGCTTTTTTGCATTTCTATTTTGAGGTTCAACAGCGAATCCAAACGGGCATCTCGACGCACCTCAGTGTGCTGCGCCATACCTGAGATAGTTAGATGCAAACACAAAATCAACAGCCAATAAGACCGGATTGTTTTATATAAAAATAGCATAGGTGTAGTCTTGTGATACAAAAGTAAAACATTATCGATGTATCGCTTAAAAAATCATTATTTAGAATTGTTATAAATTAGTTTTTAGGGTCTGCTCAGAATTTTCAAAATCGACTTTATGACGTATTTTTGCACTGCTATTTTTAGGCGCAAATTAATGTTGTAGAAAGTCAATTTTTTACAACTAATTGCCGCTCAATTGGATGGACCGTAATTTAACCGATTCTATGGAACAGGTATCGTACCGAAATGTAACTGGGAAGTTGTTGTCTTTATTGCTCTTCACAGTCTTAGCCTTCTCTTTCTCCCCAAATGCAAATGCATCAATTGAATTTCCAGTCCCTCAGGCTGTGGATACGGTTGCGGGGGAAAACTTGTTCAACGCTAACTGTGCAGCATGTCACAAATTGTACAAAAAAGCTACGGGCCCAGCCCTATTTCAGGTAGGGGATAAATACGATCGTGATTGGCTGTATTCTTGGATCAAGAACAGTCAAGACATGGTCAAGTCCGGAGACGCCAAGGCCAATGCCATCTACAATGAATACAACGGTGCGGTAATGACCTCTTTTCCGCAGTTGAGTAACGCCGATATTGACAACATAATCGCCTACACCTACACGCCAAAAAAAGCGCCTGCTGTGGCTGCAGTCACTACAGCAACTACTGCAGCAAACTCAGGTGGGGTATCTAACGATATCATCTTAGCGGTACTGGCGCTCGTGTTTTTGCTCTTGGTGATAATGCTTCTTTTGGTCAACAAAACACTGCGTCGCATTGCCGAAGCCAATGGTGTGGTCTATGAAGAAAAACCAGCACGTACCCCCGTTTGGAAGCTATTTATCGAAAATCCAGTTCCTGGTATTGGTAACCGCGATTTTGTTTTTACTTGCCTCTGGTTATTTCGCTTATGGCTATTTGATGCAAGTCGGGGTTGATCAGGGTTATGAACCGGTACAACCGATTCACTATTCACACCGTATCCACGCGGGAGACAATCAGATCGATTGTAATTACTGCCACAGCTCTGCGCGCAAGAGTAAACACTCTGGAATTCCATCGCTAAACGTTTGTATGAATTGTCATAAAAATATTGGCGAGGTGGCCGAAGAGACCCAAGCTGAAGGCAAAAGTGAATACGGCGTGGATTACAATGCAGAGATTCAGAAGCTCTATGCCGCTGTCGGATGGGATGAAGATACGCAGTCATACACAGGTGAGACCCAGCCAGTGCAGTGGATTCGAATCCACAATCTGCCGGACTTTGCTTATTTCAATCACTCTCAGCACGTCACTGTAGCTGGTGTTGAATGTCAAACGTGTCATGGCCCTGTAGAGGAAATGGAGATCATGTACCAATATGCTCCGTTAACCATGGGATGGTGTATCAACTGTCACCGTGAAACCAATATTCAAGTGAAGGATAACGAGTACTATGAGCATATTCACGAAGAATTATCCAAGAAATACGGTGTGGACAAATTGACGGCAGCGCAGATGGGCGGCCTAGAATGTGGTAAATGTCACTACTAATTTAGATCAGAATTTTCAGAGCGCATATTATGGCATCAAATAAGAAATATTGGAAAAGTATCGAGGAGTTAAACCCAGAAAGTACTGTGGTTGAATCCCTCAAGCAAAATGAATTTGCACAGCCCATTCCGACCGATCAGTTTTTAGGCGATAAGGAAGTTCTGGAGCAATCCTCAACCACCCGTCGTGATTTTCTAAAGTACGTTGGTTTTTCAACAGCTGCAGCTTCTTTAGCGGCGTGTGAAGGGCCGGTCATCAAGTCGATTCCTTATGTAGTCGCTCCCGACGAAATCGTGCCAGGAGTGGCGAATTATTATGCAACCACCATTTCGGACGGATTTGATTTTGCATCGGTACTGGTAAAAACAAGAGAAGGTCGTCCGATCAAAATAGAACGTAACGATTTAGGGGGAGACCTCGGCGGAGTTATTGCCCGCGTTCATGCCTCGGTTTTATCGATGTATGACAAAAACAGATTGATGGGACCACAGGCGAACGGACAAGATGCAACCTGGTCTGATTTAGATGGTTCTGTGGCAACCCAACTTGAGGCCCTCAAAGATGCAGAGGTAATTTTACTCACTCAGAGTTTTGCAAGCCCGAGTACTGCCGACCTTATTAAAAAGTTTACTTCAAAGTATCCAAATGTCAAGCACGTAACCTATGATATGGTGTCTGTGAGTGAAGCCTTAGATGCTTTTCAAGAAGTTTACGGAATGCGCGCTTTAGCGGATTACGATTTCAGCAAAGCATCAACTATAGTTTCTATTGGCGCAGACTTCTTAGGCGATTGGCAAGGGGAGGTTTTGAAGCAGGGTATGCAAAAAGCCGAGTCCCAAAGGACGGACGCATGTCTCGTCATATTCAATTTGAAGCCAACATGAGCCTGAGTGGAGCCAACGCAGACAAGCGAGTTCCAGCCTCACCAGCCCAGCAAGCAGCTGTATTGGGATATATCACTGGTGCCAAATCGCTGGCTGATGTCCCTGAAGCGATTCGTCCTGCTGCTGAGCAGGCCAAACGTGCTCTAGAGAAGTCAGGCAGTAAAGGAGTGCTCGTTTGTGGTCTGCCTTGCCCGATGGCCCAAAAGAAAGTTTTAAATTACAATACTTCCCTTGGTTCTGAGGTGATGGACGCCACTCGTCCGATCATGAAATTCTCTGGATCGAGTACCGAAGTACAAAAAGTAATCGACGGCGTTAAAAATGGCAAAATCAAAGGTTTGATTACCGCTGGTGTCAATCCATTATATACGTTTCCTGATGCCACTTTTGCCGATGCTTATAAGAATCTTGAATTTACCCTTGCTTTTGCCATGCGTGCTGATGAGACCGCCGCTGCTGCTAAGTACGTCGCGGCAACCCCACACTATCTAGAGGCTTGGGGTGACGTAGAAGCCAAAAAAGGGATGTTCTCTTTGGTACAACCTACCATACGTCCTTTGTTCAACACTCGTCAGTTCCAGGAATGTTTGTTAGCATGGACAGGAACAACAGAGTCTTATCACGATTACTTGAGAGCATTCTGGCAAGACAATATACTTTCGGGAGCTTCTTGGAGTAAAGCATTACACGACGGAGTGTTCAGCAGTGATTACGCAGCAGATTACGGGAAACTACCAGAAACCGGGACGCCACCCCGTCACTTCGATACAGGTGACGCCATGGCACTTTGTCTCTACACTAAAACGGGCCTCGGTGACGGTCGTCAAGCCAACAACCCTTGGCTCCAAGAATTACCTGATCCTATTTCTCGAGCGACTTGGGATAATTACCTAACTGTTTCTGCTTCAGATGCGGCAGGTTTAGGGCTCACGAACAAGCATGTGGCCAACGGCGCTTTAAATGGTGACTATGCCCGAGTCAGTGTTGGTGATGTGGTTTTAGAAAAGGTGCCAGTACTGATTCAACCAGGACAAGCGCCAGGAACCGTCGGTTTGGCTCTTGGTTATGGTCAAAAAGCCTCGATTCAGTCTGAAATGCAAACAGGGGTCAATGCCTACGCTCTATACAAGGATTTCAGCAACGTTCAAGCGGTAAAAATTGAAAAAGTCGAAGGGACCCATGAATTTGCGTGTATTCAGTTGCACAATACCATGATGGGGCGCGATATTATTCGTGAAACTACCCTGGAAATATTCAATACCAAAGACAAGGAGCATTGGAATGCTATTCCAAAGGTCTCCAAAGACCATAAAGAAATCCCAGTGACCTCGCCTGAGGCCGATCTATGGGATTCATTCGATCGTTCAATTGGACATCATTTTAACTTATCGATTGACCTCAACGCTTGTACGGGTTGTGGGGCTTGTGTGATCGCTTGTCATGCTGAGAATAACGTTCCTGTAGTTGGAAAAAGCGAAATGCGTCGTAGCCGTGACATGCACTGGTTGCGTATTGACCGTTATTACTCGAGTGAAGAGAGTTTCGCTGCCGATGCGGACAAAAAAGATAATATTTCTGGTTTAGGTAGTTCGCTTTCTGAATTTGCAGAAATGGAACAGGCGGCGGACAATCCGCAAGTTGCGTTCCAGCCCGTTATGTGCCAGCATTGTAACCACGCACCTTGTGAGACTGTATGCCCTGTGGCAGCAACCTCACACGGGCGTCAAGGACAGAACCACATGGCGTATAACCGTTGTGTAGGAACTCGTTATTGTGCGAATAACTGTCCTTATAAAGTACGTCGTTTCAACTGGTTCTTGTACAATAAAAATGAGGAGTTCGATTACCACATGAATAACGATTTGGGCCGAATGGTACTCAACCCAGACGTGGTGGTTCGTTCTCGTGGGGTGATGGAGAAATGCTCTATGTGTATCCAAATGACGCAAAAGACCATTTTGGATGCCAAGCGTGATGGGCGTGTGATCAAGGACGGAGAATTCAAAACAGCGTGTTCTGCAGCTTGTGAGACTGGTGCGATCCAATTTGGAGACATCAATGATGAGCACAGTACAGTGGCAACGCTCAAAGAAGACGATAGAATGTATCACCTACTTGAAGCAGTGGGTACCAAGCCAAACGTCTTTTACCAGGCGAAGGTGAGAAACACAAACGAAGCATAAATTAAAGAAATTCAAATATAGATATGGCGTCGCATTACGAAGCACCTATTAGAAGACCCCTAGTTACGGGAGACAAAACCTACCACGACGTTACCGTCGATGTAGCGGCTCCAGTAGAGGGCAAGGCCAATAAGTCTTGGTGGATAGTCTTTACCATCGCTCTGATCGCATTTTTATGGGGATTGGGATGTATCATCTACACAATCTCTACCGGGATTGGTGTTTGGGGACTCAACAAGACGGTGAATTGGGCCTGGGACATCACCAACTTCGTTTGGTGGGTTGGTATTGGACACGCAGGAACGCTCATTTCTGCGGTTCTCCTGTTGTTCCGCCAAAAATGGCGTATGGCCATCAACCGTTCGGCCGAGGCCATGACCATTTTCTCAGTAATCCAAGCAGGATTATTCCCAATCATCCACATGGGACGTCCTTGGTTGGCTTATTGGGTACTGCCCATTCCAAATCAATTTGGTTCACTTTGGGTGAACTTTAACTCACCACTACTTTGGGACGTGTTTGCGATTTCGACCTATTTATCAGTGTCTCTTGTATTCTGGTGGACCGGTTTACTGCCTGATTTCGCAATGATTCGAGACCGAGCCATTACACCATTCACAAAACGTGTTTACAGCATTCTGTCGTTTGGATGGAGTGGACGTGCCAAAGACTGGCAGCGTTTTGAGGAAGTTTCTTTGGTGCTCGCTGGATTGGCAACACCGCTGGTACTTTCTGTACACACCATTGTATCTTTTGACTTCGCGACCTCAGTAATCCCTGGATGGCATACGACGATTTTCCCACCTTATTTTGTGGCGGGGGCAATTTTCTCTGGATTTGCGATGGTAAATACCCTGCTGATCATCATGCGCAAGGTGTCTCACCTTGAAAATTATATCACCATCCAACACATCGAACTCATGAATATCGTGATCATGATTACTGGTTCGATTGTGGGTGTAGCCTACATCACTGAGTTATTCATCGCGTGGTATTCAGGCGTTGAATACGAACAATATGCCTTCTTGAATCGGGCCACAGGTCCTTACTGGTGGGCGTATTGGTCAATGATGACTTGTAATGTCTTTTCGCCTCAATTCATGTGGTTTAAAAAACTGCGTACCAGCATTATGTTCTCATTCTTTATTTCGATTGTCGTAAATATCGGTATGTGGTTCGAGCGTTTTGTGATCATTGTGACGTCATTACATCGTGATTATTTGACCTCATCTTGGACCATGTTCTCGCCAACCTTTGTGGATATTGGAATATTCATTGGGACTATCGGATTCTTTTTTGTCCTATTCCTTTTGTACTCGAGAACCTTCCCGGTTATCGCACAAGCTGAAGTTAAATCGATTTTGAAAGCCTCAGGAAGTACGTACAAAACACTCCGGGAAAAGGAAGGGGATGATGCTAAGCATTATGTGATGCCTAAAGCAACTGCTGCCAAAGGCAAAAAATCTAAAAAAAGTTAATTATGGCCTCGAAAGTAATTCACGCGCTCTACAATGACGATGACATTCTGATGAATGCCGTCAAATCGGTTCGTGCCGAACACTATCACATTGAGGAGGTTTACACACCCTTTCCGGTACACGGACTCGATAAAGCCATGGGGCTAGAAGGAACACGTATCGCAATAACCTCATTCATGTACGGTGTGGTTGGTTTAACTGTGGCCATTTTGATGATGAATTTTATCATGATTGAGGACTGGCCTCAAGATATTGGAGGAAAGCCTAGCTTTAGTTACATAGAAAATATGCCAGCTTTTGTTCCGATTATGTTTGAAATGACTGTGTTTTTTGCCGCCCACCTAATGGTGATTACCTTTTATATGCGCAGCAAACTTTGGCCGTTCAAAAAGGCCGAAAACCCAGATCCTCGAACAACAGATGATCATTTTCTAATGGCCATTGATGCGAGCCATGGAGACGTTGACGCCATGATGAAAGTGTTAAAGGCCACAGGTGCTGTGGAGTTAAATATAGTTGAACAAGAGCAAGATGCCCACTGATATGAAGAATACGATAAATTTCACGATAATGACCCTAGCGGCGTTGATCATGACCTCGTGTTTTGATTCCGCAAAGCCGAATTATCAATACATGCCGAATATGTATCGTCCTGTAGGTTATGAGACTTATGGTGCTTATGACGTATTTCCTTCGGGACAAGAGGCCATGCTTCCTGTAGACGGTACTGTCCCACGAGGATGGGAGCCTTATGATTACCCGAATACAACAGAAGGGTTAAATGATGCAAAAGCGACCCTTAAGAACCCTTTGGCCGTAACACAGGAGAGCTTAGACAAGGGAAAAGCCATGTATGATATCTACTGTGCTGTTTGCCATGGAGAAAAGGGAGACGGTCAAGGCATCTTGGTGAAACGCAAAAAAATCTTGGGAATTCCAAGCTATGCAGACCCAGGTCGTTTGATCACCGAAGGGGGGGTCTATCACGTTCAGATGTACGGGCTAAACTCGATGGGGTCATACGCCTCTCAAACCAATCAGGAGGAGCGCTGGGCCATCACGCAACACGTGATGAATTTGAAAGCCACTCTTGAAGGCACGCCATTGCTCGAGCCTGAAACTGAAGTAAAACAATAGGACAAAGAGAATCGCAAAAGATATGTACACGCTACCCAATAAATTAAAAGTATTTGCCCTGGTTTTTATGGTTTTAGGAGCCGTAGGAATCGTAGCTGGATTTTTGTCTGCTCCAAAGACCACGGATGATGTCGCCGCAATGATGGCCGATGCACATCACGGTGAGGAACACGCCACTGAAGATCATGCTAATGCAGGTCATGGGGCTGAAGGTCATGAGATGTCAAATCACGAACAAAACCACGAGGGAGACATGCACATGGAAGAAGGTCATCATGCAGTAGCAGCAGGTCATGACGGGGCCCACGCCACTGTTGATCCTCATCAAGAGCATCTAGAACATGTGATGCATCAAATGCAAAATCGACCATGGTCTGCACTATACATCGCCTCTTTTTTCTTTTTCATGATCGCCCTCGGGGCATTGGCATTTTATGCCATACAATATGCAGCCCAAGCGGGTTGGTCGCCAATTTTATTTCGCGTTATGGAGGGGGTTACGGGCTATTTGCCGGTAGCTTCTGTGGGTGTGTTGGTATTGCTTTTGGCCTCGGCCTTAGGACTTAACCATATCTTTCATTGGATGGACCCAGAGCTCGTCAACCCAGAAAGCGCTCATTATGATAAAATTATTGCCGGAAAAAGCGGTTACCTCAACGTGCCGTTTTTCATGATTCGTGCTTTAATTTTCCTTTTGGGATGGAATGCTTATCGCTGGTTGTCTCGAAAATATTCAATCGCCGATGACTCCGCAGAGGATCACAGTTTTTTCAAGAAAAACTTTAAACTCTCGGCAGGGTTCCTGGTCTTCTTTATCGTTACTGAATCTATTATGTCTTGGGATTGGATCATGAGCTTCGACCCACACTGGTTCAGTACCCTGTTTGGATGGTATGTGTTTGCGGGCATGATGGTTTGTGCCATTACAGTAATCGCCCTTGTCACTATATATCTAAAGTCACAAGGCTATTTAGAAGAAGTGAACGACAGTCATATTCATGATTTGGCGAAGTTTATGTTTGGATTTAGTATTTTTTGGACTTATTTATGGTTTTCACAATTCATGCTGATTTGGTATGCTGATATTCCGGAAGAGGTGACCTATTTCGTGACCCGGATTGAAGATTATAAGTTACCGTTCTTTGGTATGATTGCGATGAATTTTGTATTTCCATTATTGTTGCTCATGAATAGTGATTACAAGCGTGTCAACTGGTTTGTGGTTATGGCAGGAATTGTCATTCTTGCCGGGCACTATTTGGATGTATTCAATATGGTGATGCCGGCTACTGTAGGAGAGAGTTGGACCATAGGTGTTCCGGAGATCGGTGCCTTGATGTTTTTCTTTGGACTGTTCGTCTATGTGGTATTCAATACGCTAACCAAAGCGCCGCTAACAGCCAAAAATAACCCATTCATTAAGGAGAGTAAGCAATTTCATTATTAATTAAACGTATAAAGTAGACATACGATGACCGCATTTTTAGTAGTATTAGTAATCGTTCTTTTTGGTGTTGCGCTTTGGCAAATGTCCAAAATATTCGATCTCTCTAAACCAAAGTCCGACACAGCAGACGAAATCGCCAATGATGAGGACAACAAAATCAATGGTAAGCTCATGCTCATGTTTGTTGTCTTTATTTACGTCTTGGCGTTTATCTCGCATTATAAGTGGAGTAAGGTATTCTTGCCTCAGGCGGCCTCTGAGCACGGAGTTGATATTGATCAATTGTGGTTGATATCCATGGTGCTGATTTTTGTGGTCGGGATCATAACACAATGGCTCTTACATTTCTTTGCCTACAAATATCATGGACGTCAGGGTCAAAAAGCGACCTTTTTCGCCGATAACGATAAGCTGGAATTTATTTGGACCATTATTCCGGTGATCGTACTGGCAGGACTCATTATTTACGGGTTATTTACTTGGACCGATATAATGAATTTGGAACCAGATGAGGACCCGATGGTCGTTGAACTGTACGCTTATCAATTCGACTGGCGGGCGCGCTACAGTGGAACGGATAATGTGTTAGGGGATGCCAATGTTCGACTTATCGAGGGAGCCAATGTCCTGGGGGTAGATCTCACGGATCCGAACAGTCAAGACGATATCGTGGTTTCTGAATTACACTTACCTGTGGGGCAAAAAGTGTTGTTTAAAATGCGTTCACAAGACGTATTGCACTCGGCTTATATGCCGCACTTTCGCGCCCAAATGAATTGTGTTCCCGGGATGGTCACTCAATTTGCCTTTACACCGACCATGACCACACAGGAAATGAGACTTAACGACGATATGGTGGCTAAAGTACAAGACATCAATAATATCAGAAGAGAAAAGAGTAAAGTGTTACAGGCCAGTGGAGAGGAGGCTTTAGACCCATACGAGTTCGATTATTTATTGTTGTGTAACAAAATTTGTGGGAATAACCATTACAATATGCAGATGAAGATTGTAGTGGAGACCCAAGAGGAATTTGAGGCTTGGCTTGCAGAGCAAGGTTCAGTAGGCAATACTCTAGTAGTTCAATAAAAAAATAAGAAAAGATATGTCAGCACACGCACACGATTTAGCAGTAGACCAGCAGGAGGATCACGGACATCATCACAAGGAGACTTTTGTCACCAAATATATTTTTAGTCAAGATCATAAAATGATTTCAAAACAATACCTCATTACAGGTTTGTTTATGGGAATCATTGGAATCGGGATGTCCTTAATTTTTAGAATGCAGTTGGCTTGGCCCGACAAACAATTTCCTATTTACGAAGTATTGCTTGGCAAATGGGGATTAGACGGGGTTATGGATCCGAGTGTCTACTTAGCCTTGGTGACTATTCACGGGACGATTATGGTCTTTTTCGTGTTGACCGCTGGCCTGAGTGGAACCTTCAGTAACTTGCTTATTCCACTACAGATTGGAGCGCGAGATATGGCCTCTGGATTCTTGAATATGGTCTCCTTTTGGTTGTTTTTCCTCTCGAGTTTGATCATGGTCATGTCCTTGTTTGTTGAGGCAGGACCAGCTTCTGCGGGATGGACGATCTATCCACCACTGAGTGCCTTACCACAAGCGATTCCTGGTTCGGGAGCTGGGATGACTCTTTGGCTTGTGTCTATGGCAATTTTCATCGCCTCTTCCTTATTGGGTTCTTTGAATTATATCGTTACCGTAATTAACCTGCGTACCAAAGGAATGTCCATGACGCGCTTGCCGCTTACCATTTGGGCCTTCTTTGTAACAGCAATAATCGGTGTGGTATCATTCCCAGTACTTTTGTCTGCGGCACTTATGTTGATTATGGACCGTAGTTTTGGGACATCCTTCTTCTTAAGTGATATTTATATTGCTGGAGAAGTATTGCACCATCAAGGGGATCGCCGGTACTTTACGAGCACTTATTCTGGTTCCTAGGGCACCCAGAAGTTTATATCGTATTATTACCAGCATTGGGGATCACCTCTGAGGTAATCGCCACGAATGCACGTAAACCTATTTTTGGATATCGCGCTATGGTGGCCTCGATCATTGCCATCGCCTTCTTATCGACCATCGTATGGGGGCACCACATGTTTATCTCAGGTATGAATCCTTTCTTGGGATCCGTATTTACTTTTACAACCTTACTTATTGCGATTCCTTCTGCGGTTAAGGCCTTCAACTACATCACCACATTGTGGAAAGGTAATTTGCAGATGAATCCGGCGATGCTCTTTTCCATCGGTCTGGTCTCGACCTTTATTACGGGTGGACTTACAGGAATTATTCTTGGAGACAGTGCTTTGGACATTAATGTGCACGATACTTATTTTGTTGTGGCCCACTTCCACTTAGTTATGGGTATATCGGCGCTCTATGGTTTGTTTGCGGGGGTTTACCACTGGTTCCCTAAGATGTTTGAAGGGCGTATGATGAATAAGAATCTTGGTTATGTTCACTTTTGGGTGACCGCCATAGGTGCATATGGGGTCTTTTTCCCGATGCACTTTATTGGAATGGCTGGTCTACCAAGACGTTATTATACAAATACAGCCTTCCCGTACTTTGATGACTTGGCCGATGTTAATGTGATCATCACTATTTTTGCCTTTATCGCGGCAGCGGCTCAATTGGTGTTCTTGTACAACTTTATCTCATCGATGTTCTTCGGAAAACTAGGACCAAAAAATCCTTGGAAATCCAATACGCTTGAATGGACTGCAGAAGTGAACCACATCCATGGAAACTGGGACGGGCCAATCCCATCAGTACACCGTTGGGCTTATGACTACAGCAAACGCAATACCGACGATAGTGATTATGTAATTCCTGGACAAGATTACACACCTCAGGACTTACCGCTTCAGGAAAATGAAGAAGAAATGAATCACTAGATCTCTTGTTATTATTTCTGTTCAAAATTTTAAGAACCCCTGCCATATCGCAGGGGTTTTTTTATGGCAGTTCATGAATAACACTTTGTATATTTGTGACTATGAACGAGCATTTAGATCCCACAGATGAGCATTTTAGTCCGCAAGACCGGGATATAGAAAACAAATTAAGGCCACTGAGTTTTGAAGATTTTACCGGCCAAGATCAGGCCTTAGAAAATCTCAAGATTTTTGTTGCTGCGGCGAATCAGCGGGATGAAGCCTTAGATCATACCTTGTTTCATGGACCTCCGGGTTTAGGAAAAACTACCTTAGCTCATATTTTGGCTAGTGAACTCAATGTAGGCATTAAGGTTACCTCAGGCCCGGTATTAGATAAACCTGGTGATTTAGCTGGCTTACTCACCAACTTAGAGGAGCGCGATGTTTTGTTTATTGACGAAATTCACCGGCTGAGTCCAATAGTCGAAGAGTATTTGTACAGCGCTATGGAGGACTACAAGATCGATATCATGATCGAGTCTGGGCCCAATGCGCGTACGGTACAAATTACCTTGAATCCGTTCACCTTGGTGGGCGCTACCACGCGTTCTGGCCTACTGACTGCGCCTATGCGGGCTCGTTTTGGTATTGCGTCACGCTTGGAATATTACAGCACCGAACTCTTAACTACAATAGTGCAGCGTAGTGCGGGCATTTTAAATGTGGGCATCAGTATGGAAGCCGCTATCGAAATTGCAGGTCGTAGTCGAGGGACACCGCGTATCGCCAATGCATTGTTGCGTCGTGTTAGAGATTTTGCTCAAATAAAGGGCGATGGCAACATTGATATTGGCATTGCAAAATTTGCCTTAAAACAGCTCAATGTCGATGCCTTTGGCTTGGACGATATGGACAACAAAATCCTGACCACCATAATTGAAAAATTTAAAGGGGGCCCGGTAGGCATAACGACTTTGGCGACAGCTGTGTCGGAGAGTGCGGAAACCATTGAAGAGGTCTATGAGCCATTTTTAATTCAGCAAGGCTTTATCGTGCGTACACCACGCGGTCGCGCCGTCACAGAATTTGCCTATCGCCATTTGGGCATGCAAAAGCCACCGGATCAACAAGGTTTGTTTGGCAGCTAATGCGTGGGAACCTCAGTTTACAGAGAAAAGAGCCTTGAATCAAAGCAGGGTGACCGGTATTTAGTATCAAGCCGCTTCGTTTGTGATTTTTTGTCTCTAGTTATGAATCATTGAGACCTATCTATGGATCGAATACATAAAAATGCTCGCATCATAAAGTCAGAGGCCCGGCGTCTGGGTTTTTTGTCTTGTGGTATCAGTAAGGCAGGTTTTCTTGAAGAAGAAGCCCCGCGACTTGAGCAGTGGCTGCTTAATGGTCATCAGGGCTCTATGGCCTATATGGAAAATCACTTCGATAAGCGACTCGACCCCCGTAAATTGGTCCCTGGAGCAAAATCAGTGGTTTCTCTTCTTTACAATTATTTCCCCGAAGATGAGCAAGTAGAGGGGACCTATAAGATTTCTAAATACGCCTACGGCGAAGACTATCATTTTGTAGTCCGAGATAAGTTAAAAGAACTGATGGCTCATATCCAGGAAGAAGTTGGTGCTGTTCAGGGTCGTGTTTTTGTGGATTCAGCGCCAGTTTTGGAAAAAGCATGGGCAGTACGCAGTGGGCTCGGGTGGTTGGGCAAAAACACCAACCTGATCAGTAAGCAAGTCGGGTCTTTTTTCTTTTTGGCCGAACTGATCATCGATTTAGAGTTGCCCCAAGACGGTCCCGTGACCGATCATTGTGGTCAATGTACTGCATGTATTGATGCCTGTCCTACACAGGCAATTATCGCGCCCTATGTGGTAGATGGCAGTAAGTGTATTTCTCATTTAACCATTGAACTTAAGTCAGAAATTCCATCCGAATTTTCGGGACAGATGGATGATTGGATGTTTGGATGTGATGTTTGCCAAGATGTTTGCCCTTGGAATCGGTTTTCTAAACCACACAGCGAACCGAGATTTAAACCAAAACCAGAGCTCTTAAAAAAAGAACCGGCCGAGTGGCGTGAATTAACTCAGGAAGTTTTTGGTCATTTATTCGAAAAAAGCCCAGTTCAACGCACACGATATCAAGGCTTAATGCGCAATATTAAATTCCTTGAAGATTGAATCCTGAAAATTTTTTCATGTAATGAGGTCTGCTACCTTTGTAAATAGAGTTTATACCAATGAGCAAACAAAGTAAAAGAAGAGAAGCCCTTTTATACCACGCCAAACCGCGTCCGGGAAAGATACAGGTAGTGCCGAATAATAAATATGCCAGTCAGAGAGATTTGGCTTTAGCTTATTCCCCTGGAGTAGCCGAACCTTGTCTCGAAATTGAAAAATCTAAAGACAATGTTTACAAGTACACCAATAAAGGTAACCTTGTTGCGGTAATCAGCAATGGAACTGCAGTTCTTGGTTTGGGCAATATCGGCCCCGAGGCTTCAAAGCCTGTAATGGAGGGCAAGGGTCTTTTATTCAAGATATTTGCCGATATCGATGTCTACGATATCGAATTAGATGCTAACGATGTAGAGGCCTTTGTTCAAACGGTTAAACATTTGGCACCGACTTTTGGGGGGATTAATTTGGAAGACATAAAGGCTCCCGAAGCCTTCGAAATAGAGCGCCGACTCAAAGAGGAGTTAGACATACCGGTCATGCATGATGACCAGCACGGGACGGCAATTATTTCTGCTGCTGCACTCTTGAATGCTTTAGAACTCGCTGAGAAGAAAATCGATCAGGTCAAAATTGTAGTCAGTGGTGCTGGAGCCGCGGCGGTATCATGTACTCGTCTGTACAAGGCCTTCGGGGCAAAAGCCAAAAACATTGTCATGTGCGATAGTCGTGGTGTGATCCGCAGTGATCGCGAAGATTTGAGTCCAGAGAAATTAGAGTTTGCCACAGATCGCAAAATAGACACGCTCGCCGAGGCTTTGGAAGATGCAGATGTATTTGTAGGCTTATCGATTGCGGATATTGTGACCCAGAAAATGATAAAGACTATGGCGAAGTCGCCTATAGTTTTTGCTATGGCCAATCCTGACCCAGAAATTAATTACGATTTGGCGATGCGGGCCAGAAAGGACATCATTATGGCCACAGGCAGAAGCGATCATCCCAACCAGGTGAATAATGTGCTTGGCTTCCCCTTTATTTTTCGTGGGGCTTTGGATGTTCGCGCTACAAAGATTAATGAGCCCATGAAAATGGCTGCAGTAAAGGCTTTGGCAGACTTAGCCAAGGAGCCAGTACCGGAGCAAGTTAATGTGGCTTATGGGGAGACGAAATTACAGTTTGGACGTGATTACATCATTCCAAAACCATTTGATCCAAGACTCATTGCTGCGGTACCACCAGCAGTGGCAAAAGCCGCTATGGATAGCGGTGTAGCGTTATCGCCCATTAAGGATTGGGAGCGGTACGAGGAAGAATTATTGGACCGTATGGGCAATGATCACAAACTGCTCAAATTACTTTTTGATCGTGCTCGGGCCAATCCCAAGCGTGTTGTTTTTGCTGAGGCAGATCATCTCGATGTTATCAAAGCAGCACAAATTGTCCACGAAGAAGGCATTGCAGTGCCCATCCTTCTTGGCAGAAAGGAAGTCATTTTGGAGCTGATGAAAGAGATTGATTTTGAGGAGGACCTGGCTATTATCGATCCAAAATGCGATGATGAGGAAGGCCGTCGCAACGCCTATGCTGAAGAATTTTGGGCCCAGCGCGAGCGCAAAGGGATCACCCGCTTTGATGCGCGAAGACTCATGCGCGAGCGAAATTATTTTGGCGCGATGATGCTTAATTTAGGAGAGGCAGATGCCATGGTTTCTGGGTATGCAAGGTCTTATCCCTCGGCGCTCAGACCCATTCTTGAAACGGTGGGTAAATTTGATGGCGTGAACAAGGTGGCCGCCACCAATTTGATGTTGACTCCAAAAGGACCGATTTTTATATCCGACACTTCGGTAAATATCGACCCTTCAGCCCAAGAATTGGCCAATATTGCTCAGATGACCAATCACACCATGAAAATGTTTGGGGTCAATCCAGTAATTGCAATGATATCTTACTCCAACTTTGGTTCTTCGGAAGATCCTCATGCACTAAAAGTGCGTCAGGCGGTGTCGATGTTGCATGAGACCAATCCCGATATGATACTCGATGGTGAAATACAAGTTGACTTTGCGTTGAACAGTGAGATGCTGAAAAACAAATTTCCATTTTCGAAATTGGCCGGAAAAAAGGTCAATGCCTTGATTTTTCCCAATCTGGACGCGGCCAACAGTAATTATAAATTACTCAAAGAGCAAAAAGGGGTTGACTCGATTGGACCAATAATGTTGGGCATGCGTCTGCCTGTGCATATTTTTCAACTCGGAGTCAGTGTTGAAGAGATGGTAAACATGACGGCTATAGCCGTTATGGACGCCCAGCAAAAAGAAAAAAGGGAACAATCCCAACCGGCCAATGATTAGGAGTCAAGCGCCTATTTTTTCTAGGGTTTACCGATAATTTATGCCAATAATTTACACTATATTTGAGCCTTTAACCTTACGCGAATAATGATTGCTCAAGTTCAGGGAAGGCTCGTTGAGAAAAATCCGACTGATGTGGTGGTTGACTGCCAAGGTGTGGGCTATTTTTTAAATATCTCGCTCCACACCTATTCTCAGATTCCCGATCAAGAAAATATTCGATTATACACTCAGCTGTTGGTGCGTGAAGATGCCATGACGCTCTATGGCTTTTCCTCAAAAGAAGAGCGCTCGGTATTCAATCTTTTGCTCTCTGTTTCTGGAGTCGGAGCCAGCACAGCTAGAACGATGCTTTCTTCACTCACTCCTGTTCAAGTCCGCGATGCTATTGTGTCTGAAGACATCAATGTCATTCAAAGTGTCAAGGGTATTGGCGCAAAAACAGCCCAACGGGTAATTTTGGATTTAAAAGATAAAATCATCAAGTTGTACGGAGAAGAAACTTCTGAGGTAGTTTCAAGCAATACCAACAGAAATGAAGCGTTATCTGCATTAGAAACACTGGGATATGCGCGAAAAATCGCGGAGAAAGCCTGCGATGCTGTCCTGAAAAATGCCCCATCGGCATCAGTGGAGGAAATTATCAAATTAGCATTTAAACATTTGTAGCGTTTGGGGAGAGCATTACTAAAAGGTTGGAAGTCATTTGTGCCTGGAGTTTTACTCTGTGCATTTTTGCTTTTTGGGGTAGACCTCAAAGCCCAAGAAGACACCCTTGTTACCGGTTCTGTAATGGGGCGTCTTGACTTGCCGGATCCCAACAGTATTGAGAACATGTACAGTTATGATCCAATTACGGATCGCTATATTCTCAGTCGTATGCTGGGAGATTTTGATATTTCATACCCCGTCATACTCACTCCAGAAGAATACGAAGAGCGCGTGCGTAATGAACAAATCAAATCGTATTTCAAGGAAAAAATAGATGCGGCTGATGGTCGAAAAGAAGGCGCTGAGGAGGCTCAGAGAAACCTGCTGCCGACCTTTTATGTGAACTCCAATTTTTTCGAATCGGTTTTTGGAGGCAATACCATTGAAATTATCCCGCAGGGTTCGGTAGAAATGGACTTGGGGCTGTTGTACACCAAACAGGATAATCCTCAATTTTCACCACGTAACCGAAGTAACTTATCCTTTGACTTTGACCAGCGCATCAGTTTGAGTTTGCTCGGTAAAATTGGAGAGCGCCTGCAAATCACTGCGAATTACGATACTCAGTCGACTTTTGATTTTCAGAATTCTATAAAATTAGAATACACCCCCACAGAGGACGATATCATTCGGAAAATTGAGGTGGGTAATGTGAGTATGCCTCTAAACAGCAGTCTCATTCAGGGTGCCCAAAGTCTGTTCGGGGTGCAAACACAGCCTCAATTTGGCCGAACAACCATAACGGGTATTTTTTCCGAACAGCGGTCAGAAACACGCTCTGTAGTTGCTGAAGGTGGTGCGACGGTCACCGATTTTGAGTTGTTTGCCCTGGATTATGACGAGAATCGTCACTTTTTCTTGGCCCATTACTTTAGAGACAGTTATGACCGCGTCCTGAAGAATTATCCCTTCATCAATTCTAATGTTCAAATTACTCGGGCTGAGGTTTGGATCACCAACAGAAATAACACCACCAATGATGTGCGCAATATCATAGCCCTGCAGGATATCGGTGAGTCCAAAAGTGAAAACATTGGTTTGAATGCCATTCCGGGGGCTTTATCAATGCCCCAGGCACTGCGTTTCCAGACAATAACAATAACGACTTTAACCCCTTCGGTATTGAGAATCCGGGAGTACAAAGTATTTTATCCCCGTCCATTCGTGATGTGGCGACGGCCTCTGGAGGCTTTGGAGGCGTTGGGGTGAATGACGGAATTGATTATGTAAGCCTCGAAAACGCCCGAAAACTTCAACCCAATGAATACAACTTAAATCGACAGTTAGGCTATATTTCACTGAACCAGCGCCTGAACAATGACGAAGTTTTGGCCGTGGCCTTTCAGTATACGGTCAATGGAAAGGTTTATCAGGTGGGTGAGTTTTCTACAGATGGAGTGCAGGCCACAGGACAGGCTGGGCAGACAACAGGAGGAGACCCAGGGGGTGATCCGGGGGGCGACCCGGGGGGCGATCCGGGTTCAGGTGACCCTGGTACAGTCCAGGCCATCCCTCAAAATCTGGTGGTCAAACTCCTGAAGAGCAACATCACCAACGTTCAAGAGCCAGTTTGGGACTTGATGATGAAAAATATTTATCCCATCGGGGCTTATCAGTTAGAACAAGAGGATTTTCGCATGAACATTCTCTATTTGGATCCAAGTCCATTGAACTACATTACACCTGTTGAGGGAACAAACTTTCCAGAACCAGATATTTCAGACGTCAATGCTGTGGATCTTAATGACGCCACCTTACTTCGCGTATTTAATTTAGATCGATTGAATTATAACAACGATCCGCAACAAGGTGGAGATGGATTTTTTGACTTTTACCCCGGCATTACTGTAGATCGACAAAATGGGGCAATTATTTTTACCAGTGTAGAACCGTTTGGTGATTACCTTTTTGAAAAGCTAGCCACTGAGGGTTCCCAGTTCTACGATCTGCCCGACACCTACAATGCGAATCAATCAAAATATGTATTCCGTTCATTGTATCGCACCACCAAGATACAAGCTGAGCAGCAGGAGAGTCAGAAAAATAAATTTCAACTCAAAGGGACTTACAAATCCACAGGAAGTGATGGGATTCCTATTGGGGCCTTTAACATACCCCAGGGGTCAGTCACTGTGACCGCAGGCGGTAGGACCCTTGTAGAGGGGGTGGATTATACCGTGAACTATCAATTGGGACGCGTACAAATTTTGGACCCCTCATTACAGAATTCGAATACCCCAATTAACATTAACGTAGAGAACAACTCTATGTTTGGGCAGCAAACCAAACGCTTTTCAGGCATTGATATTCAGCATAAGTTCAGTGACGATTTCCAAATAGGAGGGACCTTACTCAATCTCAACGAGCGACCACTCACCCAAAAGGCGGCTTTCCAAAATGAGCCGATCAACAACACCATGTTTGGGGTGAACATGAATTACTCAACTGAAGTCCCATTTTTGACGCGAATGGTCAATAAACTGCCCAATATCGATACCGATGTTCCCTCTCAGGTTTCTCTGCGGGGTGAATTTGCTTATTTGTTACCTGGTGCGCCTAAAGTTTCTGACTTTGGGGGAAAGGCTACTGCTTACATAGACGATTTTGAGGCGGCGCAAACAGCCATTGATATTTCTGCACCACTCACCTGGTTCTTGTCC
This sequence comes from Flavobacteriaceae bacterium, assembly GCA_038141525.1. Taxonomy (GTDB): domain Bacteria; phylum Bacteroidota; class Bacteroidia; order Flavobacteriales; family Flavobacteriaceae; genus BACL21. The sequence continues at coordinate 659,868 of JAYQIF010000008.1, read as the reverse complement.
AGCACACCGATAGGGTTGGGAGGGGATTTAGAAAATAACAATTTAGCCACCAATTACAACAGGGCCAAGTTGAACTGGTACACCATTGACCCTGTTTTTTACAGCGCTCAAAGACCAGCCGGGATTGGCGAACAGGACCTGTCCTCTCCCTTTACACGTCGCTTGTTCCGCAACGAGATTTTTCCAGATCAAGACATTGTTCAAGGGCAAACTCAGGCGCTTTTTAGTCTGGACCTCAATTACAAGCCAAGCGAACGCGGGCCATATAACTTTAATCCCGCAGCTACAGATAACGTTTTACCAAATCCAGAGACCCGCTTTGCCGGAATTTCGCGACAATTGTCCACAACAGATTTCGAACGGTCCAATGTGGAATACATTCAGTTCTGGTTGATGGACCCATTTATCTACGAGGAATACGCCACAAATCAGGGGGGAAAACTCGTCTTTAACTTAGGGAATATTTCTGAAGATGTGCTCAAAGATGGGCGCAAACAATACGAAAATGGTCTGCCAGAGGACGGTTCAAATTTCAATACCATCGAAACCAATTGGGGTCGTGTACCGAGCAATCAATCGCTGGTGTATACCTTCAGCAGCACAGGTCCTGATCGAGAAAATCAAGATGTCGGTCTCGATGGATTAAACGATGCCGATGAGGCTGCTTTCTTTCCGAGTTTTGCCGGTCAAGTGGATCCTGCTCGAGACAATTACACCTATTTCTTGCAGGCTGAGGGATCATTGTTGGAGCGCTACGACTACTACAATGGAACGCAGGGGAATAGCCCGGAAACGCTGAGCAATACCAATCGTGGTTCTACCGCGCAGCCCGATGTCGAGGACATCAACCGAGACAACACCATGAATACGGTGGACAGTTATTTTGAATACGCCATTGATATCCGTCCGGGCATGAATTTAGAATCCCCGTACGTTACCGACATAAAAGAAATTACCGTACCAACTCCGGCAAATCAGGACTTGCCAGTGCGTTGGATTCAATTTAGAATCCCACTGAGTGAGTATACCGATGCAGTTAATGGCATTGCCGATTTTCGTTCAATACGTTTTATGCGTATGTATCTGACAGGTTTTGAACAAGAAACTGTTTTGCGTTTTGGAACCATGGAACTTTATCGCGGGGATTACCGCCGTTATACTGAGTCACTCGATGCAGACAATAGCCCCAATGAATTGGACAACACCACATTTGAAAATGAGGCTGTTGGTGTGATTCAGAACAGCAATTATGTGATACCACCCGGAGTCTACCGCGAAGAACTCAATAACAATAACAACATCATTCGCCAAGACGAGCAATCTCTGGCACTGCGTGTCTGTGATCTGCAGCCTGAGGATGCCCGTGCGGTCTACAAAAACTTCAATGTAGATATGCGGCAATACAAGAACCTCGAGATGTTCATTCACGCCGAGTCTCTGCCCGCTCCGGCGACCTTACTGGCCGATGGGGATTTAGCGGCCTTCATTCGTTTAGGAAATGATCTCAATACAAGTTTCTACGAGATTGAAATGCCACTCAATGTGTCGCCTTACCTCGAGCAACCCACAGATGCGGACGCCTCGATTGTCTGGCCAGAGGAGAATCGTCTGAATTTGCCATTAGCCTTGCTTCAATCCATAAAAACAAAAGTCCTGGATGAGGCCAGTGTCGACCCAACCGAAGTTGTTTATTACGACCAAGCGGAGTTAGATCCGAGTTTTGTCGGTTCTTCCAACCCACTGCGCATCGGTATAAAAGGCAACCCGAGTTTTGGTAATGTTCGTGTAATTATGGTCGGCCTGCGCAACAAAAACAACACCAATGTCTGTGGGGAGGTTTGGTTCAACGAACTGCGCATGAGCGAACTGGAAAATAAAGGGGGCTGGGCCGCAGTGGCCAATATGGATGCCAATATTGCCGACTTTGCCGACATTAGTGCTACCGGTCGTACCAGTACTATTGGGTTTGGCTCTATCGAACAAGGCCCCAATCAACGGAGCTTAGAAGACCTGCAGCAATACGATATCGTCACCAACATTAATCTAGGGCAGTTATTGCCAAAAAAATGGGGGATTCAATTGCCGTTTAATTACGGCATTCAAGAGGAATTAATCACTCCTAAATACGATCCAGAGTTTGACGATATCGTACTACAGGAACGACTCGATAATGCGCCCGATGCAGCCACACGTGATGCCATTGAAGAACAATCTGTTAACTACACCAAGCGGCAGAGCATTAATTTTATTGGCGTACGTAAGAATCGCTCTCAAGAGAACGAATCCAAACCAATGCCCTATGATGTAGAGAACTTTACCTTCTCTTATTCCTATAATGAGGAAGAACATCATGATTTCGAGGTAGAGTCGGCTATGGATCAAAGTGTTCGATTAGGCGGGACCTACGATTACAGCTTTAACAATAAACCACTAGAGCCGTTTAAGAAAAATGACAGTTTGTTTATGGGGCGCTATTGGCAGTGGCTCAAGGACTTTAACTTTAATCCATTACCGAGTAATGTGACGGTGAGCAGTAATATTATCAGGAATTTTAATCAACAAAAATTCCGAGAACTCAATTTACTGCCTGGCCAAATAGGCCTGCCAACCTTGTATCAACGCAATTTCATGTTCGATTGGCAGTATACAGTGAATTATAATTTAACCAAGTCCTTGCGCTTTAATTTTAATGCGGCAAATAACCGAATCGTCAACAACTATATAGATGGTGGCTTGGTAGACAATACCATTGGGATTTGGGATGGATTCTTTGAAGTTGGAGACCCCAATCAACACGTTCAGTCCTTACAGGTCAATTATGATTTGCCTACCTCAAAATTCCCGTTTCTCAAGTGGATTCGAGCGACTTATTCCTATCAGGGGGATTATCAGTGGCAAGATGGCAGTGATCTGTTCAGTAATGTAGAAATTCCTTCCGATGACGGGGGCCCTTCTGTGTTTTATGACCTAGGAAATTCTGTCCAAAACGCCAGCACGCATCGCATTAATTCAAATTTAGATTTAACGAGCTTGTATCGTTATATCGGTCTCAAAAAACTCACTGGATCAGATAACGGCGACCAAGAGCGTCAGGGAAGCAAATCGCTCCTTGGTGGCGCTGAGGGCAAAGGCGAGAACTTAAGCAAGCGCGATCAAATTATGGCCATGCGCAATGGAGCAGGGCGACCTTCAGCACCGGCGCGCAAACTTTCGCCGGGACAAAAGGTGATCAATGCACTTATTGGTGTGGCCACCTCAGTGAAAAAGGCTCAAGTCAATTATCTAGAGAACAACGGTATTTTCTTGCCGGGCTATCTGCCGTCGGTTGGTTTTGGAGGTTCTCTGCGCCCAACCTCTGGATTTGTTTTTGGATCACAAGCCGAGGTACGCGACCTAGCCGCACGTAAGGGTTGGTTGACTATTTTTCCTGAATTTAATCAGCAATATACCGAAGTGGAGAGTCGTCAACTCGATATGCAAGTCAATACAGAACTGTTCGATGACTTAAAAATTGATTTTAATGCTTCACGTTTGTATTCGGAGAATTTTGCCGAAAATTATATCATTGAAGATGGGCTATATCGTTCCTTGACGCCGAACACTTTTGGTAACTTTAATATTTCCACTGTTCTGATTGGTACCGCTTTCAGTCCCAGCGATGAGTTTGGATCCGAGGCTTTTGAGACGTTTAAAACCAATCGTTTGACCATTGCTCAGCGTTTGGCAGAGCGTTTTTACGGAACAGCTGCTTACCCTGTGGATGAAGAGGGGTACCCCGAAGGATTTGGCAAAAACAGTCAACAAGTCTTGCTGCCGGCCTTTGTTGCGGCCTATCGCGGAAGTGATGCGGGTAAAGAACGCTCTGGGATATTCAGGGATATTCCATTGCCTAACTGGGATCTTAAGTATACCGGTTTCATGAAAATGGATTGGTTCAAAAAGCGATTCAAGCGCTTCTCCGTGCAACACGGATATCGAGCGGCTTACACACTGAATCAGTTTCAGACAAATCTGGATTTCAATCGATTGGATCCAACAGAAAAAGATCAATCAGGCAATTTTAAACCTGAAATTATTTTGAACAATGTCAATTTAACCGAACAATTTTCACCATTAATCAAGGTTGATTTTGAGATGATGAATTCCGTTAAGATTTTGGCTGAAATAAGAAAAGACAGAGCGCTTTCATTGAGTTTTGCCAATAATTTAATGACCGAAATTCAAGGTCAGGAGCTGATTCTCGGATTGGGTTATCGCATCAAGGATTTGCGTATCGCCACGAACTTTGGGGGTAATCGTTCTGTCATGAAAAGCGACCTGAATTTTAAGTTAGACTTTTCGGTCAGAGATAATAAGACAATCATTCGTTATTTAGACGTTGACAATAACCAAACCACGGCAGGGCAAACCATTTATGGTCTTCAGTTCTCGAGCGATTACGCCTTGACTAAGAACTTAACGGCCTTATTTTTCTATGATCATACGTTCTCTGAATATGCGATCAGTACAGCCTTTCCACAGACCACAATTCGCAGTGGATTTACCCTGCGCTATAATTTTGGTAACTAACAGACATTAACTAACATTTAACCGTTTACACTATGAATATACCAGCCGAATTAAAGTACACCAAAGACCACGAGTGGGTCTTGATCGATGGCGATGTGGCCACTGTAGGCATTACTGATTTTGCTCAAGGTGAGCTTGGAGACATCGTTTATGTGGAAGTCGAAACTTTAGATGAGACTTTAGACATGGACGCTGTTTTGGTACCGTAGAAGCTGTAAAAACAGTTTCAGATTTGTTCTTGCCAGTGTCTGGAGAAATAATTGAATTCAACGACACCTTGGAGGGAGAGCCGGAGCTTGTGAATTCAGATCCATACGGTGCGGGTTGGATGATCAAGATCAAGATGAGTGATGAATCACAGCTCGAGCATCTTTTATCCGCGGAGGATTATGCTGCGCTTATTGGAGGGTAAAACAGTTGTTTGGCTTGCCATTGCAGCGCAAATAGGGGCCACCTTTGCTATGCTTTGGCCAGCTCCAGAATTGCCAGACTTAGATGTGCCTATGGCCGATAAATGGGCGCATTTTGTAGTCTTTGGGATGCTTTATTTTTTATGGGCCTCGGCATTGAAAACTAGATCCACGATCTTTGGTTCTGGAATAGGGCTTATACTTTGCCTTTTGTTTTATGGCATTATTATTGAAGTCCTTCAAGAGAATTTCTACACATCACGCACTGGGGATTTGATGGATGTTGTGGCCAATAGTGTCGGGATTTTGTTGGGATTAATTGTATTCAACGTTAAGGAAAAATTATACTTACAAAAAGGGTAAATTAGGTTTTTTAAACCCCATTTTTTTTATCTATTTTAGCAACGCTATAAACAACTCAGTATGGAACCGAAAAAAAATCCAAAAGCCGATTTAAACCAGTGGAGCAGCATCTATTTGCTTTCCGGATTGGTTTTTATGCTCTTCGTGGCATGGCAAGCCGTGGAATGGAAAACTTATGATCGCGACAACTTGGGCCGAGATATGCTCGATGTGGGAGATGATCTTTTGGAAGATGTGCCTGTGACACAGATTCTGACACCACCACCGCCACCACCACCGCCACCGCCGGCGCCAGAAGTTATTGAAGTAGTAGAAGATGATGAGGAAGTAGAAGAAACAATTATTGAATCTACAGAGACCGATGCTGAAGAAGTGATTGAGATTGAAGAAATCGAAGAAGTCGAGGAAGAAATCGATGACGTACCTTTTGCGGTAATTGAAAATGTACCTGTATTTCCTGGATGCGAGAAAGCAGGTAACAACGACGCCAAAAAGGCGTGTATGTCCGAGAAAGTCATGAAATTCGTTCAACGTAAGTTCGACACAGATCTTGCCAATGATTTAGGTCTTGAAGGGCGTCAAAGAATTTCAGTACAGTTCAAAATTGATAAAAATGGTAAAGTGGTAGACGTACGTGCTCGTGCGCCGCACCCTCGATTGGAGCAAGAAGCCATTGATGTGGTCAAGGCACTACCTAAGATGACCCCAGGAAAGCAACGTGGTCAGCCAGTAGGGGTGTTGTATGCTTTGCCTATTTTGTTCCAAGTCGAGAACTAACAGCGATTTCACAATACATTCAATCGCCTCCATAAATATCATGGGGGCGTTTGTGTTTAAAAGCTCGAATATTATTTATGCAAATAGGATCATTTAAATCTGCGGCGAGGCGCTTAATTTTGGTGTGTCTTTTGACAGGACTTTGTGGATCTCAACTATGGGGTCAGCAATGGAATGATCCTTTAATGCATTATCCTAAATTTGAGGCTTGTGGCGATGTGGATTCTGCCGAGTTACCCGGATGTTTCAGTGCGCAAATTAATTTGTTAGTTCGTGAAGCCGCTCAGGGTTGGAATACAGCAGACGTCTCAAAGGATCAGGTTTCAGTTCTATTTGAAGTGGACAAAACTGGGCGCTTTGTGGTGCGTTATATCGACAGCCCCTCGGAGCAACTGCGCGAGAATCTGCAAGAATTTTTCTCCTCTTTAGCCCCAGTAGAGCCAGCCAGCTACAATGGTCGGGCCATTTATATGCAATTTAGGCTGTATTTTTCTCCCGGGGAATTGAATGATGGTCAATGGTCTATGGACTTGATTAAAAACTCTGAGTCCCTGCTAATATCAGGCCAGAGTAGCGATGCTCGGCCGCAAGAGAAGACCGTAAACATAAAGAGTTTTTCACGATCAAAAAGCGATGAATTCGGTGCGGTAGCGCAGGATCAATATCAGGGTCAAGGGTATCAAAGCGGGGTATTGATACCGCTTTCCCATCGTCGATACGATGAATTTGATAGAGCCATGAACCAAGTAGGGTCCAATAATCACACAGCCCAAAAGCCTTATCGTTTTTCTGAGGTGCAGTCTTACTACAACCTTAAGGCCGCCGATAGCAGATTGAAAAAACCGCGAAAAACATGGTTGGGACGTAAATGGTGGAACGAGCATATGGTTGCTTTTGCCGCTCAGGACTATTGGTTTACCCTTGATCCAGGCTTAGATATTGAGACGGGTCGCGATGGCAATCTAGAGACCTACAACAATACGCGTTTGGTGCATCTTCAGGGGGGATTGGGCGATAAGATCAATATCAGTGCTGTGGTCTACGAGAGTCAAGGTCGATTTGCCGAGTACTTTAATGCCTACGCAGAGTCTATAAGGCCAGATGGAGGGAATCCTGCCATCATCCCGGGGTTTGGTATTGCAAAAGAATTTAGGACGGACAGTTACGATTATCCGATTGCCACAGGCTATGTCTCCTATACCCCCAACAAATTTTTTAACCTGCAATTTGGTCATGGTAAACAGTTTATTGGCGATGGCTACCGTTCGTTGCTGCTCAGCGATAATGCGAGTCCTTACCCATATTTGCAACTCAATACCACTGTCTGGAAGCTAAAGTATACCAATACGTGGATGTCTCTAAGAGATGTTCGTCCAGAGGTGACTGCCGATGGTTCATTTCGCACAAAATACATGGCCAACCACTATCTCAGCTATAACGTAAGCAATCGTTTGAATCTTGGATTTTTTGAGACCGTGGTTTGGGAAAACGATAATGACCGTGGATTTGATTTAAATTATTTGAACCCGATCGTTTTCTATCGGGCGATTGAGTTTTCGACAGGATCTCGTGGAGGTAATGCGCTGTTGGGATTGACTTATAAATATAAGTGGAGTGATCGATTTAACATTTACGGTCAGCTGCTTGTCGATGAATTTTCCTCTTCAGATGTATCGGCCAAAAACGGCAGTTATAAAAACAAAACTGCCTATCAGCTTGGGGCAAAATACTATTCGGCATTCGGCCTACCGAACTTGAACTTACAACTCGAGTACAACCGTGTTAGACCGTTTACTTATAGCCATAATACTGTAGTCTTGAATTATGGTCATAACAATCAATCAATGGCCCACACTTTAGGCACTAACTTTTCTGAATTACTTGCCGTCGCGCGCTATCGTTATGAGCGTTTTTATGGCAGTGTAAAATATATTCAGGCAACTCGAGGGCTCGAATTTATGGATCCGGATTCAGATGTATTTTACGGAGGATCGATTTATGGAAGCGAGGATTTTCGTGAGGGGGATCTCAACCACGAATTGGGCCAGGGGAATACCGTTGATTTTCGACATCTTGAGCTCGACGGCGGGTATGTCATCAATCCAGCGTCCCAACTCAAAATATTTGCGAGAGTTATATTTCGCTCGTTTAATCCAGAAGTATCCGAAGTGCCCAATCAAAAGCTCGAGACCACCTGGTGGAGTTTGGGCTTGCGCACCGATTTATTTAATTGGTATCGCGATTTCTGATCAAATCAATCCGATAGGGCAATTATGCAGGGTCTCCTAACCAAACGCATCGGCTGGATGGCCCCGAACAACCACATGCTGTTAAAATTATGCCCGTCTCAAAGAAAAATTACTTCTTTTTTGGGTAGCGTTTTTTGGCAGCGCGATACAGCATGCTGACATAATCTTCTGTCTTTACATAACCATTGCCATAACCTTGCGCGTCAAAGTTGGCCGTAATCGATTTGTTGGCCAATACTTCTTCAAGTGTTTTGCCCAGTAAATAATCCATTTGCACCCCTTTCTGGGTATATTCGAGCATGCGTTTGTAGCTTTCTAGATCACTTTTTGAGGCAAGAGGGCCATGGCCTGGTACGATAACGGTGTCATTATTACACAGTTTGGCCAGATAATCCAAAGCTGCAATATAGTTCTCAATGTTGCCCCCCATGTTTTCGTCGATGTAAGGATATCTGCCGTTAAACATTAAATCGCCACAAGCCAGCACATTGTTATTTTTAAAGTAAACAACAACATCACCCGATGTATGCGCATTGACGATGCGGCTGACTTCTATATTTTCATTGACAAGATTCAAAGCGTATTCATCACCAAATAAAAACGCTGCATAATTCAAGTCTTGTTCGAGCCCTCCCTTTTGTAGTTTTTGGATTTTAGCGTTGACCTCTGGATCAACCTCCTTATTGCTATTTTGTTGATTGATAAATTTTTGTTTTACGCTTTTAATCTTTTCAATTTCATCTTGGTTAGCATCGGCCCAAATATTGTTATATGTTTGCTTGTGACACATCACAGAGACACCAGAATTGCTGTAAAAGTCATTACCCCCGGCATGGTCTTTATGGTGGTGGGTGTTGATCAAAAATCTGACAGGGTTCAAAGAAAGGCGGCCGGCTGTGGTTAAGGCTTGTGGCGCTGCTTTGGCATCGAAACCATCGATTAGCATTGTATAATCTCGCCCCAAAAAGGCTACTGCATTGGTATTTTTATAGCTCAAATAATACAAACTATCTTTTATTTTTTTTGCAGAAACGAACACACCACTGTTTTGAGATTGTGAGTCATTGGAGCCCTCGGCTTTTTCTTGGGCTGCTAAAAAAGTGGTGCATAAAAGCGCGAGGAGTGTATTGAATAATAAACGACGATTCATCATAATTTTATTTAAGAATTCGAAGGTAATAAAAGTAATATTACGCCCCTAACTTAATGATTTATATGTTGTGAAAAAAGGGCGGAGTCACGTATATTTGCGTCCAGTTTAATCCGCACCATTGTCGCAAACAGTAATCATATCCGAGCGTCCTAATTCATGGGCTCTGTTCAAGGAAATAACTAAGTTCAGGTTATCGATTAGTGTTCTTTTTTCATCTGTTGCTGGTTATTTGTTGGGGGCAGATACGCTTCATTTAGAGGTGCTTATGCTCTTGATTCTCGGTGGCTATTGTATGGTTGGGGCCTCCAATGTATTTAATCAGATCATCGAGCGCGATTTAGATGCCCTGATGGATCGTACCAAATCACGCCCCTTGCCGGCGGGCCATATGAGCGTGATTAGTGCTATGACTATTGGGCTCGTTTTAACGACTGCTGGTTTAGCGGCGCTTTATTGGATCAATCCGAAGACGGCGATGTTTGGGGCCATCTCAATTTTTTTATACGTCAGTGTTTATACGCCCCTAAAAACCAAAACTCCGCTATCGGTTTTTGTTGGTGCCTTTCCAGGGGCCATACCATTTATGTTAGGTTGGGTTGCAGCAACAGGGTCATTTGGGATTGAGCCAGGTACCTTGTTTATGATTCAATTCTTCTGGCAATTTCCTCACTTTTGGGCGATAGGGTGGTTCTTAGATGAGGATTATAAAAAGGCAGGATTTCAAATGTTACCGACAGGGAAGCGCGACAAAGGAACTGCGCTACAAATCGTACTCTACAGCATATGGACGGCGCTCACGGCCTTGATCCCTGTTGCGCACAAAACAGGCGCGTTACAAATTAGTCTTTATTCTGGTTTTGTCATAAGCGTTTTGGGATTATGGTTGATCTGGGCAGCATTGCGTTTGTATCGTTTGCGCACTGCTGATGCGGCCAAGAAATTAATGTTGGTAAGCGTGGCTTACCTTACATTGTTACAGATTATTTTTATCATCGACAAATACATCATACAATGAGTTTGAGTGAACAGACAGAATTAATGCAAAAAAGAAAAGCCAAAAAGATGTTGCTTTGGTTTTCCATGATTTCACTGGCCATGAGTTTTGCGGGACTTACCAGTGCCTATGTCGTGAGTAAGGAGCGTGCAGATTGGTTAGAAAATTTAGTATTACCATCGGCATTTGGTTGGAGCCTGATCGCCATTTTATGCAGTAGCTTCACATTTGAATGGGCCAAAAGAGCCATAAAAAAGGAGATACATCAGCAGGGTACAGCGCTCCTTTGGAGTACATGGCTCCTTGGTGTTGCCTTCATGGTTTTGCAATATTTGGGGTTCAGTCAGATCTATAATGAGTTGGGTTATGCATTTACAGGGCCTACGAGCAGCATCGCTTATACGTTTATTTTTCTCATTGCGGTTTTACACTTGTTTCATGTACTGGCCGCGTTGATTGCGCTGAGTGTAGTAATTTATAATCATTATAAACAGCGTTATGTTTCGGGGAAAACCTTGGGGGTAGAACTGGCCGCACTTTTTTGGCATTTTGTCGATGGATTTGGCTTTATCTCTTTTTATTTTTCTATTTCGTCAGATAAAAATATTGCCTATTTTTGCACTCTAAATACACCAATAATTTATGGATGCTACTGTAGCTAAAACAGGTACTGAAGGAAAGACATGGGGTGGGGGATCTCAACCGTTTAAGGTGAGTTATGGAAAAATGATGATGTGGTTTTTCATCCTTTCTGATGCTCTTACATTTTCTGGGTTTATTGCCTCTTATGGATTCTCGAGATTCAAATTCATTGATGCCTGGCCAATCGCCGATGAAGTGTTTACACACGTTCCATTCTTGCATGGCGTACCCGCACCGATGTATTATGTGGCCTTTATGACCCTAGTGCTGATCTTCTCATCGGTAACCATGGTACTGGCTGTTGATGCAGGTCATAAAATGCAGCAAAGTAAAGTCGCTTGGTATATGTTTTTTACCATCATAGGCGGGGGTATTTTCGTCGGTTCTCAAGCTTGGGAATGGGCGACTTTTATCAAAGGAGACTACGGAGCTGTTGAGACCAATGGCGGTCGTATTTTACAATTTTTAGATACCAACGGGGATCGCGTGGCGATTGCAGATTTTGCCGAAAATATTCCTACTGAACGATTGACCCACGAGCGGAAAAACGGGATATGGCATTATGGAGAAACAACGACACAAAGTACTTACAGCCTCGCTGAAGTACAAAAAGGTTTTACGGCCAATGAGGATTTACTGATCCGCACTCAGTACCTAGACGATAATGGCCATCCGATCGTGCTCTCTCGTGAGGCCTCATTAGATAAATTAATGAACGACGGTAAGCTAGTTGTTGAAGGGGCAAATTTGCAGCGCAATGAGTACGGGCATCCTTTATTTGCTGATTTCTTTTTCTTCATTACCGGATTCCACGGGTTTCACGTATTTTCCGGAGTGGTCATCAATGTCATCATTTTCTTTAACGTCATTATAGGGACTTACCAACGCCGAAAGAGTTACGAAATGGTTGAAAAAGTAGGTCTTTACTGGCACTTTGTAGATTTGGTTTGGGTATTCGTATTCACATTCTTTTACCTGGTTTAATTCTTTAGCACACTATGGGACACGAACATAAATTAGAGATTTTCAGAGGATTAGTTAAGTTTAATTCCAACATTCAAAAAATTTGGGGTGTTTTCGCTTTCCTCTGTGTCGTAACCGCTGTGGAGGTGGTTTTAGGAATCATCAAGCCAGAAATATTGGTGCAAGGTCGTTTTTTGACCATGAAATATCTGAACTGGATTTTCATCATATTGACCTTAGTCAAGGCCTATTATATTACCTGGGACTTCATGCACATGCGCGATGAGCAAACTGGATTGCGCCGTGCTGTAGTATGGACTGGTGTGTTTCTGATTTGTTATTTGATCGCTATTCTGTTGGTAGAGGCGGATTATATTTTTGATGTTTATAAAAACAACTTCATCAAGTTCAACTTTTAATCCTGCGCATTATAAAACATCAGGCCCCATTTTGGGGCCTTTTTTTTTGAATATATTTCTACAAGTGACAGTGGCGGTGTACTTTTGCTTAAAACAAATTATATGGGCTGGAAAAAGTACTTAGTTTTAGGAATTCTATTCATATTGCCCATTACTGTATATTTGTTTTTCGCCAGTGGTGTCAATCAATTTGCAAAGCTCCCTAAACTAACAGAGCAATCAATTTTGTTGGAGGAACTCACAGATGAAAATGGTGCTGAACTCAGCGCACAGGGCAACATTACCATTCTTGGTTTTTTAGGCCAAAACGCCTCAGGACACAAGGCTGAGGTGTTTAATCTTGCCCATAAAATTTATAAGAAAAACTATCAATTTGACGATTTTCAAATGCTGTTTTTGGCGACTAAGGATCAAGATTCGGCGGTCGTTTCTTTGCGGCAGGAGTTTACTCAAATCGCCGATCCAAAAAATTTTAAAATCGCTTACACCGACCTGGCAACTATTGGTGAGATCCATCAACAGTTGGACTCACCTCATCCACTGGATGAACAAGGCGCTACATCTTATGTTTATATCATCGACAAGGATGGTCATCTACGTGGGCGCACCGAGAGTGAATATCAAGAATTTGGTGTGGGCTACAATGCATCGAATTATGCCATCATCAACAATGAAATGAACGACGACGTCAAAATTATTTTGGCGGAGTACCGTCTGGCGTTAAAGAAATATAAGTCGACGCGTAAAAAGTAGTCATGAAAAAGCAAAATTACTCCTATATCGGTATCACCCTTGTTCTTCTTGTATTTGGAATCATCTTCATTCCAAAAATAATTTCACGCATTTCGGGGGAGCAAATCGTTGATATGGATCGCCACAATCTCAATCACGCGGCCAAAGGCGACATGGACATGGCGACTATCGGTCCGGCTCCAGAGTTTTCATTGATCAATCAATATGGCGCTCAGTTCGACAGTAGTCGATTGGCAGGACAGATTTATGTTGTGGAGTTTTTTTTCACAACCTGCCCGTCTATCTGTCCCATAATGACACAAAATTTACTTAAGGTTCAGACGGCCTTTGCAGATGAATCGCGCGTCAGCCTGATTTCTGTGACGATCAACCCGACCTATGACACATCGGAGGTGTTGAGTGAATACGCTCAGAAATACGGGATAACACACCCGAATTGGTTTTTGCTTACTGGAGCACAAGACGATATTTATGACATGGCCAATAAGGGTTTTAATCTTTATGTTGGGCCAGGTGCTGCCATCGATGGGGGTTTTGAACACTCCGGATTTTTTGCTTTAGTCGATGACCAAGGAATGATTAGATCGCGTTATGACGCCTACGGAAACCCGATCATCTATTACGACGGATTGGAAACAAGTCAGGTTTCCAAATTAATTAACGATATTAGTGTCCTTCTTAAAAAATAATTATGAAACAGTTCTTGCAATCGCGTTATAAGTTTGTTATTTGGACACTGTCAATGCTTATCCCGGTCGTTGTGGCCATCTTATTTAATGTCCGTATTCCAGATGTGGCACCGCTCATGTTTTTACCGCCGATTTATGCAGGCATTAACGCCTTGACGGCAGTGCTCTTAGTGACTGCTGTTATTCAAATCAGAAAGGGCAATCGCGCACAACACGAGCGGCTGATGTCGATTGCAATTTTATGCTCTATCGCTTTTTTGGTCATGTACGTGGCTTACCACATGACCTCTGACCCAACCCCTTTTGGAGGCGATGGTGTGATCAAGGGCATTTATTATTTTATTTTAGTGAGTCATATTGTCCTGTCGATTACCGTGATTCCGTTGGTCTTGTTTACGTATTATTACGCCAGTATGGAGCAATTCGTTCAGCACAAGAAGATGGCCAAAATTACCTTTCCGATTTGGCTTTATGTCGCCGTTACTGGAGTAATTGTTTATTTAATGATTGCGCCCTACTATGCCTAGGGTCCATACCAAAAAATTGATGTTGAGTATGGTCGTGCTGCTTTTGGCTGTGGCCTTCTGGCCATTATCTGCGCAATGCGCTATGTGTCGTGCGGTCCTTGAGAGTGAAGCCTCTGGGCAAGCGGCCAAGGGCATCAATAACGGAATCGTGTATCTCATGGTCTTTCCTTATCTGCTGGTAGGGGCTGTAGGTTATGCCGTATATAAAATTAGACGATCAAAGTCTTAACAAAGATTTCACACATTTATCGTGCGAACCACAGTATTTTTGAGGCTTTAGAAGCCAAAATGATTACAATAGACAACCTACACAAATCCTACGCTGTAGGACAAAACCAGCTTCACGTACTAAAAGGCATTGATTTTTCTGTAAACTCCGGAGAAATGGTGGCCATCATGGGTTCTTCAGGTTCTGGAAAATCTACTTTTTTGAACATTTTAGGAATGCTCGATGAGGCGGACCAGGGCAGTTATGTACTCGACGGGACACCGATAAAAGATTTAAATGAATCTTTAGCGGCGCGTTATCGCAATCAGTTTTTAGGCTTTATTTTTCAGTCGTTTAATCTAATCTCCTATAAAACAGCCTTGGATAATGTAGCCATGCCTCTTTATTATCAGGGCATAAAGCGTCAGCAGAGAACCGAACGCGCAATGCATTATTTAGAAAAAGTGGGTCTGGCGAATTGGGCGGAACATTTGCCCAATGAATTGTCTGGAGGGCAAAAACAGCGTGTAGCCATTGCCCGTGCTCTGGCGAGTGACCCTAAGGTGCTTTTGGCGGATGAACCTACAGGCGCACTGGATTCTACAACCTCCTATGAGGTCATGGATCTCATCCAAGAAATTAATGATGAAGGCAAAACCATACTATGTGTCACCCACGAAATGGATATTGCCCACATGTGTAAGCGTGTGGTGCACCTCAAAGACGGACTCATTGTAAAAGACGAACAAGTGGAGCAAGTCCGCGCCAAAAGTGCATTAAATGTTTAGTTTAGAGCGTTGGCAGGAAATTTTCGAAACGCTCAATAAGAACAGACTGCGGACGTTTCTTACTGCCTTATCGGTGTCCTCTGGGATTTTTATTTTGGTGATTCTTCTGGGCGTAAGTACTGGCATACAAAACGGGTTCAATCCGAGTTTGAGCAAGATGCGACCAATAGAATTTCAGTGTGGACAGGAACCACTACAAAAGAATATAAAGGGCTTAATCCCGGTCGATTCATTCAATTAAAGAATGAAGATTTTGATCTGATCTCCACAAATTATCAGGATTATATCGAATATGAAACGCCCATTTATTCCATTTGGGGTGGGGCCGTTAGTTATAAAGACCAAAGCGGTAATTACCGCGTAGAGGGGGCCTATCCTGATCAGCAGTTCATTGAGAATGAAACCATGGTTGAGGGACGCTTCATCAGCCAAAGCGATCTAATGCAGTCGTCCAAAGTGGCCGTCATTGGTCATCAAATGAAGTTGGATTTGTTCAAAGATGCAGATCCAATAGGAGCACAAATCGATATTCAGGGCATCAATTTTATTGTCGTTGGCGTCTATAGTGACCCAGGAGGTAATCGAGAGGAGAACCGCATTTTTGTACCGCTCAATACGGCACAAAAGGTATTTAATGCTCAGGACCGTTTGCGTTCTTTGGCCTATACGGTCGAGATGAGTGATGATTTTGATCAGGCTGTCGCCCTGTCTGCTGCCATGACACAGAGCATCGACCAAGATTTGCGTCAGAAATACAGTGTGGCTCCTGACGATCAATCTGCGGTTCGAGTCAATAATACTCTAGAAGAGGCCAAAAAAATATATGGTCTGATCGATACAATCCGTGCGGTCTTTTGGTTCATCGGCATCGGGACTATTATCGCCGGAATTGTTGGCGTGAGCAATATTATGCTTATTGTGGTTAAAGAGCGCACCAAAGAAATTGGGATTAGAAAAGCGTTAGGCGCCTTACCTTGGTCCATTATTGGTATGATATTACAAGAAGCCATTTTTATAACGGCATTTGCTGGATTTGTTGGTCTTTTTCTGGGTGTTGGTCTTTTAGAACTCGTCGGCCCCATGATCGATTCGGCCTTTATAAAATACCCACAAGTAGATTTTGGCACTGCCATGACCACCGTTTTTGTTTTGATCGCTGCGGGGACATTGGCCGGATTTATTCCTGCTCAAAGAGCAGCACACATAAGACCTATCGAGGCTTTAAGAGACGAATAATGTTGCAAAAAGAACGCTGGGACGAAATATTAGAGGCGCTCAATGCCAATCGCTTTAGAACCATCATGACCGCCTTTGGGGTATTTTGGGGTATTTTTATTTTGGTTCTTTTACTCGCGTTGACTAATGGTCTAAAGAATGGTGTACAAGCGGACTTTGGTGATTTTGCTACCAATACGATTTTTATGTGGACTCAGCGCACTTCCATGCCTTATAAAGGATTCACAAAAGGCCGTAGCTTTAATTTTAGGCAGTCCGATGTGGCACTGCTCAAAGAGAAGTTTCCTGAGTTACGATTTGTTTCTCCCAGAAATCAATTGGGTGGTTTCCGCGGATCGAATAACGTCACGCGCAAAGACAAAACAGGAGCGTTTAATATTTATGGGGATAATCCCGAATACATCAATCAGGAGCCGCTCGATATCTTACAGGGTCGCTTTCTTTCGTATTCCGATATTCAAGATGAGCGCAAAGTCGCCGTCGTGGGCACTGATGTAATCAAAAGTCTTTATGACCTCGGAGAGGAGCCCATAGGGTCCTACATAAAAATTAACGGCATTAACTTTATGGTCATTGGCGTGGTTAAAAAAAGCACCAGTCAAGGGGATAATCAAGAAGATGCCAATACGATTTACATCCCTTTTTCCACCTTTGGCAAGGCATTCAATTACGGGGATGTAGTGGGCTGGATGGCCATAACGGCCATTGACGAGGTCCCTATTACGCAGATCAAGCCACAAATCATGAAAGAGATGCGTTTATCCCACAAAGTTCATCCGGACGATCAGCGTGCCATTGGTCATTTTGACTTGGCAGAACAATTTGAAAAAATAACGGGCTTATTTGCGATTTTGAGTTTTGTCGGTTATTTCGTTGGGGCATTGGTCCTTATGTCTGGCGTGATTGGGATCAGTAACATCATGCTAATTGTGGTCAAAGAACGGACTAAAGAAATCGGAATCAGACGTGCCCTGGGCGCCACCCCAAGAGAAATACGCGGACAAGTGTTGCAGGAATCTATGGTTTTGACCTTGATTTCGGGAATGGCCGGAATCAGTTTTGCGGCTGGATTAATTTGGGTTATGAATACCTTGCTCGATGCTGCAGGAACGGTAGGAAAATTTTGCCAACCCTTCTGTGAGTATCGGTGTGATATTTGTTGCCTTGGCCATATTGGTTTTGTCGGGGCTCCTGGCTGGAATGATTCCCGCGACACGCGCTACTCAAATGAAACCTGTTGACGCCCTGCGCATGGACTAACAAAAAAATAGAAGAAATTAAAAAGTATTAATACAACCAATAATGAAAAGAAGAGGAACATTAATCACGTTAATTACTATCGGCGTCTTATTTATTTTGGGCGTGCGTTATATCTGGCTCAAAGACCAGCAAGATCCGATTGTTTATGAGTATGATCAGGCCACTGTAGGTTCTGTAGTTAAAAAAACTGTTGCCACCGGCAGTATAGTCCCCAAGGAAGAAGTACTGATCAAACCGAATATCTCGGGAATTATCGATGCCATTTTTGTCGAGGCTGGCCAAACAATTGTTACAGGAGATTTGATCGCCAAAGTTCGCGTGGTGCCCAATATCAATTCGTTGAACAGTGCCCAAAACAACATCAAGGCGGCACAGACCCAATTAGAAACCGCGCGTCTGGCTTTGGAGCGTCAAACCAGTATATATGAGCGCCAACAACTGCTGTTTGAGCGTGGGGTTATCTCGGCCAACGAATTTGACACGGCTCGCTTATCTTTTGATCAAGCCACACAAAGATTCAATCAAGAGCAGGTGAATCTGCGCGCCGCCGAGCAGACTTTTGATATTGTCAAAACCGGCTCTACACAAGGTCTTGGAGCCGTGGCCAATACAGAAATTCGTGCCACTGTTTCTGGAATGATACTCGATGTTCCAGTAAAAGTCGGAAACCAGGTAATCGAGGCCAACAACTTCAATGATGGAACGACCATTGCCGTACTTGCCGATGTTAATAAAATGATTTTTGAAGGTAAAGTCGACGAAAGCGAGGTTGGGAAAATTAAAGAAAATTTGGCTCTAGAAATTACCGTTGGAGCAATCGAAGACAAATCTTTCGATGCCGTGTTGGATTATATAGCGCCCAAAGGGGTTGAAGAAAACGGAGCCGTACAATTTGAAATCAAAGGGAGCCTGAGTAAAAAAGACACCACCTTTATTCGTGCTGGGCTGAGCGCCAATGCCTCAATAATTTTGGCAAGAGCGGATAGTGTTTTGACCCTAAAAGAGTCGTTGATTCAGTATGACCGTGAAGACCAACAGGCTTATGTAGAGGTAGAAACTGGAGATCAAGAATTTGAAAGAAGAGATGTAACCCTTGGGATTAGCGATGGATTAATTGTAGAGGTTTTAGCAGGAATAACCTCAGAGGACAAAATAAAAGTGTGGAATCAACTCAAACAACCTGGTGGAAGACCTTAAGCTAAGCTGAAGAATCTTACCTTTGTGTTGCAAAATGTAAAATAGGCCGTTATCGGTCGCAATAAAATTATGAAACAATTTGCTATTGTATTTGCCCTATTGACTGCTGTGTCCGTAAGTGCGCAAACAAAAAAATGGACCCTACAGGAGTGTGTTGAGTATGCCATGTCCAATAATATTTCTTTAAAACAAAGTGTATTGGACCAGGAATTAGCACGCCTGGATAAAGCCGATGCCGTGGGCGCATATCTGCCTAACCTTAATGGGTCTGTGTCTAATTCATGGAACACCGGACTGACTCAAAATGTAACTACAGGCGTTTTAGAGAATCAAACCTCGAGAAACTCTTCTTACAGCATGACCGCGAGTATGTCAATTTTTCAAGGACTCCGAAACTTAAGAAGTTTGCAGCGCGCCAAGATCAATACACTGGCCGCTCAGTATGGACTGGAGAAAATGCAAGACGATATTGCCTTGTTTGTGGCTAATGCCTTTTTACAGGTGCTCACTAACAAAGCGAACGTAGCGGTTTTAGAAGCCCAGAATGCAGTTACCATTGGTCAAATCGAGCGTACGGGGGAACTCGTAGATGCGGGCGTTTTGCCCGAGGGCGACTTGCTTGAGATTCAAGCGGCTGATGCCACAGAAAAACAAAATATTGTCGCTGCCCAAAATGGGGTGACCCTGTCTCTGATTAATCTTGCCCAGTTGCTACAAATTCGTGATTACGGCGATTTTGATATTGTCGATCAGGGCTATGACATTTTGGGAACCGAGATTTTAGATAAAACACCACAAGAACTTGTAGCTGCTGCCCGAGAATACCGAAAAGAAGTACTTATTGCCGAGACGAATGTGTCCTTAGCGCAAAAGGATTTACAAATTGCTCGAAGTGCCTATTTGCCTTCGGTGGGTGCGTTTTTTAATTACAACACCCGTGAGTCAGATCGATTTAGCGGTATAAGCACCATAATTGACTCGGACAATCCCGTGGTGAGTACTGCCGATCCTATCGGTTTTGTCGATGGAACTGGTGCTTCTGTTTACGGATTCGCCCCTAATATTATTGGTTATCAAGAGGTGGCAGCCAAACCATTTCAGGAGCAACTTTACCTCAATGATGGGATTTCTTACGGCGTGCAAATGAACATTCCAATCTTTAACGGGAACAGTACGCGCAATAACGTCAAGCGCAGTAAGCTCAATTTGATGCGTCGCGAATTGCTTTTGGAACAGGCCAAAATGGACTTAGAGAGTACGGTTTATCAGGCTTTTGTCGATGCTAAAGGGGCATTAAAATCTTACGATGCGGCTTTAAAGGCCATGAATTCGCAGGAGTTGGCCTATCAATACGCTCAACAGCGCTACGATGTAGGCTTGATCAATGCCTTTGACTTTCAGTCAGTCGAAAACCCGTTACGATAATGCCGTAATCGATGTGAATCGATCGAAATACGATTATATTTTTAAATTGAAAGTTTTAGAGTTGTATTTTGGTGTCCCCGTTTCGGAATTAAAATTTTAATTATGACCTCGAAAAAACGCCTTTGGATTGCTGTTGCAATCGTTGTATTGATTGTCGCTTTGGTCGCTGGGAAGAAATTCTTTGGCAAGGACGAAAATCAAAGACTTGTCGATTTAGAAGAAGTTGTCTTGCGTGATTTGGTGCAGACTGTCGCGGCAACAGGAAAGATACAGCCAGAGATCGAAGTGATGCTTTCTTCTGAGGTTTCTGGCGAAATCATAGAGTTACCGATCAGCGAGGGGGATCAGGTTCAAAAAGGCGATTTATTGGTTCGTATTAATCCAGATTTAATTCAGTCTGCCTTGCGTCAAGCAGAGGCCGGATTGCAAAACGCCAAAGCAGGTCTTGCTCAGGCCGAGGCTTCTCTTCGTAATGCACAGCTCAATTACGATCGCAACAAAACCTTATTCGAAAAAGGAGTCATCTCCAAGAGTGAATGGGACCGAACTGTCGCCGATTTCGAGATGGCTGAGGCTACACGAAATTCTGCGTTTTACTCGGTCGAAAGTGCACGTTCTAATGTGCAACAAGGTCAAGATAACTTGAATCGTACCTCGATTTTTGCGCCCATGTCTGGCACTATTTCAAGGCTTGCTGTTGAACTCGGCGAGCGTGTGGTAGGGACTGCGCAAATGGCGGGTACTGAGATTGTACGGGTAGCCGATCTGTCGAATATGGAAGTAGAGGTCGATGTGAATGAAAACGACATCGTAAAGGTTTCTATAGGCGACACTACTGAGGTAGAAGTGGATGCCTATCTAAAGAGAGTTTTTAAAGGAGTGGTTACTGAAATCGCGAACTCAGCAGAATCAACCCTTTCTGTAGATCAAGTGACCAATTTTAAAGTAAAAGTGCGCATACTCCCAGAGTCCTATCAAGATTTGATGGAGGGCAAGCCAGAGCACTATGCTCCATTTCGTCCAGGGATGACGGCTACTGTGGATATTCAAACCCAGCGTCGCAATAATATTGTTGGCGATTCCCATCAGTGCTGTAGTCATCAAAAGCGATACCACTGAGCGTAAACCTGCTGAACCCCAGCCCCCAAGATTGAAGCCGATGCCCCGCGATTTGAGTGTGTTTTTGTTATGAAGAATAACACAGCCGCATTGCGCGTTATTGAAACGGGCATTCAGGATGACAGTCGTATCGAAATTACCTCTGGTCTAGAAGAGGGAGATCAGGTGATTACAGGGCCTTATAACACGGTTACCAAACTTTTGGATCCAGGTGATCGAGTGGCGGTTGATTCAGAGGCCGAAAGCGAGGATAAGGAATAATTTACCGTTAGATGATTCTTTGTATAGAAACGGCAACAACTAATTGCTCTGTGGCCATATTTGAGGGTGTAGAGTGTGTTGGCCTCAAAGAAGATTCCTCCTCGGGTTACAGCCATAACGAACAACTTCACGTATTTATACAAGAGGTCTGCGCCCAAGCTGGGGTAAAACTCGAGGACTTAAAGGCAGTCGCCGTGAGTAAAGGCCCCGGGTCTTACACTGGATTACGCATCGGAGTATCTGCAGCCAAAGGACTTTGTTACGCCCTGTCAATCCCCTTGATTGTAATAGAGACACTTGCTGTTTTGGCCGAGCCTGCCTTGGGATTGTCCGACATAATTATTCCTATGATTGACGCCAGGAGAATGGAGGTTTATTCCAGTGTCCTGGATCGTCAGGGCATCAGTTTGAAACCGGCTAAAGCAGTGATTCTTACTAAGGACGCGTTTGCCCATTACTTGGAACAAACCAAGGTGACGTTTATCGGCAGTGGTGTTGAAAAATGGCAAACCTTATGCACCCACGGGAATGCCGATTTTAAATCAGGGGTCCTGCCCAGTGCACGGCATATGGGCCGGCTCGCAAATGAATTATTTGTGAACAAGGACTTTGCGGACGTAGCCTACTTTGAACCGTATTATCTCAAAGATTTTCTGGCCTACATAAATTCAGCCAAGAGTTGATACAAGCCTTTAATTTGAATCGCTCAATCTCGACTCAAACCTTGGCCGATTTCGGATATAACCCAGTATTACAGTCTGTTGTAGTACCCAACAAATCGAATGAGATCGATTTCTTTTTTCAAATTTAGACGCGATTTCTTAACGGCTGCAGACAGGGCTTTTTTGTCCTCCGGAAAAAGAGCGAGTACTTTTCTGGTCGAAGAGGGCACCTCAGTAAAGTCACCAGAGGCATTTAAAAAATAAAATTCACTTCGATCGGAGTAGGTCGATGGTACATCTCTAGTCAAGCTCGTGGTTGCTCGTGAACCTTCCACAAATAATTTGTAGTTTTTCTTCAGCAATGTTATTTTTTTGCCGCGAACCACGACCTGATAATATTGCATTTCATAACGATTAGTCACACTGGGAAGTGTAATAAACTCCTCGTTATTCACCAGAATCTTCATCCCTTTTGTTTTGGCCACTACCTGGGCCGTTTCATCAGAGGCGTTGACTTGTGTAACGGCCAAGAAAATATCTCTGTAGGCGTTGTACTTTAGGTTCAAACCTGATGCAGCAAGTTTGTCGTTGAGGTAAATCGATCCTGTATGATATTTATCGTGATAATAAGGACTCCCTGTAGTGTTTCCATCTGAAACAAAGCGATCTCCACTACGGACGTTTTGATAACTGATCTCGAGTCCTGCTGGCTGAGCCCATGCGATGCTGGTGGTTAATGAAAAAATGAGGAGTAAAGTAATCTTATTCATAGCAAAAAATTTATTCGAAGTGCGAATATAACGAGACCTCTCGGCAACTTGTGTTAAAAAAACTAAAATTTATTGATCGGTCCTTGTTTGTGATATTACGGCCTTTTGGTCACAAAAACCGTTGTGTTGGCGTTAAAAATTCTCGCGGCCAGTTCTTTAAAAATTATCCGTTAATGGCCTCTACATGCTCAACCCGGCCTTGGGTCATTTCCGTCAGCAGTGATTGAATCCCATTTTTAAGGGTCATGGTAGAAGAAGGACAGCCGCTACAAGCCCCCTGAAGTAAGACGCGAACCGTTTTAGATTCAGGGTCAAATGAATCAAAGGCAATATAGCCACCATCACCGGCTACTGCCGGGGTAACAAACTCCTCTAGTAGTGCGATGATTTCTTTATCTTGATCGTTGCGCTCGCTTAGGGGAATTGTGGCCAGAGCGCCGAATCCGAGGGTAATTCATTTAGTGCAGCGTCATTCAATACTGGCTTTCCGGTTGCGACAAAATCTTGAATTAGTTGTTTAATGCTGTCCATCAACTCTGTCCATGAGATTGCCTCATTTTTACTTACTGAGATGTAATTTTGGTGCATAAAAACTGCGGTCACACCATTGAGGTTAAATAATTCTTGGGCCAGTGGCGCATGGGTCGTCTCATCGATATTGTTGAATTCAAAACGTTTTGGCACGAGTGATCTGTTGGCCACAAACTTCATCGAGTTCGGATTTGGGGTGCTTTCGGCATAAACCGATGTGTTTTGTGGCTTTTGGACTTGGATTCAGTGATCAGAGGTCGCCCACTGTTGAGGTACTCCTCAATAGCCCCGGCCAGTTCCTCAAGAACCATATCCCAACTAACGATGTCATATTTTTCTATGGCTACAAAATTTTGTGCTAAAAAAATCGTTTTCACAAATGGCAAATGAAATAATTCTTGTGCTAGAGGAGAGTGTTTGGCCTCATCGATGTTGCCGAACTCATAAGAACTGCCATGAACCAAAAAAGCATTGGCCTCAAACTTGTAAATTTTATCGTTTGAGGTAGGTTTGGGCGTGATTGAATAAGGGCTTGACATAATGCAATTTTTTCTTTGGCAAAAATAGTGATTCCAAAAAATATTACCACTAAAAAACTCAGTGGAAAATAGTGAGTTAGGTGGACAAAAAAACAATGATTAATAACGTTAAAAATCTGTCGTTAGAGGCCGAAAAATCCCATAAATCGCAAAATTTTCCTTACTTTTCGCGCTTAATAGATGCCCTATTATGAGAATATTTACCCCGAGTCGATTATACACGGTTTTATTTCTTCTTTTATTCCCTCTTGCACAGAGTTTTGCACAAGGAGGAACCTGTTCAAGTATTGAGCCATTTTGTGCGGGAAACCAAGCCTTAATTTTTGCTAATTGTAATAACAGCGATCCTGATTGTAACCCAACGGCTGAGATTGGTCCAGATTATGGTTGTTTAGGTTTGAACCTTATCCCGCATGGTTTTATTTACAAATTGATGAGGGCGGGAAATTTAGATTTTACCATTACTCAAAACACAAGTTTTGATGTCAACGGGAACCCCACAGGGACTGGTCTTGATGTCGATTTTATCGCCTGGGGCCCTTTTGCCCAAGGGTCAGATCTTTGTGATTATTCTCAACTGCAGGCCCAAAATGAAATAGCCTGTAGTTACTCTGCGGCGCCGGTTGAGTCCTTCAGTATTAATGGAGCGCAACCTGGAGAGATTTATGTTTTGGTGATTACAAACTTTAATCAATCGGCGGGATTTATAAAACTCGAACAAACCAACGCAGGACAGCAAGGGGCAGGAAGTACAGACTGTTCCATCTTAGCCAATGACACGGCTTGTGACGGGGACATCATCACTTTTGATGCGACCACGACAGGGGCCGTGGCTTATGACTGGACCTATGAGTCACCAGCGGGTTCAGGAAATTATATTCCTTTTGTACCTGCCGAGACCAATCCAACACTAGACGTTACTGTTTCAGGGAGTTATCGATGTGAGGTGACCTTGACTTCGGCCTTAGAATTTCAAGAGACCTTCAATACGGGTACGGGTATTTCGTGTAACCTGAATGGGGCGAGTACGACCTATACCTGTTACACCGGAGGCGATATGGAGGATGGCGAGTATATTGTATCAAACGATTCTGCGGGCCTGAACGGTGGTTGGCACCCAACCATGGAAGATCATACCGTTGGGGATACCAATGGACGCATGCTTTTTGTCAATGCCGACATAGCTGTGGGTGAGTTTTACCGCCGAACCATCTCCCTCGATCCAAATACGGACTATTCTTTTAGTGCCTGGATTTCTACTGTATATGATACCGATTCGTTCATTTGTCAGGGGAATAGTGTGCCCTCAAATGTGCGTTTTCGCATCGAAACACCAGCGGGTGGAATCATTCAGGAGACCGTAACTGGAAATATACCTAATGGCGCGGATCCAGATTGGCAAGAGTATTTTATTTCATTCAATACGGGGGCTAATACCGACATTCAATTGGTGCTCATTAATAATGCGCCGGGAGGTTGTGGTAATGACTTGGTGATAGATGACATCAGTTTGTCACAGGTAAACAACACTCCTGAAATTCTCTTTTTTGAGGCAATATTTTTGCCGCAGCCTGTAGTTGAGACTCCACCTGATGACTTGTTTGTCTGTAACAATGATGGACTCACCTTGGGTGTTTTTGATCTCACTGCAAATGAGGCGCTGGCCATTGGCACACAAGATCCAGCAGAGCTCAATGTGTTTTATATCGATGGCGCTGGGAATCCAATTGCAGATCCTACGGCACATACCATTACAGGGACATCCGAGACGATTACCATACGACTCGAAGAACTTACTGGGCTTGTGTTTTGCCGAAGACACCTTTGAGATTACTTATACTACAGTAATTGCGGGTCCCGTGAATAACTTCGTTGTTTGTGACACCGACGGCAACGGATCAGAACCCATTGATTTAAATGCAGAATTTGATGCTCAAGTGTTGAATGGTCAACCGGTTGGAGAATACACCATTACTTATCACAATTCTCAAGCAGAAGCGAATTCTGGAGCCAATGCATTAACCTCACCCTACAATGCTTCCGCACCTTTTGAGAATATCTTTGTGCGTTTTACCAGTACAATCGATCCTGATTGTAGCGATACAAATCAAAATTTTATCGTAAACATTACCTCTCCTCCTGTCATTGCCTCGCCACCTTTGGATTTGGCTCAATGTTCTTCAGATGTGACGATACCAGGTATTTTTGATCTGACAGTAAATGAGCCTATTGTGCTTGGGGCACAAGACCCAGCAGATATTGTCATCACCTACTATGACGCTCTGGGCTCGCAAATCCTTTTTCCAGGGGCTTACACGATAACAGGGGTCTCCGAATCGATCACCATCAGACTTGACGATATTTTAGGTAATTGTTTTGTTGAAGCTACTTTCGAAATCACCTATACACAGGCGCTTTCGGGAGATGTTGAAGATTATAACCTCTGTGATGTCGACGGCAATGGTGATGAGCCGATTAATTTGCCCGTCACTTTTAATACTCAGGTACTCGACGGACAACCTTTGGGAGATTATTTCATTACTTACCACAGCAGTCAGAGTGATGCAGATTTGAATCAAAACCCACTGCCAGAACCCTATACCGTGACGGGACCAAGTGAGCAGATTTTTGTGCGACTCCAGAACAGACAAGATCCAACCTGTTTCGATACAGCAGAAAACTTTACCATATTTCTTATCCCACCCCCGTTCCTGGATTGATTGACCCATATGTTGTTTGTGACACGGACAATGATGGATTTGCAGAGTTTGATTTGAGTGAGTTGGTTGTGGATCTGCAGGGCGGCAATGGTGATTTACAGATTACGTTCCACGGCACTGAGTTGGATGCTCAAAACGGGGTATTGCCTTTGATTAACCCTTATCCTAATGATGATCCTTATAACGACAGTGTATGGGCTAGGGTAGAGAGTTCTTTAACGGGCTGTTACACGGCCGTTGAGGTCTTTTTGGAGGTTCGGGATTATCCTATAGCCACCCAGCCCGAGGAGCCACTTCGCCTTTGTGATGATGCTTTGGCCGATGGGTTTACGGTATTTGATTTAACGGTTGTGGAGTCGGAGGTATTGGGCACCTTGGATCCACTGGAGTATGATATTTATTACTATGAGCTTGAGAGCGATGCGATTGCTGCGGGAGATTTGGCTCTGACGGCTCCTGATTATAGTTTGGCTATTGCCAACCCTGGGGCTTATCAGAACACCACTAACCCCCAGACGATTTATATTTTGGTTGTGGGTAACGCGGGCAGCACCTCACCGAACAATGGCACCAATGGTTGTTATGATATAGTAACCCTAGAGCTTATTGTAGATCCACTTCCAGAGGACCTAGGCCCCTTTGAGCTTTATTTATGTGACGATGAGGCTAGCGGTAGTAGTATAGACGAGGTGAGTATTTTTGATTTAACCCAGGTCAATGATACGGCCACGGGTGGAGACAATAGCATCACAGTGACCTGGTATGCCACCGCTGCGGATGAGGCTGCAGATAACCCTATAGCTACAATCCAGAGTCCTACGCCAACATCATTACCCCACAGACGATCATTGGAAGACTAGAGAGCGCCTTTGGTTGCCGCACCTTGGTGACCATGACCTTAACGGTCTTGCCTAATCCAACGCCAGTTACTCCGACCCCATTAGAGGTGTGTGATGACGACTTGGATGGCGGCACTTTTGATGACGGTTTTGCCACGTTTGTACTGACCGATAAGGATGCAGAGATCACCGATGGGGAGCCTGATGTTAGCGTGAGCTATTATGAGACCCTGGCCCAGGCCGAGGCGGGCAGCCCGGCTTTAACGAGTCCATGGGTCAATACGATTCCTGGGGGTCAGGTGATTTACGCCCGGGTAGAGCGCGATGTTCCTCCTGGGATACTGGGCTGTTATAGCATAGTGCCTTTGGAGCTGATTGTGGTGGCCTTACCGGATGCCCCTACGGCAGATTTTATTGATCCTATGTTTGTGTGTGACGACGATGGGGATGGTCTGGCAGAGTTTGATCTGACCCTGAACGATCCGTTTGTGTTGGGCACACAGGACCCTATTGATTTTGCACCGATCACTTACCACGAGTCTTTGGCTGATGCCCAGGCGGGCACTCCGTTTATCGCCACCCCAGAGGCTTATGTGAGTGGCCCCACTACCCTATGGGTGCGTTTGGAGAGCCTTGATACCGAGTGTTATCGTTTAACGCCCTTTGCTATTGAGGTAGGGGTATTCCCCAGTATTGGCACGGCGGATGATTTATTCTTATGCGACGATGAGATTGGGGGCAGCACCTTGTTTGATGGGTTGTCTACCTTTGATCTGACCCAGAACACAGCAGCACTGATTGCCGGTAATCCGACCTACTCGGTGTCTTACTACGCCACGGCTCAGGATCAGATCGATGACACGCCTATTGCCACACCAGAGGCTTATCAAAACGTAGATCAGTCCTGTTCAGGAGATTTTTGTCACGGTCTTTGGGGCCGATGGCTGTCCTGCGGTAACGAGTTTTTTCATTACGGTTCACCCTAACCCAGATCTGGTACAACCAGCGCCTTATGTGATCTGTGATCCAGATAGCGATGGTTTTGCTGAGTTTGACCTGGCGTTATTGGATGCAGAGCTCACCGGGGGTAACCCGGACTATGCGGTGAGCTACCACGGCACCCAGGCCAACGCTCTGTCGGGAGACTTGGCTTTAGGTATTGCGTATACCAATGACGATATATACACAGACACGGTATGGGCCAGGGTAGAGGACACCACCACGGGCTGTTATAGTGTTATAGAGATCTTACTTGAGGTGCGCGATCTTCCGGCAGCCACCCAGCCCGAGGAGCCACTGCGCCTTTGTGATGATGCTTTGGCCGATGGGTTTACGGTATTTGATTTAACGCTAGTGGAGTCGGAGGTTTTGGGCACTTTGGATCCACTGGAGTACGATATTTATTACTATGAGCTAGAGAGCGATGCGATTGCTGCGGGAGATTTGGCCCTGACGGCTCCTGATTATAGTTTGGCTATTGCCAACCCTGGGGCATATCAGACCACCACTAACCCCCAGACGATTTATATTTTGGTTGTGGGTAATGCGAGCAGCACCTCACCTAACAATGGCACCAATGGTTGTTATGATATAGTAACCCTAGAGCTTATTGTAGATCCACTTCCAGAGGACCTAGGCCCATTTGAGCTTTATTTATGTGACGATGAGGCTAGCGGCAGCAGTATAGACGAGGTGAGTATTTTTGATTTAACTCAGGTTAACGATACGGCCACGGGAGGAGACAATAGCATCACAGTGACCTGGTATGCCACCGCTGCGGATGAGGCTGCAGACACCCCTATAGTCAATCCAGAGTCCTACGCCAACATCATTACCCCACAGACGATCATTGGAAGACTAGAGAGCGCCTTTGGTTGCCGCACCTTGGTGACCATGACCTTAACGGTCTTGCCTAATCCAACGCCAGTTACCCCGACCCCATTAGAGGTGTGTGATGACGACTTGGATGGGGGCACCTTTGATGATGGTTTTGCCACGTTTGTACTGACCGATAAGGACGCAGAGATCACCGATGGCGAGCCTGATG
Organism: Flavobacteriaceae bacterium; assembly: GCA_038141525.1. GTDB lineage: Bacteria > Bacteroidota > Bacteroidia > Flavobacteriales > Flavobacteriaceae > BACL21. Next base: position 629,758 of record JAYQIF010000008.1, on the reverse strand, counting down.
TTAGCGTGAGTTATTATGAGACCCTGGCTCAGGCCGAGGCGGGCACCCCTGCCTTAACGAGTCCATGGGTCAATACGATTCCTGGGGGTCAGGTGATTTACGCCCGCGTGGAGCGCGATGTTCCTCCTGGGATACTGGGCTGTTATAGCATAGTGCCTTTGGAGCTGATTGTGGTGGCCTTACCGGATGCGCCTACGGCAGATTTTATTGATCCTATGTTTGTGTGTGATGATGATGGGGATGGTCTGGCAGAGTTTGATCTGACCCTGAACGATCCGTTTGTGTTGGGCACACAGGATCCTATAGATTTTGCACCGATCTCTTACCACGAGTCTTTGGCTGATGCCCAGGCAGGCACGCCATTTATCGCCACGCCAGAGGCTTATCTCAGTGGTGGGGGTACCATATGGGTACGCCTTGGAGAATTTAGACACGGGCTGCTACCGCATCACTAGTTTTGGACTGGTTACGGGCACCTTGCCTGCTATTGGCTCTGCCGAGGACCTGTATTTGTGTGACGATGAGATTGGGGGCAGTGATCCTTTTGATGGTCTGTCTACTTTTGATTTAACGGTGAACACCTTGGAGGTGACCTTAGGGGATCCGACTTACTCGGTGTCTTATTACGCCACGGCTCAGGATCAGATCGATAATAACCCTATTGCCACACCAGAGGCTTATCAAAACCAGATCAGTCCTGTTCAGGAGATTTTTGTCACGGTCTTTGGTCCGGACAGCTGTCCTGCAGTAACGAGTTTTTTCATTAATGTAGAGGCTAATCCTACCATTAATATACCCACCCCGCTTATTGTGTGTGATGACAACAATAATGGGTTCTATAATGCCTTTGATCTCACCAGCAAGGATGCTGAGCTCTTGGGGGGTCAGGTCGATGTGAGTGTACGCTACTACGAGACCCTTGTGGATGCTAATTTAGGGGATCCAGCGGATCAGCTATTGAGTCCTTACGAGAACATAGTACCGTTTGTACAGACCATTTATGCCCGCTTGGAGAACGATGTTCCTCCGGGGGTTAATGCTTGCTTTAGCATAGTGCCATTAGAGCTACGCATAGAGTCTCTGCCACTGGAGGTGGACCCGGATCTATTCCAGGACCCACTGGTGGCCTGTGATTTTGATGGCGATGGTTTTGAGGTCTTTGATCTAACCCAGAACAACCTAGGGGCCTTAGGGGCCAATGAGCCGCTATCGGATTACTCGGTGAGTTACTATACCACTCAGGCGGATGCGGACTTGGGCATTAATGCCATTGCTACTCCTGGGGCTTATACGAACATTGTCACTCCGATTCAAGAGGTGTTTGTTCGCGTGGAGAACTTTGTAACGGGTTGTGGCCGTGTAACGCCTTTTGATTTAGAGGTTCAGCCACCGGCTGATTTATCGGCAGGTCCTTTTGAGATGGTCTTGTGTGATGATCAGATCGGGGGCAGTCTTCCCGACGATGGGGTATCGACTTTTGATTTAACGCTAAATGATCCTATTATCACTGGTGGTGATCCGACCTACACGGTGGTGTATTATGCCAGTGCACAGGATCAGATCGATGGTAACCCTATTGCGGATCCAACGGATTATCAGAACGTGGTTAACCCACAGGACATTTATGTTACGGTACTGACCTCTGGGGGTTGTGGTGCCGAGACCTTTTTGACCCTACGCGTATTGCCTAACCCGAGTCCTGTGACTCCGACCCCGCTTGTGGTGTGTGACGGAGAGGGCGACCCTGTGATTGATTTTGATCCAGAGGACGGTCTATCGACCTTTATCTTAACCGATAAGGACGCAGAGATCATCGGTGGAGAGCCTGATGTGAGTGTGCTTTACTACGCCACTTTTGATGAGGCCGATGCGGGTGTGGCGGGCACGGAGCTTGTGAGTCCTTATGCCAACACTACGGCCTTTAATCAGGTGGTTTACGCCCGGGTGACTAAGGATGTTCCACCGGCGCCTTTGGGTTGTTATACTATTGTGCCACTAGAGCTGGTGGTGAGTCCATTACCGGTGGCTCAGGGCTTGCCTGAGGACTTGTATTACTGCGCGGTAGACAATAACGGAGTAGGGGTGTTTGACCTCACGCAGAACGATGCGCTTATATTGGGAGATTTAGACCCGCTGGTCTACGCTGTGCTGTACTTCCGCACCTTAACTGAGGCCCAAAACGGGGTAAGTCCCATAGGCAACCCTACGCTGTTTGCCAGCACCACGAGCCCACAGACGGTTTATGCGGGTCTGATTGCCTTGGATACGGGCTGTTACACCCCGCCACAGCAGGATCCCATTACCTTCGAGGTGGATCTGAGTTTTGAGTTGTATGTCAAGGAAGGGGCCTTTGCCGGCACACCTGACCCTTATATGATCTGTGATAATCTGGCCCCGAGTGATGGTCTGGCTGAGTTTACGTTGATTCCTAATGCGGCCTTGCCTACAGACTTGGATGCTCAGGCGCAGCTCTTGGTGGATCAGATTTTGCAGGATCAGGACCCCAGTGTGTATGTGCTGACCTTCCACGAGACCCTCTCGGATGCTGAGCTGGGTATTGGCAACCTGCCTGATGTGTATACCAACATCACTAACCCGCAGGTGATTTACGCCCGCGTGAGTAATTTACTGGATCCTAATGACTTGCCGATCTGTTATGATATTGCCGAAGTGCTTCTGTCTGTAGAGCAGTTGCCTCCGATGATCTTAGACGATGAGTACCGCATCTGTGTGGACGATCAGGGCAATGCGATTATGGAGGACTTTGGCGCGGCCTCACCGCCGGTCTTTAGAGACGGGTCTTCCTGCCGAGGGCTTCACCTTCTTGTGGTCGCTCAACGGCACGATATTGCCCAATGAGGTGGGTCCATCGCTCGTGGCCCTGGCCCCAGGGTCTTATTCGGTGCTGGTTACGGAGCTGGCCTCTGGCTGCTCGCTAGAGACTGTAGTTGCGGTAAACCCGGCCTCACCACCCCTGGAGTACAATGTGCGTTTGCTCAACGGTGCGTTTGCCGGGGAGCATGTGATCGAGGCCACTGCTAGTGGACTGGGGACTTATCAGTTCAGTCTGGATGGGGGCAACCTTCAGGACAGCGGTGTGTTTGAGAATGTGACCCCAGGCACCCACCAGGTGACCATCACCAATGTGGAGGGCTGTGGCTCGGTGACGGTAGACATCGGTGTGGTGGACTACCCACGTTTTGTGACCCCGAACAACGATGGCTTTAACGACACCTGGAACATCATCGGGCTCGCGGATTACGACCCAGCGGCGCGCATCTATATCTTTGATCGCTACGGCAAGCTGCTCAAGCAGCTCAGCCCAAGCGGTAACGGATGGGACGGGACCTATAAAGGCAACCCACTGCCCTCAAGCGACTACTGGTTCCGCATCGAATACACCGAAGAAGATATTCCTAAGGCCTTTACAGGACATTTTACATTAAAAAGATAGATATTTGCATTATCATATGAAATTAAGAAACACTCTATTCAGTCTTATTGTTGTCATGACCGCTGCCTTGCAAGCGCAGGATGGTTTGCCAGTATACCATGACTATTTTGCCGACAACTTATATTTGCTGCACCCTTCTATGGCTGGAGCATCTTCATATGGTAAGTTGCGTATCACCGCTCGTCAGCAGTGGTTTGACCAAACTGAGGCACCCAATATTCAGACGGCGAGTTATCACAACAGAGTCGGGCAAAATTCTGGTTTGGGAGGTATTGTATTTAATGATGCCAATGGATATCATTCACAAGTTGGGGGATATCTGACCTATGCGCACCATTTGTTATTTTCTAGAAATCGTTCTGAGATCAATCAGTTGTCATTTGGTATGAGTGTGGGGCTTATGGAGTCTAAACTCGATGAAACTAATTTTGACCCGAGCCAATTTGATCCAATCATTGCTGGTATTATTCAGACAACGGGTTATTTTAACGTCGATGCGGGGATGTCCTATAACTTTTTGGATTTTGCAGCGCATTTTACCGTAAAGAACCTTCTATTCAGAAACAGAAGTTTGTACTCTGAGGAATTTGAGTCGAACAACCAACGCAATTATATTCTTTCGATGTCCTATGGTATACCCGGGTCGGGAGGGCTTTACTACTTTGAACCTTCCTTCTTATTGCAATACAAGGAACGAACGCAGGAGCAAGGGGTCGATCTAAATTTCAAAGCCTTTCGTGCCATGGAATTTGGTTCTGTATACGCAGGACTCAGCTATCGCAGAAGTTTTGATGGTGCTGAGTACCTAGATGGCAATCAGGTGCGCAATCAAAAGTTACAGTACATCACGCCTGTCGTTGGGGAGACCCTTAAAAACTTCATGTTTGCCTATACCTATTCCTATCAAACAGGATCTGTACGTCTTGAATCTGGTGGTTTTCATCAAATTACCATTGGGTATAATTTCTTGAGAGGACGATTCAGCAGTTGGGATCAAGACATGCGTTACAACGGAATGTTACGTCCTGATTATTAATCCGCGCAGTTGGCTTACAGTTTACTCGCCTAATAGTTGATCCGTAAATGTTGATCAAGACAGTCCTTGGAAAAACACCCCAATTTGGATCCGATTGCTTTATTGCAGATAATGCCACGCTCATCGGTGATGTGGTCTTGGGACAGGGGTGTAGTGTCTGGTTTAGTGCAGTAGTTCGCGGTGATGTAAACAGCATCACTGTGGGAGATCATGTAAACATTCAAGATGGAGCGGTCATTCACGGCACCTATCAAAAATCAGCGACAACCATCGGAAATCACGTTTCTATAGGGCATAATGCCATCGTACATGGTTGTACCATTGAGGATCATGTGCTCATTGGGATGGGAGCTATTGTAATGGACGACTGCGTTGTAGAGCCTTACAGTATTGTTGCTGCGGGAGCGGTAGTTCCAAAAAATACCCACATCAAAAGCGGTAGTGTATATGCCGGTGTTCCCGCTAAATGTATAAAATCTGTTAGTCCAGAGCTCATGGAGGGTGAGATCGAGCGAATTGCACGCAGTTATTCTATGTATGCCTCTTGGTTTAAGGAGGCTTAAAACACTCGTCGCCTTACTGTAATACGGTGGTTGTGTTCACTGCTCATAAAGACATCTTCGGCAGTGCCAAAATCGTCGAGTTCGATTACAGGTTGCGTATGGCTTTGATGGCCGTCCAATAATTGAATTAATGCACTGGGGTCTGTATTGGTCCAAAATTCGAGATTTATCGAGTCATCATGGGTGGCCGCTGCACGCAAAAGCCCTTTTTGTTTTAGAACAGATCGAGTTTGTTGCGCAACGGCAAAACCAGAGTCTATTATATTGATGTGTTTTGGAATTATATCCTTGATCGCGGGGATGAGATAGGGGTAATGACTGCATCCAAGCACGATATGATCTACGCCCGCATCCATCATGGGTTTGAGGTATTGCTTGAGTAGATTATTGATTTCCGGACCGCTAACGACTCCTTGTTCAATTAGGGGGACCAAGCCCTGGCCGATGATTTCAATTCGTTTAATAGAAGCTCCATAGTGATTGGCGGTCTCGTGGAAGAGGGCGCTATTGAGGGTCCCTTTTGTTGCGAGCACACCGACCGCTTTGGTTATGGAATTCAGGGCAGCAGGTTTAATTGCGGGTTCAATCCCGATGAAAGGGACTGAATACTTCCCTCTTAGTATGGCTATCGCGTTGGTGGTAGCGGTATTACAAGCAACAACAATGAGTTTGCATCCTTGAGCTAAAAGTATTTCGGTGTTTTTAATACTCAGGTCAATGATGTCCTGAGGCGACTTGGCGCCGTAGGGTGCATTGAGGCTATCGGCTAAATACAGTGTGTTTTCTCCGGGCAAAAGTTCGTGAATTTCACGCCAAATAGAGGTACCACCGATTCCGGAGTCAAACAAACCTATGGGTGCCTCATTACTGATCATAGTGTAAAAATAGAAACTGCCCGCGAGAAGCGGGCAGTTTCTTTAAACTTTCACTAAAATAAAAGAGTGATGCTTAATGTAAATCTGGTTATAGATTAAATACCGAGTTCCTTTTTTACATCGGCCAATAGATCTTTACCATCGGCTAGAATAACTCCTGATCCTTGGGTCGCATCCAAAACATATTGGAATCCTTGGGCACGCGCCACTTTTTGAATGGCTTGGCGTGCTTTTTCGAGGATTGGTTGAAAAAGGTCTACCTCTTTCTGTTGTAGATCTTGAACGGCTTGCTGACGATAGGCACCGATATTATTTTGCATGCCTTGAACCTCTTCTATACGCTTTCTGTTCTCTTCTTCGGTTTTATTGGCGGCTTCAGCGTCATACTGGGTAATTTTCGTTTGAAGCTCTTTAGTCATGGCCTTAATCTCTGTGTCGTAAGTTTTCTGTAGTTTTTCCAATTGGCCTTCTGCTGCCTTCATTTCTGGCATTACGGAAACGAGCTCAGTGGTATTGATGTGGGCCACTTTTGATTGAGCGAAAACCGTTGTTTGCGCGCCGAAAAACATAACTACGGCTAAGAGTAATACATTGAGTTTTTTCATTTGTTTGGGTATTAAATTTCTGTTTTTAAAGTTTACTGTAGTATTAACGTCCCGAGCCATTACCGCCAGATGGAGGACCTGGAGGACCACTCGGAGGCCCCTGTGATTCTGAGGAACCAGAGTTTTGATTGTTATTTTGAACGCCATTAATGGAGTCCAAACGTCTTTGTCTTTTGTCTAGAAGTTCTTGGCGACGTGCTTCGAACTCTGCTTGTTTCACAAGGCGTATCGAGTCTCTTTTGCGTCGACGCTCTTCCATCATGGCTTCGCGCTGATTTTTTTTGTCGGCGATGGCTTTTTCACGTTCACTTTGCGCCTCACTCTCCTCGGCGCTCAGGGATTCTTCTTTTTCTATCTTTTTACCTTGTTTGCGATTTAAGGCCTCCTCTCGCTTAGCGGCACGATTGATGCTGCGTAAGATTTGATCCGAAACATCATTGCGCTTAGCGGCAAAAAGCATGACCACATCGGCAGATTTATCAAAAATAAAATCGTATTTCTTGGCTTCCGCCAGTTCTTGAACCAAATTAAATACCTGGTCTTGAATAGGCTGCACCAGCTGACGACGTTGCACATCTAAATCGCCATTGGGCCCAAATCTATTTTGTTGATAGGCGATCATTTCGTCCTCTAAAATCTTAATTTCTTCTTCCTGCTCCTCGATGAGTTCTTTGGTGAGTAGAATTCGTTCGTTACTGAGGTTGAGTTTGAGCTGCTCAATCTCTTGACGCATTTTATCTAAATCGCGTTTCCATTTACTGACCTTTGAGCCGAGTTGGTTCTTGGCTTCTTGATATTCGGGAACGTTTTCTAAAATGTATTCCATATCGATGTAACCGATACGCGCACCTCTTTGCGCGTGGCTTATGGAAATGCTCGCCGCGACAAAAATGATGGAAAACAAGACCTTGAGTGCATTCATAATTCTCTGTTATTGCATAGAAATAATCGTGCCACGATTTAAAATTGTTGACCGATGATAAAATGGGTTTCCCATCCATTTCTTCCTACACCGTTCAACACGGGATCGAATCCGTAGCCAAAATCAATCCCTAATAAACCAAAGGCGGGCATAAATATACGAATTCCTGCGCCTGCAGAGCGCTTAATGTCAAATGGATTATAATTCCTAAAGGTATCATAAGCCGCACCACCTTCAACAAAAGATAGAACGTAAATTGAGGCCAATTGTTTTAAGGTAATCGGATATCTTAATTCTAAGGAGAATTTATTGTAAATCGCACTACCGTCATTGGTGCTGAGTGATTGATTGGGGTATCCACGCAATTGTACGACTTCACGTCCGTCGAGACTAAAGGCACCAAGTCCGTCACCCCCTAAGAAAAAGCGTTCAAATGGAGGAATTCCGCGATATTTATTATACGCCCCAAGGAATCCAAACTCCGCCTTAGGCCGCAAGACTAAATCTCCGACCAATGTAGTAAACCAAGTGGCTTGAAATTTGATTTTGTAATATTCCAACCAATTAAAACGGGTCTGATCGATTTCAGAAATACGCTTCTTGAGCATCTACAGCCTCTCCATCACTGGGGTCATTAGCCAAAACCTCCTGAAGATCATTGCGTTCTTGATCAAGCCCCTCATAGTCGACACCGTTAAAGGCCGAGTAGGGTAAAGACAATTTAGCATTCAGACTAAAATCCGATCCGTAGCGCGGATAAATTGGGTTGGCCGAGGTACTGTTGCGACCTATCCCGATGGTATAGGCAAGGTTGTTCGAGTAACCGTCTCCAAAGGTAAATAGCCCGGTGTTATAATTGCGTAAATCGAAATGCTGGAAACTCAATGATTGCGACAGTTGGAAATAATCGTCTGGCCATTTTAGACGTTTGGCAATACCTACAGAACCTCCAGTAATCAAGAATCTTCGGTCGGTATCGCGTTCTCGAGTTTGGAAGTTAAACAGATACTGAACCGTATGCGAAAAGGAGGTGCTGAACTGAATAGGACGTTCTCCTCCAAGCCATGGCTCCATGATGGAAAGACTGTAGGTAGAATAAAACGTACTGGCTTGGGCACGCAATGAAAAACGTTGTCCATCCCCCATGGGCAGTGGATGCCAAGCCTCTTTGTTAAAGATATTTCTCAGCGAGAAGTTGTTGAAGGATAAACCAAGCGTCCCTACAAAGCCACCGCCACCATAACCCCCTTGGAGCTCAATCTGACTCGATCCTTTTTCAATCACTGAATATTCCAGGTCCAGGGTCCCGTTATTGGGGTCTAAGTTTTTGAACTCAGGGGTCAATTGCTCTGCGTCAAAATAACCGAGTTGCCCTAATTCACGAATGGTACGAATGACATTGCGTTTGCTGTATTTCTGACCAGGGCGAGTACGCAATTCACGATAAATCACATGATCGTTTGTTTTGTCGTTTCCAACAACGGTTACATGATCAAAATAGGTCAATTTGTTTTCCTTAATGCGGATTTCAAAATCGATGGTGTCGCCACGAACGGCTACCTCTACAGGATTGATCTGCGAGAATAGATACCCTTCATTTTGATAAAGATTGGTCAAATCGGCCGCATCGGGATCACCGTCGTCTGCAATACGCTCTTGGAGTAAGGTTCCATTGTAGGTGTCTCCACGTCCGATAGCCATGTACTGCTTTAAAAACTCATCGGTGTAAACACTGTTTCCAATAAAGCGAATGTCCCCAAAGTAATATTTTTTGCCCTCTTCGACAGTTAAGTCCAGAGCGATTTCTTGGTCATTCAATACGCGCAAACTATCATCGATGATGCGGGCATCACGATACCCGTTTTCTTTGTATTTCTGAATAAGGCTGGCTTTATCTTCATCAAATAATGCTTCGGTATACTTTGATTTTTTCCAAACTCTAAAAATATTTTTTTGTTTGACGTTCTTCATAAAACGACGAAGTTTGGCATCACTGAGCTCCTTATTGCCTTCTATGTTAATGTCTTTAACTTTTACACGTTTCCCCCGGTCAATCAAGATGCGCATGTCTTGAGCAATGGTGGCTCCTGTGGAATCTTTTACGGGAATGGTGGTGATCATCACATTGGTGTTCAGAAAACCAAAATCCGCATACTTGTTAACGATGTGATTCTTGGTGGTAGTAATCAGGTTTTTGGTGATTTTGGTGCCCTCTTTGAGTTCGTTATCGTTGATGATTTCTGTACGCTGTCCCTTACGTACCCCATCGATGATTACTTTATTGAGTTTGGGTAGCTCAACTATATACAACTCCAAATCAACTTGATCGTCTTCTATATCCGTAACGTAGAACGCAATATCACTAAAGAGGTTTTGTGACCATAGCTTTTTGGTGATGCTGCTCAATTTTTCGCCTGGAATGAAGACTTTATCGCCAACTTTGAGTCCCGTAAAGGCGATGACGGTATTTTCGTTAAAATTCTGAGCACCGGTAACTTTGATGCTTCTAATGGTGTATTTCGTACCGCTATCGAGCTCTTTTTTTTGAGCCAAAGCAGCTGGGGATAAAAAGAAGCAAAGCCCCACCCAGAGGAGGAGCTGACGAAATAATATTTTGGCGTGCTTAGGCGTTAAGTTGTTCGCTCGTCTTTCCAAATCTTCGTTCTCTATTTTGATAGTCCTCGATGGCGTTGTACAAATGAGCCTTGGTGTAATCCGGCCAAAGTGTCTCTGTAAAATGCAATTCTGCGTAGGCAATTTGCCAGAGCAAAAAATTACTTATTCTTTGTTCGCCACTGGTTCTTATCAACAAGTCTACATCGGGTAAGTCCCGGGTGTAAAGATGATTATTAATAATGGATTCGTTAATATCCGACGGCGAAATTAGGTTATTTTTAACTTTGAGACTAATCTCTTTGATGGTTTTTGTGATTTCTTCTCGCGAGCCATAACTCAAGGCTAAAGTCAAGGTCATATGGGTGTTCTGTGCCGTTTGATCCATCACTGATTTCAAATCTTTTAGCGCTTTTTCAGGTAGGGCGGCAAGATTGCCAATAGCGTTGAGTTTGATGCTGTTTTTTTGGAGTGTCGGCAATTCCTTATCCAGTGCTTTGACCAAGAGTTTCATCAAGGCCTGAACCTCGAGTTTTGGCCGACGCCAGTTTTCTGTTGAAAAAGCGTAAAGCGTTAAATTGGGTATATTGAGTTCGGCACAGGCTTCAACGATTTCTCGCACCGATTCGGCACCTTGTTCATGACCAAAAACACGAAATTTACCTTTGTTTTTAGCCCAACGACCATTGCCGTCCATAATTATGGCAATATGCTTTGGCAATCTATCTTGATCGATGTTATGTCTTGCGTCCATCAGAAATTGCAATAACAAGGCTTGCGCCCGAATGCGTAAGTAAAGGTGACCCCAGTAAATACATACCAATCGTTATTTGAGGTATCGCCGAAAGGTACATTATTTACCTCGGAATTGCCAACATTTGCGCTTCCATCTAAGGCATCGGTGAAACTATATCTGGCGCCAATTTCAACCCCGATTAAAAATATAGTTCCTAACGTCTTTTTTAGCCCCAAAACCATCGGGATGGCATAGGTTGTTTCGCGACCAACAGGATCGAATAGTGTACCCGTTCTACGCAAGGCGTCAAACCAAGTATAGGTCACTCCGGTGTACATATATGGGGCGAATGCGGGGCTGCCTTCGTGCAAATCAAACTCCCAAAAAGTATATTCGATACCAAGAGAGACCTCACTCAAGGTATTTTCAAAAGCATAGCCGCGTTGGAGTCTTCGGGTATCTTTGGAGTCGAGATCGTCGGCGAGGATTTGTCCTACCAGATAGGTGAGTCTAAATGCATGGCGTGTACTTCTGTTCCATTTGGCAATTCCCCCAATCGTTGGGCCCGTTGGGGCGATAAACTGAGTTTCACCAACATCACCAATGTAATTGGCGCCTCCAACAAAAGCTCCGAGTTCATAGGTTTGTGCGTGACTTGACCCGGAGAGACTCAACCCCGAGATTACAAATAAAACAATAAGGACTAATTTATCGCGCATGCTAGGCTAAAGGGTGCAAATATAATAATTAAGTTTTTGGCTCATTTCCCTTTGTAAATGGGCAATGAATAAACTTTGATTTTTACGAAATATTGTGGTCTAACACAGATTTACTCAATCGGAAAAATTAGCGTTTGCCCTTTAATTGCGCTTGTCTTCACCCCAATAGAGCTTGTCGCGCAGGGTTTTGATAAAAGAAGTTTCAGGAAGGTGGACCATGTTTAAGCGAAAGTCCGCTTTTTTGAGGACAATTTCGGAGTCATTTGGGATGGATTCAATACGCGAATCAAGAGACATCAAATGATGCGTCGCCCCGGAGGATACTTTGAGCCTTACCGTGCGGTCATCGGGAATAATCAGCGGCCTGGCGTTCAGGTTATGCGGCGCAATCGGGGTGATGAGTAGATTGGCTGATTCTGGATGAATGATCGGGCCGCCACAGCTTAAACTGTATCCGGTCGAACCAGTGGGGGTAGCCACAATGAGTCCGTCACTCCAATAGGTGTTGAGGTGTTCTTCATCCACCCAGACATCCACGCGAATCATCGAGGTACTGTCTTTTCGGTTTATGGAGACTTCATTGAGGGCGAAATTCCAGTGTTCTCCCGCCGCATCAAGACCGGGAGTTTCGACCCGAATCAGTGTGCGCTTACTAATGCGATAAGCCCCCGAGATCAACTTTGTCAGCTCATCGGCTATAGCTTCTTTAGGAATGGTCGACAAAAAGCCCAAACGGCCCGTATTGATGCCCACGATTGGAATATTCAAATCACGAACATAGGTTGCCGCCTTGAGCATGGTGCCATCACCACCCACACTGAGAAAAAAGTCAAGATCCGCATCGGGCGTTTCAATGATTTCCAGTCGCTCAGCGTGGGCTATGTTGATCTCATGTGTCTCGAGTAAATCCCATAGTTCTCGGATCATGCAGACTTGAATGCCTTGAGCAAAAAGGGTTTCGAGTATGATCTCAATAAAATGTTCTGAGCCTTTGTGATAGAATTGACCAAATACAGCAACGCGTGTCATTACAGGGGTGACGATTTAGATATTGAGGTATTTACCTAGGTATTCCGAGCGCTCTTTGAGCTGATTCAGAGTGCTGTCCTTTTCATGTACCGAAATAATGTCGTATCCATAACGTCTTAAGGCTTCAATACAAACCGTGATGGTCTCTGAAGAGACTTTCAAGGTCACCTGAGTAAAATCATTATTCTGCTCAGAGACGAAGGCACCGTATAAATGTCCTCCGTTGGATTCGACCAGTTGTGTCAATTCGGCTAACGAATAATCGCTCGAATTACGCCCGACAATCAACACAACTCCTTCTGCGGAGAGAAATGGGGTGCTGTGAAATAAATGCATGATGTCGCTCAGTTCATAATAGCCGTGGTAAATGCCCTGTGCGTCCACAACTGGCATAATGTTAGTTTGGTGCTGGGCAAAAGCTTCAAGTATCTCGAACCATGAATTTTGGGGTCGCACAAAAAATGGGGTGAGGGTGTACTGAATTTCGCTGAGGGTCAGGTTTGGATCCAAGCATAAGGCGTCAGTTTCACTGAGTGCTCCCAGATATCGATGCTCTTGGGTTACTAGAACGTGAGACAAAGAGCTGTGGCTCAAAGTATCGCGCACATCCAGCAATCGATCGCCCAAATCAAAGGGCTTGTGATCGTTGATGATGAAATTCGTGCAGTTCATGGGCCAATTTTTGTGCAAATTACTCAAAATAACCCGCTTTTATCCCTGATCAAGTTTGTATTTTTGCTCCTCACAAAATTGTTATGACCAGACTCAGTGTAAATATCAATAAAATCGCCACATTGCGTAACGCCCGTGGCGGTAATGTGCCCGATGTGATTCAAGTGGCTAAAGATGCGCAAAGTTTTGGTGCTCAAGGCATCACGATTCACCCGCGTCCAGATGAGCGACATATTCGCTATCAAGACGCGGTGGATCTCAAGCCGGTGGTGCATACCGAATTTAATATAGAGGGGAATCCACAATCAAAATTTTTGGGCCTCATAGAAAAATTGCGCCCAGATCAGGTGACTTTGGTGCCCGATACCGATGATGCCATCACTTCAAATGCGGGTTGGGACACTGATAAAACATCAGGCCAAGTTAAAAGAGATCATTGCGGGGTGTAAAAATATTGGGGTGCGCACCTCGATTTTTGTCGCCCCAGACCTAAGAATGATCGAAGGGGCTGCGGCTTGCGGCACCGACCGCATCGAACTCTATACTGAGGCCTATGCGCATGAGTATGTCAAAAATCGCGAAAAGGCAGTGGCGCCTTACGCCGCGGCAGCGGGGCACGCTCATGAACTCGGGCTCGGGGTTAATGCGGGGCACGATTTATCGCTGGATAACATTGAATTTTTTGCCAAAAATGTGCCCCATTTGGCCGAAGTGTCCATAGGGCATGCTTTGATCTGTGAATCGCTTTACCAAGGTTTGGAAGTCGTCATAAAGGGATATCTCAAAAGATTGGCACAGTGATGCTGCACAGTCAAATTATCGGTGCTGGAACACCCGTGGTGATTTTACACGGCTTTTTGGGCATGGGCGATAATTGGAAGTCTTTGGCCTTAAAAATGGCCGAGGCGGGTTATCAGGTACATTTGGTGGATCAGCGCAATCACGGGCGGAGTTTTCATGCCTCGGATTTTAATTATGCACTGCTCACGCAAGATTTAAAAGCCTATTTAGATCATCATGGGTTAATGGAGATCATCCTGCTGGGTCACTCAATGGGAGGAAAAACTGCCATGAATTTTGCCACTCAGTACCCGGAATATGTCACTCATTTGGTAGTCGCAGATATTGGTCCTAAAGCATATCCGCCCCATCACCAGGCCATATTAAAGGCTTTAAATCACCTTGAACAAAGCCGTCCGGATTCCCGAAAACAGGCCGATGCATTATTGTCTGAATATATCCCAGAGCCCGGCATAAGACAATTTTTACTCAAAAATCTGTACTGGGCAGCGCCTGGACAATTGGGGCTGAGGATTAATCTAAAGGCGTTGACCGACAATGCCGATGAAATCGGATCAGCTTTATTTGATCATGCTATTTACTGCGGGCCGACACTCTTTCTGAAAGGGGCAGGCTCGGCTTATATTTTACCTGAGGATCATCCGGGCATAGGTCGACATTTTCCAAAGGCTCATGTGGCCGAGATTCCTCGAGCGGGACATTGGCTGCACGCCGAGAACCCCAAGATTTTCTCGCAGCATTTTTAGAATTTGTTCAAGGCTAATGCCACAATACGCCGAACTTTGTCCCTTTATCCAGCTGCAATTAAATCCCTCAAGTCATATCTTGTGGGGTAAGGTGAAAAGAATTACTTTTGCCACCTATTTTTAAGGCGTAAACCACATGGAAATCAACAGAAAGAACATTGACAAGCTCAACGCGGTTATCACCGTAAATATTCAAGCCAGCGATTATGAGGATCAGGTGAACAAAGTCTTGTCAAATTACAAGAAAAATGCCAACATTCCGGGCTTCAGAAAAGGTCATATCCCTATGGGTGTGGTCAAAAAGCAATTTGGGAAGGCAGTTCTTGTCGAGGAAGTCAACAAAATGCTTCAGGATAAGTTGAATAACTATCTCAAAGAAGAAAAAATAGACATTCTCGGTAATCCATTCCCAAAAAATGAAGCAGATATCGATTGGACTGGGGAAGATTTTTGCTTTGAGTTTGAACTAGGACTGGCGCCGGAATTTAAAGTAGACGTGACAAAAAAAGCGACCACACATTATCAAATAGAGGCGGACAAGGCGATGATTGACAATCAAATCAAAACCATCCGCAACCAGTACGGCAAATTAATCGCCAAGGACAAAGCTGAGGCGGGTGATGAGCTTACCGGAACTTTTGTCAATGAGGCTGAAGCAATCGATCACAAAGCCACTTTTGATCTCGAACTGATCAAAGGTAAAAAACAACGAGAGGCACTTATTGGCCTCGAAGTTGGCGCTGAGGTTACCTTAAATACCAAAGGATTGTTCAAAGAGGAAAAAGATTTAGAGCGCATGCTCGGAATCAGTGCGGACAAGGCCAAAGCTTTGAAGGTTGATGTAACCTTTACTGTTGCTGAGATCAATACAAGAGAAAAAGCAGAGCTCAATCAAGAGTTGTTTGACAAACTTTTCGGTCCAGGAAACGTCACTTCTGAAAAAGAACTCAAAGAAAAAATCAAAGAAGATGCTGAGCGTCAATTTGTGCAGCAAAGTGATCAAAAACTCTTAAATGATGTCATCGATACGTTGATTGACAATACAAAATTTGATTTACCAGAAGACTTTTTAAAGCGTTGGATCCAAAGTACAGGTGAAGCAAAACTTACGGCTGAAGAAGCTGCTGCCGAATACGAGCGCAGTGTAAAAGGTTTGCGTTATCAGCTTATCGAAGGAAAATTGCGTGAAGAGCACGAGGAATTGCAGTTAAAATTTGAGGACCTCAATGCCTATGCCAATGAGATGATCAAAATGCAAATGATGCAGTATGGCCACCCGGACCCTTCAGACGAGGAGGTAACTGGAATTGTTGCCCGTATCATGAGTAATGAAGAAGAGGTGCGCCGATTGAGCGAACAGCTCAACACCAAGAATCTTTTGGCTTTCTTTAAGGCCAATGCGAAGCTGAAAACTAAAAAAGTCAGTTACGATGATTTCATCAAAAAGGCTTACGCTTAATGCTGAATGAAAATACTTATCTTTAAAGCGTTGAATCTCGAACTTTCAGCGCTTTTTTTTGATTAAAAACACTAGAGAAATAGCATCATGAACTACGCAGAAGAATTTAAAAAATTTGCCACCAAAGATCAGGGCATTAGCAGTACTTATTACGACAAAATTATCAGCAGCATGACCCCCGTGGGGCTGACTCCAAATATCATCGAGGAGCGTCAGATGAACATTGCGATTTTTGATGTGTTTTCGCGATTGATGATGGACCGCATTATCTTTTTGGGTACAGGGATTAACGATCAAGTGGCTAATATCGTTCAAGCCCAGCTGCTCTTTTTAGAGAGTGTGGACTCGAGCAAAGACATTCAGATTTATATCAATTCTCCAGGGGGTAGTGTTTACGCAGGTCTTGGGATTTATGATACCATGCAGTTTATCAAGCCGGATGTAGCGACGATTTGTACTGGGATGGCTGCTTCTATGGGCGCTGTTTTGCTTTGTGCTGGTGCGGCCGGCAAGCGCAGTGGTCTGACGCATTCACGCGTGATGATCCATCAACCAATGGGGGGTGCCCAAGGTCAGGCCAGTGATATTGAAATCACCGCTAAAGAGATTTTGACCCTTCGTGATGAGCTTTACGCGATTATCGCACACCATACCGGTCAAGACGTTGAAAAAGTTCACAAAGACAGCGATCGCGATTATTGGATGAAGTCAGACAAGGCTTTGGAATACGGCATGATCGACGAGATTTTAACGCGCGACAAAACTAAATAATATGGCCAAAGAAGAGTTGTCATGTTCTTTTTGTGGGCGTAAAAAAGGGGAAACCAATTTGCTCATTGCTGGAAATGCAGCGCATATTTGCGATCAGTGTATCGAGCAAGCGCACGGTATCGTCCTTACAAGAACACAAACACGAAGAACAGCAAATCCTCGATGGTGAGGTCATGCTCAAAAAGCCACGACAAATCAAGGCTTTTTTGGACGATTATGTGATCGGTCAAGAGCAGACCAAAAAGGTTATGTCGGTGGCCGTTTACAACCACTACAAAAGACTCTTACAACCCGAAGACGACCAGGCGATAGACATTCAAAAGAGCAATATTATCATCGTGGGGCAGACCGGGACTGGAAAAACCCTAATGGCCAAAACCATTGCCAAAATGCTCAATGTGCCTTTGGCGATTGTCGATGCCACGGTCTTGACCGAGGCCGGATACGTGGGCGAAGACGTCGAGAGTATATTGACCAGGCTTCTGCAAGCGGCCGATTATGACTTAGAAAAGGCAGAGCAGGGGATCGTCTTTATCGATGAGATCGATAAAATTGCTCGCAAGAGCGACAACCCGAGCATCACCCGCGATGTGAGTGGAGAAGGGGTGCAACAAGCGCTGCTGAAACTACTCGAAGGCACTGTGGTCAATGTGCCGCCAAAAGGCGGGCGCAAGCATCCAGACCAAAAATTTATCGAGGTCAATACCGAAAACATCTTATTTATTGCCGGTGGGGCTTTTGATGGCATCGAGCGACATATCGCCAAACGACTCAATCGTCAGGCCGTGGGTTTTAGCGCCTCTAAAAAACAGACTGGGATTGATCATGAACTATTGTCTTTTGTCACGCCAAAAGACCTTAAAGATTTTGGGCTTATTCCTGAGATCATCGGTCGATTACCAGTGCTGACTTATATGAAGCCACTGGATGCAGAAGCGTTACGCGCCATACTCACAGAGCCAAAAAACGCCATTATCAAACAGTACATCAAGTTGTTTGAAATGGATCAGATAAAACTCACCTTTACCGACGAGGCTTTGGATTATATCGTGACTCAGGCGGTAGAATACGCCCTGGGTGCACGCGGTTTGCGCTCATTGTGTGAGACCATTCTCACCGATGCCATGTTTGACTTGCCTGGCTCCGAAACCCTGGAACTCGAAGTCGATTTAGACTTTGTGCAGCAGCACCTGAGTCCGGACACTTTAAGCACACTGCGCGCGGTTTCTTAAATGAGCGATTGGCTCTGGGATTTCTAGAGTTGCGAGGCGTCTCGATTAATGATTTAATCCCAACAATTCCTCAATAAAATCTCGTCGATTAGACAGGCGCGGGACTTTGTGTTGTCCGCCGAGTTTTTCTTTGCTTTTGAGCCAGTCGTAAAAAAGTTTAGATCTCACTGCGGTAATTTCAGGGGGATTTAGGGTGATGTTGCCAGCGCGTTTGGCTTCGTAGTCCGAGTTTAAATCTTGAAGTGCTTTGTCGAGAATCTGACCAAAGACTTCGAGATTTTTTGGTGGTGTTTTAAATTCAATGAGCCACTGATGTGCTCCTTTGGTTTTGCCCTCCATGAATATCGGTCCTGCAGTGTAATCGACGATTTCAGCCTCTTGCACTCGTGCGGCAATGCGCAAGGCCTCTTCTGCATTTTCGATGATGAGTTCTTCCCCAAAGACATTGATGTGGTGTTTGGTGCGCCCCGTAATTTTGATGCGGTAAGGCGAAAGGCTGGTAAAACGCACCGTATCGCCTATGATATAGCGCCAAAGGCCGGCATTTGTGGTGATCACCACCGCATAGTTTTTGCCGATTTCAACCTGATGTAAGGGGATGACTTTTTGATGGTCGGTTTCATAAGTATCCATAGGGATAAACTCGTAATAGATTCCGTAGTCCAGCATCAAAAGGAGCTCGTCTGAGTTGCTTTGGTCTTGAAGGGCAAAAAACCCTTCTGAGGCGTTGTATATTTCGTAATACCTAAAATCTGATTTAGGTAAAAGGTTTTTGTACTGGTCTTTATACGGATCAAAGTTTACCCCGCCGTGAAAATACACCTCGAGCTCTGGCCATATTTCGTGCAAATGGGCTGCTCCAGTGGTGCTCAGCACCTCGTTCAGCAAGACGAGCATCCACGAAGGTACACCCGCAAGGCTTGAGACCCGTTCTTTGATGGTTTCTTGGACAATCGCCTGCAATTTGACTTCCCAATCCGAGAGAAGACTCACTTCATTGCTGGGTGTGCTGCTGAACTCGGCCCAAAAGGGCATATTGTCAATAAGAATGGCCGAAAGATCACCGTAAACCGTGCCCTTATCTTCATAAAGTTTTTTACTGCCCCCAGGCGTAAATTTTTACCCACAAATAATTGCGATTCGGGGTGATTGTGCAGATACACACAGAGCAAATCCTTGCTGGCTGCATAGTGGCAATCTTCCAGAGCTTCCGGACTTACAGGAATAAATTTGCTTTTTGAATTTGAAGTCCCACTGGACTTGGCAAACCACTTAATAGTTGTGGGCCAGATAACATTGGTCTCTCCCGAGCGCGCCCGCTCAATAAGTGTGGCTTTGGTGGTGTAATTGCCCACGGGCACGTTGCGGGCAAAATCCTCATAGTTGTTAATTGCTTCGAAGCCGTAATTCTCGCCAAATTCCGTGTTTTTGCCTTTTTGAACCAGGTACATCAGGAGTTCATCCTGCACCTCGTGCGGGTATTTAAAAAATAATTCCATCTGATGGATCCTTTTTTTTAGGAACCATGAGGCGATGGAATTGACGATCGGAATTGGCATATTTACCCTATCTTTAAGTGCTAAAAATAGCAATTTTTTATATGGAATTTCAAGGGGTTTTGAGAAAAATGGCCACCCAAATGGATGCGCCGATTCAGTATTATTTAGTCTTGGGGGATCATCCGATAAATGTCAACCAACTCATCGATAAAAATATTGCGCTCAAGTTTGTCGGTTATGAGTGTCTGAACTGTGGCAGTGATGCGCCGATTTTTCGACAAGGCTTTTGCAAGTCCTGTTTTTTTGAAGCACCCCAAGCGGCTGATTGGATCATACGGCCGGAACTCAGCCAAGCCCACCTCGGGATAGAAGACCGTGATTTAGCCTACGAACAAAAAATGCAACTCCAACCCCATGTGGTTTACTTGGCCAACAGCAGTAATGTCAAGGTGGGGTGACCCGCCTGAGTCAAGTGCCCACGCGATGGATCGATCAAGGGGCGCATGAAGCCCTGCCCATCGTTGAGGTGCCTAATCGCTATCTAGCCGGGATTGCAGAAGTCGCCCTGAAGGACCATGTCGCGGACAAGACCAATTGGCGCACCATGCTCAAAAATGAAATCGAGGAGGTGGACCTGGCAGCATGGCAACAAAAACTCATTTCTTTTTTACCCGAAGAAGTAAAGCCCTATGTGACCGACGCTCAGGAGACCCATTTAGAATTTCCAGTGCTGAAATACCCCGAAAAACCCAAAGTCCCTTAATTTGAGCAAAACCCCAAATTACAGCGGAGTGCTCAAAGGCATCAAAGGACAATACCAGATCTTTGAAGACGACACTGACTTTAATGTCCGCAGTAATGAAGGCCTTGTTGTGGGGTTGAGCGTTTAATCCCTCATAAAGCTGTTTAGGAGTAGCTCAAATCAAGCTCTTGGTGCTTTTCCATTTTGAATCGCTTGCGAAACAGGGCCACCCCGAGATACATAAATGGCGTATCACAGGCTGCAACAAGGACTTTGAACAGGTAGCCGCTGAGCAATAGACCCACCAAACAGGGCCCAGTCTATTTTGCCAAAAACGCAGAGCAGAAACAATACGGACGCGGTGTCCACAAATTGGGATAAAAAGGTTGAAAAATTATTGCGCAGCCAAAGGTGTTTCCCTTGGTGAGGTTTTTCCAGAAATGGTAGAGATGAATGTCGATGTATTGGGCCAATAGATAGGCGATCATTGAGGCCAAGACCGCCAAAACTGTGGCGCCAAATACCTGATCAAATAACTCATCTTATCAATAGGGCTCCAATCCGTTGCGGGGACCGCCTGGCTAGTATTGATTATGAGCAAGCGAAAATACAGAGGCAAAGATGCCAGCGGTGACCACGCGATTGGCCATTTTTTTACCATAAATCTCGCTGATCAGGTCCGTGATTAAAAAGGTGATGGGATAAGGCAAAATACCCACAGAAATCTCAAACGTGTAGAGGCCAAAAAAATCCCAATAAAAGAACTTTTGAAAAATTAGATTAGACACCACCAGTGAGCAAATAAATAGGGCGCCCAAGATGATATAAATCCTAAGGGCTAGGGTTTTGTCTTTTGCGCTCATGATGTTTTTTTGATTAAACCCGCAGGGATTCCCCACCAGTTGATTATTTTCGCTAAAGGTAAAAGTAAACGATTATCGAGCCACTTCAAAATATTTATATCGGTCTGGGCAGTAACCTCGGGGATCGCATGGAACACCTGCAAAAGGCGCTGGATCAGCTATTTTTGCGTGTGGGTCATGTGCATCAGATCTCTAGAGTCTATCAGAGTCCGGCTATGGGCTTTTCGGGCGAGGACTTTTTCAATGGCGTGGCTTACCTGCAAACCGATATGACCCCTGAGGCGGTCATGCAAGAATTACTGTCTATTGAACGCGACTTGGGACGGCTTCGCGAAGTCAAAGGGAGTGGAGTACAGCACAGCACAGGGGGTGGAGCTTCACGAAGTGTGATCGGCGGAACTGCCCAAAGCGACGAGCGCGAGTACAGCAGCAGAACCATCGACTTGGATCTTTTGGCCTACGGTGATTTGATTCAGGATAGCCCTGATCTTACCTTGCCCCATCCACGGATTCAAAATCGTTTGTTTGTGTTGCAGCCATTTTTGGATGTAGCGCCCAGTTGGCAACATCCTGAGCTCAATCTCAGTTTGACTGAGTTGCGCGATCAATGCCCGGATAGCAATCCGCCTAAACCCATTGCCCAATGGCTAAAAAATCCGAGTGCAAAATATGATTTTACGGCCCTGCGTTATTTGGCCATAGAGGGCAATATCGGCGCTGGTAAGACCTCGTTGGCGCAAATGATCGCCCGTGATTTTAAGGGCAAATTGATTTTAGAGCGCTTTGCGGACAATCCCTTTTTACCGGAATTTTATAAAGACCCTGAGCGTTATGCCTTCCCGCTAGAGATGTCTTTTTTGGCGGATCGATTTCAGCAGTTGGCCGAACAAAGCGCGCAATACGATCTATTTAGTGATCTGATCATCACGGATTACGACCGCTATAAATCTTTGATTTTTGCTAAGATTACTTTGACCGCGGCAGAATTTGATTTGTATCAAAAGTTTTTCCACCTGATGCATCGCGAATTACCGAGACCTCAAGTTTATATCTATCTATCCCAGTCGACCAAGCGCCTTTTGGACAATATTAAAAATCGCGGGCGCAGTTATGAGCAATCGATCAGTGCTGATTATTTACAAAAAATTCATTCGGGCTATTTGACCCACTTAAGCAGTGAGACCCATCAAGGCCAAGTCATCCGGGTTGATCTAAGCGATCTGGACTTTGTGCATCGCCGCAGCGATTATCTAAAGAATTCTAGAGATTATTACAAAGCATACCGCTTAAAGGCCTCCCACAATACCATACCGGCACTTACTGAGATGTTCAGTGAATGTTTGATGCCGTGTTGTGGGATTTCCAATACACCGTCGCAGAGATCGACGATTTCTTGAGCGACCCCTTTCACTTCATTGCCAAAGACTAATGCCACTCCTGAACTAGGGTTAGCGCCCCAGTCTTGCAAGAGCGTAGATCCCTCGGCTTGTTCTACTGCCCAAACCTGTACCCCTTGATTTTTTAGGGCGTTGATGGCCTCTTGGGTGTTGGCGTGATAGGTCCAAGGCACACTTTCGGTGGCGCCAAGGGCTGTTTTTTGGATATCGCGATGGGGCGGTGTGGCCGTGATCCCGCATAAATGAATGTGTGCCGCCATAAAGGCATCCGCCGTGCGAAACACCGAACCGATATTGTTCAGGCTACGAATATTGTCCAGAACCACATGAATCGGGTGGCGTTCCATAGATTGAACGGTGGTGAGGTCGGGACGCTTTAATTCGCTATTTTCGAGTTTGCGGTGTTTCATAATGCTGGGCAAAAATACGGCTTTCAGAAAAAGAGACAACGCATAGGGTCGCCTTTGTCCTGAGCTGATGTTTGATTGACTTGTGGGTCCAAAGAATTGGAGCGGAGAATTTTCAATAATTTTAATTAATAAGTACCTTAGCCCGTCTAGCACAAAACCAAAGCATGGCCAAAAAAATTACGCCTTTAATGCAGCAGTATCAGGGGATTAAAACCAAGTACCCAGATGCTGTATTGCTTTTTCGTGTGGGCGATTTTTACGAGACTTTTGGTCAGGATGCTGTGCGTGCCGCGGAGATATTAAACATTACGCTCACCGCACGCAATAATGGCGGGGATCAAACGGAGCTTGCAGGCTTTCCGCATCACGCCTTGAACACTTATTTGCCCAAACTGGTGATGGCGGGCTGCCGTGTCGCGATTTGCGATCAGTTAGAAGATCCAAAACAAACCAAGACCATAGTCAAGCGCGGGGGCACTGAGCTGGTTACCCCAGGGGTGGCTTTGAATGACGATATCCTGCAACGCAAAAGCAATAATTTTTTGGCGGCGGTCAGTGGCGATCAAAACCTGAGTGGAGTATCTTTTTTGGACATCTCCACAGGGGAATTTTTAGTGGCTCAAGGCGATCGCAGTTATGTTCAGGCTTTGCTTCAGAAGTTTAATCCTGCTGAGGTGCTTTGGCACAAGAAGGAACGTCAAGCTATTCAAAAGTCCTCGGCGTCACAGGGACATGCCTTTTTCTTGGAGGATTGGGTCTTTCAAAAGTCCTATGCCGAAGACCTGCTCTTGGGTCATTTTAAAACCAAAAGCCTCAAGGGCTTTGGCGTGGAGAAACTCGAATTGGGCCTGCTCGCGGCTGGAGCCATACTGCATTATATCAGCACGACCCAACATCGGGATTTAAGCCATATCACCAGAATTTCGCGTATTGCTCAAGATCAGTATGTGTGGATGGATCAATTTACCATGCGTAATCTGGAACTGTTTGGCGGTTCTGGCTCGGCCCAGGCCACGCTATTTGGGGTGATGGATGAGACCATCTCTCCTATGGGCGGGCGCTTGCTCAAAAGATGGCTAGCCTTGCCTTTAAAAAATATCGACCCATCCAAGCCCGACATCAGGTGGTGGGCTATTGGCAGCACAAAGCTGAGTTACGCGCCGAGCTGCGTCAAGCCTTAAAAGGCGTAGGGATTTGGAGCGCTTGATTTCCAAAACAGCAACGGCTAAAATTAACCCTAAGGAGGTGCGTTATTTGGCCGACTCTCTTACTGCGGCAGGACCGATTGCAGAGGCTGCATTAAACGCTGATCAACAGGCGCTCAATGATTTGGGTGGGCGCATGGATTTATGTCCTGAATTAGTGGATTTGATTTACAGTCAGCTTCAGGAGCAGGTCCCTGCACTACTGAGCAAAGGCTCTGTAATGGCCGCAGGGGTCAGTAAAGAGCTGGATGATTTACGCTCTATCGCCAGCGGCGGTAAAACGCATTTGGAAGAAATGCTGCAGCGCCATCAAGAAGAAACGGGGATTCCTTCGCTTAAAATTGACTCCAATAACGTCTTTGGTTATTACATAGAGGTGCGCAACACTCATAAGGATAAAGTCCCTGAGCATTGGATCCGCAAGCAGACGCTGGTCAATGCTGAGCGTTATATCACCGAAGAGCTCAAAACGTATGAGGCCAAAATATTCGGGGCCGAAGAGCGCATTGCCGTGCTGGAGCAGGAATTGTTCCTTGCGCTGGTGCAAAAAATAATGCCGTATATCAGCGCGGTTCAAAAACACGGCGGTGGCTTTAGCAGAAATGGATTGCCTTATGGGCTTTGCCGAACTGGCGGTCAAAAATAATTATGTCTGTCCTGAGCTTAACGATGGTTTTGCTTTGGACATCAAACAAGGTCGTCATCCGGTGATTGAACGACAACTGCCCCAGGATAATCCTTATATCGCCAATGATGTATTTCTGGATCGTGAACAGCAACAAATCATCATGATTACTGGACCCAATATGAGTGGTAAGAGTGCCTTATTGCGCCAAACCGCTTTGATTGTGATCATGGCCCAAATGGGCTCTTTTGTGCCGGCAGAGGCCGTGACCATGGGGGTGGTCGATAAAATATTTACCCGTGTTGGGGCCAGCGATAACATCGCCCAAGGGGAGTCTACCTTTATGGTCGAGATGAATGAGACGGCCAGTATTTTGAATAACGTTTCCGAGCGGAGTTTGATCCTTTTGGATGAAATCGGTCGTGGCACCAGTACTTATGATGTGATTTCTATTGCTTGGGCGATTAGCGAATACCTGCATGAGCATCCCTCGCGGGCCAAAACCCTTTTTGCCACCCATTACCATGAGCTCAACGAAATGACCCAATCCTTTGAGCGGATCAAGAATTTTAATGTTTCAATCAAAGAACTCGACGATACTGTTTTGTTTTTGCGCACGCTAGTTCAGGGGGTTCGGAGCACAGTTTTGGGATCCACGTGGCCAAAATGGCGGGGATGCCATCGGCGATTATCAGACGCTCAGAGGCCATATTGAGGCAACTAGAATCCTCCCGATCTACTGCTGATAACGCGGCCTCGGCTGCCACCTCGGCCGCAGAATCCATGCAGCTGAGTTTTATTCAACTCGACGATCCGCTTTTAGAGGACATCAAGCAAAAGATATTGAATACTGATATCGACAATCTCACGCCCATGGCGGCGCTTATGGCTCTAAACGACATTAAATAACTTTTGGTCGGGTCTCAAGACAAAAAGGTGAAGCAATAAGGCTTTGTCCTTTATTTTTTCGAAAAATTCCCTTTGTATTTATCCTAAATATTTTAAATTTGCTCCCGCCTTCAAAGGAAGGAATGTTCATAAATTATACGCGAAAATAGCTCAGTTGGTAGAGCGCCACCTTGCCAAGGTGGAGGTCGCGGGTTCGAATCCCGTTTTTCGCTCCACAAAGCCGAACGCGTTCGGCTTTTTTTATCACTGCTGCAGAAGTGGTGGAATTGGTAGACACGCTGGACTTAAAATCCAGTGGACAGTAATGTCCGTACGGGTTCAAGTCCCGTCTTCTGTACAAAAACCCCGGCAATAGCCGGGGTTTTTTGTTCAGTTCATTGCAAGGAGTTTTACACAAGAATGCGCTATGCAGGAAGTCTTGATCAAAACATCATTTTATTCCTTGACAAACTTTCGATGCGATTTCTGTTCACCGTTACTGATTTCTAGGAAGTACAGCCCCGTGGCCAAATCGTAGACTGGGATTTCAATACCATTATACGGTCCCCTGTGAATGACTTGCCCCAGGAAGTTGTAAATCGTATAGTCTAAATTACCTTCCAT
This sequence comes from Flavobacteriaceae bacterium, assembly GCA_038141525.1. Taxonomy (GTDB): domain Bacteria; phylum Bacteroidota; class Bacteroidia; order Flavobacteriales; family Flavobacteriaceae; genus BACL21. The sequence goes on along the minus strand of JAYQIF010000008.1, from coordinate 603,272 downwards.
AGACGTTTTGATACTGATGTAGTCCCTTGCTGGGTTGGGCGCTAGAGATAAGTATGGTGGCATAAAGACTTCACTGGTTCCCGACAGAAAGACCGCCTCAGGATTACCAGTAATGGTGACTTGATCGATAAATACTTGGTCATTTTGACTGTTGGTGATGGCTCTAAAACGCCAACTTGCATTTTGACTGAATTCGTTATTGTAGCGCAGCATCAATACGGATTTATTGTAAAATTGCTCATTGTCAAAATCTTCTCCTTTTACAAACTCGGCAACCGTGTAATAAAAAAGATCATCGGTATACTCAAGAATGAATCGCTCTCCATAAGAAAGGTTTTTGGTGTAAAAATAAAAATCTACTATCACCCAATTAAAGGCCTCAATGTCTATATTTTCCAGAATCATTGAAGATTCAAGGCCTGTATCGGCCCGTAATCTGATAGAATAATCTCCTTCGTAGGATTCGGGACCAAAAAACCGCTCGCAATCAATCCCTCCGTCAATCCAGCCGTCCCAGCCAGTTTCGAAATAGCCCTCATGGAGGATGGTTTCAGGCGCGCATTCAAAACAAGAGCTACCCCCACAATCGATTCCTGTTTCGTCTCCATTTCTAACTCCGTCATCACAGGTGGCCGTTAGGGTCAAAGTCACGCCTGTGCGGACAGGACTATCGCAGCCCAGAGTGGGGTCAAATGACTCGGCGTAATAAGTTACCGTGCCAGGAGTACTTAAACTTGGATCGGTAATTATGTTGCCGCCCACTGCTGCGTCAAACCAGGTCAGTAAGTCTCCAGCATTCACCGTGGCGGTGGCGGTAATGGTTTGTATGGGGTCTTGAGCAACCTCGATAATGTCACCTCCACTAAGAGGGGCCGATGGAGCGTCGATAATTTCTAGAGTGACGGGCTCCCTAAACACACTTTCACAGCCATTGAGGTCGTCTACAGCCGTAGCATAATAGGTGACACTTCCCACAGTGTTGAGCGATGGGTTTGCCACCACGTTACCTCCCGAAGCAGCGTCATACCAAACCAGGGTTTCACCAGCGCCTACTGTTGCTGATGCGGTAAGTGTTTGGACCGGGAAAAGCTCACACTCAGACTGGGTACCCCCAGAAATTGGCGGATCGGTTTGGGTTATATCCTGAGTTATGCTCAAAGAAGTTTCATCAGAACATCCATTAACTCCAGTCACGGTTACGGTGTAGGTATCCGGGCTTGTGACATTGATGCTGGCCGTCGTTGCTCCATTCGACCATACATAGCTGGCTCCACCAGAGGCAGTGAGATTAATTGTTGTTACAATACAATTGAGTTCGGTAGTGCCTGTATTATTAGTGATTACTGGAACAGGTAAGCTTACGTCCTGAGTAATCACAATAGAAGTCAAATCTTCACAGCCGTTTGCACCAGTTACCGTGACTGAATAAGTATCAGGGGTCGTAACATCAATACTCGCGGTGGTGGCTCCAGTAGACCAAAGATAAGTGTCTCCCCCAGAGGCCGTAAGATTAATGGAAGTGACATCGCAATTCAGCTCAGTAGTTCCTGTGTTATTGTTAATCACAGGGATGGGCAAACTCACATCCTCTGTTATGACTATAGCAGTCGTGTCATCACACCCATTGGGGCCAGTCACAGTTACCGAATAGGTGTTTGGTGTGGTGACATCAATTGTTGCTGTAGTCGCACCAGTCGACCAAAGATAACTGTCGCCCCCAGATGCAGTCAGATTAATTGAGTTTACATTACAATCGAGCTGAGTGGCGCCAGTATTGTTTGTGATTACAGGTATGGGTAAAGTGATGTCTTGGGTAATGACCAAAGCAGTTGTGTCTTCACACCCATTAGGTCCAGTTACAGTCACCGAGTAGGTATCCGGCGTGGTGACATCAATTGTGGCTGTCGTCGCTCCAGTCGACCAAAGATAACTGTCTCCCCAGAGGCGGTAAGATTAATCGACGTGAGGTTGCAGGTCAGTTCTGTTGCTCCTGTGTTGTTGGTAATAACAGGAATGGGCAAAGTAATGTCTTGATTAATGACCACTGAGGTCACATCAGTAGCATCCATTGGTTCCTGTCACAGTCACAGAATAAGTATCCGGGGTTGTCACATCTATTGTTGCTGTGGTCTCCCCAGTAGACCACAGGTAGCCGTCGCCTCCAGAGGCTGTTAAACTGATAGAGGTAAAGTTACAATCCAGCAGGCTAATCCCGGTATTGTTTGTAATTGTCGGTATGGGCAGGGCTAAGATCTCAAGGGTAACTGCCGTGCGCGATAAGGAATACAAGAGGATAAATCATTCACCGCTTCAGCGAAATAAGTCAATGCTGCCTAATGCATTTAATGATGGGTCAACCACAACATTACCCCCAGTTGCGGCATCATACCAGATTAAGGGTCTCTCCGGCATTGACATTGGCCGTAGCGGTAAGGGTTTGGAGTGGACTTAGGGCACATTCGCTTTGGTCCCCGCCAGATAAAGGAGCACTGGTTGGCGGTTGGATTAACCACAGTCACCACGGCTGTGGCCTGAGCAGAATTTCCACTTATATCAACCACGGTCAAAGTTACTGTATTTGGCCCTACATCTGCACAGCTAAAGCTGTCAATATCGAGGGAATAAGTATCAATAGTACAGTTATCTGAAGAACCATTGTCGATGCCTGCCGGGGTAATCGTGGCCATACCCATGGCGTCCAAATTGACCGTAATGTCTTGGGTCACAACGGTAGGTGCCAAATTGTCTTCAACTGTAACTGGTAGCAGTTGCTGATCCTGTATTACCGCTTTGGTCTTCGGCTGTCAAAGTCACGATGTTTGCCCCTAAATCTGCACAGCTAAAGCTACTCACATCCAAAGTCAACGAAACAACAGTACAGTTATCCGAAGAGCCATTGTCGATATCGGTCAGTCACAATGGTCGCGTTTCCTGTGGCGTCAAGCTGAACGGTAATATTCTGAGTAACTACTGTTGGGTCCATGGTGTCAACGACCGTAACAATGGATGTACAACTGCTTGAATTACCCCCACCGTCGGTTACGGTTAATGTTACTGTATTTGGTCCTAAATCTTCACAACTAAAACTGCTGATGTCGAGGCTCATGGAGGCAATTGAAATATTGTCCGTCGATCCATTGTCAATATCAGAAGCCAAAATTGTCGCATTCCATTGGCGTCTAAAGCCACGGTTAAGTTTTGACAAATGGCCGTGGGAGGTATGCTATCTGTTTCAAAATACAATATGCGATAAAGTAAATTCCATATTTCAGGTTCTGGTAGCCAACGCCGGTATTATTATCATCGATAAACCATGGCGTGGTCAAACCAGAAAATCGCACCAAGCCGGATCCCACTGATTTTTGACCCAAGGTTATTCTTGAGGCGCTGTCTCTTATTAATGGTTCGAGGTCCGGTCCATTGATATAGTTATGAGAAAAAGAATTCCCCTGGTATTGGCCAGTGCTCGGTATTATTGGGTTATAAGGAGAATCTGTAAAAAATGGGTCATTGACATCCACAGGCCATCCATTGGCGTCAAGAATCCGAAATGATGAAATTCCGAATCCGAGATCAATAACCCCGAGAGATTCATTAGTGGCTGCGCTGATCAGCAACTTTCCGCACCCAATCTTCGATTAATGGTGTGTTTGCATTTAAAAAATTTAGCTGAGGCTGACCTTCTATAAAAACGACGCTTCGCTCGGGGACAAAGACTTCTGAAGCAACGACGGTATTATAAAAATAATGCGCCCACTGATTTGGGTAAACTTCGTCTAAACCGATGATATTGGATTGTCGCCCCCAAGGTTGGGTGGTGTTACTGATATAGGCCACGGGATATACAAATTCGCAATTAGGGTCTTCACCGGCATCGTTAATGGTCCACCCGAAGTTGTCGATAATATTTTGGCGCTCGATGGCTGCATTGCAATATCAAACCTGCTGCGCCCAAATCGAGATTAGGTTGCAGTATTTGCTCTGACCATCCGATTAAGGTGGCGTCATAATTTTCGATATCCAGTATTTATCAGCATAAACCGTCATTTACATTTCCCATATCCCAGTTTCTCATTATTGAAGGAACTAGACAGCGCAAGACTTTTCATATCGATAACATTACCTGTGACCAGCTTCCGATATCCTGATTAAAGGCAGAGGCATTAAAAAACATACTGTTCATATTGGTGATATTACTCGGTCCCAATTACTGATATCTTGATTAAATGAACTTGCCCGATGAAACATACTCCTTGGATTACTTGTGTCCCAGTTTCCGAGGTCTTGATTAAACGAACTCGCATCTCCAAACATATTCGGCTGAGTCGTGTCCCAATTACTGATATCTTGATTAAAAGCAGAGGCGAGGAAACAGATTCCACCACATTACTTGTATCCCAGTTTGATATGTCTTGATTGAACGAAAATGCCCCATCAAACAAAAGGCCATATCGATTACATTACTTGTGTCCCAGCTACTAATATCTTCATTAAATGTCCACTCAGCCCCGCCAAGATGAATATATTCATGACTCGTACTCGAGTACGCTTGGTGTAGATCCATTTTGATGCGGAATTGAAACGCTTTGGCTGATTCGGTGCGAGGTAAGCTAATGGAAGTATTGAATAAAAAAAGAGTGGCCACCAGTAAACCGATGACCTTTTTTATAGGGTGAGGTTGTCATTCTCTAAGGTTTTGAGCTTTAGTATTTTAAAATTAAAAATATTCCTTCGATAAATACAAATCATATAGTGGAAACAAGTGGATCCACTAATTCTTTGTCACCAGTGACATTGTTTTTGTCGTGAAATGCATGGTTTTGCGTTTTGAGATTGGGCTTTTTGGGTAAATTTTTAGTCACTTATTTCTTTATGTTGTTGCTCAGGGCCTACCTTTGCAAAAAAAAGTTATGTTAAGAATGTTGTTTGGCGGACTGCTTTGTTTTTCCGCTTTCGGTTGTGGTCCAAAATCTATGGCGCAGCAACCAGTTGAATCCATCTACGATATTGCTATTGAGGGCATCGACGGCAAGCCTATGAATCTCGCTCAGTACAAAGGCAAAAAGATTCTTTTTGTGAACGTGGCCTCCGAATGCGGGTTCACTAAGCAATACGACGCTCTTCAGGAGCTCTATGAAAATCATAAAGATAAGCTTGTGGTGATTGGACTACCCTGTAACCAATTCGGCGGTCAAGAACCGGGAGATGAGGCTGAGATCCAATCGTTTTGCCGTGCTAATTTGGTGTAGAATTTCCTATGACCGAAAAAATTGAGGTCAAAGGCCCAATCAGCATCCGCTTTACCAATGGCTGACTCAAAAAGCCAAAAATGGATCTCAGGATTCTTCAGTTAAATGGAACTTTCAGAAGTACCTAGTCGATGAGCAGGGGCGCCTGATCGATTTCTTTTATTCAATCACTAAAGCCAGATAGTCAAAAAATTGTTGGATTGATCTAAAGGCCGAATTTCTTGATGAAAGGAATGGAGCAAACCTTTCCATTGCATGAATCAGGCCTTATCGAGTCAGTTTTAAGCCCAATCAGTAATGGGACTTGGATACTTTGTTAGCTCAGAAAACAAATCAGCTACAGCACAAAATACAATTATGAAGAAATACTTAAACCTATTTGACTTTCGCCAAAAGGTAGATTATAAAATTGAAGTACTGTCTGGACTCACCGTGGCCCTGGCCTTAGTGCCAGAAGCCGTGGCCTTTGCATTATTGGCGGGACTATCTCCACTTACCGGGCTCTATGCGGCTTTTATGATGGGGCTGGTTACGGCGATTTTCGGAGGACGCCCGGGAATGATTTCTGGAGCTACGGGAGCGGTTGCTGTCGTTTTTGTCGGACTCATTGCTCAGTTACGGGTTTTATACCCTGAAATTAATATCGAGCAGATTACCGAGTATATATTTTTGACCGTAATTCTGGCCGGAGTGCTCCAATTGATTTTTGGATTTTTACGCTTGGGTAAATTTATTCGTCTGGTACCACAGCCTGTGATTTTCGGTTTTGTCAACGGTCTGGCGATTATCATTTTTATGGCTCAGTTGCCTCAGTTTACGGTTAACAGCACAGACCCTTCTGCCCCTTGGATGCAGGGAACGGCACTGTACAGTTTTATGGGGCTGGTTGCTTTGGCCATTCTGATTGTTTGGGGTCTGCCCAAACTGACCAAAGCCTTTCCTTCGGGATTAGCGGCGATTCTAACGATTTTCGCCCTTGTTTACTTTTTTGACATACAAACGTCTACCGTAGGGGACATCGCTTCTGTCCGCGGAGGTTTTCCGGTGCCTTCTATTCCTGATGTGCCTTTTAATATGGAGACTTTATTACTGGTTTTGCCCTATGCGGCTATAGTGGCCGGGGTGGGTCTGATCGAAAGCTTGTTGACCTTAAATATTGTCGATGAAATTACCCGGACAAGAGGGCGCAGCAATAAAGAAGCCATAGCGCAAGGTGGCGCAAACATCCTCTCTGGATTTTTCTTAGGTATGGGCGGATGTGCCATGATTGGTCAAAGTTTGATTAATATTTCTTCGGGGGCGCGAGCCCGACTCTCGGGGATTGTCGCTGCAGTTATGCTGCTGGTTTTTGTGATGTTTGGCGCACCGATAATAGAACGCCTGCCTATGGCTGCGCTCACGGGGCTTATGATTATGGTCTCGGTGGGGACTTTTGAATGGGCGAGTTTTCGGGCCTTAAACAAAATGCCAAAGTCAGATATTTTTGTCATGGTTTTAGTGACGCTGGTCACAGTACTCTCTCATAATTTGGCGATTGCGGTACTTATCGGGGTAGTAGTCTCTGCGTTAGTGTTTGCCTGGGATAACTCCAAAAGAATACGCGCGCGCAAGCATGTCGATAGCCAAGGGATAAAGCATTATGAAATTTATGGTCCCTTGTTCTTTGGCTCTGTGGCCGTGTTTAATGAAAAATTTGACATCGCCAATGATCCTGAGGAGGTGATTATTGATTTTCAAGAAAGTCGTGTGGTAGACATGTCGGCTATTGAAGCCCTTAATGGACTTACGGAGCGATATGCTGCCCAAGGGAAGCGAGTCCGCCTAAAGCACTTAAGCGCAGATTGTTTGAAACTCTTGCGCAATGCCGAGCAGATCATCGACGTAAACGTGATGGAAGACCCTCATTATAAGGTGGTTACGGATATTTTGTAGTTTTCGTAAATATTTTTCTCTAGAATTTTGGAAAAATAAAATACACCCACTACTTTTATCACAATGAAAAGACAATTTTTAAATAACAACTGGTGGCCTCACGAAACGTCCGTCTCGTGAACTAGCTGTTGTTATCTATATCATACAAAGCCCATCGTTCGCGATGGGCTTTTTTTTTAACCCAATTTGATTTAAATGATGTAATTATGGAACGAAAAATTCTGCTAAGTGAAAAAGAAATCCCGGAGCAATGGTACAATATCATTGCGGATATGCCGAACAAACCTCTGCCGCCGCTGAATCCAGGAACACTGGAGCCGATCGGGCCTGAAGCCTTAGCGCCTTTATTTCCGATGGAGCTCATCAAGCAAGAGGTAACCACCGATAAATACGTGACCATCCCCGATGAGGTACGCAACATCTATAGCATGTGGCGTCCTACACCCATGTATCGCGCGTATAATCTGGAGAAGATGCTCGATACCCCAGCCAAAATATACTATAAGTATGAAGGGGTGAGCCCCACAGGGAGTCATAAGCCCAATACTGCAGTTCCTCAGGCCTATTACAATAAAATGGAAGGGGTAAAAAAAATATCCACAGAAACTGGTGCGGGACAATGGGGGAGTGCTTTGAGTTTTGCGTGTCAACATTTCGGTCTTGAATGCGAGGTGTTTATGGTGCGTCTTTCCTATGATCACAAACCGCACAGAAAGGTTATGATGAATACTTGGGGAGGTACGGTGCATCCTTCACCCTCGGAGGCGACAGAAATCGGCAAGAAAATTCTCGCAGAGCATCCTGATACTTCGGGATCTTTGGGGATTGCAATTTCTGAGGCGATTGAAGTCGCGGCTAAAGATGAGCATACCAAATACGCTCTGGGCAGTGTGCTGAACCACGTGAAACTGCATCAAACCATCATTGGCCAAGAAGCCATCAAGCAAATGGAAAAGGCGGGAGATATGCCAGATATCGTCATTGCGCCTTTTGGGGGTGGTTCTAATTTTGCCGGACTGGCCTTTCCGTTTTTACGCTTGAATTTTGATGAAGGACGCAACATTCGCTGCATCGCCAGTGAACCAGCCTCATGCCCTAAGCTTAACGCGGGGAGTGTTCCGTTATGATTTTGGCGATACGGCTGGTATGACCCCGCTGCTGCCCATGTATACTCTGGGTCATGACTTTGTGCCTGCCCCGATTCATGCCGGAGGCCTGCGCTATCATGGAGCAGGAGTGATCGTGAGCCAACTTTTAAAGGATAAGCTAATAGAGGCCCGAGCCCATGATAATCTCGAGGTGTTCTCGGCTGGGGTGCAATTCGCAAAGGCTGAAGGAATCATTCCAGCACCCGAAGCGACCCACGGCATCGCGACAGCAATCGCTGAAGCGCAAAAAATGTAAAGAGGAGGGCGTTTCGCGAACAATTTAGTGAATCTTTGCGGTCACGGTAATTTCGACATGAAGGCTTATCAGGATTATTTCGCGGGTAAAATTGTCAAGCACGAGCTCACCCAAGAAGAAATCAATCGCTCAATTGCAAAATTGCAGACGCCATTGATTCCCTAGTTCGCGATAACTCGAAAAAAAGAAAACCAATACAAATGGATTAAAAATGTTTAAAGTTTAATATGGTTGTTTAATTAATTGTTTGTTTAATTGTTGTTTTGGTTAATTGCATCACCCCCATCGCTGAAGTTGCGTTGGGGGTGATTTTTTGTAAGTTGTTGTTTTTGAACATCATGAATTTTTTATTAACTTACCAATGTAAAAAACTATTTATTGGCAAGTAGTATTTAATTAATTAACCAACCAAAACGATTTATCATGAAGAATCTACTCACTATTTTGGTCGCCCTTGTTACCCTGAATTTGGCGGCTCAAGACTCAAAAGCTTATGTGATGCTTTCTGCAGGGGCAGTTTTTCCCAATGGCGGGGACTATATTATTAATTCGGATCAAGGTGCTTTTATGGATCAATATACTGGTCTAGATCTCAACTTAAATGTCGGCTATCGATTTACCGAAATGTTGGGACTCACCGCTACATGGGGGGCATCTGCTAACGAATTTGACCAGGTTGTTTTTAATCAAGAGGACGTGCCAGAAGAAGGGGCTGTATTTTCTGTTGGGTATTTGGGTATTGGCCCCATGTTTACCTATCCTATTGGCTTAGGCAGCTCTGTAGTGGAATTCAGACCACAATTATTGTTGTCCATGTCGGGCTTAACTGACCTTGAAGGCGGAGATAATGACATTACAGCAAAGGGGTCCGGTTATTTGGCTTCAACTTCTTGGGTTTTTGGCTCAGGTCCAGGGCCTTAAATTTTCAATCAATGTGGATTATTTAACCGGAAAATTCAAAGAAAATGAACGCGGCGGCATCACCACTGATTTGAGTTCAGAAAATAGTTATGTTCGTATCAGTATGGGTGCTGGATTGCGCTATAACTTTTAAAACCCTTTAAAAAACTCCGACAGGGAAATATCCAGCGCCTCACAAATTTGAGAAAGCACTTGGATAGAGATATTGGTGTTTCCTTTTTCGATGATCCCGATGTACTTACGATCGAGTTCAGCCAGATGAGATAAGCCCTCTTGGGAAAGGCCATTTTTTAAGGCGAAGTTGTTTGATGCGTTGTGCGACTTTCTCATTCATACACAATGATACTCTGAATGTCGTTCATGGTCAAGGATTGTGGCAGGGTAGGTCCTCGAATTTATAAATTCGAGGCAAAAATAAATACCACAATAGGATTATCACTTTTTAAAATAATGTTGTTCGTGCCAAGAACGGTGCATTTCATGACAATCGGAAGCAGGGAGTTACAAAAAATTGACTGGTCTGTGAAACTGAGCCTAAATTTTACTTATCTTTAGGATAAGTCTATAATCATTTAATGGACTAGATAATTGGTTGATACTGATTATCGTAATTATTAACCAAAAACAACAACACATGAAAAAACTGATTTTTTTAATGGTCGCCTTGGTCTCTTTTGGGGCAATGGCACAAGATTCTAAGGCGTATTTGGCGCTTAACCTAGGAGCCTCTTTCCCGGGTGGAGACGTCGGAGACAATCTCGAATTGGGCACTGGTTTCGATTTTAATCTAAACTTTGGATATCGTTTTACCGAAAGTATTGGAGCTACACTAACTTATGGTGCTGCCGCGAGCACTTTCGAGGATGAAGCTGGGGACACAGCTGCCTTCGGAGCCGGTTATTTAGGGCTAGGACCAATGTACACGCTTGCTTTAGGCGACAACATCGCTTGGGATATTAAACCTCAATACGTTTTCTCTTTAGCCGGGGTTGCCGATTATGAAGGTGGAGACGTAGATTCAACAGCTACAGGAAGCGGTTGGATGCTTGGCCAATCCTTTGTATTTGGATTTGATCAAGGATTTAAGTTTTCTGTGAACCTTGATTATCTAAATGGAAAGTATACTACTGTTGAAGAAGACGGAGCGTCCTATGATATTGATACGGATAATGCCTATTCTCATTTTACCATTGGTGTAGGTGCGCGCTATAATTTCTAAGGCTCAAGCACTAATCACAGTAATAAAACAAAAAAACCCTCACATTGTGAGGGTTTGGTTTTTTACTAAGACTATTCTTAGTGTGCAGCGTCATCGTGACCTTCGGCCGCGTCAGCAGCATCTTCTACAGCGTCTTCTGCAGCGTCAGTTGCTTCCTCGGCAGCTTCTTCGGTAGCATCAGCAGCTTCTTCAACGGCATCTGTGGCCTCTTCAGCAGCATCAGTTGTGGCTTCTACAGCGGCCTCAACAGTTTCTTCGGTTTTCTTTTCAGTTTCTCTGCAAGAGGTGACTGAAGCAATCATTGCCAAAGCAGCAAAAGTGATCAATACTTTTTTCATAATAAATGGGTTTAATGGTTATTCTTTCCGAGCAATAAAGATATAATAATTTACTTATTGATTGTTAGTGAGTTAGCATTAAAATTTAATGGAATATTTCCTTAATTTATATGGAATATTTCCAAAATATGTTTATTTTTAACCAATGAAGCAACATTTATCTGTAGAAAATCGACGATTTAAAAAATCAGAGAAGATCATGGGCATACTCAGCAATCATTTGCAGCCTTATTGGGCATTAAAGGAAGTACTGCCGATATAGAACGCGGCAAAACCAAAATTACTGGATCTGTTGTGATGGAATTACTACAGCAGTTTAGCATTAATCCACTTTGGTTGTATGGCAAAAGCCACGAAATGAATCTGAGTCTGGATCAATCTAACGTTCAGCCTAAAGTGATCGCTGTAGACCCTAAAGGAGAAGACACAATCCTTCTTGTCAATCAAAAGGCCGCCGCGGGCTATCCCCATAACATTCAGGATGTAACCTGGGTAGGTCATTTACCGGCCTTTCACATGCCTTTACCTGAGTTTCGCAATGCCACTTATCGTGGATTCCAAGTTGAGGGAGACAGTATGCTGCCCAACATACGTCCGAGAGAATGGGTCCTTGGCCGCGCTGTAAGTCATATTGCAGAGGCGTCGGATCAGAAAATTCATATTGTCGTCCTTCATGACTCTGTATTGGTTAAGAAGCTCGAGAAAATACCGGGTATGCCACACAAAGTGCGTCTGGTATCTCTCAATACTGAGTATTTACCCATTGAGGTCGCCACAAAGGACATACAGGAGCTTTGGCAAGTAAACAGTAAACTTAGTTTTGGTTTAGAGGAACCAAGCGAGAGTACTCTTCTGCGTCAGTTGCAAGAGTCCATGAATGAACTCAAAGGTCAAATTAACCGACTCAGTCAATAGAGATGGCATAGTGCGGCAGATCCGTTGGTGCCACTTAAGCTTTTTGAGCAGATGCCAAGTGATTGATAATATGCTTTGTCGCTCCCGAGTGCTCTTGAATGTAGGCCTGATTGATCGCCCCCATCGATTTGAATTTTTTTGGATCACTGCACCACTGTTCCAAGAGCCTTTAATGGCATCTTCAGGGTTTCGTACAATGCTTGAACCACCGCGCTTTAATAAATCTAAAGCTTCTGGAAATTTATCATAGACAGGACCGATCACAATGGGTAGGCCAAAAGCCGCGGGCTCTAAAATATTGTGAAGACCATTATGGCCCATGCCTCCACCGATATAGGCGAGGTCTGCAGCGGCGTAGGCCCGAGAGAGATGACCAATAGTATTGATAATTAGGACCTTTGCCTGACTCAGCTCTGGGGTAATTGTTCCATTGTATACGGCGCAAGTGGTGGTGATTTTATTTTGAAGTCGGTTGATTTCGTCGGGATTTAAATCATGTGGAGCAATGATAAATTGAACACCTTGCTCGACGTATTGGTTTATGGCTTCGAACCACAAGTCATGGCCTTTTGGCCAAGAACTGCCCAAAATAACACAGGGCTCATTAGTTTTAAAAACCTCAAGAAAATCAAGAGTATTGTCTTGTTTAGTTTGGGCCCAAACACGATCAAAGCGGGTATCCCCGCTAAGGCTACATTGATTAATGCCATGGGTTTTGAGTAAGTCCAGCGAGTGTTGGTCTTGGACAAAAATATGGGTTAAATTAGAGAGATGTTTGCGCATGAACCCCCCAGCAGGACCAAAAATCCAGTGTTTGTGTTTAAATCGAGCAGCGATTACATAAGTGGAGATGCTTCGTTTATGTAACTCAATGAGGTAGTTTGGCCAGAGATCACTTTTGACAATATATGCCGCGCTCGGGGCAACATGATTAACAAACTTTTTTGCATTACTGGGATTGTCCCACGGCAGATAGACCACCAAATCGGCCAAAGGTGTTTTTTGTTTAGGGGCAAAGCCCGAGGGAGAGAAAAAGCTCAGTACAATTTGGTGCTCAGGATAGTTTTGACGCATCCATTCCAATATGGGTCGACCTTGTTCGAATTCCCCGAGCGAAGCGCAGTGCATCCAGAGTCTATTTGGGTTGTTTTGGTCAAGACCCTCTAGTCGGCTCCAAGTATTGTCTCGCCCGGTCCAAAAGGCACGCAATTTTTTAGAGCCCACCCACTGCAATGGGCGTAGTAAAATATGCCCAAAAAAACTCAGCGAATTGTAGATGATTTGCCCCATAAGCCTAGGGGCTAAATTACGGTTCTTTAGGCAATTCCGTGGCGCTTGTAGGTCAATTTTTCGTAGTTTTGACACATCAAAATCCGCCCAATGAAAAAAATACAAATGGTAGACCTACAGGGTCAATACGCCGAAATTAAGGACCGTGTTACGGCCTCCATGCAAGAGGTGATCGATAATGCGAGCTTTATCAATGGTCCCGAGGTGCACGCTTTTCAAAAAGAATTGGAAGCCTATTTGGGTGTAAAACATGTGATTCCTTGTGCTAATGGGACCGATGCTTTGCAAATTGCGATGATGGGTCTAGGATTAAAACCGGGTGATGAGGTGATCACTGCAGATTTTACTTTTGCAGCAACGGTTGAGGTTATTGCCCTTTTGGGGCTCACACCGGTACTTGTCGATGTGGACCCGATCAATTTTAATATTGACTTGGCTGCAATCGAACGGGCCATTACCCCGCGCACCAAAGCCATTGTGCCAGTTCATTTATTTGGACTCTCGGCCGATATGGAGCCCCTGATGACCTTGGCTAAAATCACAATCTTTATGTCATTGAAGACAACGCTCAAGGAATAGGAGCACATTGCACCTTCAGCGACGGACAAAAACCAAAAACAGGAACCATCGGCCATGTGGCCTCCACTTCATTTTTTCCCTCTAAAAATCTTGGATGCTATGGAGATGGTGGGGCAATTTTTACCAATGACGATGATTTAGCACATACTTTGCGTGGCATCGTGAATCACGGGATGTACAAGCGCTACCACCACGATGTGGTTGGGGTGAATTCGCGTTTGGATTCGCTCCAAGCTGCGGTATTGCGCGCAAAACTACCAAAGCTCGATGAGTATAACGCCGCGCGGCGCCGCGCTGCGGCGGCTTACACCAGAGCCTTCGCTCAGGTGCCGGGCATTACCACGCCCAGCGGCGTCTGCGGCCCCGATAAAGGCATTTGCGCCCAGTGCGATTGTCATGTATTCCATCAGTACACCTTAAAGATCGACGGTATTGATCGTGATGCATTGGTGAAACATCTTGCGGCACACAACATACCATGCGGGGTATATTACCCGATTCCGCTCCATGCCCAGAAGGCCTACACGGACAAGCGCTACAATGAAGCGGACTTTACTGTGACCAATCAGCTCGTGCAATGCGTGATCTCTCTACCGATGCACACGGAGTTAGAAGAGGATCAAATAGAATTTATCACCAATACAGTCATTGAATACGTAAAAGAACACCGCCATGGGTAAAATACTGGTTACCGGAGGATTGGGTTATATCGGGTCGCATACCGTAGTGGCCTTGCACGAGAGTGGATACTCGGTTTTAATCGTGGATGATCTCTCGAATTCTGAGCGCGATGTCCTTAAAGGATTGGATGAAATTCTCGGATTTACCCCAGAATTTATGGAATTGGATTTACGCGATAAGTCAGCGGTAAACAATCTTTTAATGAGCACTCCTTCGATGGAGTGATTCATTTTGCGGCCAGTAAAGCGGTAGGAGAGAGTGTCGAAAACCCGTTGCTTTACTACGAAAACAACATCAATGGACTCGTTTATGTGCTACAGAATTGTGTGGCCCACGGGGTTCACAATTTTATTTTTAGCTCTTCATGTACTGTATACGGAGAGCCTGATCACTTACCCATCGATGAGTCTGCTCCAATAAAAAGAGCCTTGTCCCCTTACGGCAACACCAAGCAAATCGCTGAAGAAATTCTTCATGATTTGTGCAAGGTCAGTGGTTTGCGCACGATTTTACTGCGCTACTTTAATCCCATTGGGGCCCATGATTCGGCTTTGATCGGTGAATTACCCAAGGGCGTCCCACAGAACTTGGTGCCCTTTATTACTCAGACCGCTGCTGGGCTGCGACAGGAACTTTCGGTATTTGGCGATGATTACCCCACACCCGATGGGAGCTGTATCAGAGACTACATTCACGTGATGGATTTGGCCGAGGCTCATGTAGTGGCTTTGGATCGCTTAGTGAATAACGCCCAAAAAGAGCCGGTAGAAGTCTTTAATCTCGGGAACAGGACAGGGTAATTCGGTGCTTGAAGTCATACAAACCTTTGAAAAAGCCACAGGGGTAAAGCTGCCTTACAAAATCGTGGGCAGACGCGCTGGAGACGTTATTGCTGTTTATGCAGACACCACTAAGGCCACCCAGGAGCTGGGCTGGTCTACAAAAAGAGACTTGTCGGCCTCCCTTTCCTCAGCCTGGGCTTGGGAAAAGCGTATCCGCGGGCTGTAACCTGATTTTCCCTAGAATTACAGTCGCATTCTTTCGGCCTAAATCCCGGCCTTCTCTGTTTGTGCTGAGCGGTCAATTTTCTTGACCAAGCCTTGCAACACATTCCCCGGACCGACTTCAATAAAATGAGTCGCCCCATCTTTTATCATCTGTTGTACACTTTGAGTCCATCGCACTGGAGCGGTCAATTGGCTGAGCAAATTGCTTTTGATCGCGGCTGGGTCAATCACAGCCGATGCCGTTACGTTTTGATACACAGGACAACTCGGTTTGTCAAAATGGGTGGCCTCGATGGCCTGGCCTAATTCATCTTGGGCAGGGGCCATGAGCGGGCTATGAAATGCCCCACCCACCGGTAGGATCAGGGCACGTCGGGCGCCTGCCTCACTTAATTTAGCACAAGCCGCTTCTACGGCAGAGACACTCCCAGAGATCACGAGCTGACCAGGGCAATTATAATTGGCAGCGACCACAGTACCTGGTGTATCCCGACAAATTTGTTCCACAACAGCATCCTCCAATCCTAAAACAGCAGCCATGGTTGAGGGCTCTAAAGCACAAGCTTTTTGCATGGCTTGAGCGCGCTTTGAGACCAGCTGGAGCCCATCTTCAAACGATAGGGTTTTATTGGCCACCAAGGCAGAAAACTCCCCGAGGGAATGTCCAGCGACCATATCGGGCTTAAAGGAGTCGCCTAAGACTTGCGCCAAAATCGTGGCATGCAAAAACACAGCGGGTTGGGTCACTTCGGTCTTTTTTAAATCTTCGGCCGAACCTTCAAACATAATTTTGGTAATGTCAAAACCAAGGATCTCATTGGCCTGCTCAAATAGAGATTTGGCCAGTGCAGATTGATCGTATAGATCTTGACCCATTCCTGTAAATTGGGCCACTTGGCCCGGAAAAACATATGCGTTCATAAGTTGATAATTGTCTTGCTATTTTTTTTGTCTATTTTTTCCTGTGATAGGTGTTAAACCTAAAGGCGTAATTGTGTCTTTCATCCTTTTTATGTGCTACGGTGGACACACACTCCCAGACTTCGTGGTCTATTTCAGGAAAAAATGTATCGCAATCAAATTGACCTTCTACATGGGTGAGTTCCAGGCAATCGGCGTAATCCATACCCAGACTATAGATTTCACCACCCCCAATAATAAAGGGTTGGGGATCCTCTTGGCAATATGCTAAAGCCTCGTCCATGTTTTGCGCCACAATGACCTCTGGGGGAACCTGATATTCACGATTGCGCGTGATCACTATGTGTCGGCGGTTCGGGAGCAGTTTGGGAAATGACTCAAAAGTCTTACGCCCCATGATGATGTTGTGGCCGGTTGTCAGAGATTTAAAGCGTTTAAAGTCATCCGGCAAATGCCAGACCAGGTCGTTGTCCTTACCCAGTTCGTGATTTGCTCCAATGGCGGCAATCATGGTAATCATAAGCCTATTTTAGGGTTGCTCCTCGGTGCGGAAATTTGTTTACTTCCCTGTTTTAAAATCAAAGGGCACGGTGTATTGAATGGCTTTTGGTTTGCCCGCTTGCATTCCTGGGCGCACCATTTTTGGGATCATACTAATATTACGACGTGCTTCTTCTTGCAGTGATGGGGCGCCTCCACTGACTTTTTTGATTTCCACCATGCCTTCAGTGTTGATGATAAACTCCACAATTACTCGGCCTTGAGTGTTGCTTTTGTAGGCATCGGCGGGGTATTTAAAGTTTTTGATCACGTGCTGGGTGAGTTTTTGGGTAAAACACTTCTGTAAACTTGGGCCAGATTGACCTTCACATCCCGCCCAAACCGGCGCGATTTCTTTCATCGTGACCTTGTTTTTGTCAACTGTGCCCCATTCTTGTGCCATCAGGATGTTGGAGGTGAGCATTATTAGACTGGCGATGATGTATTTTTTCATAATTGTATGTTTAGAAATTTTCGTCAATGATTAAACCGCTACGGCTCCTTTAATGTGGGGATGCGGGTCGTAATTAGTTAGGGTAAAATCTTCAAAGGTGAAGTCAAAAATATTTTTGATCTCCGGGTTTAAGTGCATTTTAGGCAGTGGTCTGGGCTCGCGCGAGAGTTGCAATTCGAGTTGCTCCATATGGTTGCTGTAGATATGCGCATCACCAAAGGTGTGCACGAAATCTCCGGGTGCATAGCCGCAGACCTGAGCCATCATCATGGTCAAAAGTGCATAGGACGCAATATTAAAAGGTACCCCAAGAAAGATGTCAGCACTGCGCTGATAAAGCTGGCAGGAAAGTTTGCCGTCTGCGACGTAAAATTGAAAAAAGGCATGACAAGGCGGTAGCGCCGCTTTCCCCTGCGCGACATTATCCGCAAACGACTGTTTGGTGTTGGGAAGTACCGAAGGATTCCAGGCACTGACCAACATGCGTCGACTGTCCGGATTGTTTTTTAATGTCTCAATGACCTCTGAAATCTGATCGATCTCCTCACTATTCCAATTACGCCATTGATGACCGTAAACCGGGCCTAGATTGCCTTGATCGTCTGCCCATTCATTCCAAATACGCACCCCATTTTCTTGAAGGTAGGCGATGTTGGTATCCCCCTTTAGAAACCACAAAAGCTCATAGATGATGGACTTGAGATGGAGCTTTTTGGTGGTCACCATAGGAAAGCCTTGGCTGAGGTCAAAGCGCATTTGGTAGCCAAAAACACTTTTGGTTCCGGTCCCTGTGCGGTCTTCTTTAATCGCACCATGCTCCAGCACATGGCGCACTAAGTCGTGGTATTGTTTCATTTAAATAATACGCTTCAAATTAGGATAAAAATAAAAAAACATAAGACCCTGAATACGCGCGAATGGGTTCCATTTATCAATAGTTATTAACTGCTAATTGGGGTCGCCCAATCGGCATATCATTAGGATCACCCAATGAGCATACCCGCGATGGTTGCTGTCATCAATGCAGCCACAGTTCCCCCACTAGGGCCTTTATTCCGAACTTGGCCAAATTAGATTGTTGGCTGGGGGCCAGTCCGCCGATTCCTCCGATTTGAATCCCAATGGAGGCAAAATTAGCAAAACCACATAGTGAGTATGTGGCAATCACAATAGAGCGATTTGCGGTGAGTATTCCACTGTTTTTAAGATCGGATAGGGAGGCATAGGCAAAGAACTCGTTGAGTATGGTTTTTTCTCCCAAAAGTTGTCCCACGGCGACGATATCTGCAGTGGGTACGCCAATTAACCAGGCCACTGGGGCAAATAAATTACCCAAGATATATTGTAATGAGAGTCCTGTGTATCGTCCCGCAGTTTGTTCGTTTATTTGCTCGTTTAGTCCGGTTGGTCCGCCGATCCAATCCACGGTAATCCAGTTAAATACAGCAATCAGGGCCGTGAATACCAAAAGCATAGCCCCTACGTTAATGGCGAGTTTAAGACCGTCTGTTGTCCCCCGGGCAATTGCGTCTAGGACATTGATCCCTATTTTTTCTTTGGAAACGTCGAGTTTGCGATCGACCTCTTCGGTCTCTGGATAAAGCATTTTGGCGATGACAATAGCCGCTGGAGCCGACATGATTGAAGCGGTGAGTAAATGCTTGGCAAAATAAATTTTCTCCGCTTCACTCGAGCCTCCCAAAAAGGCGATGTAAGCGGCGAGAACTCCGCCAGCGATGGTCGCCATACCGCCCACCATAAGACACATGAGCTCGCTCTTGGTCATTCTGTCTAGATAGGGCTTCACCACAAGAGGCGCCTCGGTTTGACCGATAAATATATTGGCTGCTGCGGCAAGACTTTCGGCTCCAGATAACCGCATGGTTCGGCTCATGATCCAGGCAAAAACTTTGATCACCCTTTGAATGATACCAAAATAATAAAGCACCGAGGTAAACGCCGAAAAGAAAACCACCGTGGGCAGTACCTTAAAGGCGAAAATATAGCCAAATGTATCTTGATTGTTGACCAAACCCCCAAAAAGGAATTCAGCCCCTTTTTCACTGAAATTCAAAAATGTTACGACTTGTTGAGAGAGCCAATCAAAACTTTGTGCGACTCGATCAACTTTGAGGACCAAAATGGCAAAAATGACTTGGAGCAGAAGGCCTGTTCCGACCAGGCGCCAATCAATACGCCTGCGATTGCTACTCAGAAGATAACCGATCAATACCAAAAATCCCAAACCCAATAGACCACGTCCCAAACTCTCTAGACTGATGCTCAGACCACCTGAAGCTTTTGTATTGTTCTTATTTTCAGCAAGGCCAGCCAATTCTGGGCCGGTTTTTTTTGGGATAAAACGATAATCAATCCCTGCTTCAGATAAAATTAAAGTGTCGCCGTTTGATCGAAACACGTAACGGCGTAGGGTGTCTTTGGGCTCGCTGTATTGAAAACTCAAAATATCCTCATTCACTTGGTAACTGCCCCGCGCCTCGAGCTTGTTTTTTGCTTCAAGGGTGTAGTAGAACTGACCCGACTCCAGAGTCATTAAATCTAGTTCTGTATTTATGTCAAACAAGGGAATTCCATCACGAGAAATCGCTTGAAACTGCCATTGGCCCTCTACGGATTGACTTTGAGCCAAAAAATTGATCAATAGCAGACTTAAGAGCAATAGTCTTCTGAGCATGTTTATTTATTTCTTTTGGATAATTCGTCTCGCAGTCTGGCTGCGGCCTCATAATCCTCTTGAGTAATGGCCTCGCTAAGAAGCGCTTTGAGTTCTTTGAGCGTATGCTTGGCGTAATTCTCTGTTTTGCGCTCATTTTCGATTTCTTGGTCCATGAGCCGTGCAATTGCGCCGTCTTGTTGGTGTGATTCGTCCGAACTTGAGGGGGTTGTTTGCAGATGAATACCCGCCTGATTCAGGATGTCTTTGTAGGTAAATATGGGGGCATTAAACCTCAAGGCCAGGGCAATGGCGTCGCTGGTGCGGGCATCTAAAATTTCTTCATCCTCTCCGCGCTCAGCGATAATACTCGAGTAGAATACTCCATCGACTAGTTTGTGAATGATGACCTGCTTGACTAAAATATCGAATCTCTCGGCGAAAGTTTTGAATAAATCATGGGTTAAGGGCCTCGGCGGACGGATTTCATTTTCTAGAGCAATCGCAATAGACTGAGCCTCAAAGGCGCCGATCACTATGGGTAATTTTCGATCTCCGTCTTCTTCGCTCAAAATCAAGGCATAGGCCCCATTTTGTGTTTGGCTGTAAGAGATTCCTTTGATATTAAGGCGCACAAGGCTCATGTTGGCGGGTATTATTCTTGGCTCGGCCAAAGAGCAAGCGTTTACTGTGCTTGCCAGCACCAAATTAAGAAATTTATGCGTTTTGCGCTTGAAACTCTTTTAATTTTTGAATGAGGTCTGGTACAACCTCAAACGCATCACCGACGATTCCGTAATCTGCGGCTTTGAAAAAAGGCGCTTCCGGATCTGTATTGATCACTACTTTTACTTTGGAGGAGTTAATTCCTGCTAAATGCTGAATCGCTCCGCTGATGCCAATAGCGATGTAAAGATTCGCTGCCACCGGTTTTCCGGTTTGTCCCACGTGTTCACTGTGTGGGCGCCATCCTAAATCACTCACAGGTTTTGAGCAGGCGGTGGCGGCTCCCATGACCTCGGCCAACTCTTCTATCATATTCCAGTTTTCTGGCCCTTTGAGTCCCCGTCCAGCAGAAACGACGACTTCTGCGTCGGCAATCATCACTTTGTTTGATGCCTTGTCTGTACTGGTGATCTCAAGATTTGAGCCCCCGAGCTCTGCGCTGTACTGACTTATTTCTGCAGTCGTATCATAGTGGTGTACCCCGTATGCGTTTTTGGATAAGCCCAGAATGCTCATGTCGGTCTGTAAAGCCGTATTTGCCGATGCCTTATTGGTAAAAACATTATGTGGAGCGGTCAGTGGAGCGTAGCTCGTGGGCAGCCCGACCACATTGGGTAAGTATCCAGCTTCTAAAGATACGGCCATTAGGGGTGCCATATAACGGCTGTTAGCGCCTGAAGAGACGACGATTACATTGGCCTGGGTTGCGCGAGCAGCTTGGCTCAGTGCCTCAGCGACAAGTTCGGCGTTGAAGGTCTCTAGAGATGAATGATCGATATGCAGGACCTTGTGGGCACCGTATTGTCCTAAGTCAGCACTTGAAGCGTCTTGCGTCACTGCAGCAACGACCTCAGTATCCATTTGGTCCGCCATAGCACGAGCAAATGAGATAAGTTCTTGAGTACTCTTTTTAAAATTTCCTTGATCAGATTCTGCGTAAACTAAAATGGGCATAAGACTGCTTTTGGTTTTGCGTTTAATTTAAACGTTGGCTTATTGAATTCTGTGTTCTTATTCGTTTCTATTTTCTTGTCACCTTGGGCATTAAAGGACCTTGGCCTCGTTGTGTAAGAGATCGATGAGTTGCTCCGCATTATTGACTAAAGTGACGGCTTGTTTTGGTTCTGGTTTCTGGTAACCCAGTGTTTGTGCTTTGGCAGCATGCCCTTCGGGTGCTTTCACATGCAATGGCTTACTGCGCGCTTGCATGATGCCCCGCATATTAGGAATGCGCAAATCGCTTTCTTCAACCAGGCCTTTTTGTCCGCCTATCACAAGAGGCAGTGTAGCTTTGAGCGTTTCTTTTCCGCCGTCGATTTCTCTGACAGCCGTTGCGCTGCCTGCCTCAATTTCGAGGCTGATGCAGGTATTGACAAAGGCATAGTTACACATCTTGGCCAGCATTCCAGGAACCATGCCTCCGTTGTAGTCTATGGATTCTCGGCCAGCAATCACTAAATCGTATTGACCTTCTTTAACCACGGGAGCCAGTGCCTGAGCTACGCTGTAACCATCTGTTGCGGGTTGGTCCACACGAATGGCTTCATCGGCACCGATGGCCAGGGCTTTGCGCAGGGTGGGTTCTGTTTCCGAGCCACCAACATTAACCACGTGTACCGTGGCGCCTTGTTTTTCTTTAAACCAAAGAGCGCGAGTGAGACCAAACTCGTCATTCGGATTGATGACAAACTGGACGCCATTGGTGTCAAATTCGGTTTGATCTGCGTTAAAATTGATTTTGGAAGTCGTGTCGGGTACGTGACTGATACACACGAGTATTTTCATGAGTAAAGATCGGTTTTTAAGTCGTTGTTCAGAGGTAACAAAGATACGATAATCCACTCAATTTTACTATGCATGCATAATAAAAATACAGAATTATTGTAAAAAACCGAGCAAACTTTTCAAATAGTATTATTTTTGCTTCGCCCAAAAAAAACTGGGCCCAATAGACAATAAAAATCATGAAAACGATTCAATTTAGAGAAGCAATTTGCGAGGCGATGAGCGAAGAAATGCGTCGCGACGAGAGCATTTATTTGATGGGGGAGGAAGTCGCCGAATACAACGGTGCTTACAAAGCCAGTAAGGGTATGTTAGATGAGTTTGGGCCCAAGCGGGTAATCGATACGCCGATTTCCGAGTTGGGTTTTGCGGGGATCGCCACTGGTTCTGCCATGAACGGCAATCGCCCAATCGTGGAATTCATGACCTTTAATTTCTCTTTGGTGGGTATTGATCAAATCATCAATAACGCCGCAAAGATCCGCCAAATGAGTGGAGGGCAATTCAATTGTCCTATCGTCTTTCGTGGTCCGACTGCTTCTGCCGGTCAGTTAGCAGCCACCCACTCTCAGGCCTTCGAAAGTTGGTATGCCAACACACCCGGTCTAAAAGTAGTGGTGCCGAGTAATCCGGCAGATGCCAAAGGACTGCTCAAGAGCGCCATTCGCGATGACGATCCGGTCATTTTCATGGAGAGTGAGCAAATGTACGGAGACAAAGGTGAAGTGCCAGAGGGCGAGTACCTCATTCCACTTGGGGTAGCCGACATCAAACGCAAAGGCTCTGATGTGACCATTGTTTCTTTTGGAAAAATCATCAAAGAAGCCTACGCCGCTGCTGAGCTGCTGGCTAAGGAAGGTATCGAATGTGAAATCATTGACCTAAGGACTGTCCGCCCGATGGACCATAAGGCTATTTTAGACAGCGTCAAGAAAACAAACCGATTAGTCATTCTTGAAGAAGCTTGGCCTTTTGGTAACGTAGCCACAGAGATCACTTATCAAGTACAGTCTCAGGTCTTCGATTATTTAGACGCTCCAATTGTAAAAATCAATACTGCAGACACACCTGCGCCTTACTCGCCGGCTTTATTGGCTGAGTGGTTGCCTAATAAAGAGGATGTGATTGCCGCGGTCAAAAAAGTCATGTACCGCACGGCCTGAAGTTAAACCTCGAGCTTTAATTGAAAATAGGCGTATGCATCGCTTGTTATCTTTGGGTCATTAATCCATACGAATCAGTTGGATAACTGATCTATTTTACTAATTTTGCAACCGCAAAAAATTGCTATAAAAACCTACTAAATAATCAATTATGCTAGAACAAAACATTATTTACGTACCTGTGGCACTGTCTGTATTAGGACTGTTGTTTATGTTGGTCAAAATGAATTGGGTCAAAAAACAGGCCGCGGGAAGTGAGCGCATGCAAAGCATTTCGACAAGCATCAAAGAGGGTGCTTTAGCTTTTCTGAATGCAGAATATAGATTGTTAGTGATCTTTTCTGTGATCGCTGCTGCGTTATTGTTTTTAATTTCTACAATGGTAGACACCACGAGTTGGATGATTGTTCCTGCTTTTATTTTTGGGGCCATCTTCTCGGCCTTGGCGGGAAATATCGGAATGCGTGTCGCTACTGAAGCTAACGCAAGAACCGCTGAAGCTGCCAAGACTAGTCTGCCACAAGCGCTAAAAGTTTCTTTCGGTGGTGGTACGGTTATGGGCCTTGGTGTTGCTGGATTGGCCGTCCTTGGTTTGAGTTTGTTCTTTATGTTCTTTTTAGGACAGTTCCTGACTGTAGGAGGCGATTTCTACAATGAAATGACCATCGTTCTTGAGGCTCTTGCCGGATTCTCATTAGGATCAGAAAGTATTGCCTTATTTGCTCGTGTTGGTGGAGGAATTTACACCAAAGCGGCCGATGTGGGTGCTGACCTTGTAGGTAAAGTCGAAGCAGGAATACCAGAAGACGATCCACGTAACCCAGCCACCATTGCCGATAACGTAGGAGATAACGTAGGGGATGTTGCTGGAATGGGTGCTGACTTGTTCGGTTCTTATGTGGCCACAGTATTGGCCTCTATGGTACTTGGAAATTATATCATTCGCGATATGGCAGCCAATGGAGTAGTGACTGAGGCATTCTCAGGTATGGGTCCTATTTTATTGCCTTTGGTTATTGCTGGTGTTGGGATTTTGGCCTCAATTATTGGGACGTTCTTGGTGAGTATCAAAGATAACTCAGCCAAAGAGCCTCAAGTGCAAAAAGCATTGGATACCGGAAACTGGGCAGCGATTATCTTGACGTTGATTGCCAGTTATTTCTTAATTGATTGGATGTTGCCAGAGACCATGAACATGAAGTTTTTCGGTGAAGGTTATAAAGAAATCTCTTCGCTTAACGTATTCTACGCGGCCTGTATCGGTCTTGCTGTAGGAGCGCTTATTTCTTATGTAACGGCTTACTTTACGAGTTTAGGGAAAAAGCCAGTTATGGATATTGTACAAAACTCATCTACAGGTGCTGCCACCAATATTATCGCTGGTTTGGCTGTGGGGATGAAGTCTACTTTTTGGAGTGTGCTTTTATTTGCCGCTGCGATTTACGGCTCTTATGAGCTTGCTGGATTCTATGGTGTGGCGCTTGCCGCTTCTGCGATGATGGCCACTACAGCCATGCAGCTAGCAATTGACGCCTTTGGTCCTATTGCGGATAACGCAGGGGGTGTGGCCGAGATGAGCGAGCTAGAAGATCACGTACGTGAACGTACCGATATTTTAGATTCTGTTGGAAACACAACCGCTGCTGTAGGTAAAGGATTCGCTATTGCCTCTGCAGCGCTTACGGCTCTAGCATTATTTGCCGCTTATGTGACCTTTACCGGTATTGACGGTATCAACATCTTCAAAGCTGATGTGCTTGCTGCCCTTTTTGTGGGGGGAATGATCCCTGTAGTATTCTCGGCCATGGCTATGAAATCTGTGGGTAAAGCAGCTATGGAAATGGTGCAAGAAGTACGCAGACAGTTCAAAGAAATTCCTGGAATTATGGAAGGTACTGGAACCCCAGAATACGGAAAATGTGTAGAGATTTCTACGCAGGCTGCTCTTAAAGAAATGCTTTTGCCAGGTCTTTTGACTATTGTAACGCCGATTGTTGTGGGTCTCTTTTTTGGAGCTGAGCCTTTAGGAGGGTATATGGCGGGTGTTTGTGTGAGCGGTGTGATGTGGGCTATTTTCCAAAACAATGCCGGAGGTGCTTGGGATAACGCCAAAAAATCTTTCGAAGCTGGTGTTGAAATCAATGGAGAAATGACCTATAAAGGTAGCGATGCGCACAAAGCTGCCGTTACTGGAGATACAGTAGGAGATCCATTTAAGGATACTTCTGGACCATCGATGAACATCTTGATTAAATTGACCTGTTTGGTAGGACTTGTGATTGCCCCGATCCTCGGTGGTCATCACGAGGGTGCTGCTACGGAAGCTCACGCTATGATGTTTGTCTCTGAAGACGGAACGGTTACCGAGCTCGGTGAAGTGGCTGTTCAAAAAGAGCAAAAAGTAAAGGTGATTATGGAGCAAGAGGGCGAAGCCGTTAAAGCAACAGTTACAACCATTACCGAAGTTAATGGTGAACTTCAGGAAAGCGTACAAGTTTTTGAAGGTACGGAAGAAGAAGTGCGCGCTGAGGTTGAGGCTTTAGAAGCTCTGAACATTAAAATCGACGAAGTTGACGGAGAAAAAGTCATCGAAGTTGAGGTGGAGCAGGAGTAATCCTCATCCGATATAAACAAAAAAAAACCCGGCGCTTTGCGCCGGGTTTTTTATTCCTTGTATTTTTTTGCCTCTGTGCCATTATTACAAATCGCGAAATTGCCAAGAGCTTAAGCCATTCATATTTCCTCGGTCACAGCGACTTGTGTGTTATTATTTTGATTTTTAGTAATGGCGCAGTGGCAATGGAGCCGTGCTAATGGAAGAGTGGGGATTCCTTGAGCCCTAAAAAAGTCCGTGTAGCTCAGCGTCTATTTTATTGATCACTGTACCGAGATCTTCCTTATTGTCCACAAAGTTTAGATCGTCTACATCGATGATCAGT
The DNA here is from genome assembly GCA_038141525.1 of Flavobacteriaceae bacterium. GTDB lineage: Bacteria > Bacteroidota > Bacteroidia > Flavobacteriales > Flavobacteriaceae > BACL21. The sequence goes on along the minus strand of JAYQIF010000008.1, from coordinate 576,535 downwards.
AGATTTCCTTTGTCGTAGTTGTGAATCCAAGCCTCGTAGCGCTCATTGAGTCGGCTGAGGTAGTCTATGCTGATGGAATTTTCATACTCTCGTCCACGTTTGTGGATTTGCTTGACCAGATTGGGAATTGAGCTCCTTAGGTAGATCAAAAGATCGGGTCCTTTGGTGACACTTTCCATGAGATCAAATAAGGAGCTATAATTTTCAAAGTCACGATTGGTCATCAGCCCCATGGCGTGCAGGTTTGGCGCAAAAATATGGGCGTCTTCGTAGATTGTTCTGTCTTGAATGACATTTTTGCCATGCTCACGAATGTCTAAAATTTGACGAAAACGACTGTTTAAAAAGTAAATCTGCAAATTAAACGACCAGCGTTCCATCTGGTTGTAAAAGTCATCCAAATAGGGGTTTTGCTCCACTTCTTCATAATGGGCTTTCCATCTGTAGTGTTTTGATAGAAGGCCGGTTAAGGTTGTTTTTCCTGAGCCAATATTTCCTGCTACTGCAACATGCACTCTTTATTTTTTTATAGGATTTAAGGCGTAGCGCCAAATGACGTTACTGTCGTAAATATAAAGGAAATCTTGGGTTAGCTGCAAGTCGTTAATCTGATTTTCTGGCCGTATTTCGGGGAAATTCAATTCCTGATTTGACATGAAGTCAAATAGCGTGCTTTGGTCCGATACAATTATGTACCGGTCGTTGTTATCGTTGAGCAGACCGCCTGTGAACGATTGTCTTTTGGTAATGGTTCCATAGAGACTTAGGTAGATGAGCTCGTCTGCCGTTTGAGCGATACAATCGTTAAAGCGGCATTTTAAGGTTCTGAGGTTCGGCAGGGGTGGGCTTTGAAAAATAACGTTCATTTTTTGGGTATCGTAAACCCAGAGACGCTGACTGTTTTGATCCATAATCCACAAACGGTTGCTCCCGGCGTTATAGGTCCACTGAACTTGAGGGAATTCCGTAATCAAATTAAAATCGACTCGTTTTTTTTCGTTGAGTCGATTGTCCAAAAAAACGAGTGTATTGGTCTCCGCATAAAATATTAAGACGGTCAATGGATTTTGCAGGTCCACATGGTCTATAGGCCCCAACATGAGTTCCAAAAATTCAAAATCACCAAGGGTACCGCGTTTATAGAGTGTGTTTTTGTCGACCCAATACAATTGATCGTAACTGTCATAGCCGATAAACTGATCGATATCCGGCAAATTAGTTTGTTGGTCCAACTCTAGTGTTAAAGACGTTGTTATGTCCGAAACCTGGGCAAAGCCGGTTAAAGAAATGCAGAGTAGAGTAATTAGCAGTAGTAGACGCGTCATGTTTTCAATGATAACAGCGGCAAGTTACAAAAGTAAAAGTGCTTTATTGGCAGAGAATTAACATGGGCCATTGATCTAATTAATTAAATTGGCGCTTTTAAATAACACAGCCTGAGTAAAGGTGGGCACTTCTTTTTGCATAAACCTTTTCAAGGGTTGCGGGTCTAAACAGAATCAGACGTTTACAAGTGATTAATTTTTATAAACATAAAACATCGAAATGAAAAAATATTTACTTTTTATGGTGGCTGTTTTGAGCTTGAGTGCTCAAGCTCAAAATTTTGCAGGACAAGCTTACTACCAGTCCAAAACGACCGTCGATATGGATAATTTTGGTGGCCAAGGCATGAGTGAGGACATGAAAAAACAGATCATGGCCCGTATGAAGTCCTATTTAGAAAAGACTTATGTCTTGAGCTTTAATGGCAGCGAGTCTGTTTATGAACAAGAGGCGACCTTAGATGTCGAAAGCCGAAGTCGCGGATGGGGGATGATGATGGCCAGTGCTGCCCCAGGTGTTGAATACAAAAATCTCGAACAGAAGGCCTTGGTGCAGACTCATGATTTTTTTGGTAAATCATTTTTAATCAAGGATGAAATTCCTGACTTGCAATGGGAGGTTACCAATGAAACAAAAATGATTGGGGCGTACATGGCGATAAAAGCGCGCGCCGTAAAGCAGGTCAAAGCCAATGATTTCAGCATGATGCGTCGTCGTGGTCGCCGTGGCCAGGATACCGAAAAAGACCAAGACAAGCAAAAAGCAGATAGCCTGAAAACAAATCCAGTTGATGAACTAGAGATGCCTAAAACCATTGAAGTGACGGCATGGTTCACCCCTCAAATTCCTGTGGGCCACGGCCCAGGAGAGTATGCTGGTCTTCCCGGACTCATCCTTGAACTCAATGCCGATCGCACCACCTTGTTGTGCTCTAAAATTGTCATGAATCCAAAAGATTTGCCGACCATTGAGGCGCCGGATAAAGGTACGGTTGTAACTCAAGATGAATTCGAGACCATAGTCAAAGAAAAGACCCAAGAAATGCGCGATAATTGGCGCAATCGTTCTGGTCGCCGTGGTCGTGGTGAGTGATGTCATTACCTGGGATGGAACCATTTCTGCATTAAGATAAATTTCAGATAAAAGTAACATCATAAATTTTAGATATTAGTATCACCAGACAGAACAGAGTCTTTTAGCCCATTGAACATTCAACATGAATAAAGCAGGTAATTTTTCGTCGTATCTTTTAAATATCACAACAAGATTTGTCTTTGGCCTGATGTTCCTCGTGATGGCCATGGCCCCTGTGCACGGGCAGGAAGTTCAAGTGCGGGGGACTGTGGCAGATAGTATAGCCCCACTGGGGTTTGCTAACGTCATTGCGACCCTTCCAGAATCGGGGAATCTCGCGGGTTACTCTATTACCAATAACGACGGCCGTTATGCGCTTTCGCTCGATTCTGGACAGACCTATGTACTTCGTGCTAGTTTTCTGGGCTATGAAACCCAGGAAAAGGAGTTAATTGTAAGCCCGGGCAGTGCGGAACTCAATCTAGATTTTTTGCTCAAGGCCGAGGCGTCTCAGCTCGATGGGGTGGAAATCGTCTACGAAATGCCGGTTACGGTCAAAGGAGATACCATTGTTTACAATGCCGATTCATTCAACAGGGGTAACGAAAAAAAACTGGGGATGTTCTCGAAAACCTGCCCGGAGTGGAAATTAACGATGACGGAGAAATCCAAGTCGAAGGCAAGACCGTTCAAAAAGTCATGGTGGAGGGGAAAGATTTTTTTGATGGAGACTCTAAACTGGCCACCAAGAATATCCCAGCCAATGCCGTAGATAAAGTCGAGGTGTTGCGGAATTTTAGTGAGGTCAGTCAAATGAGAGGCGTCACCAACAACCAAGATAATATCGCTATCAACATCAAACTCAAAGAGGGTAAAAAGAACTTTTGGTTTGGAGAAGTGACTGCCGGAAGCGGGACAGATGCAGATATCGATCCGCGTTACCTCGTGCATCCTAAATTGTTTTATTATCACCCAGAGTACAGCATTAACATGATTACAGACTTGAATGATATTGGTGAGGTGCCATTTACCTGGCGTGATTATTTCAATTTTACGGGAGGATTCAGAAACTTCAACAACAGTGGAGGCACCCGCTTCAATATCCGGGAGAGTGATCTGGGTTTTGCCGTAGCCCAGAACAATCGCGCGGCGGCAAGAGGCACCAAGTTCGCCGCCGCTAACTTTAGCTACGGATTTAGCCCGACCCTAGATTTAAGTGGCTTTGGTATTGCCTCGGACAACAGCACGTCTATTGTCTCTAATACCATTAACCAATTTATTTTATCGGGGATTACCGAACAAACCCAGGTGCGCTCAGAGCAAAACAATCAGTTAGGTATGCTTAAATTCAGTGGTGTATACAAGCCCGACCCCAGTCTTCAGGTGGACTATGATGTGTTGTTTAAAGCCTCTGATCAAAGACAAGACGACACCACCTTCTCTGCCTTTGCCGATCAGACCAATGATATCGTGGAGCGCAAAGAGAACCGTCCTGTATCATTACAACAAAATATCAATGCCTATTACACGGCTTCGGATAATGATATTTTTGCTGGTCAACTACAACATATGTTGCAAACAGAAGACCCCATTTACAACGCCATTACTGATTTGCTGCCCTTTGCCGGTATATTGCCTGTGAGCCAACAAGACGGGCGTTTTGACCTGAGTCAAACCAAAGAAATCAAGACCAACAAAATTGACGGTAAAGTAGATTATTACCGCATTTTGAATAAAACCAGCCACCTAAACATTACCCTTGGCGCCACTTTAAGTCAGCAGGAATATGACTCAAGGATTTTTGAAGGCCTAAATGGGAATTCAATTTTACTTGAGCAGACCCTGCCCATAGATGGTCAGAGCAGTTCTTTAATCAATGATGTGGCCTATGATTTTAACGATGTTTTCCTTGGGGTGCATTATAAGATCAAGCGCGGAGATTTTACCTTTTCGCCGGGGTTAACGCTCCACCAATACGCGCTTTCGAATACACAATTAGGCAGTACTGAACGTCAGGACCAGCTGTTGCTTCTGCCAGATTTCTTTGCCCTTTGGGATATAAAAAGCAGCGAGAATCTCCGGTTCAATTACAGCAAAACGGCCGAATACACAGACGTGAATAATCTCGCTCAAGCCTATGTGTTTAATAACTACAATCGTCTTTTTGCGGGAAATCGCTATTTAGGCAATGCGCTATCCGAATCCTTCCGCCTGAATTATTTCAGCTATAATTTATTTAATTACACCAATATCAATGGCTCTTTGAGTTACACTAAACGCACTAAAGGCATTAAAAACAACACAACTTTGGTCGCCATTAATCAGGTCACTCAGCCCGAGAATTTTGACCCAGACAATCCAGATCATATCTACGCGGCTTCTGGGCGCATCAGCAAGCGCATCAGCAAAATAGAATACCGGTTGAATGCGATAGTGAGCTACAGTGAGCTATTTTCTCGAGTTAACCAGGCACTACAACAGAGTAAGAGCCTTACCCAAAATTATCGCCTTAGTGCACGCAGTAGTTTTAAGGATTGGCCAAACTTCGAGCTTGGGTATAATTGGACCAGAAATGAGTATAACAATGGTCGCGTGGATCAACTCTTTTTTACCCAAAGGCCATTTTTCTCTTTAGATGTCAATTTTCTAAAATCCTTTTATTGGACCATGAATTGGGATTTTTATGATTACCGCAATCAAGAGAATACCGTACAGAACAATTATTCTTTTTTAAACAGTACCCTTTACTATCAAAAACAGGACAGTCATTGGGAGTTCTCGCTACAGGGTACAAACCTAACCAATAACCAGGCAACCAATACCGATAGTTTTTCTGAGCAATTCAACAGCACCAGTCAATACGTAGTTCTGCCACGAATCATCATGTTTGTGGTTAAATACGACTTGTAGTCCGGTATTGGCCAGTAATCATTCGCGGTGTTTGATCTAAAAAATAACCACGCACTATTTTTAGTATCTTGCATAGGCTTAACCGATTTATTATTAAACAGCGTCAAAACTATCGCGCTCAATAACCTATGGAGCATTCAATCAGTGATCAAGGCCATGTACTGAGCCATCGGCAAGATGCGGTAATGACTATAGAATTTGGTCATCCGGCCCACAATAGTCTACCCGCTTATTTATTAGATGAACTTGTTCAGGCTATTGATCAGGCTTCGGATGATGATGCCGTTAAGGTAGTGGTCTTGCGCAGTTTTGGTGAGCGCAGTTTTTGTGCCGGGGCCAGTTTTCAAGAATTGATCGCCATCGAGAATGAAGCGCAGGGACTGACTTTTTTTAGTGGCTTTGCGCGCGTCATTAACGCCATGCGTCGCTGTCAAAAATTGATCATTGCACGCGTGCAGGGTAAAGCAGTAGGAGGGGGTGTTGGGATTATTGCCGCCGCTGACTACGCCTTGGCTATGGAAACGGCGGCCGTAAAATTAAGTGAGCTGACCATAGGAATCGGCCCATTTGTGATTGCGCCAGCAGTGTCGCGAAAAATTGGTGTGGCGGGTTTGAGCGCCTTATCGATCGACGCTCAAGGGTTTTAGATCTGCGCGCTGGGCAGAGTCTAAAGGCTTATATACCCAAGTCTTTGATTCTGTAAAAGCTATGGACCATAGTTTGGCAGATCTATGTAAGGATTTATCGCAATATAATATTGAAGCGATGCGCAACATAAAGGCAGTTCTATGGGAGGGAACCGAGCATTGGGATGACTTGCTTATCGAGCGTGCTGCCATGAGCGGTCGTCTAGTCCTAAGTCCTGAAACCAAATCTCAACTCGCTCCTTACAAACAATCCAATCAATGATGAAACAACTTTTTTTAGCCTGCTTTATGGTCCTTAGCATGACCATGGCAGCACAATGGACGACAGACACAGAAGTCAATACCTTGGTCTCTACTTTGTCTAGTGATGACATGAAAGCCGTAGGCGCCTCAGATGGATCAACCTATATTGTGTTTTGGCATAGCGTGGGGGCCCCAGAAAATTATGAATTAAGGTTGCAAGTACTCAACCCATCCGGGGAACCGATACTTGGAGACCAGGGCGTGTTGGTAAGTGACGATTTACCTATGAGTACATTTACAGTCCTTTGGAATGTGGTGGTGGATGAGCAAGATAATTTGTATGTTGGGGCCACCGGTACGGGTGGTGGTGAGCCTGCTTTTGTGTATAAGATGGACCTACAAGGTAATCGTCTCTGGGGGACAAGTGGAGTGTCTGTAGGCAGCGGATATGCTGTAAAAATTTTACCACTGGCTCAGGGCAATGTTTTGGTGTCCTGGTGGCCGTCTTCGGGAGTGGCGGAAATCCAGCAATACGACTCTTCTGGTCAAGCCGTCTGGGGGACTTCGCAGTCTGTATCTCTGGGTTCGAGCAGTACTGTGGTAGGGAATATGTTTGAACTAGATAACAACGAATTTATCGTCGTATTTCATCAACTACTTAGTGGGATTAATTCCTTTTTGCACGCCCAGCGCTTTGATGCTTCGGGTACTCCAGTTTGGGCAGCACCTGTTCAAATCAGTGATCAGGCGACTGCCTTTAACCGCGATTATCAAGGGATGATCATTGAGGATAAAGTTTATATGGGTTATTTTGCCTCTTCAGGAACACGTTTTGACACCTTCTTGCAATGCGTCAATTCTGATGGCTCGTTGCCTTGGGGAATCAATGGTTCTTCCTTCGACACCACTCAGTCTTTTTATGAGATGGGCCCTTATATGGGCTATAAAGCGGGTGATGATGTGGTTTGGATGAGCAGTACGTACACCAATTCATCGCAAAGTGCCAAGGGCACCTACCTGCAAAAATTTGATCGTATTACCGGCGATCGATTGCTAGGAGATGGGGCTTTTGAATTATATCCAGTGGGCTCTGAATCGGTACCCGTGGGAGGCATGAATATTGCTGAGCAAGGTCCGATATTACTCATAAAAGAGGGTGTGGATAATGGTGCCTCACCAACAGTTCTGCGCGCGACTTATGTGGATGGGAGTGGTCAAGCTGTATGGCCTGAGGGGGTTAAAAGATGTCGCCACATTCCAAGCCAACAAGGGTCGAATTCATCACACCCAAATGGTCAATAATCAAAGTGTTGCTGTTTTTGTAGAACAAAAATCAGGTTCTGCTAAAGTTTATGCCCAAAACATTGTCGATGGCGAGGTAGTACTCAGTCAAAATCATCTGGATTCAGCCGTCGACCTCACTTTTTTAAACCCTTTTTCACATCAAATATCGGCTTTAGGCGGGACAAAAAACGAATCAGCAGAAGTTAAAGTTTTTGATGCCTATGGTCGTCAAATTTTTAGCAGTAGACAACTGGCTGAATTGATGCAATTGGATCTGAGTCAGTGGGCGAGTGGACTTTATTATATCAAAGTTTCTAACGCGGGCCTGGGTGAAAAAACGTACAGACTGATAAAACAATAAGCCGGGAATTAAGCAATAGGCCTCTACTTTTCTGTCCCTGGAGGATACTGTTCAAGTATCTTGTCGACGATTTTCTGAATGCGGGCCTGCTTTTTTTCAACCTTTTCGTTAGGGTACAGTTGGGCAGTGCCTTTGCCTTGCCACACGAGTTGATTCGTTTTGGCATCGACTAAATTGATGTATAACTGGCCCTCGGTGCGCGTGCTTACACTGGGCCCGAAGAATCCCCCATTCCACCATGGCGACCAACCCCAGCCCCAACCCCAGTTGAAATTGTTTTGAAAAACATCGACCTGTTTTTCTTCTTTGGTAAAGACATGAACCAGGAGTCCGGCCTCTTGAGATTTACTCAGTCCTTTGGCCATAAGATTGTTGTCGATGGCGTGTAAGATTCTCTTTTTGTCCAAATCACTGACTTCCATTTTATCCACAGCTGGCTTAAAAAATGCAAAGGTGCTGTATTGATCAAAAGAAACGGCAGTATCATAGTCCACGGCGACACGCACAGAACTGCATCCCATTAGCATTAGGCTTAGGCTAAAAAACAACAAACGAAACTTCATAATGGTGTATTTAAATGGTTTGACTGTATGACAAATGCAGATATTTTAATCAGAAATCTTGTTTTAGTTCTCGTTAAGTAGTTTGTCATCAACCAGGTTTGGCAAAGTTACCGTTAAGTTTGGTTCCTTTTGCATGGCGCGTTTAATGGCAAATATGGCTTCATCGTTACGAGCCCAGCTGCGTCGCGCAATTCCGTTGTTGACATCCCAAAAGAGCATCGAACTCAATTTCTGTCCTGCTTCTTTAGAACCATCAAGAACCATACCGAAACCGCCATTGATGACCTCGCCCCAGCCGACGCCTCCGCCGTTATGAATACTTACCCAGGTGGCGCCCCTAAAGGAGTCACCGATGACATTATGTATGGCCATATCGGCGGTAAATCTACTGCCGTCATAAATATTTGAGGTTTCTCTAAATGGAGAGTCAGTGCCCGACACATCGTGATGATCTCGTCCTAAGATTACCGGACCCAGTTTGCCCTGGGCAATAGCCTGGTTAAAAGCTCGGGCGATAGCAATGCGTCCGTCACTATCGGCATAAAGAATGCGCGCTTGAGAGCCTACGACTAAAGCATTTTCTTGAGCACCTTTAATCCATTGAATATTATCGGCCATTTGCTGCTTAATTTCATCAGGAGCGTCGGTCATGAGTTGTTCTAAAACACTGCAGGCAATTTCGTCAGTCTTGGCTAAGTCCTGTGGATCGCCAGAGGCGCAAACCCATCGAAAAGGCCCAAAGCCGTAATCAAAACACATCGGGCCCATAATGTCTTGGACATAGCTGGGGTACTTGAATACTTCGGTGCTGCCGTCTTTAAGGACATCGCCTCCTGCTCGCGATGCTTCGAGTAAAAATGCATTGCCGTAATCAAAAAAGTAAGTGCCGTGTTCGGTGTGTTTATTGATCAAATCAGCATGTTTCACAAGGCTTTCTTGAACGTGTTTTTTAAATTGATCGGGATCATTAGCCATCATCTCGTTAGCCTGTTCAAAGCTCAATGAAACAGGATAATACCCGCCGGCCCAAGGGTTGTGTAAAGAGGTCTGGTCACTGCCCAAGTCGACTTTAATTCCTTCCTTGATAAAGTGTTCCCATACCGACACAATGTTGCCGTGAAATGCCAGTGAAATGGCCTCCTTCTCTTTTATGGCCGATCTGACCTTATGGGTTAATTCAGCAAGGTCATCGTAAACTTCGTCCACCCAGCCCTGGCTGTGACGCGTGTCTATAGCTTTTCTGTTCACTTCTGCACATACGGTAACACAGCCTGCAATATTTCCTGCCTTGGGTTGGGCGCCGCTCATGCCCCCCAATCCGGAGGTGACAAATAAACCGCGCTGCGGGGATTTGCCTAATTTTCTGAAGGCATTCAAAACCGTAATGGTCGTCCCATGCACAATGCCTTGCGGGCCCGATATACATATAACTCCCCGCGGTCATTTGACCGTATTGAGACACTCCCAGGGCGTTAAAACGCTCCCAATGATCGGGCTTTGAATAATTGGGAATCATCATCCCGTTAGTCACCACAACTCTTGGGGCATGCGGCCCAGAAGGAAATAAACCCATCGGGTGACCGCTGTACATAACCAGGGTTTGATCATCATTCATTTGCGAGAGGTACTGCATGGTGAGGCGATATTGTGCCCAGTTCTGAAAAACCGCACCATTGCCCCCATAAGTGATCAGCTCATGTGGATGTTGCGCAACTGCGTGATCCAAGTTGTTTTGAATCATGAGCATAATGGCTTTGGCTTGCTGACTTTGCCCGGGGTATTGGTCTATAGGTCGGGCATATATCTTGTGATCTGGACGCAATCGATACATATAGATACGCCCGTGATCTTTGAGTTCTTGTTTGAACTCAGCCAGCAGTATTTTGTGGTCTTTGGCCGGAAAATAACGCAATGCATTGCGCAGGGCAAGTTGTTCTTCTTCCGGGGTAAGAATAGACTTTCGCTTTGGCGCGTGATTTACTTTGGGGTCGTAGGGCTTTGGCTCTGGCAGAGTATCAGGTATGCCTTGAATTATTTCCTCTTTAAAGGTCATAAGTTGTGTTTTTAAGATTTGGCATTTCCTTTATAAGGACAATGGCGACAATTGCTATCGCAACAATACCCTCTTTTAAGATGATATTGCTCAGTAAAACACCGATATCCTTCAGGGGTTAGATAGAAATCGCCGTCTTCTACGGGAATGTGTTTTTTAGGAAAATGCATGGGCAAAAATACCACTTTAATGCCGCAAACTAAAACACCAGATTAGAATCAATTACCGATAAACTCGAACTCAACAGAACAGGGGACATCATGACCCACATGGCCCATACCTTCGCCCGATGCGCCAGCATTCTGAAAAACTGCAGCGCCAGTGACCGCCTTGTGTCTTAGGTTAAACGTGTAAGGGACCCCGGCGATCAGGGGTTTGTAATAAACCAAAGTCGCATAATGAGGCACATTATAGCTCTCAGAACTCCTTGCGGAAGGGTCGTTATCATTCTCGGCGGAGTAGGCATGTGTGTAGGACCATCCTTGCTCGTAGTCATATGTTGTTGCTTCCGGATCAATCATGATGCGACCGTTGCCTTCAAGCTTGAAGAAAAAGGCACCCTCACTTGTGGCCACCGAGATATAACTCTCACTGCCTGTGGTGAAGTCTTCAATTTTGCCAGCACCAAAATTAGTTTTGACTTCAATGCGATACATTCCACTGTATTTTGGAGTAAAGACAGCTCCATCTAAACTTTCTAGTCTACTGGCTGTGGCATATTCCAGGGCCCCAGATTGGATTGGAGCGCGAAAACAGCCGCCGGTCTGCTTGTACAAAGCATAATCTTCTCTGGAGAATTGTGGTTGCCAACGTGTTCCATCAAAAGTATAAACACCTACTTGCACATCATTGGCCCCAAGGGCACTATTGTTGGTGTTAAATACAGTTGTTCCGGCAGCAAGATTTCCGCCATTGGGATTGACTACTGTGGTTAAGTCCTGAGTGCTGCTAAGCGCCACTCGTGGAAATAAGAGTCCAGAGTTTGACCCTGCTACGTCAATGGCGCCTTCAGGACTAGTCGTGCCAATACCGATCTGCGCACTACTTATCTGTGTACTAAAGCAAAATACAGTAAGTGCGAATGCGATACCTTTTATTAAAGAAGAAAATGCGTTTGACATAATTATTCGTTAATGTAACTAATTTCAATAACACAACCTAAATCACCATTGATGTCGATATGACCGCTTCCGTCGGTTCCGATGGCGCCATCAGAAACAAATCCATTAGCGATCAATTGCTCAAAAGTAAGTCCTAGGTTATAGGTCTCACCAGGAATCAAATTGGTCTCCAAAATGGTGAATTGAGCTTGATTGTAGGCGTTAGAGTATTCTTTTAAGGTTCCGTCATTAAATTGAGTGTCATTGTTATTTCCTGAGAAACTTTTCATCGAAACAGTGTGATCCTGACCGTTAAAGCTGAAAATAAAGTCGCCTCCTTGAGCACCGAAATTAGCGTGTTGATCCTCTGGTTCGGCTGAAGTAGGAAGATCCATTTTACCGCCACCAAAATGCAGACTCACTTTTATTTTATAGGTGCCATAGTATTGAGGCACAAAGGTCTTGCTGTCAAAACTGATGCCCTGTTCACCAACACTGTGTCCTGTACTCAGGTTGCTGTTTTGAATATAAATTTTATTGTCCTTTTTGTCAAATTGAGCGACCCATTGAGTCCCGTTCCATTGGTATAGCTCGGGATAAACAGCCGTAGCGTCTGACCCATTGTTCGTGGTATTGTAAACCATGGTGCCAATAACGGGGGGATTCCCATCTGGGGTGGTGATCGTAGCAGTTTCGGTATTGAGCAAGGTTACGCGTGGATAAACAAATCCTTGAGTCATGGAAATATCGAGAAGTCCCTCAGGGTTGCTCGTGCCAATACCAATCTGACCCCAGCTAGGGATTTGGCTTATAACCAACAAAAGAGCAAATATGGAGTTCTTGAATCTCATGACTTATTCTCCCATATAAATAAATTCAACGCGACAGGGTAAATCATAGGCGATATAACCGCGTCCGTTTCCCGAACCTTCACTTTCGAATTCAGGAGCGAGGTCTTGGATAAATGATAAATTAAAATTGTGTCCCACACCAGCTTGTAGCGATACAAAGCCGGTCCAAGTATATTCTTGCCAAATGGCGTAAAATTTGCGGTCACCACCAACAGGAATATTGACACTGTTGTCGTAGTTTGTCGAGTAGGCCCCTACTGGAATATAGCGGTGTACTCCATCTAGTTCAAAATCAAAGGTGCCTGTCTGGCGAGCAATGTTTAAATCTCCATCACTGGCTGGCGATCCATCTTCATCAGGTTGTTTGGCAACGCCACCGCCGTAATTCACAGAAACGATAACTTTATAGGTTCCGGTGTAGGTCGGGGTAAAGGTTTGATTGGTGAGGCCAACAATACTAGCAGGCAGGAGTCCGATCAGTGGTTCGGTACGAATCCCTAATAGGCTCTCAAACATGGCTTGCTCTTTGCGATCGAATTGTGGATCCCATTGTGTTCCGGTCCAAACATAGAGTCCTGGAGAGACATCATTAGCACCGTTATTTGTTGTAGCTGTGTTATAAATGACTGTTCCGGCAGGAATATTTCCTCCTTGAGGATTCGAAGCAGGACTCTCATTAAGGGTAGAGTTGAGCGCTAGTCGTGGCATCACAACACCATAGTTGCTGCTCTGAATATCAAGAGCAGCTTGAGGGTTAGCAGTATTGATCCCGACTTGAGCTGTCATAGACAGCACATTCAGGAGAGAGGTCAAAATCAATATTTGTTTTATCGGAGCCAAATCAGAAGGTTTTAACTTATTGACAAGACAAAAGTGTAAATATTGACGATTAAATGCAAAATAAATCGATGAAATGCAATATATTTTAACATTTAGTCATTTAAATCTTACGGATTAAGTCTGGTTACCCAGATCTGCCTATTTGGATTTAACCATAATATTATCATTGATCTGAAACTGAGATTTAATGAATATTCAAATTATTCTTGATTTAATTGTATTGATTTGTTCGATTGTTGGATTTGGAACTTATTTTTGAGCCAAGTTTTGATGAACCTCAATAATGAATTCCTTATATCATGGATATTTCCCGGGCAAAAATTAATGAGCTTGATCAATGGCTTAATCAAAAAGCCAGAATTGAAAAGATTGATCTTACGCCTTGGAATCTCCCTGAGCGACATATCCACATATTACGTGAAGATGAGCTTTTGGAGCAGGCCTCTGGGAATAAACTTAGAAAGCTCTTGCCGAATCTCAGGGAAGCTGCGCGTGCCGGGATCAATCGGATTGTCACCTTTCGGAGGGGCCTATTCTAATCATATTGCCGCGACAGCAGCAGCTGGCCAAAAATTTGGTTTTGAAACCATTGGATTAATTCGAGGAGAAGAGCTCGCTTCCAAGGTTAAATTAAATCCGACATTGCAAAAGGCTGCTGACTGTGGGATGCAGTTGGTTTTTATTGCGCGTACGGAGTACAGGCGTAGATTGGAACACGAATACCTCGGTGCCCTGCACAGGCGTTTTGGCCCTTGTACGATTATTCCCGAGGGAGGGAGTAATGATTTAGCGATTCAGGGCGTAGCACATATGGTGGAACTTTTACCCAAACAATTTAAGCTGCTCTGCACGCCAATCGGTACGGGAGGAACTATGGCGGGACTGCTATCTGGTGCCAATCAAGCTCAAGAGGTTTGGGGGTTTTCTGCACTTAAGGGCATTGATTTTGACGGTCAACTGACTAATTTTGGCCAAGGAGTTTCTCGCAGGATATTCAATGACTATCATTTTGGCGGATATGCTAAGGCGAATAATGAATTGATAGAATTTATTAATAATTTTAAGGCGCAAACGAAAATACCTTTGGATCCGATCTACACGGGGAAAATGATGTATGGACTACTGGATTTACTCAAGAAAGACCCAAAAATAAAGGACGATGAGATTCTGGTGGTGCACACTGGTGGGCTTCAAGGCATTAAGGGGTTTAATGCCGCAAATAGAGGTTTGATTAACATATTGTGAAATTTATCTTTAATCCGATTATGAATATAAAGTCATTAATTAGTGTAATGGGATTCGCCATGCTGCTGATCTTTTCCTCTTGCGGCCCAAAAAAGACTCTGGTGAGAAAACAGGGCGCTAATCGTATTGTCAAGTCTCAGGCGACAGATTCCCAAAAAGAAAATCAACAAACGACTCCGGCTATGGCCCAAAATGCCTCCATGACTGCACAGCAGCGCATACAATTGTATGTAGAGACCTTTGCGCCCATTGCCATTGAGGAAATGAGGCTTTATGAGATTCCGGCCAGCATTACCCTGGCTCAGGGTATTTTGGAGAGTGGCTCCGGCAAGGGTACTCTAGCGGTCAGCGCCAACAATCATTTTGGTATAAAATGTCATTCTACTTGGACTGGAGAGCGTGTATATCACGACGATGACGAGTTAGGGGAGTGCTTCCGTAAATATACGGACGTGAAATATTCATACAGAGATCACTCACTGTTTTTATCGCAGCGCTCGCGCTATGCTGATTTATTTGAACTTAAACTATCGGATTACAAGGGTTGGGCCAAAGGCCTAAAAAAGGCAGGCTATGCCACGGACCCAAAATATCCAGATAAACTCATTAGCCTAATAGAGCGTTTTGAGCTCTGGCGATATGATGGTGGCGATTCCTCGAACAGTCGATCAAAATATGTTGAGACTCACAAACCTGAGGATTCAAAAAAAGAGCGCGCCATCAACGGAAGAAATCGCGTGTATGTCGTGCGCGCAGGAGATACGCTTTACAGTCTGTCAAAGCGTTTTGGTCTGAGTGTCGATCAAATCATGGAGCACAACAAACTCAAGTCCATCGATTTATCGATTGGTCAAGAGCTGCGTATCCCGAGATAGTCTATTATTTTTTCTTTTGATCTTTACACTTGCGGAATTGTTCCGGCGAAAGAATAGACTTTAAGGTTTGTGCAAAAGCCTGATTGTTGTCGCTTCTTGTGGCTTTAAGCAATTGTTGTGGACTTTGCCCTGAACGCGCAGATTCGGAAACTAAGGCGCGAAATAACGCTCTTTGCTGCGCTCCTTCTAGATTTAAATTTTGCGACAGCTGATCCACTTGGATTTTTGCTGCTTCATCCGGGCGACTGTTGTCTTGACGTAATTGTTGAGCGTAGATGGGTTGAGACATCAATCCGAGCAACAGACACAGCGCACTGAGCAACTTTAGGTAGGTTTTCATAAGAATAGTCTATTTGTACAGGCTAATCTACATAATATTTTGATATCATCCTATGCTTGGCGATA
Source organism: Flavobacteriaceae bacterium (assembly GCA_038141525.1). GTDB lineage: Bacteria > Bacteroidota > Bacteroidia > Flavobacteriales > Flavobacteriaceae > BACL21. Next base: position 560,758 of record JAYQIF010000008.1, on the reverse strand, counting down.
GTTCATCGAGGTCATCTAGTCCAACGGCAAAACCCATAAGCCTTGATCGTCCTTTTCGACTTTGGCTAAATTGTTTTTGGTCAATTGCTTAATGCTTTTATCCCATTTTTTATTACTCAGGCCACTGAGTTCTTTTAGCGCCGAGAGTGCCATAGGTCCTTGGTTTTTGAGCGTATTGAGTATGTGTTGTTCTTCCTCATTGAGCACAACTTTGATTTGATTGCGTTCTGGTTTCATTTGAGGAAAAAATAAAACCTCTTGAATTGAAGGATTATTCGTCAAAAACATGATGAGTCGATCCATACCTATCCCCATACCTGAAGTCGGAGGCATGCCATATTCTAAAGCCCGAAGAAAATCATTATCGATATACATGGCTTCGTCATCTCCTCTATCGGCCAAAGTTACCTGAGCTTCGAAGCGCTCGCGCTGATCAATGGGGTCATTTAACTCACTGTAGGCATTGGCAATCTCTTTGCCACAGACCATAAGTTCAAAACGCTCTGTAAGCTCCGGATGGTTGCGGTGACTCTTAGTCAGTGGACTCATTTCTTTTGGGTAGTCAGTAATGAAGGTTGGTTGGATGAATTGTCCTTCACATTTTTCGCCAAAGATTTCATCAATGAGCTTTCCTTTACCCATCGTATCATCGACCTCAATGCCTAAAGATTGGGCCGCCGTCCGTAGCGCCTCTTCATCAGCCCCGGTGATGTCAAAACCGGTATATTTTTTTATGGCCTCTGTCATGGTTACCCTTGGATACGGAGCCTTAAAATCAATTTCGTATTCGCCAAATTGAGCTTTGGTACTGCCGTTGACCTGCAGGGCACAATACTCCAGGAGTTCCTCACAAAATTCCATCATCCAATTGTAATCCTTGTAGGCGACATAGATTTCCATGGCCGTGAATTCAGGATTGTGGGTGCGATCCATCCCCTCGTTACGGAAGTTTTTTGAAAACTCATAAACGCCGTCAAATCCACCGACAATAAGTCTTTTTAAATACAACTCATTGGCAATTCGCAAATAAAGTGGAATGTCCAAACTGTTGTGATGGGTGATGAATGGACGGGCTGCGGCTCCTCCTGGAATGGATTGGAGTACTGGAGTCTCCACTTCAAAATAGCCACGCTCGTTAAAGAAATCACGCATCGCATTAAACAGGCGTGTCCTTTTGATAAAGACCTCTTTAACCTGAGGGTTTACCACAAGGTCAGCATAACGCTGACGGTATCTTAGCTCAGGGTCGTTGAATTCATCATGAACATTACCCTGACTGTCTGTTTTGGGCAGTGGTAGCGGTTTAATCGCTTTGGAAAGCACTGTAAATTCTTGAACTTGTATTGTTTTTTCACCGACTTGTGTCGTGAACAGGGTTCCGCTAATTCCTATGAAATCTCCAATATCCAATAACTTTTTATAGACTTCATTGTAGCGTGTTTTGTCTTCGCCGGGGCAAATCTCATCTCGATTGAAATAGACTTGTATGCGTCCCGCAGAATCTTGTAGCTCTGCAAAGGAAGCTTTTCCTTGGATCCGTCTTGACATCAGTCTTCCGGCAACAACAACTTGTTTTCCTTCCTGATAATGCTCTTTTACCTCGAGGGTATTGTGATCTACGGGAAACTGCGCCGCTGGATACGGGTCAATGCCCAAAGCGCGTAATTGATTGAGTTTTTCCAGGCGAATTAGTTCAAGTTCTGTACGTTGCATATTGTCCAAATATGGCGCAAAAATAATTAATTATTCGCGGTTTAAGCTGAGGAGCTGTCTTGAAAATATGCCTTATTTTTGTCCTATGAGTTTTTGGCGTGTTTTGCTTTCGATTATTTTTCCTCCGCTGGCTGTTGTGGACAAGGGCTGCGGTTCCTTTATCATTGTCTGTATTTTGACGCTCTGTGGCTGGGTGCCCGGAGTAATTGCAGCACTGATCATCCTGAATAATCCGAATCGATAAGATGGAAAAAAATAAAACGGTTTTACTTCAAGAATTGGGCCTCATTGAATATGGTAAGGCCTGGGACTATCAGGAGGAACTCTTTAAAGCAATTGTTCAAACCAAAATCGACAATAGACGAAATAACACCAGTACACCGACAGAGAATCATTTGCTATTTGTGCGCCATCCTCATGTTTATACCCTAGGTAAAAGTGGAGATCCGGAACACTTACTGATCGATGAGCAAAAATTGGCCTCGATCGGGGCTCAATTTTTTAAAATCAATCGTGGCGGCGACATCACGTACCACGGTCCCGGACAAATCGTGGGGTACCCTATTTTAGATCTAGAAAATTTTTTTACCGACATCCATAAATATTTGAGACTGCTCGAAGAGATGATCATTTTGACCTTGGCCGACTATGGGATACAATCAGAACGTTCATCGGGTGAGACCGGTGTGTGGTTGGATGTCGGAACACCTTTTGCTCGAAAAATATGTGCTATGGGCGTTCGTGCGAGTCGCTGGGTGACCATGCATGGATTCGCGCTCAATGTGAATACAGATCTAGGTTATTTTGATCATATGATTCCCTGTGGAATCCGTGGAAAATCCGTCACTTCTATGAGGGCGGAACTAAAAACAACCCATATTGATGAAAACGCAGTGAGCAGTAGGTTACAGCATCACTTTAAAAATCTATTTGAGGCGGAATTGGCATCGGCCTAACGTCCTTTCTAGGTGCCAAATCAGGACTTTTTTCTGAACTCTGGCACTGATCTGTCTCGTTAATCGATACGGTAAATCAATACCTCGTTTTCTTGTCCGAGGACTACAATTTCTAAATGGCCATTTTTATTGATATCGGCCATGTCGATTGTCGAGGTGCCGAATAGCGGATAATCGTTTGATAGTCGCCCTTCACTGTTGTAAACGTAGATATTTTGACGCTCTTTATCAATCATCACTGTACGCAGTTTATTGCCGAACTTAAAAACCTGCGGACCGAGATAATCTCCTAACGGGAGTTCGATTAAATGCTGATCAATACGCAGTATCGGATCGTCAAATTCGATGGTATGTAGCCCTTGATAAACCGCTCGATATTGGACTGGAGATTTAGCGGTTAGTTTATCCACCGTTCCATTGGGACTGATCTGAATTTGACTTCCCTCTTTGGTCCAAAAAACAAATTTACCATCGCGCTTGATCGGCACATTGGTCCCAAAATCAAACTGTTCTTGTACTGGGACGCGCACTTTTCCTGTACGACTTAAGATTTTGAGTTGTCCGTTTTTGAGTAAAAACAGGAGATAGTCCTTGCCGCGAATTCTTAAATGCTTCGGGGGGTGACTGACTGTTGTCGGAGCTTTGTTGTAAGTAAATCCTTTTACTCTTTTACCCTTTGCGTCATACATCAAAACAAATCGATCTTGAACAATGACAAAGCGATATTTTCTGTTGTTGTCGTAATCAAAAATGGCCAATGGCTGCGTTATTGGATCCCGAAAGCGTTTTGGAAACGAACGCACATCACGCCCATTTCTATCAATGACATACCATTTTGATGCCGTAACAAAAGCGAGTTGTTTTTTTCCATTACGCAACAAGTCGACCTCTTGAATCGATCCAAGAATGGGTTCATTCAAATCCCGATACCACGATATTTTGCCATTGGATTTAATGAAATACAGGCGATGATTTTGGTCTTGAACGACAATATCTTTACCTCCAGTCTTATGATTGCTAAAAAACTTTGGTACCCCTAGGGCAGGAGCATTGAGACGAATACTTTGCAATAAGGGGCCGCTGGGTTTGTCATTTACTTTTTGATCACCATATTGAACCGAATAATTCAGGTGGGAAAACCCTTGATCCGTTGTTAGTTGTAGTATCCTAAATTGTGTTGTCTCTTTGTCATTAATCCAAGACAATAAAGTGCTTTCACGGGCCAGGTCTTCCTCGGCACTGAGCCAAATACTGCTGCGTTTCAAAGTATTTTTATTGTACAGTGCGCTAATGTATTGCTGAGCTAATTCTTTTGTGGGTGTCAGTATCAAGAAATCCTCCCATGTGAACAGCTGAGTCATTATCGGTAATTCCGAGAAAATTTGTGAAAGAGAGTGCACAGCGGATTGCTCAGGGTCAAAGGATCTTAGGACGACGCCCCTGTAGGTCTCTTCGCTGTTCCAGTTTTTGGTTAACGCACCAAGACTCAAGTTTAAATCGAGGCTTTTTATGACCAATGCTTTACTGTTGTTCAGTTCTATTAAACTCGCTTCCTCTAGGGTTTCAATAAACGGATGTGGCGTAAAGAGGGAATCAACAGCGCGTATTTTGGCCGTTAATGATTCTGGGCTATTTAATGCGAGGCTTAAACTGGATTGCGCGCCGATTGGAATGACTTCTGGGGTCTTTAAAACACTGGGATTTTGCCCTAAGTCTAGGGCCAGAGGTTTTTGATTTTGAGCCATTAAAGAGTCCTGGTCATTGATCAATAGAATTCCATGTGCAGATTGTGCTCCAGAATTTGATTGAACGTCATAAACGGCCCAGGAACCCTGATTCAGGCTCAATTGCCCCAGCGACCGCTCCAGCTTTTGTCCGATGACTAAAGGCTTGTCTTTTTTGAGTTGAATCATCTTGACCAGCCCATTGATCGTCTTGTAATGTGGGTTTTGGTGTTCTGGGAGGTTTGCTTTTGTGTTGGTGACGATGCGATATTGATTTTTTGAAAAAACGAAAACAGTATCTTTTTTGTGAATAAACTCTTTTGAGGCCGCACTGGCCGTGGTGTCGGTTTCAGAAATAACCCAAGTAAATGTCGTTTTGGTATTGTCTGATTGATTTAAGATTGTGGGCCGATTGAGAAAGAGAATACTGCTGCCCTGGTGGTTTAAATTTAGACTCAAACTATCCACAATTGAGGGCAGTTCATTCCAAGAGAGTCCAAGCCCGCTATTTTGCTGTTGTTTTAGATTTTGTAACCCGAGTGATGTGTGGTTGAAGGCCAAAACATGCGTGGTCTGATCACCAAAATATGCCCAGGGATCAAATGAGCTGTCTTGCTGCGTCGTGCAGCCAAAAGAAGTCAATAAAATAAGAAAGCAAAGTAAACGGAGTTGTATTGGCATACGCAAAAATAGAAAGGATCTGCTAATTCTCAAGCGCATTTTTTATTGTATCACAAGTCCACATATTATTTGAATGAACTCCTGTTGTTGCTATCTCATAAAGACAATTTTAGTTGATTGGGCAATAATCGAAATGTTTTCCGGTGATAAGGGGTATCCCCAAATTGAGCGATTGCCGTGCGATGTTTTGCAGTGGGGTAGCCCTTATTGTTGTTCCAATCGTACTCAGGGTATTCTTCATGGAGTTTTTTCATATAATTGTCCCGTTCGGTTTTGGCTAAGATTGAGGCTGCAGCAATGTTTTGATATTTTGCATCTCCTTTAACCACACATTTAAAAGGAATTTGATTCAACTGCTTAAAACGATTGCCATCAACAGCGATGAATTCAGGTATCGGCCGGAGTTTTTTTATGGCTCGATGCATGGCTTCAATAGAAGCATTGAGTATGTTCATTTGGTCAATTTCGGACTCGCTTACATGGGCAATGGCCCAGCAAATAGCAGAAGATTCAATCACTTCACGCAGTTCGTTGCGTTGGGCGGAATTGAGTTGCTTGGAATCATTCAAGAGTGGATGCGCAAAATGATCCGGTAAAATACAGGCTGCTGCAGTAACTGGACCTGCCAGACACCCTCTACCGGCTTCATCTGTGCCACATTCCAAAAGCCCGGGATTAACCTTGAGTTTGAGCATGACCATAAAGTACTTAATTCCTCCCAAAATAACGTAACTTTACCCAGTAAAATAAATTCATGAGTCGGTATTTTTATCTGCTTTTTTTGCTCTTTATTTCGGTCAGTAGCTTTGGGCAAATCCCGTCGGGTGTCCCCAGTCAATTCAGCAGTCAAAACGATGAAAAACCAGAGATAAAGCTCTATCAGCGCATCACCCTGAGCGGAGATACTACGGCTCTGGACACCACTCTGGGAATTCATAAGCTCAATAAGTTTAATTATTTGCGTCGCGATGACCTTGAGCTCCTTCCTTTTGCCAATGTTGGACAGGCGCAAAATAAATTGAGTCTCAATTTGCCTGCCCACTCTTATGTCCCAGCCTTCGCGGCAGGAGCAAGACGTGAAACGCAATTGAAGGACTCAGATGTTGATTATTATCGCGTCCCCACGCCACTCACAGAATTGTATTTTAAAACAGCCTTTGTTCAAGGGCAGCAGCTGGATGCTTTTTTTACGACCAATGTCTCTGAAGGCTTGAACCTATCATTGGCCTACAAGGGGGTCCGCTCTTTGGGACAATATCAGCACATCTTAACCAGTACAGGAGATTTTAGAGGGACCCTCTATTATGTTTCTCCAAGCAAAAATTATCAACTGAAGGCGCATTTGGTCAACCAAGAATTACTCAATCAAGAAAACGGTGGTTTGACCGAATCGGCACTACTTCTTTACACGACTGCCGATCCAGAATTTGATGATCGCGGCCGACTTGATGTGAATTTTGAGAATGCACAAAATGTAGTGCGCAATGCGGGTTATTTTGCCCAACAGCGATACCTTTTCGATCCTGACGATGGGAGTGCTTTGCTCGAGTCCATCGAACTTGAGACTGCCTACCAAGCTAAGTCCTACCTGTTTACACAACAAGCTGCTTATGAAGGGTTTGGACAGGCTTATAAGGCGGATAATCTCTACACAAAGGCTACGGCCTACAATTCCAAAATAAAATTCTCAGGAACTTTAAATCTTGTTGAGCGGTTTAAAATTAGACCATTCATAGCTCATCTCGCTTTTGACTATGGCTATGATCGGATTTTAGATCTGAACACTGGCCTTATTCCTTCGGAAATCTCCGATAGCTTTATGGTATCGGGGGTAGAGGCCCAGGGCCAATGGAGTTCTTGGGCAATAAATGGTGGTTTGTCACAGGGATTTGGCGGCGCAACTGGACTCAATCAGATTCATTTTGAATTACAGAAATCTTTAGCTAATGGTTTTAATTTTGCGGGACAGCTCATGCGAGATACACGTCCTGTGGCCGTGAATCTGCGCCTAAACCAGAGCGATTACAAAGCCTATAACTGGTATAACTCTTTTGATCCGGTGACGACTCAGACAGTGAAGGTCCACGTGCGCATGCCCTATGTAGGATCATTGAAAGCAACTTATACCGAAATTCAGGACTACGCCTATTTCGGCCTCGATGAAAATGGACTCCATCCGCTACCACTGCAATATGATCAAAAGGTTCAGCATCTGAAAGTTCATCATGACCAGACCTGGCGATTAGGTGCTTGGGGCTATCAGTCTGAGGTGATTTATCAAAATGTTTTGAGTGGAGCGTCCGTCATGCCAGTGCCAGAACTTCTGACCAGACAAACTTTATTTTTTGAAGATGAGTGGTTTAAAAAGGCCGCAAAAATTCAAACCGGGGTGCGCTTGAAGTATTTTACAGAGTTTAATCTACCGGCCTACGATCCAGTTTTGGCTGAATTTTATGTGCAGAGCGCAGAAACTCTGGGGGCTTTTCCATTGATTGATTTCTTTTTTCAAACCAAAATTCGGCAGACCCGTTTATTCTTGATTTACGAGCACATGAATCAATTGTTTCAGGGACAGAACAATCATTTTAGCGCTCCCGGGATTCCTTATCGCGATGCCGCTTTGCGTTTTGGTCTGGTTTGGAACTTTTTTAAATAGGGCAAACCCTGTCTTATCCATCAGTGTGTTACGCGTTAGGGGGTCAAGATCCTCTGTGGTAAAGGAGGTTTAGGCAAATAAGACTAGTCGTCCAAAAGTGCCCGTGAAATCACAATTTTTTGAATCTCACTGGTGCCCTCATAAATCTGGGTGATTTTGGCGTCGCGCATCAGACGCTCCACATGATATTCCTTGACAAACCCATTCCCTCCATGTATTTGAACGGCTTCTATGGTCGTGTCCATAGCCACTTTACTGGCATAAAGTTTGGCCACGGCACTGCTGCGATCGTAGTTTAGGCCTTGATCTTTTTCCCAGGCGGCTTTAAAAACCAAATTTCGGGCCGCTTCGATTTCAGTATACATATCGGCCAGTTTAAACGAAGTAGCCTGGTGCTTATAAATCTCTTTACCAAAAGCCGAGCGGATTTTAGAGTACTCGCGTGCAAGTTCGTAGGCTCCCGACGCTATACCCAAGGCTTGAGCGGCGATACCAATACGCCCGCCACTTAAGGTCTTCATGGCGAATTTAAAGCCGAAGCCGTCTTCGCCGATTCGATTTTCTTTGGGGACTTTGACATTGTGAAACATCAAACTATGGGTGTCGCTTCCGCGAATACCTAGCTTGTCCTCTTTGGGGCCGATGGAAAAACCATCCATACCTTTTTCCACAATAAAGGCATTGATGCCGCGATGTCCTTTTTCTTTATCGGTTTGGGCAATGACTAAGTAGTAATCCGCTGAATTACCATTAGTGATCCAGTTTTTGGTCCCGTTGAGTAGATAATGATCGCCGTGATCTATGGCAGTAGTTTTTTGCGAGGTAGCATCGCTCCCTGCTTCTGGCTCGCTCAGACAAAATGCACCCAAAGCTTTGCCTGTGGCTAAAGGTCTTAGATATTTGTCTTTTTGGGCTTCGTTACCATAAGCCTGAATGCCATAACAGACTAGAGAGTTATTTACAGAGACAATAACCGATGAAGAAGCATCAATTTTGCTGAGTTCTTCCATCACCAAAACATAAGATAAGGTATCCATGCCGCCACCGCCGTACTCTGGGGCTACCATCATACCTAGAAATCCCATCTCGCCCATTTTTTTGACTTGCTCGGTAGGAAATTGTTGCAAATTGTCGCGCTCAATTACCCCCGGGAGGAGTTCGCTTTGGGCAAATTCACGGGCGGCATCCCGAATCATGAGGTGTTCTTCAGATAGTTTAAAATCCATGGTGTCCTTGTTTTTTTTGGGGTAGGTTAGTTGAAGCCTAAAACGTTTTCGTTAGAGCGCAAAGATATTGGATTGAGTCTTTAATGTCAATAAAAGCCATTAAATTTAACAGGATGAAAAAACAAACGTATACTGTAGTTGGGGTCATGAGTGGAACCTCATGCGATGGGATAGATTTAGCCCATTGCCAATTCCATCTTTCAGAGGAAGATAAGTGGTCCTATTCAATTTTTGAAGCCAAATCTGTCTCTTATAACAGTAGGTGGTATCAGCAATTGTCGGAGTCTGTTCATATGGATCCCGATCAGATCCATTTATTGAATCTGTCTTACACAGCTTTACTCAACGATGTTATTTTGTCATTCATCAACGAACATGAGATTAGTGATCTTGATTTGATTTGCAGTCACGGTCATACAGTTTGGCACAAACCTGAAGAGGGGATGACCTTACAGATTGGTAATTTAAAATCTATTGCAGACAATATGCCTTGTCCGGTAGTTTGTGATTTTCGAACTCAAGATGTGGCCTTGGGTGGCCAAGGAGCGCCTTTAGTGCCAATTGGGGATAAATTATTGTTTTCTGAATTTGAGGCCTGCCTCAATCTCGGAGGTTTTGCCAACATCTCATTTCGGACCCATGATGGCGGAACTATGGCTTATGATCTGTGTCCCTTTAATATTGTCTTGAATCATTGGGCCCAAAAATTGGGTGCAGACTATGATTGTAATGGTGAGTTTGCGCGATCTGGTTTTGTAAATCAAGAGGTCCTTCGTCAGTTTAATGCCATAAATTACTACGGTTTAAAGCCACCGAAATCACTTGGTCTTGAGTGGGTCCAATCTAATTTTTATCCGCGGTATGAGTCTTATACCCTAGACCCAAAGGATTGGTTGGCTACTTTGGCCGAGCATATGATCGAGCAAATTCATGCTGCTACACCGGGATTTAAGCGTATTTTGGTGTCGGGAGGAGGAGCCAATAATGATTATGTCTTGGAGCGACTCAATAAATCCATACCCGATAGGTTTATCCGCCCTGATCGCGCCTGATTGATTATAAGGAGTCCCTGATTTTCGGATTGCTCGGGGTTTTGCGCTCAAGAGATGATATAAACTGTCTGTCTTCGGTTACTGGTGCCTCAAGGGATCATTGTAGTGGGATGATTTGGCCATAAATTTTACTTTAATTTAAACCTAGGCCCCCTCATTTTTTTATATTTGTGAGATACGCTAATATACAGTCCTACTGGATTAATTAGCATCGACTAAAGACCAAAAATACCATTGCGACCCATGAGGGAATTGCTTAAAAAATTCGAAGATAAATCACCGGAAATTGTTTTTCATTGGAAAGACGCAGAAACAGAGGCCGAAGGCTGGACGGTAATCAATAGCCTACGTGGTGGTGCCGCCGGAGGGGGGACCAGAATGCGTGTTGGCTTGGACCAAAACGAGGTACTGAGTTTGGCCAAAACCATGGAGGTGAAATTCACGGTTTCGGGTCCTGCCATTGGGGGCGCCAAGTCGGGAATAAATTTTGATCCAAAAGATCCCCGTAAAAAAGGGGTTTTACAGCGATGGTATCGTGCTGTCTCTCCGCTGCTTAAATCTTATTACGGGACTGGAGGGGACATGAATGTCGATGAGATACACGAGGTTATTCCTATAACCGAAGAAAGTGGTGTATGGCATCCTCAAGAAGGCGTATTTAATGGACACTTTAGTCCGACTGAGGCGGATAAAATCAATCGAATAGGACAATTGCGGCAGGGTGTTATTAAAATTGTCGAAAATCCAAAATACTCGCCTGATGTGTCGCGTAAATACACCGTTGCTGATTTGATAACTGGTTACGGGGTTTCCGAAGCGGTGCGTCATTATTACGATATCTTTGGCGGGTCAATCCAGGGCAAACGCGCGATTGTTCAAGGTTTTGGCAATGTCGCTTCGGCAGCGGCTTATTATTTAGCCCAGTCCGGCGCGCTGATTGTTGGAATCATTGATCGCGGGGGAGGGATAATTAATGAAGAGGGTTTGAGCTTTGAAGCAGTTAAGCAGCTTTTTCTCAATAAAAACGGCAATGCTTTGGCAGGTGAAAATCTCTTGAGTTTTGAGGAGGTAAACCAGCGCATCTGGAATGTTCAAGCAGATATTTTTGCGCCTTGTGCGGCGTCTCGTTTGATTACAGAAGATCAAATTCAATCACTGATCGCCTCGGGCTTACAAGTGGTGAGTTCTGGTGCTAACGTACCCTTTGCAGATCGAGAAATTTTCTTTGGTCCGATTATGGAAGCTATAGACAAACAAATCAGCCTAATCCCTGATTTTATCAGTAACTGTGGTATGGCGCGCGTTTTTGCGTACTTTATGGAAAAGCGTGTTGCGATGACAGACGATGCGATTTTTGAGGATGTGTCTCAGACCATCAAAAGTGCATTGCAAAAGGTTTACGAGCAAAACCCTAATCCTGCAGATATCAGTGCCACGGCCTTTGAAATTGCCCTCAAACAACTTATTTAAAACATAAAATCATTCTATGGAATCTTTGATAATTCTCATTTTCGTCATTGGTTATTTAGCCATTACTCTGGAGCATCCATTGCGTTTGGATAAAACGGTGCCGGCACTCATTATGGCAGCCCTGATATGGGGTGTACTCGCTGTAGGGTTTGGGATCGGGTGGTTCGAAGTAATCGATACTGAGGGCTCAATATTTAATGCCTTGACGGGTGGAGAGCATGCCATGCACGGTTTTGAACAAACCTTATTGCATCACTTGGGCAAGACTGCAGAAATATTGATATTCCTAATTGGAGCCATGACCATTGTCGAAATCATAGATCTGCACCGAGGATTTGAAGTGCTTAAAGGTGCAGTAAAAACCGACAGTAAGAAATCATTGCTTTGGATAATTGGTATTCTAGCTTTTGTGCTTTCGGCCATTATCGATAATTTAACGGCAACTATAGTGTTAGTGACCTTGTTGCGTAAATTAATCAGCGATAAAGGAGACCGTATATGGTATGCCTCGATGGTAGTGATTGCGGCCAATGCAGGAGGTGCCTGGTCGCCAATTGGTGATGTGACCACTACCATGCTTTGGATCGCCAAGAAAGTCTCCGCAGCGGGGCTGATCGAATTTGTGGTGTTGCCTTCTATTTTGTGTTTTGTATTGCCCTTTATCATTGCCTCATATCTCAAGCCTTTCCGGGGCAAAATCAGTGTATCAGCTGCCAATGATGAATCTGCACAGCGCTTGTTGAGCAGTAAGACTATGCTGTACTTGGGCCTTGGTATGATCGTCTCAGTGCCCGTGTTTAAAACCTTGAACGCATTTGCCGCCATACATCGGAATGATGTTGGCGGTTGGGGTAGTTTGGTTGGTTTCAGAATACATTCATCCAGAGGAGGATTTTAGCAAAGAACGTCGTCATTTGTATTCCGCACACAAAGCCTTATCGCGTATTGAGCTGTCGAGTATTTTATTCTTCTTAGGAATTCTCATGGCTGTTGCTGGTCTTGAGTCTTTGGTTTATGGAGCCACAGAAAGTGGTGAATCTGTGGGTACGCTTGAGGTATTTGGCCGAAACCCTTCAGGGGGCGATTCCTAATCAAGATGTGGTCGTGATTCTTGTTGGGAATGTTCTCAGCAGTAATCGATAATGTGCCTCTTGTTGCGGCTTCGATTGGGATGTACGATGCTCCTATGGATTCTGTGCTCTGGCATTTTATTGCCTATGCCGCGGGTACTGGAGGCAGTATGTTGATCATTGGCTCTGCCGCAGGTGTTGCTGCCATGGGTATGGAGCGCATCAACTTTATCTGGTATTTAAAGAAAGTAGCTTGGCTCGCCTTTGTCGGTTTCTTGGCCGGCGCTGGCTTGTTTTTATTTATCGAACGCGTTCTTTTTCATCACGTCTAACAATTTAGACTGGGCCAGAGCGTTCTTTTAGAAAGATTTTTTATGAAGTTATTGATGCCAATGTTACTGAGTCTGCAAAATGAGGTTTCTGTAGATCAGGAGCCAGCAGAGCAAACCTTATCACTTATGGAGCTTATTTTAAGTGGGGATTTAGGGGGTCAGATTATTATCGGGTTGTTGTTTGTGCTCTTGTTGGTGGCGTTATATATTTATTTTGAACGCCTGTCGGCTATCAAAGCCGCCAGTAAAACTGACCCAAATTTTATGAGTCAGATTCGCACCTTTATTCTTTCGGGTAAGCCTGAAGAGGCCAAAGGGCTTTGTCGGCAACATCAGACACCTGTGGCGCGATTGACTGAAAAAGGCATTTCTCGTATGGGTCATCCTTTGGAGGACATTAATTCTGCCATTGAAAATGCAGGGCGACTCGAGGTATATGCATTGGAGAAGAATGTAAGTATTTTAGCGACCATATCTGGGCTGCACCAATGATTGGTTTCTTAGGAACGGTGATTGGGATGGTTTTAGCTTTTCATGAATTAGCCAACAGCAGCGGTCAAGCAGAAATGGGTGCTTTAGCAGAAGGAATCTATACGGCAATGACCACGACTGTGGCTGGGCTTATTGTGGGCATTGTTGCTTATATGGCTTATAATCATCTTGTAGTCAAAACCGATAAGGTGGTCCATCAAATGGAAGCCACTGCCGTTGATTTTATTGACTTGTTAAACGAACCAGCCTAATGAATTTGCGTGGACGCAATAAAGTCAGTGCTACCTTTAGCATGAGCAGTATGACGGATATCGTCTTTCTGCTTTTGGTGTTCTTTTTGTTGACCTCTCCAGCCATTACGCCTAATGCCTTGGATCTGCTTTTGCCGCAGGCCAAAGGAAAATCCACAAATCAACAAAAAGCCTCAGTAAGTATTTCTAAAGATGGTGCTTACTATGTCAATAAGGAGCGCATAACCAAAGGGCAACTTGCCTCCGTTTTAGGGGCTGCTTTGCAATCTGAATCGAAACCGACGGTTATTTTGCGAGCCGAACAGGGGGTGCCTATAGAAGAAGTGGTCTATGTCATGGACTTGGCCAACCGTAAAAGTTATCAAGTCGTTCTGGCGGTAAATCCTGAGTAATATGTCTGTAGCTTTAGACATTCATCAGCGCAAAAGCGTAATTAAGACCATTCTGATCGGGATCGGCCTTTTGCTTATGTTACTTTTTTTTGGGCTCAGGCATTATGATCCACCACTGCAGCGGGGTATTATCATTGCTTTAGGGAGTCCCGAAGGAACCTCAAATCAAAACACAAGCGTGAGCGGTGATAATACTGAATCGACTCAGGTCAAGAATCCCTCAGAATCAATGACCTAAAACTCAATCGACAGAGGTCGAGCCTCAAGAAACCTAATGCCTGAAACTCAAGCCGAGACAACTGCTGAGACTCAAACACAAGAGGAAATTGTCGATGACGCCACATTGACTCAGGAGCAATTGTTGGTTACTGAATCGGCTGAGGTGGCCGTGACTCAAGAAGTGGAGCCCAAACCAGATGCCGCGACCGCCGAGGCCCTAAAACGAATTCTTGGGGGACAAAGTTCCTCTGCAAATAAGGATTCTGCTGGCGGTAATCCATCGGATGAGCAAAATCAAACCGCCTTAGGCGATGTTGATGGAAGCCCACTCTCCGAGAGTCCATACAATCTGGGAATAGGTCTGGATGGTGATGGCAACTATTTGCTTGGAGGGAGACGGGCCTTACACAAGGAAATCATCGTACAAGATTGCAATCAAGCCGGGCGTGTCGTGGTGAGTATTGAAGTCAATCAGCAAGGTCAGGTCATCACTGCCATGCCTGGAGTACGCGGAACGACCAATAATGCGCCCTGTCTTTTGGATCCAGCGCGCCGCGCCGCATTAGCCACTGAGTTTAATCCCGATGACAAGGCCCCATCGCGACAAATCGGGAAAATTATATACGTTTTCAGACTGTCTCAGTAAATAGCGACGCTGCTATTTTCTTAAATGAATTATCTTTAGTGCATAAACTTATACCATGCGCTATTTTACTTCCCTTCTATTATTAATTATTGTTTCCAGTTGTGCAGATTTTCGGGATACCCTAACGTTAATTATCGGATCACCCAGAACTAAAACCTAACGATTGGATGTTCATGCAGCGGGCTTTTCCCTCTGGGCGACTGGATCCACAGGCAAGGCGTCAGGCTATGCAACAAAAGCGATCTATGAATGCGTCCGGTGGAAATTGGAATGCCGTAGGGCCGGTCAAATATTGGCGGGCGAATAAGCGATATAGAAATGGTCAGTGGCCAAGAATATTATGTGGCTGCAGCTTCAGGGGGTGTTTTTAAAACTACTAATGCTGGCGCGGATTGGGTGCCTGTTTTTGATGGTCAAAATTCCTTGTCCATTGGCGATATAGCCATTGATCCGAGTAATTCAGATCACATATGGGTCGGGACGGGAGAGGTCAACGCTGGTGGCGGTTCTTTAGCTTATGATGGAGATGGCGTTTATTTATCAGAGGATGGCGGCCAAAGCTGGACAAACAAAGGACTTTCGGAGGTGGGCAACATTGGTAAAGTCCTCATCGATCCAAATAATGCACAAAATATTTTTGTAGGAGCCATGGGGCCTTTATTTAGAAATGATGCCAATCGAGGGGTATACCGCAGTCAAGACGGTGGGCAGACATGGACGCAGTCGCTTTTTGTAAGTGATTCTACAGGGATAGTGGACATGGCCATGCACCCAACAAATGGTCAAATAATTTATGCTGCAGCCTGGCAAAGGGTACGTCGTCCGCAATATCGCTCCTACGGGGGTGAGACTTCAGGGCTTTATCGCTCACTTGATGGCGGAGACAGTTGGACGGAGTTGACCAGTGGATTACCCACGGCGGCCAATCAAAAAGGCCGCATCAGCATCACTATAGCGCCTTCTAATCCAGATGTTTTGTATGCTCGTTATGCCGATGCCTCAGGGAATATTCAAGGGGTGTATCGCACGAGCGATGGTGGTGATTCATGGACCGCAATGAATTCAAGTGCCTTGAATAATGTCGGCTTTCACTGGTGGTTTCGTGGCATTGTAATTGACCCCACCGATGAGAATACCATCTATAATGTGGATTTTCAGGTACAAAAGTCAACCGACGGGGGCAATAACTGGTTTGGGGTGTTCAATAATGTCCATGTGGATCAACACGCTTTGGCTTTTGACCCCAGTGACCCGGATAACCTAGTGCTTGGAAATGATGGTGGTGTTTATTTTAGCCCCGATGGCGGGAGTACTTGGACCAAAGATCAGCAGTTGCCCATTACCCAGCTCTATCGCTGCTTTATAGATCCTTCCAACGCTGATGGTATTTACCTAGGGGCGCAAGATAACAGTACGCATCGAACTTTGACTGGTGGGCCAGATGATTACGAGATTATTTATGGCGGAGATGGATTTCAGCCTCTGGTTGATCCAAATAATTCAAATATAATTTTTGCCCAATACCAGTATGGCAATATCGCCAAATCAACCAACAACGGATCTAGCTTTATCGGTGCCACGGCGGGAATATCTGGGGCGGATCGTAAGAATTGGGATACCCCGATTGTCTTTGACCCTCAAAATGCTCAGGTCATGTATACGGCCACTCAGCGCGTTTACCGTACAGAAAATGGTGCAGGCCTTTGGACGGCCATTAGCGGTGACCTGACCAATGGCCCGGGAGGAGGGAATTTGAATTATGGTACCGTGGTGGCTCTGGATGTGTCTCCTTTTAATGCAGAAAAAATTCTCGCGGGCACGGATGATGGTAATGTTTGGATGACCCTGGATACAGGAGCAATTGGAATTGATCTCTCTGAGGATTTACCCGCGCGCTGGGTGACTAAGGTGTTGCACTCGGTAACTCATCCAGGTACTTTATTTGTGACGCTTTCAGGGTACCGTTATGGCACGGATGAAGGTCATGTTTACAAGAGTTATGACAATGGTCAAAACTGGATTGATATCTCGACAGGACTCCCTGATGTACCCGTTAATGATATTGTTCAAGATAACGATGGACGGCTTTTTGTCGGAACCGATATTGGTGTTTTTGGCTCGGGCGATGGTGGCGCGACTTGGAGCGCTGTCGGGGCCAATTTGCCTTCTGTGGTGATCAATGATATGCATATTCATCAAGGTACTCAAGAATTGTTGATCGCGACTTATGGCCGCTCGGCGTACCGCCTCGCTTTAAATGAGATCATACTCAGTACAAACACCTATTCCGGCATTGCATCGGCCCGTCTTTGGCCAAACCCTGCGCGTGACCAGGTATCATTTCGAGTTAGCAGAACCTTTAAATGACCCCCAGCTGGTGCTTTTAGCGCCCAAGGACAAATGTTGCCGTCAATTTACCTGCCTTACGCTCAAGATTGTGTACCCTGGATCTCGAGGGATTAGCGCCGGGCATGTATTTTATCAACTATGGTACACCTGCGGGGCGCATTTCTGAAAAGCTCATTATTCGATAGGATTTCGACGGTATTAAGATGCGTAAAAGCGATATGGATCAGGCCTTTACTTCATATGATGATGCCATTCAATGGCTTTTCATGCAGTTGCCTCAATACCAGCGACAGGGTACTGCAGCCTATAAGCCAGGACTGGAGCGGACTGAGCGTTTGATGGCTTATTTGAAAAATCCTGAGCGCGGCTTTAAATCGATCCACGTGGCAGGAACTAATGGCAAGGGGTCGACATCACATATGCTGGCATCGGTACTGCAGGCCGCGGGATATCGCGTAGGTCTGTATACCTCACCTCACCTCAAGGATTTTCGCGAGCGTATTCGTATTGACGGTGAACCAATATCAGAATCAGCGGTGCTTGAGTTTATTCAAGATCACGCCTCGACCTTCAGTAAAATGGGTTTGTCTTTTTTTGAAATGACCGTGGGACTGGCCTTTGAATATTTTTCAAAATCGAATATCGACATCGCAATTATCGAAACAGGCATGGGCGGGCGCTTGGACAGCACAAACGTCATTACTCCGATACTAAGTGTAATTACGAATATTGGGCTTGACCATATGCAATTCTTGGGAGAAACCATTGAAGCTATTGCGCGTGAAAAGGCGGGTATCATCAAGCCCAGTGTTCCGGTGGTCATTGGACAGTACAATCCGCAGACCATTACGGTTTTTGAATCTATTGCCGCACAATTGCAGGCGCCACTGCTTAAGGCACAGGACCATGAACATCAGAATATCAAAGTGATCTCATAGGGTCTTATCAGCAGTTGAATCAAAAAGACGGTATTGACCGCCTTGGGTTTACTGAAATCTCTAGGTTATCAATTAGACGAGTAACCATGTCGTAAAGGGTTTGGGGCAGGTCCAATTATCGACAGGACTCATGGGCCGTTGGCAGGTAATCGGTCAAAACCCCATGATTATTTGCGACACGGCACACAATATCGATGGGCTCACCATGACTATGGTTCAGTTAAATGATTTAAAGTCGCCACAATTACATTTGGTCTTGGGCTTTGTAAATGACAAGGCTTTGGATCAAATTTTTGATTGTTTACCTCAATCAGGGCTTTATTACTATTGTGCGGCCAGTAACCCGCGGGCGATGGCAGCGAGTGATTTAAGTGAACTGGGCCAGAGAAAAGGATTAAATGGTCGCGAGTTTGATACGGTCAGCGAGGCCTTGAATGCCGCCAAATCACGAGCCAAACCTGAGGATGTCATTTACGTGGGAGGGAGCACCTTTGTGGTGGCTGAGGTTTTGTAGTTTTTTGTGAATTTTTGTTGGGCCATAATAAAAACTAATTTATATTTGCAGCCGCTTTGGTTATCAAGGCAGTTACTTAGGGCGCTTAGCTCAGTTGGTTCAGAGCACCTCGTTTACACCGAGGGGGTCGGGGGTTCGAATCCCTCAGCGCCCACAGCAAAAATCCTGATGTACGACATCAGGATTTTTTGTTCAAGTGCACTCAGATGTTTTTTAAAACCTCGATTTTAATTACTTTTGAAATCACTAAAGGGTCATTAACTCAGTTGGTTCAGAGTGTTACCTTGACAGGGTAGAAGTCACTGGTTCGAATCCAGTATGACCCACATAAAGAAAAATCCCAGTACCGCATTCGACTGCTGGGATTTTTTTTGGCTTTGCTTAAGTTATGCTTGTATCCCTATTGCTGACGTATGTTACATATTGATCCTCTTCAGGACCAATAAAGCATCATGATGTCAGATTACTTCTCGCGTAAAAAATTACTCTTTAAATACTGTATTTAATAATCTCTCCAAGGCCATACCGCGAGAGCCTTTAACAAGAATACTTGTATGTTTTGGAGGGTGTGCAACCAAATGCTCTTCTAAAGATTTGTAGTCCTTAAAACAAGATGTTTTTGCGGGATCAAACTGAGTTTGACTAAAGTTAACTCCAGCAAGATAAATCTCGTCAAAGCCCAACTGTTCGGCCTGAGTAACTATCGATTGATGCTCTAGCGCAGCCTCTTGCCCAAGTTCGAACATATCGCCTAAAATTACCGCTTTAGATCCGCTGACGGCCGTTTGTGCAAAGTGCTCTAGCGCAAGTTGCATGCTTGAGGGATTGGCGTTATAAGCATCCATAATCAAATTATGGGAACCGCGTTTCATTCCTTGTGAGCGGATCATCCTAGGGGTGTACTGTGCCAAAGCCGATTTTATTTTTTCCCAGGAGACATCAAAATATTGGGCGATTTCTACCGCGGCAATAACATTAGGGGTGTTATAGTTCCCTATGAGTTGTGTGTGAATATCTCCCAATGGTCCTGATAGTACCAAGGTGTCTTGAGAAGTATGACTTTGAGCATACGCCTTGCCTTGAGCATGTGCCTGGGTAGCGCTGTGTTCTGAGTTAATTGCCCAATGCTGATTTACATTTAAAACGGTATGCGGCATGTCCTTGGTGCGCTTTAATTGCTCATGGTCTGTGGACTGAACAAACATCCTGCCGTTTGTTTGCTGCAGGTAGTCAATCAATTCAGACTTGCCCTTTATCACGCCTTCAAACCCGCCGAACCCTTCGAGGTGGGCCTTGCCGTAATTAGTGATATAGCCAAAGTTGGGCTCAGCGATTTGGCATAAAAATTCAATTTCTTTTTGGTGATTCGCGCCCATCTCCACTATGCCAAGCTCGGTGCTTTGGTTCATCCTGAGTAGGGTTAATGGCACGCCAATGTGGTTGTTTAAATTACCTGCAGTGGCCAAACAGTCAAATTTTTGAGAGAGCGTCGCGTGCAGTAATTCCTTAGTCGTGGTTTTACCATTACTTCCGGTCAAAGCCAATATGGGCAGGTTTAATGTCCGTCTGTGATGGGTGGCGAGTTCTTGTAAAGATTTTAGCGCATCATCAACAAGCAACATGCGATCCAGGTATGGGCTCAAAGATGGATTAGCGTATAGTTTTGCATCATCCATCAGCACAAAAGCCGCCCCGGCCTCCATGGCAGAAACGGCAAATGTATTGCCATCAAAATTGTCGCCTTTAAGCGCGACAAAAAAACAGCCTTTACTGAGCTTACGGGTATCGGTCGATACCTCCGCGCTGTTTAGATAGCAGTCGTATATTGAGTCTAATGAAGCCCGCTTTGTCATGGTACTTAAAGATATAAAAAAACCCTTCAACGAGGTTAAAGGGTTTTTATGAGATTACTAGTTGAGGCCTAGTTGTTACGTGGTCGTTTTCCTTTTTTGGATTTGCTGCCTAATCGAGACATCGCACAACGGAAACCGATATAATCAGTAGCCATATCTTGTGGGAAATAACGACGTTGGGCTGGATCTAACCAGTAGTCGCGGTCTCTCCATGATCCTCCTTTGTAGACACGAACCTCATTGTTAACTAAAGACGTTCTCTTTGAAGATTTGTCATATTCTCTGACAAGATTACCTTGGTCATCTGTTTCCACTTTGTGTTGTGGAGAGTTGTACATTCTTTTCCCATCGGCTACGGTGTTGTCATCCTCACCGCCAAAAGCTTGATAATTTCTGGTCGATTTTTTATCTCCATCTCTAAAATCGCGATTGTCGCTTTCTGAGAAATTAGTTCGCAAGTAGGTTTCGTTTTCGTCAACGGGTACTTTGTAAATCTCACCTGGCAAATCACGGGCAACGATTTTACCATTACTCAAGGTATCGTAAAGTATTGAATCCACGCGTACAACCATCACCTTACCGTCTGAATCGATAGCGTTTTTGGTGTAGATATTACCACGGTAGTAGTTGAAATCATTAAATTCATCATCTACAATTGGACGGTAAACATCAGCCACCCATTCAGCAACATTCCCGGACATATCATACAATCCAAAGTCGTTCGGCTCATAGGATCCGACTTCCGCGGTAATGTCCGCCCCGTCGTCACTCCATCCAGCGATTCCACCGTAGTCACCGTCGCCTTGCTTAAAGTTGGCGTGTTGACCGCCACGACTGCGTCGGTCAGAAGAGCGCGTGTATTGTCCTTCCCAAGGATATTTCTTTTTACCGCGATAAATGTTATAGTCGCGAATACCCACAAGCCCTAATGCGGCATACTCCCATTCAGCTTCGGTGGGCAACCTGTAGTCAGGCATTAAGAGCCCATCTTTATTTTGAACGTAAAGGTTTGTGCTGTCTTGACTTCTTCTGGCCAAATTCTCAGAATACTTACCCCCTCTGGTGATGGAGTCATTTCCTCCGTATACCTGAGTCGGTGAGGCTAAATAAGTTTCTGTGCTAAATCCGGAACCCGGGTCGTTTGTGAAACGAGCGCCGCGCGAGGTCACTCCATTTTGCTCGAGAATCAATTCATTCACGCGGTCGGTACGCCAATTGGCAAATTCCACTGCCTGAATCCAACTCACGCCCACAACCGGATAATTCGCATAAGCTGGATGACGCAAGTAATTGTTGGTCATTACTTCATTGTAGCCTAAACGATTACGCCATACCAATGTGTCTGGTAGGGCACCAGTATAAATGTTTTTAAAGTTTTCGTTTGATGGAGGAAAAACTTGCTTTAACCAATCAAGGTATTCCAAGTACATGAGGTTGGTCACCTCTGTTTCATCCATGTAGAAGGATTGAACGTGTTGCTGTACTGGACTGTTGTTCCAGTCGTGCATTGGATCATCCTGCACACGTCCCATGGTGAAGGTACCCCCTTCTACAAAAACAAGACCTGGACCAGTTTCTTGTTCTCTTGTTTTGGGATCGTATTGGAATCCACCTTCTTTTGAGTTTAATGCCCAACCGGTGGCCCGTGAACTATTCGAGTAATCACGTGATTTGCTGCAGCCAACTAAAGAAGTTGCCGTCAAGGCCAGTACACACAGCTTTATTCCAAGATTTTTGTTAACGTTCATAGTATTTATAAAGTAAAAATATAGGGATCGCAATATACTAATTAACGCGTAAAGCACAATATTATTTTTCGAATAACAAAATCGTGCTTAAGCGAAGAGATCCAAGGGATAACGCGCTGTACTCACATTTATTTTATACGGGTGCTATTTTTGAAAAAACAAGTGGAAACTTGTTATACTAACCTTATATTTGAGGCGTTATGCCAGTGATGAGGAAGAAAGGTTTATTCTTGATTTTTTTGTTTTTTGGAACTGTGGTCTTTGCTCAGTCCAAGACAATAACGCTGCCCTGGTCTAATCAGACCAAAAATTCTAAAGCAAAAACAACAGGGGACAGGTCTCATCAAATCGGCCGATCTTTAAATCTTCGCTGGGATCACCGAGGTCCTATATATACACAGCGCTGGACGGATCGAGGCCCGGCCAAAAACAGCAGTGCTCGGGTGACGCGACAAGTCTGGGGTGAGCCCAGTGCGAAGGAATTGCAGCAGCTCGCTCAGCAAAAAGTACCGTCTACCTTTCAGGTGGTTCTATCTTCATCAACAGCCAGAGAAAATTGGTACACTTCTGCTGTGTTTAATCCTTTTGTGCGTCAAAATGGTCGCATTAGAAAAATTCAATCTTTTGAGATCGATTACGATTATGCCTCACAGGAGTTTGGCAATCGCGTCCCAGGAATTTCGAATTCAGTATTGGCCCAAGGAATTGGTTTAAATTTGAAATAGATCAGACCGGTGTTTACCGGTTAGATCGTTCTTTTTTGAGCAGTCTGGGGATGAATCCAGCGTCGATTAATCCTGACCTTATAAAGATTTATGGTCATGGAGGTAAGCCCATTCCTCTTTCCAATAGCGACACCCAATACTACGATTTACCCCAGGTGCCCATTAAAGTCGTGGGCGGAGAAGATGGTAGTTTTGACTCTGGGGATTACCTCTTGTTTTTTGGTCAAGGTATTATGGGGTACGATGCAGAAAACGATAGCCATTTTAACCCCTATGCGGAGAAGGCTTATTATTACATAACAGCCGATGGTCTGCCCGGATTGCGCGTTGAACCAATGATCGAACCGGTGGCCAATGCTGATTTGGTTTTTGAACATTATCAGGAGTTAAAATACCACGAAAACGATGAATATTCGCCCGCCAAGGTGGGCCGGCGATGGTTTGGAGATCGTTTTGATATTCAAAATCAGCAAGAATACAATTTTAATTTTCCAGGTCGTCTTGTTTCTGAACCTGTAAAGGTCAAAGTGCGTGCTGCAGCGGCCTCGGAGGTCCCCACGAGCCTGCAAGTGAATGTCAACGGAGCTACTGTAGAT
Organism: Flavobacteriaceae bacterium; assembly: GCA_038141525.1. Lineage (GTDB taxonomy): Bacteria > Bacteroidota > Bacteroidia > Flavobacteriales > Flavobacteriaceae > BACL21. The sequence goes on along the minus strand of JAYQIF010000008.1, from coordinate 537,155 downwards.
CCTTTAACGTTTAACGCCATTAACGATCCGACCTTACTTAGTGTGGATTCCTTTATCCAAGATTTTCAGCTTTCAGGGGAGTCGGTAAATGTTTCACTGAGTTATAATAACTCGGGCAACCCCTCTAGTATAGGTTATCTCGATTATATTCAGGTCACAGCCACCATGCCCTTGCGCGGTAATGGGGGCAGTTTTGTCTTTTTTAATCAGGACGCAGTAAGCGCTAGTGGTGTGGGATTGTATCGCTTAACCCAAGCGCAGAATATTCAAGAGGTTTGGGCTGTAGATGATTTATACAACATTCATTATAAACTAAACGAGTCAACAATCCGAGACGTTTACCTTTAAAACTCTTTTTAGGGAGACCCGTTATGTGCCCCTTGCTCCCGGAGATTTTCTTGAGCCCAGACGAGCGGATAATTCAGCTGTTACGAATCAGAATATCAAGGGTACATTGTTTAACGGCCCCGGAGGGTTTCAAGACATTGACTATATAATTGTTACTCCACGAAGTCTTGTGGCCGCTGCTGAGCAACTCGCGTCCCACCATCGAATGCGCACAAATCTCAGCGTGCGCGTGGTGACTACAGAAGATATATACACCGAATTTAGTTCAGGCAAGCAGGATATAGGGGCCATACGCAATATGGTACGTTATGTCTATGAAAATGCCAGCGCTCCGGATCGAAAAATTCGCTACCTGTGTCTGTTTGGCGATACTTCTGTAGATTTTAAAGATCGCCTTAACGGAAATAATAATATGGTGCCCACCTATCATACGCTTTCGAGTGTGGATACGTTTAATTCATTTATGTCGGATGATTTTTTTGGGATGATGGACCCCAACGAGGGAACCATGTCTTCGGCTCATTCTTTGGATATTGCGGTGGGTCGAATTTTGGTCGATAATCCAGCACAGGCCCAACGCATTGTATCTAAAATCACTTCTTATGACAACGAGGATTCTTACGGGTCTTGGCGCAATAATTTTGTGGTTATTTCCGATGATGTAGATATCGGGTGGGAGTATCGTGCTTTGGAAGTCACATTAGATTCAATTGCAGATCGGGTGAGTGCTGAAAAGCCTTTTATCAATGTCAAAAAAATACATACCGATGCCTATCAACAAGAAACTTCTGCTGGCGGGAATCGTTACCCTGCCGCACGCGAGGCGATAAAAAATGCGATCGAAGTCGGGGCGCTTGTCGTCAATTATTTCGGTCATGGAGGAGAAGATGGTTTGGCCAAAGAATTTATCTACACCAAGGAAACGGCCCAGGAATTGCGTAATGAAGAGACGTTACCCTGTTTTGTTACGGTCACATGTGAATTTTCAAAATTTGACAACCCACTGAGGATTATAGCAGGCGAATTGACGTTTTGGAACGAGCAAGGGGGCGCCGGATCGCTGATCACCACTACACGATCGGTTAGTGTTACCTTGGGTGTGGATTTTAACACCTTACTGTCGGAATATCTTTTTGGTTATCAACTCGATGATCCTCCTGCTCCTGCAGAGGCGCTGAGGCTTACCAAAAACCTCATTGGATCCAATAACAAGCGCGTGATTTTTTATATTGGAGACCCCGCCATGCATTTGGCATTTCCAAAAAAGCAAATCCGATTAACAGCGATTAATGATCAGCCCCTGGGCCTTGAAAATGATACCCTGCAGGCTCTGAGTCGTGTGAAGCTAAGCGGACTGGTTTTAGATTCCCAGGGGAATCCTCTACCTAATTATAACGGTATTCTACAGGTCAAAGTTTTTGATAAAGAACTCCAGCGATCAACGCTCGGTAACGATGGTATTCGGGACAACGGGACAGATTACGACGGTGATGGCAATACCACAAACTTGTTACTGATGGACTTTACCACTTTGGGTGAAGTCCTATTTAACGGACAGGCCACGGTGAATCAAGGAGCTTTTGATGTTGAATTTATAGTACCACGAGATATCCAGGTCCCGGTGGGGCCGGGTAAGGTCAGTTTCTACGCCAAGCGTGCTGGCGCGTTTGAAGATCAGGCGGGCTACAATCTCAATATTTTGGTGGGTGGGCTTAATGAAAATGCACCTCAAGACAATATTGGCCCGGAGATTGAGCTGTTTATGAATGACGAGAATTTTATTTCAGGAGGAACCACAAATGACAATCCGATCCTGCTGGTCAATCTGAGCGATGATAGTGGTTTGAATACCACCGGAGGGATTGGGCACGATCTCATTGCGATCCTCGATGGTGATACCGCAAATCCATTTGTATTGAACGAATACTATCAAGCCAATGTCGATGATTTCTCAAGGGGAAAGGTTCAGTTTAAGCTCAGGGACCTCGAAGATGGTCCTCATAGTTTGCAGGTCAAAGCCTGGGACACCTACAATAATTTTTCTGTGGCCACTATTGATTTTATAGTCACTGGAGGCGAGGCCATTAAAATTTCAAGGGTCTTGAATTATCCCAATCCATTTGTGGATTACACGGAGTTTTGGTTCAACCACAATAGACCATTTGAGCCGCTCGACGTAAGCGTGCAAGTTTTTTCAGTTTCTGGTAAGCTGGTTTGGAATCACCATCAGACCATAATGACCGAAGGCTATTTATCTCGGGATATTATTTGGAATGGTCGCGATGATTTTGGGGATAAAATCGGTAAAGGTGTATATGTTTACAAACTTACAGTGCGTTCTTCCTTAAGCGGTAAAACGGCCGAGAAATATGAAAAACTGGTCATTTTATAAATAATTAAAAAAGTATATTTGTCAAAATTTATTCGATATGAAGAACATTTTGTTGTTAGTTTTTTCGGTACTGCTTGTGGCTCAAACCTCATGGGCTCAGGATGAGATTCCACCACAACCAATCACTACAGGGGTGCCGTTCTTGCTCATTGCTGCCGATGCACGCGCTGGTGGTATGGGAGATATTGGGGTGGCTACTTCTGCCGATGCTTTTTCGCAGCAGTGGAATCCGTCGAAATACGCCTTTTCTATCGCCGAATCAGGGGTAGGAGTCACTTATACGCCGTATTTAAGCAGCCTGGTAAATGACATTTTCTTGGGGAATTTGACCTATTTCAACAGAATTAACGAGCGAAGTGCCGTTGCGGGAAGTTTTAGATATTTTAGCTTGGGAGAAATCGAGCTTCGCGATACTTTTGATCAAGAACCCTTGATTCAAAGTCCAAACGAATTTACTTTTGACTTGACCTATGCACTGCGTTTGAGTGATCGTTTCTCAATGGCGGTGACGGGTCGTTATTTAAGATCTGATTTAAAAATTCAGGCCTCAACAGAAGATGCCTCTGCAGCAAATTCCTTCGCTGTAGATATTTCAGGTTACTACCAAAGCGAGGAGGTGGCCTACACTGATTTTAACGGCCGCTGGCGTGGTGGATTTAACATCTCGAATATCGGACCGAAAATCAAATATGACGATGTGGGTCAAGAGAACTTTTTGCCCACCAAGCTCGGACTAGGAGGAGGTTTTGATTTCATATTAGATCAGTACAATACCATCAGTTCGTATTTGGAATTGAATAAATTACTGGTACCAACCCCCAAAGATTTCAATGGAGACGGTGTGCTCGATGCAGAAGATGCTGATGAATACAACAGCATAGGATTCATTTCGGGTATGTTCTCATCCCTCGGCGATGCTCCGGGCGGATTTAGTGAAGAACTCAGTGAATTCACTTGGGCCTTAGGTGTAGAATACTGGTATCAAGATGTATTTGCCTTGAGAACTGGATATTTCAACGAGAGTGAAGATAAGGGATCGCGAAAATTTTTGTCCCTTGGCGCTGGCTTCAAATACACCTCAATTAATATTGATCTTTCTTATTTATTCTCTACCTCTAGAGTACGCAGTCCTTTAGAAGGAACACTTCGTTTTGGATTGACCTTTAATCTCGGGGATACCTATACAGAGTACTAAGAGAAGGTTTTCATACGGCCGATATTTTATGCCGTGTCACGCAAGTTTAAGACGCCCATTTGGGCGTCTTTTTTTTGCTCATTTTAGGTTTTGTATAAAGTCAGAATAACGTATTTTTGCGCTGCATCGCGCGCGCGATTTCTAATTTTGTTAAATGATGAAGAAAATTACCAAGCAAACCTATCTCAATTGGTACGAGAACATGCTGTTCTGGCGAAAGTTTGAGGACAAATTAGCCCAGGTTTACATCAACCAAAAGGTTCGAGGATTCTTGCACCTTTACAACGGTCAAGAGGCCGTTTTGGCTGGGGCATTGCACGCCATGGATCTCTCAAAAGACAAAATGATTACCGCATATCGTTGTCATGTACAGCCGATCGGTATGGGCGTTGATCCCAAACGTGTGATGGCGGAGTTGTACGGCAAGGGGACAGGAACCTCCCAAGGATTAGGTGGGTCAATGCATATCTTTTCTAAAGAACACCGTTTTTATGGTGGGCACGGAATTGTCGGGGGTCAAATCCCTCTGGGTGCAGGCCTTGCCTTTGCGGATAAATATCAAAACAACGATGCGGTTACGTTGACCTTTATGGGCGATGGAGCGACGCGTCAAGGGTCTCTTCACGAAACGTTTAACCTGGCCATGCTTTGGAATCTGCCAGTGGTGTTCTGTGTCGAGAATAATGGTTATGCGATGGGAACGTCAGTCGAGCGTACCGCCAATCACTCAGAAATATGGAAGCTTGGTTTGGGATATGATATGCCATGTCGCCCTGTCGACGGGATGAAACCCGAGTTGGTGGCCAAAGAATTAGATGAGGCCATCACACGCGCACGAAAAGGTGGCGGGCCGACGTTCCTTGAAATACGTACCTATCGCTATCGCGGTCACTCCATGAGTGATGCCCAACATTATCGCACCAAAGAAGAGGTGAGTAAGATGCAAGATCAAGATCCAATCATGCATGTTTTGGATCATATCTATAAAAATAAGTGGGCCTCAGAGAAACAAATCGCAGCAATTGACCAGAAAGTCAAAGAAAAGGTAAAAGAATGTGAGGAGTTTGCAGAAAATTCTGCTTACCCAGAGAAAAGTGTGATGTACGATACGGTATATCATCAAGAGGACTATCCATTTTTACCCCATAAACTATAAGCTATGGCTGAAATCATTACAATGCCGCGACTCAGTGATACCATGGAAGAAGGTACAGTGGCGACGTGGTTGAAAAAAGTAGGAGACACGGTTAAAGAAGGCGATATACTGGCCGAAATAGAAACGGATAAGGCCACTATGGAATTTGAGTCTTTCTATGAAGGTACGTTGCTTCATATTGGGGTGGACCAAGGCCAAACAGCAGAGGTTGACGCCTTGCTCGCCATTATTGGTGATGCAGACGAAGATATTTCGGGTTTGCTTTCGGGGGCGTCTTCAGATCAATCCTCGAGCGCAGCGGAGCCCGGCGATCAAACACAGGACACTGTTAGGTCAAACTCTGTGGATACTCCTAGTAGTGAGCCGAGTGCGTCAAAATCAAGTGCTACATTGCCTGAAGGAGTTACCGTAATTACAATGCCACGACTCAGTGACACCATGGAAGAGGGTACTGTAGCCAGTTGGTTGAAAAAAGAAGGGGATGCAGTTTCTGAGGGAGATATTTTGGCTGAGATTGAAACCGATAAGGCCACCATGGAATTTGAATCCTTCTATAGTGGGACACTACTGAAAATTGGTGTGGAGGAAGGAGCTTCAGCTCAAGTCGATGCGCTCTTGGCTGTTGTTGGTCCTGAAGGAACGGATCTTTCTGGGGTTAATCTCGAGTCTCATTCAGCGGTGGAAGTGCAAGCCGAAACACCCCCAGTCGCCGCACCATCGCAACCTACAAATTCACAGCCTGAAACCTCATCAAAGGCAGCGAAGGAAACAGCAAATGAGGCAGTCACTACTCCAACACAAAAAGCCGCTGTTGGCGCGCCAGAGACGATTGTGGCCGACCAAGGGCGTCGTTTTGTTAGCCCGTTAGCTCGAAAATTGGCTGAGGAAAAAGGAATCAATCTTGCTCAGGTTACCGGTACTGGAGAACACGGTCGCATCATAAAAAGAGACATTGAACACTTTGTTCCAGCTGTTGCAGGGGCGCCTGTATTCCAAAGTGTGGGCACAGAGGTGTTTGAATCAATGCCAAATTCTCAAATGCGCAAAACCATCGCCAAGCGTTTGGGTGAATCCAAGTTTACTGCACCACATTACTACTTAACCGTCGAGTTAGACATGGATCATGCCATTGCTGCCCGCACAGCGATAAATACCCAAGAGGGGGTAAAGATTTCATTCAATGACATGGTGGTTAAGGCCTGTGCTATGGCCTTGCGCCTACATCCAAAAGTGAACAGTCAATGGCATCAGCAGGAAACTAAAATTGCCAAACACATTCATATGGGAGTAGCGGTTGCTGTGGATGATGGACTGGTTGTGCCTGTTTTGAAATTTGCGGATCAAATGAGCTTCACACAAATCGGTGCAGCGGTTAAAGATTTGGCTGGAAAGGCGCGATCTAAAAAACTGACTCCAGACCAGATGCAAGGCAGTACATTCACCGTATCCAACCTGGGTATGTTTGGCATTCGAGAATTCACCTCGATCATCAATCAACCCAATTCGGCGATACTTTCAGTGGGTGCCATTGTCGAAAAACCTGTTGTAAAACAAGGAGCCATTGTTGTAGGACATACCATGACCGTTACTTTGGCCTGCGACCACAGAACTGTGGATGGAGCAACTGGAGCCCAATTTTTGCAGACGTTGCGTCAGTATATCGAGCAACCCGTAACCATGTTTGCTGTAGGGGCATCACTGGAGGAGATCTTCATAAAACTTCTCGAGTCGAGTATTGTATGCGTTTTGATCTATTGGGTCATAGACCCTGATATTTTGTACCTTTAAGGGATGAGAAAGACAATTGTAATCACTGGTGCGAGTCGCGGCATTGGATATGCAGCAACACGAATTTTTTTAGAACAAGGCCATCATGTCGTGGCCTTATCTAGAAATACTCATCCGCTAAAGGAGTTAGAAGCAGAGCGTTGCGATATTATTTCTGTAGACATTACACAGCAGGAACAATTGATCGAAGTTTCTAAGCGCATACAGGAGAAATTTGAACGTATCGATGTGCTTATTCACAATGCTGGTCTGCTAATAAATAAGCCTTTCGAGGACACCTCGGCCGAAGAAATACATCGAGTATACAGAGTAAATGTATTCGCTCCAATGGCTTTGACAAAACTGTTGTTGCCATTGATGGATGTCACCAGTCATGTCGTTTCGATCAGCAGTATGGGTGGAGTCAATGGTACGGCCAAATTCCCAGGCTTGAGTGCCTACAGTAGCAGCAAGGGAGCGTTAACGATTTGGAGTGAACTGATGGCCGAAGAATACAAAGAACAAGGCCCAAAATTCAATACATTAGCCATCGGAGCAGTGCAGACAGAAATGCTAGAAGCGGCTTTTCCAGGCTATCAAGCCCCACTGACTCCCGAGCAAATGGCTACGTATATTGTTCACTTTGCTTTAGAAGGCCACAGCATATACAATGGGAAGACCTTACCTGCTTCTCAATCCACACCTTAAATTTGGTGCTGTTTTGTGATGGATTTAGAGATAGTCAAAAAATATGTACCTGTAGCGGCCGTGGCCCAAGTGATGACCTTGTTGGATCGTGAGGACTTGCATGTTGAGGTTGTGGCTCGTCGTGTGACACGCCACGGGGACTACAGAAGACTGCCCAGTGGAGCACATATAATCACGATTAATCAGGGCGAAAACCCCTATCGATTTTTGTTGACATTAATCCACGAATTAGCTCATTTTCGGGCCTTCAAAGATTATGGGTCTGGGATAAAACCACATGGTATTGAATGGAAGACAACCTTTAAATACCTGATGTTGCCCTTTTTACATCCGCCTATTTTTCCAGAAAAATTGTTGTCAGCACTGGCTAATTATTTAAAAAATCCGAGAGCCAGCAGTGATTCAGATTTGGCATTGACTTTGGCCTTAAAGTCTTTTGATCCACCGAGTCAAAAAAAATATATCTTTGATTTACAGGAGGGTGCAAAATTTAAAACAGAGAAAGGGCGCGAATTTATCCGCGGCCGTAAGCGCATTAAGCGTTTTATGTGCACGGACATTCAAAGCGGCCGTATCTATTTGTTTCAACCTCATGTTTCTGTTTATGAATTAGATCAGTGACAGACCATATAAAAAATACCTAACCAAAGTGACTTTGGTCACACTCTATTGACAATGAATACTAATGAATCGAATCAAGATGAATTGACCTCTGCAGAGGCAGGGGCCATCAAGCGAGATGCTCTGGGGCTATGGACCAAAATCAAGGTCTTTATCATAGAACTACTCGATTTTAGAAGTGATACAGATCGAGAGAGTACCATAGAGGCTATTGTGCGCGACATTCCGTTCAAAGGGGCCACAGCCTGGATTTTGATCTGTTCTATTTTTGTCGCTTCGATTGGGCTCAATGCAAATTCAACAGCGGTAGTCATCGGAGCCATGCTTATTTCACCGCTTATGGGCCCGATTTTGGGTATAGGATTGTCCGTTGCCATAAATGACATTGATACACTAAGAAAATCATTGATCAATTTTGGGGTTATGATTCTTTTGAGTGTACTCACCGCATTTCTGTTTTTTTGGTTATTTCCGCTCAGAGAGGAGTCCTCGGAACTTTTAGCACGCACAAAGCCAGATATTCGAGATGTGCTTATCGCATTTTTTGGTGGTTTAGCCCTGATTATTGCGCGAACTAAAAAAGGAACCATAGCCAGTGTTATTTTTGGTGTGGCCATCGCCACAGCTCTGATGCCGCCTTTGTGTACCGTTGGTTTTGGTTTGTCTCAAGCGTTTTTGGGAAATCCAAAGGGATTAGCTTTCGCTGCAGGAGCGTTTTACTTATTTGTGATCAATACCATCTTTATCGCTCTAGCCACATTTATTGTGCTCAAGGTATTGCGTTTTCCTATGCTCAAATACGCCAACTCTGCCCGCCGTCAAAAAATTGCCCGCTTGGTTTCGTTTATGGCTATTTTGGTGATGATTCCGGCAGGATTTACTTTTTATAGCGTTTTGAAGGAAAGTAGTTTTAACAATGAAGCGCGTCAATTTATCGAACGAGAGTTGGAGGGCTTACCCAATGCGTCCTATATTAAAAAATACGCGACAACAAAATACCAGCCAGATCAGGGATCAGTTATTGAGATCACTTCATTTGGAGGGCAACAAATTGACCCTGTCACTTTAGAGTTATTGCGCAGTCGCATGAGTAACTACAAGGCACTTGATGGGACGACTTTACTTTTGAATCAAAATATCGAAGACGATGACGTTGAAAACGAGATGCGCTATCTCGTTGAGTTGCGCTCTCGTGATTCATTGGAAATTTACAATAAAGAGCAGAAGATTGCCATACTGGAGCGAGAATTGGCCCGTTTGCTCAAGTATGAACAAAGTCAAATTCCGTTTGCGGCCATCAGTCAAGAGGCGAAAATACTCCACAGTGACCTTGAGCAATTACGCTATGCCCCGACGCTGATCTCAAATTTTGAGAAAGTAGATACTTTGGTGGTTTTTGAAACACTTTGGTCGAGGCAGGCTAAGGCCATACAAATCGAAGCTCAAAAATTCCAACTCTATCAGTGGTTAAAATATAAGCTTTCGCTTGATACCCTTGTGGTGCGCTAGCAGTTGTGTTTGTCCCGGCTTCTATGGGAGTCGTATTGAGGCTAGAATCAGCCTTTGTTTTGTTGTTGGATGGTACGAATCTTCTTGAAAAGATTAGAGGAATAAACAAAGTCGATCACACTTTGCTCTTGAGCATTAAAAATATTGTCTGCATTACCCTCCCAGGCTACCGAACCATTCTGTAGGAAAACAATATTCTGACCTATTTCCATCACACTGTTCATGTCGTGGGTGTTGATGATCGTTGTCATGTTATACTCGGCCGTAATTTCCTGTATCAGGTTGTCAATGACCATGGCGGTTTTCGGATCAAGACCCGAATTGGGTTCATCGCAAAATAAGTACCGGGGATTGTTGACAATAGCCCTGGCGATCGACACTCGTTTTTGCATTCCTCCGGAAATTTCGGAAGGGAATTTTTTGTTAGCCCCTTGGAGATTGACGCGATTGAGTACGGTATTAACCCGTTCTAACATCTGCTCATAGGACTGTTCACTGTACATCCGCAAGGGAAACATAACATTTTCCTCAACAGTCATGGAATCAAAAAGTGCTCCACCTTGAAAAACCATACCAATATGTTCTCTGAGATCTTTTTTCTGATTTTTATCCATGGCACTGAAGGATTGAGTCCCATAGAATATTTCGCCTTTTTCGGGCTGAAACAATCCCAGGAGGCATTTGAGAAAAACAGTTTTTCCACTACCGCTGGATCCAATAATGAGATTGGTTTTTCCTTGCTCAAAGGTGGTACTGACGTCACTCAGTACGGTAACTGATCCAAAGGACTTATATAGGTGCTTTACGTCGATCATTAGCTGAGCAATAGAGTTGTGATGACATAATTTGCCAAGATGATGATCACACTGGTCCATACAAAGGAGTAAGTACTTGACTTACCTACCTCAAGAGCCCCTCCTTTCATATAATAGCCTTGATATGATGGGACCGTAGCCAAAATAAAGGCAAATACAAAACTCTTAATAAAGGCGTAGACCAAATGAAAGGTAATGAAGTCGGATTGTATGCCTTGAATGAATGATGCTGAAGAAGTGAATCCTCCGTAGACTGCCGCAACCCATCCTCCGAATATTCCCAAAAACATCGACATACCGATGATAAACGGATACAAGAGTAAGGCAATTATTTTGGGGAACACTAAGTAGTTGAGAGAATTAATTCCCATAATTTCTAAAGCATCTATTTGCTCGGTAACCCGCATTGATCCAATACTAGAGGTAATGAATGATCCAATTTTACCGGCCATTATGATCGAAATAAAGGTCGGTGAAAATTCAAGAATGACGGATTGTCTTGTCGCGTAACCTACGAGCATATCAGGAATCAGCGGGTCCTCTATATTCAGTGCGGTCTGAATCGAGACAACTCCGCCAACGAAAAATGAAACAAAGGCAACGATGCCAAGAGAATTCAGGATTAACTCCTCAATTTCCTTGAAAATAAGTTGGCGCAGGACACTTGATTTGGTGGGTCTGCGGAACACCTGACCCAGCATCAAGAAATAAGTGCCAATCTCACTGAAAAACTTCATTGAGCTAAATTAAGAAAAATAGATTCGCTAAAGTCTAGTTAGGCAGGCTAAGTAGGGCCTTAATTTTGTGAAACAACTCATTGTTTTCATAAACCCCACTAAAGGTTTCTGCCCCCGGCCCATAGGCAAAAACAGGAATCCAATCAGCATTGTGCCCGGGACTTGAAAAAGTAGGCTTAATTGTATTGTAATCTCTATTGTCTGCAGACAGCGATAGACCACCAGTGGCGTGGTCTCCAGTGACCACAATAAGCGTACTTTGATCTGCTCTGGCAAATTCCAGAAGGGTGCCTAGGGTATTGTCGAGATCGATGAGCTCAGTAATCATATAATCAAAATCATTGTCGTGCCCGCCCCAATCGACTTGAGAACCCTCAACCATAAGAAAAAACCCCTTATCGTTTTTAGCCAGATGGTTCAAAGCAAGGGTTGAGGCATTTTGTAAAAATGGCCCACGTCCCTCGAGCATCGTCGGCATATCCTTATCGGCCAATAAATAACCGACTTTTTGAGCCTTAGGGTGGCTTGTAAGATTAGAAGTGTCCACTGTAAAACCAGATGCCACCAAGGTGTCCAGTAAATTGGCCTTGTCCTTACGCTCGTTGAAATACCTGAGGCCAGGGCCGGCGAAAAAATCAATATTCGATTTAGGCAAAAACGATGCAATAATTTCGTGGTCGTTACGATCCGTATGATGTGCATAGAAACATGCGGGTGTGGCGTGTGTAATAGACGAGGTCGCGATAATGCCATTGGATGCCCCACGCTCGGCCATATATTCCGTTATGTTGGGTAAATGTATTCCATCGGCATCTACACCGATGGCTTTGTTATATGTTTTTTCACCACAGGCCATGGCTGTTCCGGCTGCCGCACTGTCTGTGATGAGCGAAGTTGAGCTGGTCTTGCTTAGGCCAACAATTGGAAAATTCTCGTAATAGACTTCTCCTTCCTTATAAAATTCAAGGGCGGAAATTTGGTTGATGCCTGTACCGTCTCCGATAACCAAAATCACATTTTTGGGCTTAGCCCCGGACTCAAAACTGTGCGATATGGTCTGCTTCTGTACCGTTTTTTTGGGCGATCAACAATGTTCGTAGTAATTTCATTTTTACAGCCGCTCACAAGACCTAGCGTAAAAAGAATGAGCAATATTTTGGGCGTTATATTCATGAGTGCAAAAATAATACTTAGCCCTATTAGTTTCGTCCAAATGACCAGAAGTTATCGATAATTTAACATGGACCTCCAAAGTGACTTCCGAATGAATTTGGCTTGCTTTTGGGTGATCATGAGTGCCTTGCGATTTTGCCAATAATTAAAGAGACCTGAAAGGACCATGCGTGGATTTTTATAATGCAAGCCTAATTTTAATAAAGATATTAAGCTCAGCCAAAATCCATAGCCCATGTGAGCGAAAGCCGAACCTTGATTGCCGAGCTGTCCCTGGCTGTAGGCCTGGGCTGTAGCTTTAAGGTGATGTACTTTAAGGGCAGGAAAGGTTTGGACTTCCCATCCCCAGTATTGTGCAAGCCACTGATCAATACTGTCCCAGCCCAAACAAGGCGATAATCCTTGAATTTGTTCAAAGCATTCTTGACGGTAAAGTTTAATGGGGCCACGTACCTTTTGTTTCTTGGCAATTTGTTCATAGACCCAGTCTTGATTTTTTTGTATGTAGAGCAGGCCTGAGGCCAGTCCGAGTCGATTGTTGCTGGCAAAAGCCTGTCTTAGTGTGGCAAAATAATCATGGGGTAAGACCACATCGCCGTCGAATTTACCGATCAAATCAATTTTGATTGAGCGTTTTTTGGCTAACTGTTGCAGATATTCATATCCACGATAAAATGCATGAACGACTTTTTGACCTGGAGCGTGGCTTGAAGAACGTCCTAAATAAAGAGCTTCAATCCAGGCGTGCTGTTTGGCCCATCGTCTTTGAATGTCATGGCTGTTGTCCGAGGAGCCATCATCAACGAGAATTAACAGATCACACGGTTGAGTCTGCTGAGTGAAGCTGTACAGCACCTTATCTAGGTGCTTAGCTTCATTGTATATGGGCATGATGACAGCGCAGAACACGTATTTCAGATTTTTTGTGCGTATATCAATATATAACGCGGGGTAAAGCGTCTGAGCAGAGGTCTGAATCCGATTTTATTTACCGGGTTGGTAAATTGGACTTCATCGACAATATGCCACCCTGTTTTTTCTAAAAGCCAACGAAATTGCCAAGGCTCAAACTCGTGAAAGTGTCGGTCGCGTTTATCTGTCTTACTGCGATAGGCCTTGGCGAACCAAAGGCTGAGCGGCACGGATATCAGGAGTTTGGGTGCTTTTATGGCCTTGAGCACAGTAAAGGGGTTGAGTAGGTGTTCTGCGATTTCAAAAGCAGTAACGGCATCGTAATCAACGCTTTGAAGTCTGCTTTGGTCAAAATCTAAGTCCTCACCTTGTGTATTTTGAACATGATAACCACTCTCGCGCAAGCGTTTACTTAAAGGATTGTCTACACCAAGATCTAATATTTTATCCGAATGCTGTAAATGTCGTTGAACAAATTCCTGAGTGATGCGATACCGTTTGTGGGGAAAATGTTGGGAATACATCTTAAACTCGGTAAAGGATGGCATTGACATTCATCCCGGCCCCGACACTAGCAAACATTACGAGATCGCCAGAGGCTACTTCGTGACCACTGAGTTCTCCTCGACGCACTAGGTCGTAAAGCGTGGGGACCGTGGCTACACTTGAATTCCCAAGTGTATTTATGGTTAAGGGCATCACCCCCTCTGGCATTTCTTGCTGGTAGAGTTTGTAGAAACGCTTGAGGATGGCCTCATCCATTTTTTCATTGGCCTGATGGATAAACACTTTTTTCAGATCATCAATATTTTGACCCGCCTCATCCATACATTGTTTCATGGCCTGTGGCACACGAGTAATGGCAAATTCATAAATTTTTCGTCCGTACATTTTGATGTAATTCCGCGCACTATTTTCTTCTTTATTGTAGGACGGACCAAAATGAATGAAATTTGCTTCGTCCAAAGTATAGGTTGCAGTCAGATGGTGCAATACTCCTTTTGGAATCTGCTCTTGTTCTTTTTCAGCACTCAATTCTAGTATTGCAGCTCCCGCCCCATCACTGTAAATCATGGAATCTCTGTCGTGCTGGTCAACCACCCGCGAAAGGGCTTCTGCGCCGATGACTAAGCATTTTTTGGCCATACCGCCTCGCATAAAAGCAGCACAGTGAATCGTCGCTTCAACCCATCCAGGACATCCAAAAAGGATGTCGTAAGCGACACAGCGTGGGTTTTTAATTTTGAGCTGATGTTTTACCCTCGAGGCCAAACTCGGTACTGTATCACTTTGATGGTGCCCATTGGAGACATCCCCGTAATTGTGTGCAACAACAATATAATCAAGGTGCTCAGCTTCTATGCCTGAGTCGGCAATTGCTCGTTCAGCGGCATAGGTAGCTATATCCGAGGTCACATGTTTTGACTGCATGTATCGTCGCTCAGAAATGCCAGTAATGGCTTTAAATTTGCGAATAATGACCTCGTTGTCCTCATTTAGTTGTTCTCCGTCTTCATTGAAAAAACGATGATCTTTAAATTCGTCATTAGGGGTGACACCACTGGGGATATAACTTCCCGTTCCGGTAATGATTACAGACATAGATTAAATTTTTCTAAAGGTACTCAAAAAAGTACTTTTTGTCAGATGCCACCATGGTAACCCTACTGAACCTTAGGCATAGGCTTCAATCGGGGTACAGGTACAGATTAGATTTCGGTCTCCATACGCATCGTCCACACGTCGCACTGAAGGCCAAAATTTATTTTCCGCCAGGTACGGCAGGGGAAAAGCTGCTTGAGTACGGGTGTACGGTAAATCCCACTGTTCTGCGGTGATCATGCTCAGCGTATGCGGCGCATTCTTCAATGGATTATTCGGCTGGTCAGCACTTGTGGCATCGATTTCGTGACGAATCGAAATCATGGCTTCACAAAAACGATCGAGTTCTGCTTTGTTTTCGCTCTCTGTGGGCTCAACCATGACGGTACCAGCAACAGGAAAGGAGACAGTCGGGGCGTGGAACCCATAATCCATAAGTCTTTTGGCGATATCCGTAACTTCAATACCGTTTTGTTTGAATGGTCGACAGTCCAGAATCATTTCGTGTGCCGCCCGTCCTTGTTCTCCGGTATACAAGGTGTCGAAGGTGCCTTTGAGCCGTTCTTTGATATAATTCGCATTGAGTATAGCGATTTCTGTGGCTTTTCGCAGTCCCGACTCACCGAGCATGCAAATGTATCCGTATGAAATAAGACAGGCCAGTGCACTCCCCCAAGGAGCACCTGAAATCGAGGTTATCGCTTGATCACCACCAGTCTTGATAATAGGATTTGACGGTAAAAAGGGCGCGAGTTGAGGCGCAACACAGATGGGTCCAACGCCTGGTCCTCCTCCTCCGTGTGGGATGGCAAATGTCTTGTGCAGATTAAGGTGACATACATCGGCGCCAATGGCTCCTGGGTGGGTCACCGCGACCTGAGCATTCATGTTCGCTCCATCCATGTAGACTTGTCCACCATATTCATGAATGATCGAAGTGATTTCTTTAATAGCGCTTTCGTAAACGCCATGAGTCGATGGATAGGTGACCATCAAAGCGGCTAAATTATCTTTGTGTGCGATCGCTTTTTCTCGTAAATCATCGACATCAATATTTCCGTCTTCATTGGCTTTTGTTACCACTACCGTCATGCCTGCCATCACGGCGCTGGCAGGATTGGTCCCATGCGCCGAGGAAGGAATCAAACAAATATTTCGGTGGTGGTCACCACGCGATTGGTGATAGGCCCGTATCACCATGAGTCCTGCATACTCGCCCTGTGCTCCCGAATTTGGTTGTAACGAGGTAGCCGCAAAACCTGTGATTTCTGTTAATTGATTTTCAAGTTTGGACAACATTTCTTGGTAGCCTTTGGCTTGGTCTAAAGGCACTAAGGGGTGTAGTCCCGCCCAGTTGGGATCGCTCAGCGGCAACATTTCTGTCGCTGCGTTGAGTTTCATGGTACACGAACCGAGTGAAATCATCGAATGATTCAGGGCCAGATCCTTACGCTCCAGCCTTTTGATGTAGCGCATGAGTTCAGTCTCACTGTGGTAACGATTAAATACTTCTTGACTTAGGTAATCCTCAGAACGTCTTTGATCATTGGCAATGCCAAATTCATCGAGACTGACCGCTTCAGGGTCTGTTTTTGAGTCTCCGTTAAATAAACTGAGTAATTGAGCAATATCCTCAGCATTCGTTGTTTCGTTGATTGAAATACTGATATGCTCGGCGTCTACATAATTCAAATTGATGTTTTTGGCTACGGCCAAAGGTTCAATTACTTCGCGTTGTGCACCAACTGTAATGGTGTCAAAAAAACTGTTATGCACGAGTTTGTAGCCACTGCGTTTGAGTCCATCGGCAAGTATGAGTGTGTGCTCGTAAACTTTATTGGCAATGTAGCGTAATCCTTCAGGCCCATGGTATACGGCATACATTCCTGCCATAACTGCCAAAAGGACTTGCGCGGTACAAATATTAGAGGTAGCCTTATCTCGCTTGATGTGTTGTTCTCTGGTTTGTAGTGCCATACGCAGCGCTGGCTGCTGGTTCATGTCTTTGGTGAGCCCAATTATTCTGCCAGGAATACTGCGCTTGAATGCCTCGCGTGTGGCGAAATAACCAGCATGAGGACCGCCGTAACCCAATGGAATACCAAATCTTTGCGAGGTTCCCACTACGACATCAGCACCACAAGAACCAGGAGATTGAAGCAAAACTAGAGCAAGTAAATCTGCGGCAACTGCTACTTTGATACCAGATTCGTGGGCCTTGTTGATGAATGGTTCTAGGTTGAGAATTTGCCCTTCTTTACCAGGATATTGAAGGAGTGCCCCATAAAACTCTGGACCAAAGTTAAAGTCTTCTGCTTTACCTACAACGAGTTGAATTCCGAGTGGTGTGGCCCTTGTTTCTAGTAATGACAGCGTTTGTGGGAGCACTTGATCACTGACGAAAAATTGTACCACACTATTTTTCTTTTGATCGCGCTCGCGTACCGCAAATAACAAGGTCATCGCCTCTGCGGCAGCCGTGGACTCGTCTAGCAATGAAGCATTGGCGAGCTCCATTCCGGTGAGTTCGGTGATTAATGTTTGATAATTGAGCAGCGCCTCAAGTCTTCCTTGGGCAATTTCTGCCTGATATGGAGTGTAGGCAGTATACCACCCTGGGTTTTCAAGAATATTGCGTTTGATCACCGATGGGGTATGGGTGTTGTGATACCCAAGTCCGATATAGGTCTTGAAGATTTTATTTTTTGTGCCGAGGGTTTGAATGTGATTCAAGAACTCGTGTTCACTCATCGCTGGAGCTAAATTGAGTGGTTTTTTCAGACGTATGTCTTTTGGGACGGTCTCATCGATCAGCTGGTCAATAGACTCAGCGCCGATGGTTTTTAGCATTTCATGAACGTCTTTCTCCTGTGGGCCAATGTGGCGTAAAGCAAATGAATCTGTATTCATGGCAAACCTAAATTTTTGGCCAAAAATACGATAAATAGTCCGTAAAAATGGAGAATAAACGAGCACATTCATTACTATTTTTCAACCGATTACAGCACTTACTAACATTTGGCTATATTTGATCATGAGTCTTATCAAACGCGGCTTAAGACATTACATTGGGTTAAATTTTCATGTCTCATTTTCGTTGATGAGTTTGACGGTTTTGACCTATTTCAAGTCGGATCTCCCAGTAGACTTGTTTTATGTGGCATTTGCTGGTTTGGGCACTTTGGCCGTTTATACTTACATCAAACAGGTTCCCGCTGAGGCCACGCTCAAATCCGCTTGGCGTGCAGTCACCAGAGAAAGTCCAGCTTGGGTCCATCTAATTAGTGTATTGGCCTTATGTCTCGTTGGACGATTCAATCCATCACAAGTGGTGGTATTGCTTGCTTCTATTTTTCTGAGTGTCGCCTACATACTGCCCTGGCCTCTGATTGTTTCATCGCACCCTAGGGAGCGTAAATCAACAAGATTAGCCCATAAATTAAGAGACTTTGGTGCCATCAAAATTATTATTGTGGCCCTTGTTTGGAGCAGTGTGTCGATTGTGTTGCCTTTGCTTGCCTATGGCCCTATTTCGATAAATATTGTAATGTTGTTTTTGGCACAAACCATGTGGGTGATCGTCCTAACGATACCCTTCGAGATTCGGGATACCCATAAAGACCAGCTTCGCCATCCAACTTGGCCTCAAAAAATGGGGCTGTTTCGCGTTAAAGCAATAGGTATAGTGTTGTTAATCATGAGTTTGTTTGTGCAGTTTTTGCGGCTGAATTTTATTGAACAAGAAGCAAGTTATGTTCCATCCTATTTGGATGGACCTTATCTGTTCACCATGGGATTAACCGCTTTTGGGCTGCTTTGGGCCAAACCAAATCAATCTTTTTGGTATAGCGCATTTTGGATTGAGGCCATACCCATTCTGTGGTTTGTGTTGAGTGGATTTAACTTTGTGATTCTTTAAGTAATCCAGCACGGCGCAGTAGTGCCTCTGTTTTTGGTTCTCGTCCTCTAAATCTTTTGTAAAGCATCATCGGATCCTGGGTGCCTCCTTGACTTAGGATATGTTCTAGAAAATTCTCTGCGGTTTCAGGATCAAAAATTCCGCGTTCCTCAAATAGTGAGAAGGCATCGGCATCAAGAACCTCAGCCCATTTGTAGCTGTAGTATCCCGCCGCGTAACCTCCCTGAAAAATATGCGAAAAAGCGGTGCTCATCACATAAGAGTGGTTGTGTTTTAGGAGTTGTGTCGGGTTCAAAATATTACGCTCAAAAGACACAATATCTTGACCGTTATATTGACCATCATGGTAGGCCATATCTAAACTGGCAAACCCAATTTGGCGCATTGTTTGAAGCCCTTCTTGAAATGATTTCAAAGCATTGATTTGCTTGAGATATGTTTTTGGAAGTCCCTCCTTCGTTTGGTAATGCTTGGCAAAAAGATTGAGGCTTTCCTCATGGAAGCACCAATTTTCCATGATTTGACTCGGGAGCTCAACAAAATCCCACGAGACGTTGGTTCCTGACAGACTCGGATAATGGGTGTCGGCGAGCATTCCGTGTAGGGCATGACCAAATTCGTGAAAAAGTGTGGTCACCTCTCGAAAGGTCAGCAGGGCATCGCCATGAGCATCGGGACGTGTGAAATTACACACAATCGAAATATGTGGGCGATGATCTGTTTGATCGTATTTATACTGGGTTTTGTAACTCGTCATCCAAGCGCCATCCCTTTTTGAAGGTCTCGGGTGAAAATCGGTATAAAGCAGCGCCTTGAAGGTGCCGTCTTGATCCAAAACACGATAGGCTGTTACTTCAGGGTGATAAACTGCGATGGAATCGTCCACTTCAAAATGTAAACCATAAAGTTTTTTGGCAATAGTGAACACCCCGGATAACACCTGATTTAAAGGGAAATAGGCTTTGATTTTTTCTTCATCCCAATTAAAGCGTTTCATTTTGAGTCCTTCACTCAAATAGGCTTGATCCCAAGGTTCTATTTCGGCCCACTGCTCGTGTTCTGCAGCATAAGATTTAAGGTCTTCTAATTCTTTTTCTGCGGCCGGTTTGGCTTTTTGAGATAAGTCCGCAAGAAATGTATTTACCGATTCCGCTGACTTTGCCATGCGCTCTTCTAGGATAAAGGCCGCGTGACTAGGATAGCCTAATATTTCTGCCCGTTGCTGTCTTAGGCTTACGATTTCTTGTATGATGGTCTTGTTGTCCTGATCATTGCCCTGGGCACCCCGCGCGCCATAGGCGTGCCACAATTTTTGACGCAGCTCTCGGTTTTTAGCAAATTTCATCACCGGCATATAACTCGGAAACTCCAGACCGATTAAAAATCCTTCCAAATTTTGTGCGTCGGCCTTTTCTTTGGCGCTGTCTAAGAAGGATTGAGGCAAACCCGCCAATGATGCTTCGTCCTCGATGTGAAGACTGAAGGCGTTAGTTTCGCTCAGCACGTTATTGCCAAAGGTCAAGGTGGCCTTGGCTAAGGCATTGTCAATGGAGCGGACTTGTTCTTGTTGATCCGCACTCAGAAGGGCCCCATTGCGACAAAAAGATTTATAGGTTTGATCTAAAAGTCGTTCTTGCTCATGAGTTAAGCCCAGTTTTTCTTTTTGATCGTATACCGTTTTGATGCGCTCAAACAGTGGCGCATTCATCAGAATGTCATTTTTAAAACTACTCAGAAGAGGAGAGATGCGCTGGGCCTCTGCCTGCAAGGTCTCATTGGTATGTGCACTAAGCAAATTAAAAAAACACTGACCGACGCGTTCTAAATCCAGTCCTGAGTATTCCAGGGCCAGCATCGTGTTGTCAAAGGTCGCTGGTTCGGTATTTCGTGTGATTTGCTCAATTGCGTCTTTGGATTGTGCGATGAGCGACTCAACAGCAGGTAGAAAATGCTCTGCCTTGATACGGTCAAAAGGGACGGTATCAAAGGACTCTATTAAGGGGTTAATCATTACTTTTTAAGGGATTTAGCGCCTTCTTCAACTTTGATCTTCAGGCCCTGTTTGTAAGCCAGTAATTTATCTAACACACAGGTATCGTGACTACCAATTATTTGTGCCGCCAAAATTCCTGCATTTTGTGCGCCATCCAGGGCAACGGTTGCTACCGGGACACCATTTGGCATTTGCAATATAGACAGGACACTATCCCATCCGTCTATGGAATTGCTCGACTTCACGGGAACTCCGATTACTGGAAGTGGTGAAAATGAAGCCACCATACCGGGAAGGTGTGCTGCCCCACCTGCCCCTGCAATAATTACAGAAATGCCTCTCGAGTGGGCATTTTGGGCAAAATCAAAAAGTTTTTCAGGGGTTCTGTGGGCAGATACTATATCCACCTCGGTCTCTATATCGAATCCCTTGAGGATGTCGATCGCGGCTTGCATGACCTTGAGGTCACTAGTGCTGCCCATTACTATAGCTACTTTACTCATGATTTGCTGATGACGTTAATGCTGTTTTTTACTTGCTCTGCGATGGATCGCGCTTGTGCCATATCTTGATGTACGATGGTCACATGCCCCATTTTTCTGAACGGCCGTGTTTCTTTTTTACCATAGATGTGCGGTGTTACTCCGGGTATGGCTAAAATTTGTCCAATATTTTCATAAAAGACCGGGCCTGTATGTCCTTCTGCTCCCACGAGATTGACCATAATTCCGGCTGCTTTACTTTGGGTATCGCCTAGGGGCAAATCTAAGATAGCGCGCAAATGCTGTTCAAATTGATTGGTATATGAGGCTTCTATGCTGTAGTGCCCACTGTTATGAGGTCTTGGCGCGACTTCATTGACTAAAATATCACCGGCTTGGGTTGCAAATAATTCTACGGCGAGCAGTCCGTCGTGTTTTAAGGAGCGCGAGACTTGAAGGGCTACCTCTTGTGCTTTTTTGGCGAGGCTTTGGTCGATGCGCGCGGGACAAATGACGTACTCCACTTGATTGGCCTCTGGATGAAATTCCATTTCAACAACGGGATAAGTTGTCTCCTGACCACTGGGACTTCTGGCGACAATCACAGCGAGTTCATGTGTAAAAGGAATCAAGCGTTCCAAAATACACGAGGCTTGTGGAAGACCGTCCAGATCTTCTTTAGTTCTGAGCACTTTAACGCCTTGGCCATCGTAACCACCACGACAGATTTTCCAGACCTGCGGCAGGCTAAATTTACCGGAATCATAAGCGGCCATGAGCGCATCACGACTTTCATAGAGATCAAAAGCCGCCGTAGGGAATATTATTTTTAGCGTAAAAAGACTTTTGGACCCCTTTGTCCTGTATAAACTTTAAGGTCTCTGCCCGGGGATACGTTTTGACCCCTTGCCGTTCCAAATCCGCCAAGGCTTGAATATTAACGCCTTCAATTTCAATGGTCAAGACGTCCATGTTTTTTCCAAATTCAAAAACGGTGTCGTAATCCATCAAAGAGCCTTGGGTAAAAACATGACTTCCGACCTTACAGGGGGCCACTGGACTTGGATCCAGTACGTAGGTCTTAATGTCCCATTTTTGGGTTTCTGCCAAAAGCATTTTACCCAATTGACCGCCACCGAGGATGCCCAATGAAAAATCCGACGAAAAGAATTGATTCATGAGGCAAAGTTACAATCTTTGGGACAAAACAATAGCCTTAAAATGTAGCGGGTCAAAAACTTGTCAATTGAAAGGCCTTTTCGGTATCTTTGTCCTTTAAAATTTAAGGTTAATTCCTTTCGAATCAATAACGAAATACATGAAAAATATAGTGTTGTTTGGCCCCCCCGGAGCAGGGAAAGGAACACAAGCACAGATCCTCAAAAAGCAATTTAACTTAGTACACATCAGTACAGGTGATGTTTTTCGCAAAAATATCAAAGAACAGACTCAGCTCGGGACTTTAGCCAAGTCGTATATGGATCAGGGCCATCTTGTTCCAGATGAGGTTACCATCAATATGTTAGCGGCGGAGGTTGAAGCACGGCCCGAGGCGCAAGGATTCATCTTCGATGGCTTTCCAAGAACTGAGGCTCAGGCTGAGGCACTAGAGGCACTCATGACTCAAAAGCAAACACAAATCAATGCTATGGTCGCTTTGGAAGTAGAGGATGAGTTATTGGTCGGGCGTCTGTTAGAGCGCGGAAAAGAAAGTGGTCGTGCCGATGATGCTAATGAGGCTGTTATTCGCGAGCGTATCGCCGAATACTACCGCAAAACAGATATTCTGAAAAGTTTTTATCAAGAGCAAAATAAATATCACGGAGTGAACGGTGTGGGTGCCATCGATGAGATTACCCAACGATTGACTCAAGTATTTAACGCTTTGTAGCGCCCATTTATGACCGAAGGTAATTTTGTCGACTACATTAAAGTTCACATTGCTTCGGGCAAGGGAGGACAAGGAAGTACACACCTGCGTCGTGAGAAATTTGTGCCCAAAGGAGGGCCAGATGGTGGAGACGGCGGGCGTGGAGGACACATTATAATTCGCGGAAATAAAAATCTTTGGACGCTCTATCACCTTAAGTTCAAGCGGCATTTTAAAGCTGGGCACGGGGCTGCGGGAGGCAAGCAAACCAGTACCGGTGCTGATGGTAAGGATGTCGTTGTAGAGGTGCCCTTGGGTACGGTCATTAAGGATACCGATACAGGAGCGGTATTAAAAGAAATAACAGAAAACGACCAAACATATATCGCGGCCAAAGGTGGTAAAGGCGGGATGGGTAATGCCCACTTTAAATCGGCTACAAATCAAACGCCGCGCTATGCACAATCGGGACTGCCCGGTGAGGAAAAGAACCTTACGCTTGAGATGAAAGTGCTCGCGGATGTTGGATTGGTGGGCTTTCCTAATGCTGGTAAATCGACTCTTTTGTCCGTGCTCTCCGCAGCAAAACCAAAAATTGCAGATTATCCCTTTACGACGCTCAAGCCGAATTTAGGCATTGTGGGTTATCGTGATTTTCAATCTTTTGTCATGGCTGATATTCCCGGAATTATAGAAGGTGCTGCAGAAGGTAAAGGTCTCGGGCATTATTTTTTACGCCATATTGAGCGCAATTCAATTCTTTTGTTTTTAATTCCGGCCGATGCCGATGACTTGCGCAAAGAGTATGATATTTTGGTCGATGAACTCAGAAGATACAATCCTGAATTAATGGACAAGCAAAGCATTGTAGCCATTTCTAAAGCGGATCTTCTCGATGAGGAACTGACGGCCGAAATGACCCAGCTGCTCAACGAGAGTTTTGGGGAGATTCCTTATCTTTTTATTTCTTCCGTGGCCCAACAGGGTTAGATCAATTAAAAGATAAGCTTTGGGTTGCGCTAAACACTCCTGTGACGGATTCATAAGGCGGCAACACTTTGAATAGAGCTTTGTAAATCGGCCTCCTTTTTTTCATTATCTTGTAACAAAAAAAGTTATGAAGCCGTTCCTCATGGGACTGGGTTTATTTGTGGTCCAAAGTGCCATAAATGCGCAGTGTCCCACAACACCTATTACGCTTGGCAGTCAGGCTGATATCGATAATTTTTCAATCGACTATCCGAATTGTACGCAGCTCAACGATGCTTTATTTATTGACGAATTAGATGGGCCTATTGACAATTTGGAAGGGCTCAGTCAATTAATTTCAGGCACCTCATTGAACATACAATACACGCACATTAGCGATTTTAGTGGGTTAGAAAATCTCACACAACTCGATCAGTTTAGGATTTTTCGCAACGATGATTTGCTTGATTTCAGTGGTTTTGAGTCGCTAGTCCAGGTCACTTCCTTTAATGCGATTCAAAATAATTCTTTATCAACTTCTGTGGGTTTAGACGCTCTAGAGAGTGTGACCTACCTGAATTTTTACGAAAATGAAGTACTGTCTGATTTGACGGCCTTCTCCAATGTGACCGAGTTATCGAGTTTTCGAATTGCGGGAAACAACTTTACTTCATTAGCCGGTATGGAGAACTTGACCTCGGTTAGTGAAGAGCTTTTTATATCAGGTGAATCCATTACTGATGTGTCAGAATTGACCCAGGTCTTTAGTCAATTTAACGGTTCATTATATTTTATCAATAATACCGAACTGCAGGACCTGAGTGCCTGTTCTGGGTTAAACTCACTTGATGGTCTTGTGATCAGCGGTTGCAGTGCTTTAACCAATTTAAATGGACTTGAGGATCTTGTCCAAGTCAATGATTTATTGCGTATTGGGTTCAATAGTCAGCTGGAGTCATTAGTCGGTTTGGAGTCGCTTAGGTCTGTGAGAAATTTGGATATTTATGAGAATTCAAATCTAACTACTCTTTCTGGTTTGCAGGGGCTAGAGGGCATTCAAGAGAGCGTGTATATTATGGATAACCCTATGCTTAGCGACATTACGGCACTTGATGGATTGAGTGCCGAGACCTTGAGTCAGATGGCTATCTTGAGAAATACAAATCTTTCGGTTTGCGACAATAATTTTGTGTGCCAAGTAATTTTTGATCCAGAAATTAATGAGCAAATCCAAGGCAATGCCAATGGCTGTAATTCTGTTCCTCAAGTTGCCGCGCGCTGTATTCTCGCTGCCGATGAACTCAGCGACCCGCTTTCGGTTGAGATTTGGCCGAATCCAACAAATGCTCAATTAAGTGTGCTAGTGCCAGCGGGAGAGGTAACGGGATTAGAGGTGTTCAATGCCCAGGGGCAATTAATCGATTCAGGCTACAGGGTGTCCAGTGAATATCCGCAAACCGTGCAGGTGAACGTTTCTAATTATCCAACGGGTTTATATTTCATTGCTCTGATGACCAATCGCGGGAATGGTTCAACAAAAATTTATTAAACATTAGGCATGTCAAAACAGGGTATACTCATTATTCTCTTTGTGTGTAAAGGTATTTTGTTGTCTGGTCAGCAGTCCAGTCAAGAGATTGCAACCCCTAAGGCGATTAAGATGCTCCTTGATCAAGGGAAATTGATCGAGGCGCGCTCGCAAATCTTAAAAATGCCCAAAGAGGCTCAATCGAGCCCAGAGTCGCTTGAACTCATCGGTGATATTTATTTCGGTCTGAAGCGCTGGGACTCTGCCTTGATTTATTACGAGCGATTCAAAGACATCGATCCGAAAAATCCAGCAGGACCATTTAAATATGGGGGTGCCTTAGGGATGAAGGCCTTGTCAAAAAATAAATTCACAGCCTTGATGTATTTAGACGACATCAAAGCAAGTTTTCAGAAGTCGGTTGATCTAGATCCAACTTATGTCGCCGCGCATTGGGCGCTCATCGAGTACTATTTTCAAGTGCCAAGTTTTATGGGAGGCGGTGTTGAGCGGGCCATGCAGCAAGCGGATGCCCTTTATGCGGTCTCTCCCGTCGATGGGTTGATGGCTCGTGCTCGTGTAGCGGAGGAAGATGAGGATCTAGGCGCCGCCGAGCAAAATTATCGACAAGCAGTGGATACCGGGCAATCCCTTTGGGCGTACAAAGAACTGATCAGCTTTTACGAGCGTCACAAACGCTGGGATTCTGCTTTTGATCAGCTCAAAACGGCCATGACTAAATTTGATGACTTGAGCTTGAATTATCAATGGGCTAAAATGTCTGTACTCAGCGATAAGTATGTTACACAGGGACGTAATTATATTGCCGAATGTCTAGGGCCAACTGCTCAGGTGGAGGGCATTCCTGAGCAATGGATTCGACTGCGATATGCTCAATTACTGCGCAAAACTGGTCAAAATAAAACGGCATTAGAACAGGTCAATCTTGCCCTTGTACTTGATGCTAATTTTGAACAGGCTAAAGAGGAGCAGCGCATTTTACAGAAAATATTGAACACAATCAAATGATGGGTCTTCAGGGCCTTTTGTATCTTTAGCCTTTAGTTTATAATAAGTACATTTTATGTGGGTACATTTTATCGCTATTGGCGGGAGTGCGATGCACAATTTGGCCCTGGCATTAGCCAATCAAGGGGCTAAAGTCACGGGAAGCGATGATGCTATTTTTGAACCGTCGAAAAGCCGTCTTGAGGCACGTGGACTGCTTCCGGAAAAATTAGGCTGGGACGCTTCACGAATTACATCAGAGATGGAGGTCGTGATATTGGGGATGCATGCCAAAGCGGACAATCCGGAATTGCTCCAAGCTCAAGAATTGGGATTGACGATCTACTCTTACCCAGAGTATTTATACACACACAGTCAAAATAAAACTCGTGTGGTGATCGGTGGTTCTCACGGGAAGACCACCATAACCTCTATGATTTTGCATGTATTGGGTTATCACAGTCGCTCTGCGGATTACATGGTTGGAGCGCAACTCGAGGGATTTGATACCATGGTGCATCTCACCTCAGAAAATGAATTTATGCTTATGGAAGGTGATGAATATTTATCCTCGCCCATTGATCGCAGACCTAAATTTCATTTATACGCACCCAATATTGCCCTTATCAGCGGTATTGCTTGGGATCATATAAATGTATTTCCCAGTTTTGAAAAATACCGCGAGCAGTTTTCCATTTTTATCGAAAAAATTGTTCCTGGGGGTACTTTGATTTATAATCAAGAAGATCCCGAGGTGAGAACCCTTGTGGAACAATCGACCCATCCCATCAAAAAGATACCATATTCTGTTGCAGAGCATGACATACAAGAGGGAGTCACCTATCTAGAAACAACTGAAGGGCCCATGCCTGTCGAGATATTTGGCGCG
Organism: Flavobacteriaceae bacterium; assembly: GCA_038141525.1. GTDB lineage: Bacteria > Bacteroidota > Bacteroidia > Flavobacteriales > Flavobacteriaceae > BACL21. Next base: position 509,562 of record JAYQIF010000008.1, on the reverse strand, counting down.
CATAACCTCAGTAATCTCGAGGGAGCGCGTTGGATTTGTCAATTAATGGGCATTGACGCCGAGGACTTTTATGAGGCCATAGCTTCTTTTAAAGGGGCGAGCAAACGCCTTGAACGGCTTGTCAATAAAAAGGACTATGTCGTTTACAAGGACTTCGCTCATGCCCCGAGTAAAGTCAGCGCGACCATGACAGCGGTGCGTCAGCAGTATCCTGATTATAAATTTATCGCTTGTCTGGAGCTTCATACCTACAGCAGCTTGAATCAGGATTTTATCAAAGAGTATCAAAACACCTTAGATTTAGCCGATGAGGCGGTTGTTTTTTATCAGCCTGAGACTTTAGTTTTGAAAAATAGGCCGCCCATACCCCCCGAGGTCATTGTATCGGCCTTCGCGCGCAAAGACTTAAAATTGATGACTACTGCGCAGGAGTTAGAAATCTATATTGACTTATTGAGTGATCGTCCGATGGTCCTGCTCCTGATGAGCAGCGGCAATTATGGGGGACTCGATCTGAGTGAAATTTTCGGCTGATTTTTAAATTAACAGGATTCAATTTATAAAATATCAGTTGCATGAGTCCAAAATCATTTTGATTTGTAGATAGCTCTCCAGCTTAAAATAAATCAATTATGATCCGACCACAAGATTCTATCTGGCAAGAAGGTTTTGAATCCTTATCTACCTCAGAACTCATCGCACTTTTAATAAAGGGCAGCTCTCCGCACTGGCAAGCTGAATTACTCGGCGCCCAACTCATGGCCAAAGTAGGGCAGAATTTAGCAACTCTAGAACGCATTACACTGGCTGAACTCACAGCAATTAAAGGTATTGGTCGGGCCAAGGCGCTTTCTATTCTCGCGGCCTTTGAATTGGGGCGTCGTCGCCGACATGATTCGAGACGCGTTACACAAAAAATGGAATCTAGCCGTTGTGTTTATGAATTTATGAAACCGAGTTTGTGTCATTTGGATCATGAAGAATTTTGGGTGCTTTTTCTCAATGCAGCGCATGGGGTAGAGGGGATATCGCAACTCAGTAAGGGTGGAGTGACCTCTACAGTGGTTGATTTGCGTTTGCTGATAAAAAAAGCATTGGATTACAGAGCTGTAGCCATGATATTGATTCACAATCATCCCAGCGGTGCTGTGATGCCGAGCGAGTCAGATAAGAAACTGACAAAACGGATTACCAAAGCCGCCGCGCAGATGGATTTACGGGTTTTGGATCACCTTATTGTAGCTGAAAAAGATTATTTTAGCTTCGCTGATGCCCAATTAATATAACACATGTTACTGATCTATGTGGTCAAGGTTGGTCCGCGCTTGGATTATGTTTTTAAGCATATATGCGGACGAATTCTGGGCCTCGAATTTGAGTTTACCACTAACCTTGAGCGTTTTATCGCCTATACAGGCCCCAAAATGTCTTATGGACGTACTCAACTCGGTAACGAATTTTTTGTCCAAAGCCATGATATTTTATTCAGTCAAGGACTGGAAGATTGGGAGATTCATGTACGCCCTTGGGACGACACTCTAAGCTTTTTTGCCACAAGAGAATATGGGGCCTTACCCTTTGATATTTTCGGGGCTTCTTTTTATTTACTCAGTCGCTACGAAGAGTACTTACCCCACGTGAAGGATGCTCTTGGTCGTTTCCCTTACACCGAGAGTTTGGCGTGGAAATATGAATTTTTGGATCAGCCAGTGGTCGATTTATGGGCCTTTAAGTTCAGGGAGTGTTTGCAAGATGCTTTTCCTGAACTAGAATGGACCAAAAGAAAAGGCCAAAATACGATTGCCATTGAGGCTAAACGACCTTTTGAATTTTTGTACCGTGGATTTTTAAGGACTCTGATAGGGTTTTTAGGCGATCTCTACAAACTGCGCTTTAGTCGAATGGTTTGGAGAGCTCAGGTGTTGCTTGGGTTGCGCAAAGACCCCTACGACACGTTTAAATGGATCGTTAAACTTGCAGGCACCAGTAAAGCACGAGTTATTTTATTTTTCTTGCTCGGCGAAGGATATACCTATCGGGAAACGCTAAAAACAACCCGTCAGGGCTACATTAATTTGATCAAATTTGTAGCGGATTACCTCGAGGTCGGCATTATTCTATCCTATCATTGGCTCTCGGATCTACCTCAATTGATCTCTGAAAAACAGCAACTAGAAACCTACACCCACAGGGGCGTCAATGCGAGTTTTAATGATCGTCAAAGGGTAAAGCTTCCAGAAGTTTATAGAAATTTAGTCGAGGCAGGAGTTTCTCGAGATTATACCATGTTCTATTTTAATCAATTTGGATTTCGAGCGGGGACTTGTACACCGTTTTTATTTTATGATTTGGAGTATGAAGTCAAAACCCCTTTAGAACTCATGCCCGTTGTGGGAAAAACACTCGCACTGCAAGGCGATACTCCCGGAACAATCGAAACTACATTCAATACATTTATCCATAGAGTAAAATCGGTAGAGGGTCATTTAATAATGGTTTTTTCAAATAGAGATTTTGAACCCACCAAGCACAATAAAATCTGGCGATATTTGTTCTCAGAAAAACTGATTGGGCGTGCAAGGTAAAATAAAACATATTTTTTTTGATTTAGATCACACGCGTTGGGATTTTGACCGAAACTCAAGACTTGCCTTTGAAGCTTTGTTTCGACAGTATGAGATTGATTTAGATTTGGCAGAATTTCTCGATGTTTATGAACCGATCAATTATGCGTATTGGGCAAAATTTAGAGCAGATGAGATTTCGAAATTAGAGCTAAGGCGAGGCCGACTGAGCGATAGTTTTGCGCGATTTGAACGCTCATTCAGCAATGCGGAACTTGACGCAATGGCCGAAACCTACATTGAGGAACTGCCTAAAAACAATCACTTATTTGATGGCGTCATTCGGACCTTAGAGGACCTGTGCCCAAATTATGAGCTCCACATTATCACCAATGGGTTTCACGGAGTACAGCACAACAAACTGCACAAAAGTGGTCTTATGGACTATTTTAATTCGGTAACCACTTCAGAAGAGGTAGGGTTAAAAAAGCCTCATCCTGTTATATTTAAAAGGGCTTTGGAGAAAGCCAGGGCCAGGGCAGATGAGAGTTTGATGGTTGGCGATACTTTTGAGGCCGATATTCTCGGAGCAGAAGCGGTGGGTATGCACACATTATTGTTCAATTATTGGTCTACGGATGTGCCAGGGCATTATACCATCATTGGTAATATTCAAGAAATCAAGCTACATTTGTAATCCCAAATTAGTTTAAACCTACTATCATACATGAAAAATTTCATATTTAAATTTTTTGGCCTTTTCTTGGCTCTGACAGCCATGGGTTCATGCGTCAAGGATACCGATTTCGATCAATTCGATCAAACGCTACTGGAACCTGTCATTGATCTGAATTTGGTGTTTTGGGACCTCGAGGCACCTGCATTTAATAATACCAGTGGAAATTTGCCATTGGGCACCGTCCGTGACACCACCGAAATTCGTTTTTTGGACGACCCAGATACTCAAGACAGTGTCGTGAGGGCAGAATTCTTATTTGAATTTGAAAACAGCAGTGATTCTGGTTATGAGGTAGTCATTGATTTTGTAAGTCTCTCGGGTGATGTTACTTATTCTCTACAGACTGTAATAAACGCCGGCAGTTTGTCCTCACCTCAGGAGCAAGTTTTACTGCGCGATATTACTGCTCCAGAGGTGTCTGATATTACGCGAGCAGGACTTAATTGCTATGAGTGCGGTCGTACAGGGTCTACCGCCGAGTCAAGGCAGTCTGAACATGAAATCTAAAGCGCGTTTTTATCTTGAAATTTCAGGGCAATGAGGCGCATTTTTATTTTCGTCATAAGTTTGCTCTCTTACCTGTCGATAGGGGCCCAAAACAAGCCATTGATTTACGGTCTGGATGAGGTGCCTCAAAATCTCATGCTCAATCCGGGAGGGGTCACCCAAGGACGTGCATTTATTGGAATCCCTGCGCTTTCTGGGATACACTTCAATGCGGGTTCCTCGGGTTTTTCGTTGTACGATATTGCCGCCTCAGACGGCAGACTCCCGTCACAGCGTATTTCGGGTTTGATTCGTGATCTAAGCGATAAGGATTTTATTACCCTCAGTCAACAACTAGAATTAATCAGTGTAGGATGGCGCAAAGATGATAAAACCTTTTACACTGCGGGTTTGTATCAAGAGTTTGATTTTATTACTTATTTCCCAAAGGATTGGGCCACTCTGGCCTGGTACGGTAATGCCGATTATCTTGATTATCCCTTTAAATTCGATCATATAAGCGCTCGGGCTGACCTATTGAGTGTATTCCATTTTGGGATAAATAAGAAAATTGATCGCAAATGGACCGTTGGGGGTCGATTTAAAATTTATAACGGGATACTCTCGGGCAGTAGTCTGAGGAACTCAGGTAGTTTTACCACACGACTCGCAAATGGAGACAGTCAAAATATCTATGCTCAGGATTTAAACAATGCTGATGTTAGCGTTCAAACCTCTGGTTTATCCAGATTTGAGGGCAATTTCACCTCCTCAGATATCGTTGGGTCCGCACTTTTCGGGGGTGACTTCGGCGTTGGGTTTGATGTTGGGGCAACTTATCAGTACGATGATGCTTGGCGTTTTACTGCGAGTATTTTGGACCTCGGTGCTATTGTACACGCTGCAGATGTGAAAACCTATCAAGCGACGGGGGATTATGTACTCGAGGGTATTGAACTCGAATTTCCAGATCTATCCCAGGGTCAGACAGCCCCGCCTTATTACGCGATTTTTGAGAATGAGGCAGAAGCAGCTGTGCCTATTGATACCTTATATTCGGCCTACACGCAGTGGCGCCCGGTAAAATTCAATGCTTCGGCCGCCTACGGCTTCGGACCGACAGCACCGGGATCAGTTGCCTGTAATTGTTCTGGTAAAGGCGATCCCTACAAGTTGGAAAGTGAAGTTGGGGTTCAGTTTTATGCCATCAAAAGGCCAAAGGCGATACAGACAGCGCTGAGTTTTTTTTATGTCAGACGCTTGTTGCGCAATTTAACGTTGAAGTCTACATGGACTATGGACGCTTTGTCTTGGACTAATCTCGGGTTAGCAGTTGTGGGTGATTTGGGACCAATTAATGTTTATCTTGCAGCAGATCATTTGCTAGCCTACTCCAATTTGGCTAAGGCTCGCGGTGCATCGATTCAATTTGGGATGAATATAACTTTAGAACGCCGATGAAGTATCTGATAATTAGCTTTTTATGCTTATTGAGTGTGGGCATAACACAACGTGCTGCAGCCCAAGAAGAACGTTTGAGTGCCTTTGATTATGTGGTTGTTCCTGAGCGATTTGATTTTCAGTATGAGCGCGATCAGTATCAGTTTAACTCACTGCTAAAGTTTTTGTTTAACAAAAATGGGTTTCATGCTTACTTCCCTAATGAGTTGCCCGATGTAAGTCGCTGTGATGGACTATACGCAGACATACAACACGAGAGTGGCTTTGTTTGGACCGAGCTGAGTGTTCGTCTGCTGGATTGCGATGGTATTTTATTTTATCAAACCAAACCTGGTCGAAGCAAATTGAAAGAATTCGCCAAGATTTATCAACAGGCCCTGCGTATGGCCTTTGAAAGCATTGAAATTTTGGGGGTACGTCAAGGGGAACTAAAAATTTTACAAAAGGCAGACGCCAGACAAAGCGATTCGAGCGTTGTTTCAGTTCAATCGCGACCAAAAAGGGATCGACCCTTGAGCCCTCAGGCCAATAAGGTTGTTGACCAAGAGGAAAAAACGATTAAAGATCCTGCAGTAACATTGGGTTTGATTCCCGATGTTGCCATGATGAGTTTTGGATTTGAGCAAGTCAAGTATTTGTTGCGACGCACCGATTTGGGATACCAATGGTACCTTGAGCGCGGGCCAGATTTAATTTATCAAGGCAAGTTTTTCGTGGTAGAAAATATACTGTTCTACGAGGATAAAGATCAAATACGGTATCTGGCTGAATTCACAAAGGATGAGAATCTGATCCTTGATCGCGATGGGCAAAAAGAAGTTTTCGAGAAGTTGCTCTAAGTAGGATATTTACCCGACCACATTTTTTGAAATTCTGCAAAACTCTGTTGCTCTCTAACGCGCTTAGAGGGTTCGTATAGTCTGATTTCATCGAGCTCTTCAGGTAGGAAATTTTGTTGTGCACAACCATTGGGGGCATCGTGGTCATATTGATAATCAGCGCCATAGCCGAGATCTTGAGTAATTTTATTGGCGGGGTTACGTAGGGCCAGCGGCACCGATAGGTGTGCCGTTTCTTGAGCAAGTTTCATGGCCTTATTTATGGCCTTGTACGCGCTATTACTTTTTGGGCTCATGGCCAAGTATAGAATACATTGACCCAAAATAATGCGTGCTTCCGGCAGCCCCACGGTTTGAATGGCTTGGGCCGTAGATTGTGCCATAATCAGCGCTGTAGGATTGGCCAGTCCAATATCTTCGGAAGCAGAAATAATAAGCCTTCTCGAAATAAAACTAAGCGATTCACCACCGATAAGCATCCGCGACAGCCAATATAAGGCCGCATTGGGATCACTGCCACGTATGGACTTAATCATTGCGGAGGCGATGTCATAATGTTGATCACCACTTTTGTCGTAACGCACACCCAGTTGGTCAAATTGGGCCTTAACATATGCATCGGTGATGTCCACCTCTGTCATTGTATTGGGCACAACCAAAAGTTCAAATGTGTTGAGTAATTACCGTGCGTCTCCGCCACAGCTTTGAATCAGGACTTGGGTCTGTTTTAAATGTACTGTTTTACGTTTAAGCTCTGGATCAACGCTTAAGGCGCGCTTGAGCAGTAACAGCAAATCCTCTTTACTGAGTGCATTTAATGTATAAACCTGACAGCGCGACAAAAGGGCAGGGATGACTTCAAAACTGGGTTGTTCTGTCGTAGCGCCAATAAGAGTAACCCAGCCTTTTTCAACCGCACCCAGCAATGCATCTTGCTGAGATTTACTAAAACGATGAATTTCATCAATGAACAAGATGGGGTTGCTATGGGCAAAGAGGCCTGAGGTATCCTTGGCTTTTTGAATGACCTCACGGACTTTGGCTACTCCACTGTCGATCGCACTGAGGTTGAAGATTTCTCGCTTCGTTGCCTTGGCCAGTAGTCCTGCAAGAGTTGTTTTGCCTGTGCCTGGTGGTCCCCAAAGAATCATGGAAGCAATGAGCCCACTGTCCAATTGAGGCCGCAAGGCGCCTTGAGGCCCGATCAAGTGTTGTTGACCGATGTAATGATCCAAGGTTTCTGGGCGCATACGCTCTGCAAGAGGGATATTCATACTTTAAAAGTACGACATTCACTGAGGATTGCTGAAAAATTGACATAATTTTGATTGAGGCCCATTTTTTGACTCAATTGTGATATGCGCGCAAAACGAAACATTCCCTTTAATTGGTCGGTACTTGTCGTACCCATTGCCTTTGTTTTGAGTTTATGGGTGGTATTTTGGATTGAAATACGATTCGGTGTACGCTTGAAGCAGTTTGGGATTTATCCTGGGAAATTAGAGGGATTGTGGGGTATATTTTCAGGCCCTTGGATTCATTCGGACTTGAATCATCTGAGCAATAATTCCCTGCCTATGCTTTTTCTACTGGCGGCTCTTTTTTATTTCTATAAACCTATTGCCGTGCGCGTTTTGTTGATTGGTCTTGTGCTTACTGGAATAATGACCTGGCTGATCGGTCGTCCCTCTTGTCATATCGGCGCCAGTGGATTAATATATATGCTGGTAGCGTTTATTTTCTTTAAGGGGGTGCAAAGCCGTATTTACCCGCTCATAGCCGTTGCCCTCACGGTTGTCTTTCTCTATGGGGGTTTGTTTTGGTATTTATTTCCTTTAGATCCAAAAATATCTTGGGAGGGTCACAGTGCTGGATTTATTGTCGGGATATTTCTTGCTTTCTTATTTCGTAAGCAGCAAAGTCATCTCTATGAATCTTATGTCTGGCAAAGCGAGGAGTTTGATCCCGAGCAAGACCCATTCATGCGTCAGTTTGATGAGCATGGTGCGTTCAAACCTAAAGAGCAAGCACAGAAGCAGGATGAGGAGGTCAATTTAATGCACTCAGACATTGCGAATGCTAAAGAGGTAACAAATGATAGCTCAAAAAATTCTGAAGAATCATCGCAAGCCGACAAAACTGAAATTTTTTTTCAAAAGGGTGATGAAAACCTAAATGTGACGTACACCTACAAACAAAACTCCTCTAAAGAGTAGACTGGTGTACTTGGCAGGATTGTTTTAATGCGACCTTTGTCGCAAAACTTCAAATAAAATCGCTCCGGCCGCAACCGATACATTAAGCGATTTTGTTTTGCCGAGCATTGGAATTGAAATACGGTGATCTACCAAGCTCAACACTGATTTGCTGATGCCTTTACCCTCTGAACCCATAACGATAGCTGTAGGACTTCTAAAGTCCGAATTGAAATAACTTTCTGTGGCTTTTTCCGTTGCACCGTAAACGGTATATCCTGAGCCCTGTAAATAAAAAATAGCGTCTTTAACGTGATCGACCTTGCAAATGGGGATATTGAACACCGCACCTGCTGATGTTTTTACTGTATCCGCGTTGACTGGAGCACCTCCTGTTTTTTGAATAATGATACCGCTCACATCTGTGCACTCTGCAGTTCTTATGATCCCGCCAAAATTTCGTGCATCAGTGAGTTGATCCAAGACAATAAAAAGACCGGGCTTTTCTCGAGACTCTTGTGCTGCTATGAGTTCTTCCATGGTAACGAAACCTATAGGGGAGAGGTAAGCGACAATCCCTTGGTGATTCGATCGAGTAAGTTTATCGAGGTTTACCAGTGGTACCGAATTAACCGGGATATCTTGTTCTTTGGCTATTTTAATAATGGACTCAAAACGTTGGATATCACTGCCTTGATGAATAAATATCTTATCAAGCGTTGCTCCAGATTCTAAGGCCTCTAGAACGGGGTAGTACCCAAATATAAAATCGTCTTTTTTCATAAACTGGTTAATGGCTCAAAATTAGTATAAAAAAAAGGCTGTCTCACGACAGCCTCTTTTAATTTATGAGGTAGTGTCAAATTACTTGATCACTTTTACAGTACCTTCTCAGTACCATTGATGTTTACTTTAACAAAGTAAGCACCACTAGCCATTTGTGACATGTCTACCTGAGAAGTCATAGCATTGATGTCTGCACGGTAAACTTCTTGACCAAGAACGTTGAAAATAGCTACGTTGCTGATCGCTTCGTTAGCTTGTAGATTCAATACGTTGTTCACTGGGTTTGGATACGCTTGGAATCCAGTAGCAGCGAAATCTTGTGTTCCTACGTTAGAGTCAGAGTACACATAATCATCGAAGTAAACTTCGTTCTCAGCTGAAATAGAGTAAATGTTAATTCCACCTAAACCAGTTGGTACAGTACCAGCTGAATCAGTGAATGCAGTTCCAGCAGGAAGCACATCAACACCGTCAACTTTGATCTCGATGGTTGCAAGAGAGATACCAGCAGAAATGTCAACATTTACTTGTACTTCAAACCACTCATCGTGTGGGAAGTCAAAAGAAACGGCACCTAAAGCACTATTGTCAATTTGACCTACACCTGGTGATCCTAAGGCTTGATTGAAGAACCAGTTACCAATAACCCACTCTCCAGATCCGATTGGAGTAACACCTTGAATGTTCATGTAAGCTTCTTTACCAGAAGGAACATACATTTGGAATGTCAAATACCAAGTTCCAAAGATTTTGTTACCAAGGTCAAGAACTGGATCAACTCCATCTCCACCAACAAGTGCGGATTGTGTTCCACTTACAGACTGGGCGTCAGAAGAGGTAGCATATCCGATACCAGTAACCCACTCTAGCCACCAATCACCATCAACTGGCGCACCGTTGGCATAACTCTCGATATCATCAGTAAACTGAGCATTCATGCCCGTCATGATAAAAGCGAAAAGCGCTGATAAAATGTAATTTTTTTTCATAATAACTATAAATTTAAAGTTTAATAAAGTCAAATTTACAAAAAAATCTAATTAGAATAAAGTCTAAAACAAATTTTAAAAATAAAAAAGGGAGGCCTGAGCCTCCCTTTTTATATTCATCTATCAAGATTCCTTACACAGGCAAGAAAATAACTTTGAATAGGAATGGAGAATTAAAGTAAATACCTCCTGAGATTGTTGCACCAACATTTTCGGTCGAAAATACGGTACCGTCACTCATCACGATTTCAAAACGCAGGGCCATAAAACTTGGCACAGCCGGCGTCGCTTCTTGAGCAGTGTACAGGTCAAGAATATCTTGTGTAATTAAATTAACGGTTGTTCTCGGTAAACCATTAGCCGATAAAGCAAATTCGCTGGCATCGAATGTTTGTAAGAACAATTCTCCTATATCCCCTCCATTATCAGTTAAAAGAGGATCTAAAAGATCTTGATCATTATACATACCAACATACAAATTTACTTCACTGAACTGTGGCACAAAACTTCCATCTCCTTGTTGTACTTCAATTTCAAAATTGATGAAATTGTTCGCTTCATTCGTGATTGTTACCAAATCAGGTAAGTCACCGATCGTTCTCAAAATCGCACCTGATTCAGTATCTACTGTGTCAAGAACTTGATTGATCAGGGCATCAGATTCGCTACATGCCGTAAAGGTAAGCGTAGCACCGACTAAGAATATTTTTAAAATATTTTTCATAATAATGATGTTTTTAGTTAGCAACTGGGAATCCTGGTGAAGGCGGGTTCGTGTCCCAGAATACCTGTACATCAACACCCGGCTTCTGTACAATGTTACTGTTTACGTTAGCTTCATTCGCAGGATAGAAGAAAGAACGGACAAAGGCTCCTGGGTTAGGATCAATGTTCAATTGTAATTTCTTTGGATATCCCGTACGACGGTAGAAGTTGTAAGAATCCATTCCGTTTCCGTAGTGAGCGATGAACTGCTGAGTCGCAAGAACTTCCCACTTGTCTTCGTTGGAACCACCATTGAAGGCGCTTACTACACTACTGACGTAGTTACTCACATCTGAAGAAGAAGCAAAGAATGAAGAATCAGCCTCTGGATCTAAACTACCAAATTCGAGTACTTTGTTGATGTGTTTGTTAATACCTGCACTCATAGCGATAGATGCTGCACCAGCGCTGCCTGCTGCTAATGCAACTTCAGCCTTCATGAACTCAGTCCAAGAAGCGAGCATAATAGGCACGATACCGGCTCCACCACCACCGCCACCGACGGTAACTGATGTAAAGCGATCATCGTCGAAGCTACCTCCGATTGGATAAACACCTCCTGATGTTTTCTGGAAGCTATCTGGTGGAATACCTTCGGCATTTCCGTGGTCACGACCCCAGTATCCTTCTTCCAAAGAACAGAATAACATATCTGATGGGAAGTGGTTTGGACGAGGTGCTACAGAACAAGTTAATGTCGTTTGGCTACCTCCTGGGTCACAAGATGCTCCTGGACAACAATCACTCTGACGATAGAAATAGTAACGCATACGTGGGTCACCCAAGTCAAGCATGGTACCCATCAGCCATACTGATTGGTAAGGACCGGTACCGGTCACGTTATAGTTTCCATTGTAAGAAGGATGACGCGTATCTGGATTGGTTTCGTTAGTACCGTATTGGAACTGGAAGTCATCAGCTGTCGAGTTGATGTAATTTCCTGAGTTTACGATACCATTGAATCCAGAGGTATTGCCTGTGTTCAAAAAGGCTACCATTTTCACGGTGTTGGCGAGTTTTGTCCACTTACCAAATTCATTGTCATAGAAAAAGTCATTTTCTAAGTTATCACCAGGCTGACCTAAATAGTCAATCCCTTCGTTTAACAAATCGATAGCGGCTGCATAGACCTCTTCTCCTGGATCTACAGAAGGAGCAGGGAACGCAGAAGGATCAGTGGCTTGGCTGTAAGGAACATCTCCAAATGCATCCACAAGAGTAATCAAGGTGTAGGCCTTAAGGATACGCATGATACCTAAATGCTTGTTGTCACCATTGGCTTGTGCAATAGATTCGGCTGAGGCCATATCCGAGAACATACCTCTGTAGGCCAGACTCCATTCGCCATTTAAGGCTACTGGCTGATAGTTGTTAGTGTAGGTACGGCCAAACATGTAGTTGATACGCGTTAGTGCAGCACCATTCCCACCCATTTGTCGCATAAAGCTTGTGAAGTCCAATTGGATGGCGGTCATAAAGCGATCTAAGCTCGCCTTATCTTGGGTTACGTTGTTAGGATCGTCTAACAAATCTAGATCTGTGGTTTCACATGATGTAAACACCAATCCAGCAGCTAGAAGAACGTAGGTAAATAATTTACTTATATTTTTCATTGTACGTGTTTTATTAGATTAAAATGTCGCATTAACGCTAAATCCATATCTCTTGCTACTTGGACCTGTCAAGAAATCAAATCCAGCTCCGTTACCAGCACCAAGACCAGATACGTTTGGATCAAAGTTGATTCCATCAGGAGTGTTGTAAGCGTCATACCAGAGGTTGAAACCACTGAATTTAAAGCTTACTGATCCAAATGGAGTGTTTTCAAGTAGTTTAGAACTCAGCGCGTAGGCCAAGGAAACTTCTTGTAAGCGAACAACTGAAGCATCATATACCTGAAGCTCATCAGCTGGACTCGCAAATCCATTTGAGAAGTAGAAATCTGAGTTGTTAATTTGAACATTGTTTGGAAGTCCTGTATCGGCACTTACACCATCCAAGATATAAGTTCCAAGACGATCTTCTGTATCTGTGGTGAGACCACGACCAAGAAGCGAACCTACATACGTAGAGTAAATGTCACCACCAGAAACGTGTGTGAATTGTGCACTTAGTGACAGTCCTTTATAGCTCATTGTCGTGATGTAGTTCATGACAAAATCTGGGTTGGCATCACCGATTTTTGGAACCAAACCATCTTCAGTAGTCGTCTCAGGAATGTAGTTACCTGCGGCGTCAACAAGTAGGTTGCCATTAGCATCACGTGCAACACGTGATCCGTACATTGCTCCAAGAGGATCACCGACAGTAGCAAAGTTACCAAGGTTCGTAAACCCTGCGTAAACAACTTGCTCGGTATCTTGTCCTAGGCTAATTACTTCACTTTCGAAAGTGGTGTAGTTTACATTAACTTTCCAATCAAATCCATTATCCATGGATTTAACCACGTTAAGTCCGAAGTCAGCTTCGATACCTGTTGATTGAACCTCACCGATGTTGTTGTCGATAAAGGATGCACCAGTACTGGTTGGAATAGGCTGGTTTTCTACAATCAAGTCGTTTGTTGTTCTTTCGAAATATGAAACGTCAAACGTTAAACGATTGAAAAGATTACCTTCAGCTCCAAACTCGATTTCCTCGAAAAGTTCTGGACGAATCGCACGGTTACCGATAGTACTTGTTGTTGTGTTAGAGGTAATGTCCGAGTTTCCATCGTTCCAGGCTTGAGGATTCAATGATACTAGAGTTACTGTTGGATAACCCGTTACAAAGTTCGCTGATGTTCCGTACCCCGCACGTAATTTAAGGTACTTAATCCCATTGTCTGAGGACAAACCTTCAATTGCACTTGTTGGCACAAACGAAACACTTGCAGATGGGTAGAATAATGAATTCTCAATTGAGTTAGAAACCCAGTCATTTCTACCAGACAAGTTCACGAAGAGGTAGTTGTCGTAGTCTAACAACATTTGACCAAACACCCCAACAATATTACGGCGCTGTTTGAATTCTGACTGGAATCGCTCAGTATATCCTGAGTGATCAAAGAAACCGAATACCTGCTGATCTGTACTTCTCATTCCAAAACTGCTGTAATTGATGCTGTTTGAAGTGGCACCAACGGTGAAGCTCATATTGGCCTTATCATCAAGGAACGAGAAATTATTCCCAGAAAAGACAACTCTGTGATCGTAAATGGTGTTTGTTGTTGATACGGTCTCGTAGAAGCCACGGTCTGTATTGATATTACCAGTGACACCACCACGATTTTGACGATCTACAGCGTTCTCGGTGTAGTTATCGATACTCGCTTGGTAGAACACGTTGAACTTATCAGAGATGTCGTAAGAAATATTGGCGAAACCATTAACGCGATTAACCAATTGACTGAAGCGCGCGTTTTTCACCGTCCAGAGAGGGTGCTGAATCGCGTTGTCTTGACGATAATAAACACTACCACCATCAGGCAGCTCAAAAGGAAGCTCGAAAAAGTCGATACTTCTCGGCGTGTAGAACAAATCACCAAACACTGAAGAACCAGCACCGAAGGTACTCGATCCAAAACTCGCTGCAACAGGAGGGGTTTTAAGATTGGTGTTGGTGTAGGTCATGGACCCTCTAATGCTAAATTTGTTGTTTAGTTTGGCATCTCCGGATAACGTTAAGTTACTACGCTTTACGTTGTTTCCTGGTGTGAACCCGTCTTCATCGAGGTTACTGAACACCATACCGTATCCGTACTTGCCGTCTTCGCTACGACCTCGTGCGTTAACAGAAATGTTACGCGCTAAACCTTTGCGGAAGAACTCATTCACACTGTTACGCGGTTTCCAATCGTATCGTTGACCTTCAAATTGGGCCTGATAATCAGGATAATTTGTCGCCAGGAAGTTTGACGTAGAATAAGGGTGAGCTACGGTTCCGTTTGCGTCAAACGATGGATCTGATCCCCATCCTCCGAGGCCATCACGGTAAAAACCAGGACCCCAGTTACTGTAGAACCATCCGAATGCTTGATCGAATCCACCACCAAATCGGTTTTGATAATCTGGTAGGATGGAAACTTCATTTACGAACAAAGAAGAGGAAACTTCGATTTCTTGCTTGGCATTGCGATCTGCTCCACTACCACTCTTGGTAGTAATCAGGATTACCCCGTTACGCCCTTGAGTTCCGTACAATGTGGTTGCGGCAAGACCTTTAAGAATATCGACACGCTCAATGTTGTTAGGGTCAATATCAAAAGATCGGCTAGACCCCATATTACCATCGACGAAATTACCAGCCTGATTTGTGTCATTACTGATTGGTACACCATCAATAACGTACAAGGCATTGTTGTCTCCCGTAAAGGAATTGGTTCCACGAATCACTACTTTGTTCGCTGAACCCGACATACCATTCTGTGTGGTAATATTAATACCCGCGGCTTTACCTGTTAGTACCCGCGTTAAATCTGTTTGAGGGCTTTCTTTAATCGACTCGGATTGAATCGAAGAAACGGAATAACCCAATGCCTTCTTTTCTTTCTTCACCGCAAAACCTGTTACTACCACCTCGTTGAGGACAGAAGCATCAAGCTCGAGTGAAAAAGACATGTCAGATGACGTTGCCGTCACAGGCATCTCGACATTTTTGTAGCCTACGTAACTAAAAACTAGAGTCTCTCCAACACTTACTTCAATCGTATAGTTACCATCGAAATCTGTTTGAACCCCATTTGTAGTCCCTTTGGCAATAACGTTAACTCCTGGAAGCGGTAGGTTGGTCTCATCCAACACCGTACCGGAGACAGTTTTTTGTTGTGCGAACGTGAGTTGCACCACAAACGCTAGCAAAAGCGTTAAAAATCCACTAAACTTTGTTCTCATTTTGTAATTTATTTGAATTAGCCAATGCCAAAAATCACAATAAAAAGTTAAATACACAACTATTTAAACTTAAATTTTCGAATTATTTTAACATAAAGTTACGCTATTATTAAGGTTTGGCGAGATTTTCGTTTTTCAAAAATGAGTTAATTTTACAGCCGTTTTTCCCTTTAAATCGACCTTAAAATGAGCGATATTTTGAGCAGAAATTTGAGAAAAATTATCCCTAAAAATGAGCTTAAAACTGGCTATTGAAAACCAAGTGAATTTTGGTGTTATTTGCAGAAAAATCCGATTGATTTCCAAAGCCTTGCGCTATTTGTAATTTCAAAAGACCAGCACGGGTAAGCGTGGCAATACCAAAGCCTAAGGCGTAATTGGAGCGCATCTGACTGTTCTGAATATTGCGATAAAGCGCGACATCACTCAAGTGGTGAATGTAAAATGAATCGGAGAAGGATAAACGGTATTCGAATTGAGTTAAGTGCATTTGTGGCGTTTCGATTAAATTTTCGTTAAAGCCGCGTAAACTCTGTGTTCCTCCGAAGCGATACATCTCATTAATTATGAGGTGTTTGCCCTTTAACCATCCCGTCTTATGACCAAAAAAAAGATAATGATTGGGCCACAAGTCCCATAAGTATTCCAAATCTAAATTAAATTTTAGGCGTTGCCCGGTGCCATTATTTACTGAGGTATTCGTGTTTGTGTTCCCGACTTGACGGCTGGTTCCCACTTGTGTGTGCAACCCAAGGGCATACTTTCTAGGCATCAACTTTGAAGCCCTTGCTTTTTGAGTTGTGATTTCAATACCCCATAATTGTTGTTTAAAGTCATTGACATTGCCTTGAGCAGTTTCGGCACCAAGGCCAGTGGTGGAATTGATGTAACTGTAACCTACAGCCAAAGAAACTGTACCATTAGGTTTATAGGTGATGTGCGTGTTGGTCGTGGCTGTGGTAAATGTAGAATCTCGTCGAAAAAGCTCGAAAGATGCCGCTCCACCAAAAGGCGAAGCAGAAATATAAGGAAGGCTAGCGCTGACCTCCAGACGTTCTTGCTGGTTGCCATCGGCTTTATACTGCAAATCAAATCGTTCGCTTTTGTTGAGATTATTCCAAAGTTGAATATTGATATAACCGTTGAGCTGAAGCGATTGATTGTCCGGATTGGTACCGAAACCCAATATTCCTTCGATCTGATTGGCCTCTTTTTTTTGCAGATACATATATAAGGTAGTGCGGTCTTGTTCAAAAAGGACCTCGCTCGGACGCTCTAGGTCGACGAACTCAGATGAGGAGAGTTTTTCTTCCGACCTCTTTAACCTATTTGTTTCAAAGGAAATAGGAAGTTTGAGCCCCGCTCCATGTTTCAACAATCCAGGGTCAATGTTCGAATACCCTTTGACTACCAGACTGTCGATCATCCGCTGTGCGAGTAAATTGGCCTCCAAACGTGCTGACATTACTGGGTAAGCTATCGGTTCGAGTTGCATGAGTCTTATTTGAGAAAACGGGCTGTAGTCTTTGGCAATAATTTGGCTGAGCTCATCCATAAAGCCCGCGACCTTGCCGATGGATAGTCTTACATTAAACGAAGGTAGCGTTGTAGATTGGTCATTTGGAATCGAGAAATCATATGAGTTCATGAGCTTAAATACAAACGGCTTGAATACCACAGGGATACTGATTTGCAGCTGCGCCCATTGGCGGCCTAGATCAAATTCTATGGCCACTAAATGTTCATCCGGGTTATTAGTGATCTTTTCGTGGGTTTGTACCTCAAGAAATCCCGCACGTTGAAATACTTCAAATTGTTTATGGATAAATTCTGTGAGTGATGCCCGGTTAGGAAATGTCTGCAGCGTCTCGGGCAATTCCGTGGTTTTATTTGTCGCGGGAGGAACCGTAGAGAAAAGTACCTTAATTTCTTGGGCAAACATTGAATTGTGTGCGAAGACAAAACAAAGCGCAAACAAGGCGTAGGTATTTTTCATGGTTTCATTGGCTCGTTTACGGACAACATACAAACTTAACGATCAAGGCACATAATTCTTGTGGTGATCGCGCAAAATAATGTGGGTTTAATTATTTTATCACCCCCATTGGAAAAATTCAATATTATTACTACATTTGCGGCCCTCTAAGAGGGGAAATTATATCATTTATCTAAGTATAACAAGGATTTTATATGCCAACTATTTCACAATTAGTACGAAAAGGAAGAGCCAAAATAACCAAGAAGAGTAAATCGGCTGCCTTAGATTCGTGCCCGCAACGCCGCGGAGTGTGTACGCGTGTATATACGACTACGCCTAAAAAACCGAATTCAGCCATGCGTAAGGTGGCTCGTGTTCGTTTGACCAATGGCAAAGAAGTTAACGCATACATCGGTGGTGAAGGACACAATCTACAAGAGCACTCGATAGTATTGGTTAGAGGTGGAAGGGTGAAAGATTTGCCAGGAGTACGTTATCATATTGTGCGAGGAGCATTGGATACCGCAGGGGTTCAAGGTCGTCTTCAGCGCAGATCAAAGTACGGAGCAAAACGCCCTAAGAAGTAATTAAAGTTTAAGAACAAGACATGAGAAAAAGACAAGCGAAAAAAAGACCGCTGTTACCCGATCCAAAATTTAACGATCAATTGGTAACCAGGTTTGTCAATAACTTGATGTGGGATGGTAAAAAATCCGTTGCTTTCAAAGTATTTTACGACGCAATCGATATTGTTGACAGTAAGAATCAAGACGAAGAAAAGACAGCTTTAGAAATTTGGAAAGATGCATTATCCAACGTAATGCCTCACGTAGAAGTCCGCTCACGCCGCGTCGGTGGAGCAACATTCCAAATACCGATGCAAATCCGTCCGGACAGGAAAATATCTACAGCTATGAAATGGCTCATCGGCTATGCGCGCAAGCGTAACGAAAAATCGATGGCTCAAAAATTAGCTGCTGAGATTTTAGCCGCTGCAAAGGAAGAAGGAGCGGCAGTTAAAAAGCGTATGGACACGCACAAGATGGCCGAAGCAAACAAAGCATTCTCACATTTTAGATTCTAGAGCATGGCTAAAAGAGATTTAAAATTTACAAGAAATATCGGTATTGCCGCGCACATTGATGCGGGTAAGACTACGACGACAGAACGTATCCTTTACTACACAGGAGTCAGTCATAAAATCGGTGAAGTGCATGATGGTGCGGCGACCATGGACTGGATGGAGCAAGAGCAAGAGCGCGGAATTACGATTACTTCTGCAGCAACCACTTGTACTTGGAATTTTCCGACCCAAAACGGTCAGCTCACCGACGAGAGTAAGGGATATCACTTTAATATAATCGATACCCCGGGTCACGTTGATTTTACCGTTGAGGTAAATCGTTCATTACGTGTACTCGATGGTTTAGTCTTTTTATTCAGTGCCGTTGACGGTGTTGAGCCTCAAAGCGAAACCAACTGGAGACTTGCAGACAATTACAAAGTACCACGTATGGGCTTTGTGAACAAAATGGACCGTCAAGGATCTAACTTTATGGCAGTTTGTCAGCAAGTGAAAGATATGCTCGGATCTAATGCAGTACCAATCGTACTGCCCATTGGTGAGGAGATGGATTTTAAAGGTATTGTCGATTTGGTAAAGAATCGTGCCATTGTATGGCACGAGGAATCCATGGGATCGACCTTTGATGTGATTGAAATTCCTGAGGAGCTCAAGGCTGAGGCCGCTGAATACCGCGGAAAATTAATCGAAGAGGTAGCGGCCTATGACGAGAACCTGCTCGAGAAATACATGGAGGACGAAGATTCTATTACAGAAGAGGAAGTGCATGCTGCTTTGCGTGCCGCCGTGATGGATATGTCTATAATCCCAATGATTTGTGGTTCAGCGTTTAAAAATAAGGGCGTTCAGTTCTTGTTGGATGCCGTTTGTCGCTATCTGCCATCCCCGGTAGATAAAGAAGGTATTGTAGGAACCAATCCAGATACAGAACAAGAAGAGGTGCGTAAGCCAGATGTTATCAGAACCGTTTTCTGCTTTAGCCTTTAAAATCGCAACAGATCCATTTGTGGGTCGTTTAGCATTCTTCCGTGCCTATTCTGGACGTTTGGATGCGGGTTCTTATGTGTTGAACAATCGCTCAGGAAATAAAGAGCGAATTTCACGGATCTACCAAATGCATGCCAATAAACAAAACGCCATCGATTTTATCGAGGCAGGAGATATTGGCGCAGCTGTAGGATTTAAGGACATCAAAACAGGAGATACGTTATCGGCAGAGAAAAGTCCGATCGTTCTCGAGAGTATGGAATTTCCAGATCCCGTAATTGGTATTGCTGTTGAGCCAAAAACAAAGGCTGATGTCGATAAATTAGGTATGGCTTTAGCTAAATTAGCTGAAGAAGATCCTACCTTCCAGGTGCGTACAGATGAGGCCAGTGGCCAAACCATTATCTCTGGTATGGGTGAGCTTCACTTAGACATCATTTGTGATCGTCTGAAGCGCGAATTCAAAGTAGAGGTGAACCAAGGTAAACCACAGGTAGAGTACAAAGAGGCTGTGACTAGAGGTGCTGATCATCGTGAAGTATACAAGAAACAAACGGGAGGTCGTGGTAAATTCGCAGATATCGTATTTACTTTATCGCCTGCAGAAGATGAGAAAGCCGTCGGGCTCGAGTTTGTGAACGAGATCAAAGGAGGTAACATTCCAAAAGAATTTATTCCTTCTGTCGAAAAAGGCTTTAAAGAGGCGATGAAAAACGGACCTTTGGCTGGATTCGAGATCGATCGCATGAAAGTGACCTTGAAAGATGGATCGTTCCACCCGGTGGATTCTGATCAACTATCTTTTGAGCTAGCAGCGAAATTAGGATTTAAATCTGCAGCTAAGGCGGCAGGTGCTGTGATTCTCGAGCCGATCATGAAACTGGAAGTATTGACGCCAGAAGAAAACATGGGAGATATCGTTGGTGATTTAAATCGCCGTCGTGGTCAAGTCAATGATATGGGAGACCGTGCCGGGGCAAAAGCCATCAAGGCGGAGGTGCCATTATCTGAAATGTTTGGATATGTAACAACATTACGTACCCTTTCTTCAGGACGTGCTACATCGACAATGGAATTTTCACATTATGCAGAAACGCCTTCAAATATCGCAGAAGCGGTAATAGCCGAGGCCAAAGGAACTGCTAACGCTTAATATTCACAGCAATGAGTCAAAAAATAAGAATCAAGTTAAAATCTTACGATCACAATTTAGTAGACAAATCTGCTGATAAAATCGTAAAAACAGTTAAAAGTACTGGTGCTGTGGTTACTGGGCCAATTCCATTACCAACGCAC
This sequence comes from Flavobacteriaceae bacterium, assembly GCA_038141525.1. GTDB lineage: Bacteria > Bacteroidota > Bacteroidia > Flavobacteriales > Flavobacteriaceae > BACL21. The sequence continues at coordinate 488,522 of JAYQIF010000008.1, read as the reverse complement.
AAAAAAATATTCACTGTGTTGCGCTCGCCGCACGTGAACAAGAAGAGTCGTGAACAATTCCAATTGAGCTCATACAAGCGGTTGTTGGATATTTACAGCTCTTGTTCCAAGACCATTGACGCACTCATGAAACTTGAGTTGCCCAGTGGTGTAGAAGTTGAGATCAAGGTATAATTGCCTCTCGCTTCGGTGAGCACATGTCCTGAGCTGCGTGCGAGGGAAAAACGGAAACAAAATAATTTTCAGGACTGAAATTATTTTGGTCCTGTTTTTTTAAATAGAGAATTAATAACTAAAAATAACATTTATGTCTGGGTTAATTGGAAAAAAGATAGGGATGACCAGCATCTTTGACGACAAGGGGAAAAACATTCCTTGCACCGTTATCGAGGTTGGACCCTGTGTTGTTACCCAAGTCAGAACCAATGAGGTTGACGGGTATGAAGCGCTTCAACTAGGTTTCGATGACAAAAAGACTGTAAATAAAGCTGCTGCGGGCCATGCCCAGAAAGCAGGTACAGTTGCCAAGCGCAAAGTCGTCGAGTTCCAAGGATTTGAAGAGGAGTATAAACTAGGAGATACGGTGACAGTAGACCACTTTGTAGAAGGTGAATTTGTCGATGTTGCTGGTATTTCTAAAGGTAAAGGATTCCAAGGGGTAGTAAAGCGCCATGGATTTGGCGGTGTTGGGCAAGCCACGCACGGTCAACACAACCGCTTACGCGCTCCGGGATCTATCGGTGCAGCATCTTATCCGGCACGCGTATTTAAAGGTATGCGTATGGCGGGGCAGATGGGCAACTCCAAAGTGAAAGTTGAAAACTTACGCGTGTTAAAAGTAGTTCCTGAAAAGAACTTGCTTGTGGTTAAAGGTTGTGTGCCTGGTCACAAAAACGCTTATCTAACAATTACAAAGTAATGAAGGTAGCAGTATTAGATAAAAACGGAAAAGATACGGGTAGAAAGGTTGAGCTTTCTAAAGACGTATATGGTATTGAACCAAACAACCACGCGGTTTACTTGGATGTCAAGCAATACCTGGCCAATCAGCGTCAAGGGACGCACAAGGCCAAGGAGAAGGGTGAGATCACTGGTAGTACCCGTAAGTTGAAAAAACAAAAAGGAACTGGTACTGCCCGTGCGGGAAGTATCAAGTCAGGATTGTTTAAAGGTGGAGGTCGATTCTTCGGTCCTCGTCCCCGTAATTACGGCTTTAAACTCAACAAAAACCTCAAGCGTTTAGCGCGTCGTTCGGCTTTGAGTATCAAGGCTCAGGACAAAGCGATTGTTGTTTTGGAGGACTTCTCTATGGAAGCACCCAAGACAAAGGAGTTTACCACAATGTTACAGTCCTTAGGCTTAGAGAACAAAAAATCTTTGTTCGTCTTGGGTGACTCAAATAATAATGTATATTTGTCGTCGCGTAATTTGCGAGGCACAGAGGTTGTAAACAACTCAGAATTAAGCACTTACAAAATTATGAATGCAAACAGCCTCGTGTTGTTTGAAGGTTCTTTGGAAAGTATTGAAGAAAACTTAAGTAAATAGACACAAGATGGATATCTTAATTAAACCTATTATTACAGAGAAAGCCACGCGTATCGCGGAGGATTTGAACTGCTTCACCTTTGTGGTGAATCCAAAGGCGAATAAGATTGAAATCAAAAATGCAGTAGAGGCTGCATATGGTGTTTCAGTTACTTCAGTTCGCACAATTAATGTCCGCCCAGATCGACGTGTTCGTTATACGAAAACCGGCGTTCAGACTGGTAAAACAACTGCTGTTAAGAAGGCGATTGTACAGGTGGCGGAAGGTGATACAATAGATTTTTATGCTAACATCTAAAGTGATTTAGATCAATAAAGACAACAATGTCAGTAAGAAAATTAAAACCAATCACCCCAGGACAGCGATTTAGAGTTGTGAATGGATTTGACGCCATCACGACTGATAAGCCGGAGAAGAGCTTGCTCGCTCCGAAAAAACGTTCCGGGGAAGAAACAGTCAAGGAAGAATGACCATGCGCTATATCGGTGGTGGTCATAAAAAGCGTTATCGAATCATCGATTTCAAACGCGATAAGCACGGTATTCCTGCAACCGTTGCGACCATTGAATACGACCCTAATCGTACGGCGTTTATTGCGTTACTCAACTACCAGGATGGTGAGAAGCGATACATCGTCGCTCAAAATGGTCTTCAAGTTGGACAAAATGTAGTTTCCGGTGAAGGTGCTGCCCCAGAAATAGGCAATACCCTTCCTCTGGCAAATATTCCACTCGGAACAGTTATCTCTTGTATTGAATTGCACCCAGGACAAGGAGCAGTTATGGCGCGCAGTGCAGGTGCTTTTGCCCAGTTAATGGCACGCGAAGGGAAGTACGCCACTGTTAAATTACCTTCTGGAGAAACACGAATGATTCTGGTGACTTGTTCAGCAACCATCGGTGCTGTATCAAACAGCGATCACCAACTCTTAGTATCCGGTAAGGCCGGTCGTTCACGTTGGTTGGGTCGTCGTCCACGCACACGTGCAGTGGTGATGAACCCAGTGGATCACCCAATGGGTGGTGGTGAAGGACGTTCTTCTGGAGGACATCCAAGATCACGTAAAGGTATTCCTGCTAAAGGTTACCGTACGCGTTCTAAGACCAAAGCGAGTAATAAATACATTGTAGAACGTAGAAAGAAATAAATCATGCCAAGATCATTAAAAAAAGGACCTTACGTTCACTATAAGTTAGATAAGAAAGTTGCTGGCAATGTTGAGTCAGGCAAGAAGACAGTAATCAAGACTTGGTCTAGAGCCTCGATGATTACTCCAGATTTTGTAGGGCAGACCATTGCAGTACATAACGGCAAACAATTTGTTCCTGTCTATGTTACTGAAAACATGGTAGGCCATAAATTGGGTGAATTTTCGCCGACACGTTCATTCCGTGGCCATGGTGGAAACAAGAATAAAGGAAAAAAATAATAAGCCATGGGAGTTCGTAAAAGAGAAAGAGCAGAACAAATCAAGGAAGCGAAAAAATCACAGTATTTCGCTAAACTGAACAATTGCCCGACATCACCGCGCAAAATGCGTCTGGTGGCCGACTTAGTTCGTGGTGAAAAGGTGAATCACGCCTTGAATATTTTAAAATTTAGTCAAAAAGAGGCCTCCCGTCGTCTCGAGAAGTTGTTGCTTTCGGCTATTGCTAACTGGCAAGCCAAAAACGAGGACGCCTCGCTTGAGGATGCTGACCTTTTTGTCAAGGAGATCCGTGTGGACGGTGGAAGTATGCTTAAGCGTCTTCGCACTGCACCCCAAGGACGCGCACACAGAATCAGAAAGCGTTCCAACCATGTAACCTTGGTTTTAGGAGCAAACGATAACACACAAAGCTAGAAAGTAAATGGGACAGAAGACAAATCCAATCGGTAACCGCTTAGGTATCATTAGAGGATGGGAATCCAACTGGTACGGAGGTAACGACTACGGTGATAAACTCGCCGAAGACGATAAGATTAGAAAATACGTTCATGCTCGTTTGAGTAAGGCTAGTGTGTCTCGCGTAATTATCGAGAGAACTTTAAAACTTGTAACCGTTACTATCACAACGGCCCGTCCTGGAATCATTATTGGTAAAGGGGGTCAAGAGGTAGACAAGCTGAAAGAGGAACTTAAGAAGATTACAGGCAAAGAAGTACAAATTAACATCCACGAAATCAAGCGTCCTGAGTTAGATGCGCATTTGGTTGCTGCTAGTATTGCGCGTCAAATCGAGAACCGTATCTCTTACCGACGTGCCATCAAAATGGCGATCGCTGCATCAATGCGTATGAACGCAGAGGGCATTAAAGTGCAGATTTCTGGTCGTTTGAACGGTGCTGAAATGGCACGTTCTGAGGCCTACAAAGATGGACGTATTCCTTTGTCGACGTTTAGAGCGGATATTGACTATGCTTTGACTGAAGCCCACACGACTTATGGGCGTCTTGGCGTCAAGGTGTGGATCATGAAAGGAGAGGTCTATGGCAAAAGAGAGTTGTCGCCATTAGTCGGTCTTTCCAACAAGAAATCCGGTGGTAAAGGGAATTCTGGACGTGGTGGTAATAAAGCCCGTCGTAACAGAAAGTAATTTTTTAAAGACGAAAGAAGATGTTACAACCAAAAAGAACAAAGTTTCGTAAAACTCAAAAAGGCCGCATGAAAGGTAATGCCGGTCGAGGGAATCAGCTGTCCTACGGAACATTTGGTATTAAATCACTAGACTCAAATTTTCTGACAGCACGTCAGATTGAGGCCGCGCGTATTGCTGCAACACGTTATATGAAACGTGAAGGGTCGATTTGGATCATGATTTTCCCGGATAAGCCGATCACGAAAAAGCCTCTTGAGGTACGTATGGGTAAGGGAAAAGGAGCTGTAGAATATTGGGCTGCCGTAGTTAAACCTGGGCGCGTATTGTTTGAGGTGTCTGGAGTGCCAGTCGAAACTGCAAAGGAAGCTTTGCGTCTTGCGGCTCAGAAACTTCCTGTAAAAACGAAGTTTGTCATTTCCAGAGATTATCAAGCTTAATTTATTGACATTGTCATTATGAAACAATCAGAAATAACAAAAGCATCAACAGCGGAATTACAAGAGAAGCTGGCAGAATTGAAAAAAGAGCACACTGACTTGCACATTGCTCATGCCATCTCACCGTTGGAAAATCCAATTCAACTCAGAGGGCTCAGTAGAGCTGTAGCGAGAATTGCGACTGAACTAACTAAAAGAGAAGTACAATAATTGTGCGCCACGGAAACATGGAAAAAAGAAACTTAAGAAAAGAACGAATCGGGGTTGTGACCAGCAGTAAAATGCAGAAATCTATCGTTGTAAGCGAGGTTAAAAAGGTAAAGCACCCGATGTACGGAAAGTTCGTGTTGAAGACCAAAAAGTATGTCGCGCACGACGAAAAGAATGACTGCAACGAAGGGGATACTGTTCGTATTATGGAGACGCGTCCAATGAGCAAGACCAAGTGTTGGAGACTAGTAGAAATTATCGAAAGAGCTAAGTAATCATGATACAACAAGAATCAAGACTAAAAGTAGCTGATAACACCGGAGCCAAAGAAGTACTTTGTATTCGCGTGTTGGGTGGTACCAAAAGACGTTACGCCTCAATTGGGGATAAGATCGTGGTTACCGTAAAAGAAGCAACGCCAAACGGAAATGTCAAAAAAGGAAGTGTTTCGACTGCAGTCGTGGTGCGCACTGTGAAAGAGGTGCGTCGTCCTGATGGATCTTACATCCGTTTTGATGACAACGCTTGTGTCCTTTTGAATCCGCAAGGAGAAATGAGAGGAACACGTGTTTTTGGTCCGGTGGCCCGTGAACTTCGTGACAAGCAATTTATGAAGATTGTATCATTAGCACCCGAGGTGCTTTAAAGCAAATCAAATGGAGAAGCTAAAGATAAAATCAGGTGACCTTGTACTGGTGACCGCTGGAGACCACAAAGGCAGCGAAGGGAAAGTGCTTCGTGTGCTAAAGGATAAAAATAAAGCAATCGTAGAAGGGATCAATCTCGTGAAAAAACACCAAAAGCCTAGTGCTGCTAGCCCTCAAGGTGGGATTACAGAGATGGAAGCACCGATTCACATTTCTAACCTTGCTGTTAAAGATCCAAAATCGGGTGATGCGACTCGTGTTGGATTTAAAATGGAAGGCGATAAAAAAGTCCGATTTGCTAAAAAATCGAATCAAGTATTATAGTTATGGGATACACACCAAGACTTAAAGAAGAATACAAGAGCAGAGTTGTTACTGCCTTGACCGATGAATTCGGATACAATAACGTCATGCAAGTGCCAAAGCTCGAGAAAATTGTTGTTTCTCGTGGTGTTGGTAATGCGGTTGCCGATAAGAAACTCATTGAGTACTCAGTGGATGAATTGACCAAAATCACGGGTCAAAAAGCAATAGCGACCATTTCTAAAAAGGATGTCGCAAGTTTCAAACTGAGAAAGGGTATGCCAATCGGGGCAAAAGTGACTCTTCGCGGTGAGCGCATGTATGAGTTTTTAGATCGTTTGATCACCTCAGCTCTGCCGCGCGTGCGTGATTTTAATGGAATCAAATCAACTGGATTTGACGGACGTGGTAATTACTCTTTAGGCATTACCGAGCAGATCATTTTTCCAGAAATTGATATCGATAAGGTGAAGAAAATTGAGGGAATGAACGTGACGTTCATTACCTCGGCAGATACTGATCAAGAAGCTAAAGCATTATTAACCCAGTTAGGATTACCTTTTAAAAAGAACTAAGATGGCTAAAGAATCAATGAAAGCCCGCGAGGTCAAAAGAGCTAAAACAGTAGCAAAATATGCTGCTAAGAGAAAAGCTCTAAAAGAAGCAGGTGACTACGAAGCATTACAGAAATTACCAAAGAATGCATCTCCAATTCGCATGCATAACCGCTGTAAGTTAACGGGTCGTCCCAAGGGATATATGAGAACATTTGGAATATCACGTGTGATGTTCCGTGAGATGGCAAATCAAGGATTAATACCAGGAGTGCGTAAAGCAAGCTGGTAAGATTATATAAACCGGGTGAAGGTTTCTAACAAAAGAAAAACCACATCCATAACAAACAGAACATGAACACAGATCCAATTGCAGATTTTTTAACACGTGTTAGAAATGCAAGCCGTGCCGGCCACCGCGTTGTCGAGGTGCCTGCATCCAACATCAAAAAAGAGATTACAAAAATTCTTTTTGATCAAGGTTTTATTTTGAGCTACAAGTTCGAGGAGGGTAAGAACCCACAAGGAACTATCAAAATTGCTTTGAAATACGACAAAATGACGAAAGAGCCAGTCATTCGTCGCTTACAAAGAGTGAGTACCCCTGGTTTACGTCAATATGTCGGTGCCAAGGAAATGCCACGTGTGTTGAATGGTTTAGGTATCGCCATTGTCTCAACCTCAGCTGGGGTAATGACAGGCAAACAAGCCAAAGCTCAGAACGCCGGTGGAGAAGTATTGTGTTACGTTCATTAATCTAAATAAGACCAAGAAATGTCACGAATAGGAAATAATCCCGTTGCGATTCCTGAAGGCGTCACTGTCACAGTGAACGGTCAGGAAATCACTGTAAAAGGGAAATTAGGTGAGTTAACCCAGGAATTTGACGCAGTGTCTATCGCTGTAGAAGAAGGCCAGGTGCTGGTAACGCGTCCTTCAGATGCAAAGGATCACCGAGCTAAGCACGGTCTGTATCGCTCTTTAGTGAACAACATGATCCAAGGAGTATCTAAAGGCTGGACCAAAGAACTCGAACTTGTCGGTGTTGGTTACCGTGCAAGTAATCAAGGAAATAAATTGGATTTGGCTGTTGGATTTTCTCACAACATCGTACTCAATATTGCTCCAGAGGTAAAAGTTGAGACGGTTTCTGAAAAAGGAAAAAATCCAATCGTTAAATTAACCTCCCACGACAAACAACTCGTCGGTCAAGTTGCGGCTAAAATCCGTGGTTTCCGTAAACCAGAGCCTTACAAAGGGAAAGGAATCAAGTTTGTCGGTGAAATAATTAGAAGAAAAGCAGGTAAGTCTGCATAAGCATAGAGTTATGGCATTATCCAAAGAAGAAAGAAGAGAGCGCATCCGCTTTCGTATCAGAAAAACCGTAAGTGGGAATGCACAGCGCCCAAGGTTGGCCGTGTTTCGAAGCAATAAAGAAATTTATGCACAACTTATTGATGATCTATCTGGAGTGACTCTTGTTGCAGCGTCATCGAGAGATAAGGATATCGATACGGCGAGTGTCAACAAAAGTGAAGCTGCAAAGCTCGTTGGTCAAAGTGTGGCTCAAAAAGCATTAAACGCTGGAGTGACCGAAGTGACTTTCGATCGTGGAGGGTATTTATATCACGGAAGAGTTAAATCATTAGCAGAAGGTGCGCGCGAAGGCGGCTTAAAATTCTAAACATATGTATCAAGATTATAAAAACGTAGAACTAGTAAAACCGGGCGGGCTCGAATTAAAAGATCGTTTGGTTGGCGTGCAGCGTGTAACTAAGGTAACCAAAGGGGGACGTGCTTTTGGATTCTCAGCAATAGTTGTTGTTGGAGATGAGAATGGTGTTGTCGGTCATGGTTTAGGGAAGTCAAAAGACGTGGCAAGTGCCATTGCTAAGGCCATCGAAGACGCCAAGAAAAACTTGGTACGCATTCCTTTGCACAAAGCGACCTTACCGCATGAGCAAAAAGGTAAATACGGAGGGGCACGTGTGAATTTGCTGCCCGCTGCGGCTGGTACCGGGGTAATCGCTGGTGGTGCTGTTCGTGCTGTAATGGAAGCCGTAGGAGTACATGATGTATTGTCAAAGTCTCAAGGTTCTTCGAATCCGCACAACGTGGTCAAGGCTACTTTTGACGCCTTGCTTCAATTGCGCAGTGCAGAGACCGTAGCCAAGCAACGTGGCATTACTTTGGATAAATTATTTAAAGGCTAATTAAACAGTTATGGCAAAGATTAAAATCACTAAGGTTCGCAGCGACATCAATCGCCCTGAAACCCAGAAAAGAACGCTCAAGGCACTTGGCTTGAAGAAAATCGGTCAAACTGTGGAGCATGATGATACCCCGACAATTATGGGTATGGTAAGTAAAGTTAATCACTTGGTTTCTGTAGAAACCAACTAAGAGATAGAAATGGATTTAAGTAATTTAAAACCAGCTGAAGGATCAGTTAAAAAAGAAGCCAAACGCGTAGGACGTGGACAAGGTTCTGGAAAAGGGGGCACGGCAACCCGTGGTCACAAAGGAGCAAAATCGCGTTCAGGTTATTCAAAGAAACTCGGCTTCGAGGGAGGTCAAATGCCATTGCAACGACGCGTGCCGAAATTTGGATTTACGAACATTAATCGTAAAGAATACCAAGGCGTTAATCTAGATACCCTTCAAGGTCTAGTTGACGACAAGAAAATTAAGGACAAGGTGGATTTCGAAACCTTAGTCGTTCTTGGCCTTTGTGGTAAAAACGAAATGGTTAAAATTTTAGGCCGTGGTGAACTTAAGGCAAAGCTTTCGGTGACCGCTCATAAATTTACCGCAACAGCAAAGGCTGGCATTGAAGCCGCAGGAGGATCAGCAGAAACCTTATAATCTAACAGAGGAATGAAGTTTTTTGAGACATTAAAAAATGCTTATAAAATTGAGGAGTTGCGCGATCGAATCGCCCTCACCCTAGGATTGCTTCTGGTTTATCGTTTTGGGGCGCAAGTCGTATTGCCGGGGATTGATGCCGGGATGCTCAGTGAGTTTGCTGGTCGGTTTGACGACGGTGGAATTGGCGGATTGCTCAACGCATTTACAGGTGGAGCTTTTGCTAACGCCTCTATTTTTGCGTTAGGGATTATGCCTTATATTTCAGCATCGATTGTTGTTCAGTTGATGCAAATCGCTATTCCTTACCTTCAGAAACTTCAAAAAGAGGGAGAAAGTGGTCGTAAAAAAATCAATCAGATTACTCGCTGGTTAACCATTGGAATTTGTTTGGTTCAGGCACCGAGTTACTTGGCTGGCTTACCGGCTCTTGGTGTGCCCTCTGAGGCTTTTGTAATGGGTCAATCTGCATTATTTTACGTATCCTCAATTACCATTTTAGTGACTGGGTGTGTGTTCGCCATGTGGCTAGGAGAGAAAATCACGGATAAAGGTATCGGTAATGGTATTTCGATCTTAATTATGGTTGGGATCATCGCTCGTTTGCCGCTCACATTCGCCCAAGAATTTGCCTCACGAGTTTTTGAGTCGAACGGTGGTATGATCATGATCCTAATCGAATTGGTGATCTGGTTTGTAATTATTTTGCTTTCCGTACTCCTGGTTATGGCTGTGCGTAAGATACCAGTGCAATACGCTCGTCGTACGGCGTCTGGAGCTTACGAAAAAAATATCTTTGGCGCACGTCAATTTATTCCACTTAAGCTCAATGCATCGGGAGTTATGCCCATCATTTTTGCTCAGGCGATCATGTTTGTGCCCTCGGCAGTAGCGAGTTTGTCCGAAAGTGCCTTTGCCCAGACCATTCAGGCTAACTTCAGTGATATTTTCGGTTTTTGGTACAATCTTGTGTTCGGGGTATTGATCATCATCTTTACTTATTTCTATACGGCGATCACAGTGCCTACCAACAAAATGGCCGATGATCTCAAGCGAAGTGGTGGTTTCATTCCTGGGATTAAACCAGGGACGGATACCGCAGAATACCTCGATCGTATTATGTCACAAATCACCTTACCGGGATCGATATTCTTGGCTTTGATTGCCATCTTCCCTGCCTTTGTGGTGAAAATATTAGGTATTCAGCAAGGTTGGGCTCTTTTCTATGGAGGGACCTCCCTATTGATCATGGTCGGTGTGGCCATCGATACCATGCAACAAGTAAATTCATATCTGTTAAATCGTCATTACGATGGTTTGATGAAAACAGGTAAAAATCGTAAATCAGTAGCATAATGGCCAAGCAAGCAGCAATAGAGCAAGATGGAACGATAGTCGAAGCCCTATCCAATGCAATGTTCCGAGTAGAACTAGAGAATGGACATATAGTTACGGCCCATATCTCGGGAAAAATGCGCATGCATTATATTAAATTACTCCCAGGAGACAAGGTCAAATTAGAAATGAGTCCTTACGATTTAACAAAGGCTCGTATAACCTATAGATACTAAAAAAATGAAAGTAAGAGCTTCCATTAAAAAACGTAGTGCCGACTGCAAAATCGTACGCAGAAAAGGGCGCTTGTATGTTATTAACAAAAAGAACCCAAGGTTCAAACAAAGACAAGGATAATTATGGCAAGAATCGCAGGTGTAGATATCCCGAAACAGAAAAGGGGTGTAATCGCGTTAACGTATATCTTTGGAGTGGGCAGAAGTCGTGCTCAAGATATCTTAAAGAAAGCTGGTGTTAGTGAAGACAAGAAGGTCAGTGAATGGAACGATGACGAAATCGGTGCCATTCGTGAGGCCGTAGGGTCATTCAAGATCGAAGGCGAATTACGTAGTGAAATTCAATTGAACATCAAACGTTTGATGGACATCGGTTGCTACCGAGGTATTCGACACAGAGCAGGACTCCCGTTAAGAGGACAACGCACTAAGAATAACTCGAGAACCAGAAAAGGAAAACGTAAAACAGTTGCTAACAAGAAAAAAGCAACTAAATAATTTCTAGAGATATGGCAAAGTCTAGTGCAAAGAATACAAAAAAGAGAAAAGTTGTTATTGAAGCAACTGGTGAGGCACACATTACCGCATCATTCAATAACATCATTATCTCCTTGACTAATAAAAACGGCGATGTGATCTCTTGGTCATCAGCCGGAAAAATGGGTTTTAGAGGCTCAAAGAAAAACACACCTTACGCTGCTCAATTGGCAGCAGAAGATGCGTCGAAAGTAGCGCATGAAGCCGGTTTGCGTAAAGTGAAAGTGTTTGTTAAAGGACCTGGTAACGGAAGAGAATCCGCCATCAGAACCATTCACAACGCAGGAATAGAGGTGACAGAAATTGTGGACATTACACCAATGCCACATAATGGATGTCGCCCACCAAAAAGAAGAAGAGTATAATTAATTAAGTATCAATCGGAGGAAAACGAAAACTAGAGGACGACCTTAATTTAGATTTTCCCTCCAAAAACAAAACAAAATGGCAAGATATACTGGTCCAAAAACTAAAATCGCGCGTAAATTTGGTGAAGCGATTTACGGTGAAGACAAATCATTCGAAAAACGTAATTATCCTCCAGGGCAGCACGGACAGAACCGTCGTCGTGGTAAAAAGTCGGAGTACGCTGTTCAGCTCGCTGAAAAGCAAAAGGCCAAATACACCTACGGCATCTTGGAGCGTCAGTTCCGTAACCTATTCAAAAAAGCAACTGCGGCGCAGGGCATCACCGGTGAGGTATTACTTCAATTGTGTGAGTCGCGTCTGGACAACGTTGTGTACCGCATGGGTATTGCGCCGAGTCGTAATGCAGCGCGCCAATTAGTGTCGCACAGACACATTACGGTAAACGGCGAAAAAGTGAACATCCCATCTTACCAACTCAAGCCTGGTGATGTTGTTGCCGTTCGTGAAAAATCAAAATCTCTAGAGGCTATTCAACATTCTTTGGCGAACTCAAGCCATGTATTTGAATGGATTACTTGGAATGCTGACAAGAAAGAAGGAACTTTTGTTTCGGTTCCTCAGCGTCTCCAAATTCCAGAGAATATCAATGAACAATTCATCGTCGAATTGTATTCTAAATAATCTTAAACACACCTTCAAATTATGGCAGTATTTAGTTTTCAAAAGCCGGATAAAGTTATCATGATCAATTCAACCGATTTCGAGGGGAAATTTGAATTTCGCCCGCTAGAACCTGGTTATGGATTGACTGTGGGTAACGCTCTAAGACGTGTACTTCTCTCTTCACTTGAGGGATTTGCAATTACCTCGGTACGCATCGAAGGCGTGGATCACGAGTTCTCAACGATACCAGGAGTCGTGGAAGATGTCACCGAAATGATTTTGAATCTCAAGCAAGTACGTTTCAAAAGACAAATCGATGAAATTGACAATGAAACCGTTACGATTTCTGTTTCAGGTAACGATAAATTAACCGCAGGAGATTTTCAAAAATTCATTTCAGGTTTTCAAGTATTGAACCCCGAATTGGTTATCTGTAATATGGATGCCAAAGTGAATTTGAATATTGAGTTGACTATCGAAAAGGGACGTGGTTACGTGCCTGCTGAGGAAAATAAAAAGGCAAATGCACCTTTGGGAACAATTTTTACTGATTCCATCTACACACCCATCAAAAATGTTAAATACAGCATTGAGAATTTCCGTGTAGAGCAAAAAACGGATTACGAGAAATTGGTCTTTGAAATCGTCACAGATGGTTCTATTCATCCCAAAGATGCTTTGACCGAAGCGGCAAAGACACTCATACATCACTTTATGTTGTTTAGTGATGAGCGCATCACCCTTGAGGCCGATGAGATTGCACAAACTGAGACCTATGATGAAGAATCCCTTCACATGCGCCAGCTGCTCAAAACAAAATTGATTGACATGGACCTTTCTGTTCGTGCGTTGAACTGTCTTAAGGCGGCAGAGGTGGATACTCTGGGCGATTTGGTTTCGTTCAACAAAAATGATCTCATGAAGTTCCGCAATTTCGGTAAGAAATCTCTAACCGAGCTAGAAGAGCTAGTGAACATTAAGGGCCTAAACTTTGGTATGGATTTGTCCAAATATAAATTAGATAAAGACTAGTTTCGTGAGAAACGTCGTTAAAGCATAAGTAATGAGACACGGTAAGAAGAATAATCATTTAGGAAGAAAAACAGCGCACAGAAAGGCGATGTTGGCCAATATGGCCTGTTCACTTATTGAGCACAAACGCATCAACACTACTGTTGCCAAGGCCAAGGCCTTGAAGCAATTTGTTGAGCCGCTTGTGACTAAATCAAAAGAGGACACGACCCACAACCGTCGCATTGTATTCTCACGATTGAGACAAAAAGAAGCAGTTGCAGAACTTTTTCGCGATGTAGCAGTAAAGGTTGGTGATCGCCCGGGAGGCTATACGCGTATCATAAAATTGGGGAACCGATTGGGAGATAATGCAGATATGGCTTTGATTGAGTTGGTGGATTACAACGAGACATATAACGTTGGTAAAGCCACTAAGAAGAAATCAACACGACGCAGTCGAAGAGGATCTGGAGCATCAGCTGCACCTGCCGCTGCAACCGCTGTAAAAGAAGAAGAATAATATGATTCTTCAAAAGCAATAGAATAAAGGGATTAACCATTTAAGTTAATCCCTTTTTTTATATATTTTTGTAAAACCCTTTTTTCAAAATGAAGTACACGAAACGAAAAGATGCTCTAGTCCTGTTAGCCGATGGGACTATTTTTTATGGGAAATCTGTGGGAGGAAAAGAAGGAACAGCCTTTGGTGAGGTTTGTTTCAATACAGGTATGACCGGTTACCAAGAAATCTTCACTGACCCGTCCTATTTTGGTCAAATCATGGTGACGGCAAATGCCCACATAGGGAATTACGGAACCCATCCTGAAGAGGTAGAATCCGATGGAGTGAAAATTGCCGGTTTGGTCTGCCGTAACTTTAGCTATCCCTATTCTCGAGTTTCTGCTGATCAATCACTTGAGGATTTCCTCAACAGTAATAATTTATTTGCCATTAGCGATGTAGACACCAGGGCTTTGGTAGCTTATATTCGCGATAATGGAGCGCAAAATGCAGTAATCAGCACACGCGTTGATGAAATAGATGTGCTAAAAAAGGAATTAGCCCAGGTACCCGATATGAAAGGACTGGAGTTGTCCTCAAAGGTCTCAACTACAGAACCCTACACCGTGGGTAATCCTGAGGCGACGTATCGTGTTGCTGCTTTAGACCTGGGCATTAAGAAAAATATTCTCAGACATTTAGCGAATCGCGATTGTTTTATTAAAGTTTTTCCCTTCGACGCGACATTTGAGCAGCTCAAAGCGTTTGATCCCCATGGCTATTTCCTGAGTAACGGTCCTGGAGATCCAGAACCACTCAATCAGGCCATAGACACAACACGAGCCATATTGCAAGAAGGGGCGCCAATTTTTGGTATTTGTTTGGGGCATCAGATTCTGGCACTGGCCAATGGTGTGTCTACCTTCAAAATGCACAACGGGCACCGAGGCATCAATCACCCGGTAAAAAATTTAATTACGGGCAAAGGTGAAATTACTTCACAGAATCATGGATTCGCTGTGAATCGTGAGGAGACCCAGGCCCATCCTGAACTGGAAATCACGCATTTACACCTCAATGACAATACTGTGGCGGGGATTCGCGTAAAAGATAAGCCGGCCTTTTCAGTTCAATACCATCCCGAGGCGAGTCCTGGGCCAAACGATGCCACCTATTTGTTTGATGAGTATGTTGCCTCGTTATCAGGTAAGAACTAATCGACTAGGGCTTGATTAGTCCTTTACTTTTGTATATTCGCAATCGAAAAAAATAAACAACCATGAGCAGTATTATAGAGATTCACGCACGTCAAATTTTTGACTCAAGAGGTAACCCAACGGTAGAAGTTGATGTAACGACAGAACACGGATATTTAGGCCGCGCTGCTGTGCCCTCCGGCGCATCGACGGGAGAGCACGAGGCTGTAGAACTTCGCGATGGCGGCAAAGACTATATGGGTAAAGCGGTACGTAATGCGGTAGCCCATGTCAATGGTGAGATCAGCGATGCCTTACTCGGTCTTTCGGTATTTGATCAAGAGGGCATTGATCAAATAATGATTGATTTAGATGGTACCAATAATAAAAGTCGCTTAGGGGCTAATGCCATACTTGGGGTTTCTTTGGCGGTTGCTAAGGCCGCAGCCAATGAATTGGGGCTCCCGCTCTTCAGATATGTGGGAGGAGTCAGTGCAAAATCTTTACCGGTCCCAATGATGAACATCATTAATGGTGGTTCACACAGCGATGCACCGATCGCGTTTCAAGAATTTATGGTCATGCCCGTTAAAGCAAAGAGTTTTAGCCATGCCATGCAAATGGGATCAGAAATATTTCACAACCTCAAGAAGGTACTGCACGATCGTGATTTAAGCACTGCGGTAGGTGACGAAGGTGGGTTTGCACCAACGTTGGACGGCACAGAAGACGCCTTAAATACCATAGCTCAAGCGACCAAGGCCGCTGGTTATACGCTCGGTGATGATGTTATGATTGCTTTAGATTGTGCTGCTGCAGAGTTTTACGAAAACGGTGTTTACGATTACAGTAAGTTCGAAGGTGAAAAAGGCAAAAAAAGAACCTCTAAAGAGCAAGCGGATTATTTAGCAGAACTCAGCGCGCAATTCCCGATCATATCAATCGAAGACGGTATGGACGAGAATGACTGGGAAGGCTGGAAGTATCTTTCGGAGCGTATTGGCGATAAAGTACAACTGGTCGGTGATGATCTGTTTGTGACCAACGTAGAGCGATTATCGCGAGGAATTGAGCAAGGTATTGCCAATTCTATATTGATTAAGGTCAATCAAATAGGAACGTTAAGCGAAACGATTGCCGCAGTAAACATGGCGCAAAATGCAGGCTACACGGCAGTAATGAGCCATAGAAGTGGAGAAACCGAGGACAATACCATCGCCGATTTGGCAGTGGCGCTTAATACAGGTCAAATTAAAACTGGTTCGGCCTCAAGAAGCGACCGCATGGCCAAGTACAATCAGCTTTTACGTATTGAAGAGATCTTAGGAGAAACAGCCTATTACCCCGGAGAAAACGCGTTTAAGTTATAATCAGTGCATATTTCTGATTTAAGATTTTTTTAACCCTCTGTGGTGCGAGATTCGGGCAGAAAATCAGCCTATTTTCGTAATTTTATGGCACAATATAGATAACCTAAAAACAATATTTTTATGTCCCAAAAAGCAACTCTAGAAGTCAACGGTAAAACATTTGAATTTTCTGTTATGCAAGGAACCGAAAGTGAACTTGCCATTGACATTGGAGCGTTGCGTGCTGCCACTCAGGGACTCACAACCATTGATCCTGGATTTAAAAATACAGGGAGTTGTCAAAGTGCAATCACTTTTCTTGATGGCGAGCAAGGAATATTGAGATATCGAGGCTATTCAATTGAGGAATTGGCTGAAAAGGCGGATTTCTTGGAGGTCGCCTATTTATTAATATTTGGTGATTTACCCACAAGGGATCAGCTGCAGACATTCCAAAATGATATAAAAGAACAGTCTTTTGTTGCAGAGGACATGAAAAAAATATTAGAGGGCTTTCCGACCTCCGCGCATCCGATGGGTGTTCTTGCCTCACTCACCAGTGCTCTAGTCGCATTTAATCCTAGTTCGGTCAATGTTGATAGTGAAGAGGAAATGTATCGGGCGATTGTTAAAATCATGGGTAAATTTCCAATGCTAACTGCTTGGACTTATCGTAAAATGGCTGGTCTTCCTCTTGATTACGGGGACAATAGTTTAGATTATGTGGATAATTTTTTGAAGATGATGTTCAAAAAACCCAACAGTGAATATCAAAGTAATTCTATTGTCAAGGCTGCAATCATTAAACTACTGATTTTACATGCGGATCATGAGCAGAACTGTTCTACCTCTACAGTACGACTTGTTGGCTCGTCGCATGCGGCACTCTATGCCTCATTATCTGCGGGTATCAGTGCCTTATGGGGCCCATTGCATGGTGGAGCAAATCAGGCCGTGATTGAGATGCTAGAGGCCATCAAAGCAGACGGTGGAGACACAAAGAAATATATGGCCAAAGCCAAGGATAAAAACGATCCATTCCGTTTGATGGGCTTTGGTCACAGGGTTTACAAAAACTTTGACCCAAGAGCAAGAATCATCAAAAAGGCAGCTGATGAGGTGCTAGAAGACCTCGGAATCATCGATCCAGTTCTGGATATTGCCAAAGGTTTGGAGCAAGAGGCATTAAGCGATCCATATTTTGTTGACCGTAAGCTTTATCCTAATGTTGACTTTTATTCAGGAATTATTTATCGTGCCCTAGGGATTCCCGTTCAGATGTTTACCCCAATGTTCGCTTTGGGACGTTTGCCGGGCTGGATTGCGCAATGGAGAGAGATGCGTCTGCGTAAAGAACCTATAGGCCGTCCACGTCAGTTGTATATTGGAGCGACGGCGAGGCCATTTAAGGATATTGACTATCGTTAGAATACTGGTCGGCAGACCCAAGCACTTTATTGGTAAGCCGAAAACCCAATACAATTATTATGACCTTTGATCTCAACATCAATGATGAAATAGGTCGCCTCAAAGCCGTTGTGCTTGGTGTTGCCAATAGCAATGGACCAACACCTGACCTTAAGGATGCTTATGACCCAAAGTCTGCCCAGCACATCAAAGCGGGAACTTACCCTATAGAGCAAGATATGGTCAATGAAATCGAGGCCTTCGCTGGAGTATTGAAACGTCATGATGTCACGGTCTATCGCCCTGAAATAATTGAGGGTTATAATCAGATTTTTGCTCGAGATATTGCCTTTGTTATTGAGGATAAAATGGTTATCGCCAATATCCTTGAGGATCGATCAAAAGAGATCCATGCCCTCGATTTTTTAATCGATCAAATTGATAAAGACAAAATCATAACCTTTCCTGAACATGCTCACATTGAAGGGGGGGATGTTATGCCCTGGGGGGAGTATATTTTCGTGGGTACCTTTAAGGACAAGGACTATCGAAAGTACATCACTGCACGCACCAATATGGCCGCAGTAGATCACTTGCAACAACTTTTTCCACATAAAAAAGTGGTTTCCTTTTCACTGAAAAAATCAAATTTTGATCCTCGGGAAAACGCCTTGCATCTCGACTGTTGTTTTCAACCCATTGGCAAAGGCAAAGCCATCATCCATAAGGAGGGCTTTTTAATCGAGCAAGAGTATCAGTGGCTCGTTGATTTTATTGGTACTGAAAATCTTTTTCATGTGGATAAAGAAGAGATGTATCACATGAACTGTAATGTCTTTTCAATCAGTCCAGAGGTCGTTGTTTCAGAAAGGGGTTTTACTAGGCTCAACACATGGCTTCGCGCTCAAGGATTCACCGTGGAAGAAATTCCATATTCCGAAATCGCCAAACAGGAAGGTTTGCTCCGATGCAGTACCATGCCGCTTTCGCGCGAGCGGGTCATAATTCAGTCAAAATTGATGGCTTAACCATGCGCCCTTCTTGTTCAAGTACTGTAGTCTTCTTCTTTAAGAACTTTAGTACTGCGTAGCTCAGCCCTGTGAGTACAGTGCCATAAAGAAAGAACACGTTGCCGTCTTGGTAAGTTCCACCATTGAGATAGGCCCCGGTTATATCAAACAAACAGAACAGGATGAACATGGCGAAGAGACCATTTTTTTCCTTTTTAAGCACTTTTTTCCAACTAAAGCTCAAATTTGGTTTTTTAAACTGACCAAGAGCAGGAATAAAGGCAGGAACGCCCTCGGCCCAGTTGGTGTATTTTTCGCCAAACTTACGACGCAAAAACTGTTCTTCTGCAAACATGATGCGCTCGTAATACAGCCAGTAAAAAAGGATGAATGTAACGTTAAACCAGATATTTCCTGTGAGCAATCCGACGCCCCACCACATCAAAAAGTTTCCTAAATATAAAGGGTGTCTCAGCGTAGAATAAAGCCCTGTTGTATTGAGGGTCTCTGCCACTTGCTCTTCTGTGTTACGACCCGAGGTGAATCGTGGTGTATGCCCTACAGTATATACTCGAATCAGAAGTCCCAGGGTACAAACCGCAAAACAAATCATTTCAAAATATGGATCAAACCAAAGCTGATCGCCCTGTAAAAAATAGGCCTCGGGGTGGAGTTCTTTGTAGCAGTAGAGTGCGTAGCCTAAAACGAGAATAATAATCGGAAGATTACTGCGATATTTAAATAACCAAACTCCCTGTTTTTCGAATTCTTCTTGCAGTGCCATATTTCGTTAGATTGTTGTTGATTAGTTTGAGCGGCAATTTCGTAAAAATATATTTAAATGCCCTTTCAAAACTTTATTTTTGCCATGCCCGAATGTGGCTTAAAGCGCAAAGACAAATTTTTATGGCACAGATAACAAATACTATATTAATGATTCGTCCGGCGGTGTTTCGGATGAATGAAGAGACTGCAGTCAATAATTATTTTCAAAACTCCTTGAGTGAAAGTGCCGATAAAGTGAATGAGTTGGCGCGGGCTGAATTTGACGCGTTTGTCACTCAACTCAGAGAAAAAGGCATTCAAGTAGTCGTTGTAGAAGATGATCCAGCATTAGATACCCCTGACTCCATCTTTCCGAATAATTGGATTAGTTTTCACCGCGATGGTCGCGTGGCGCTATATCCGATGTTTGCCGAAAATCGCCGGCGCGAGCGTCGTGAAGAGGTGCTTGAGGCCGTGGAAGGAGCGGGATTTGAAATCCGCGAAATCATGGACTATACCGAGGCCGAACAGGAAGCGGTGTTTCTTGAAGGCACCGGAAGTATGATTCTTGATCGCGTGAATCACACCGCATATTGCGCTTTATCGCCTAGAGCCGATAAAGAATTGTTTCTCGAGTTTTGTGATGATTTCGATTATTACCCGATGGTGTTTAGTGCTTTTCAGACCGTGGATCAAAAGCGGGTAGCCATTTACCATACCAATGTTATCTTATGCCTCGGGGAAGCCTTTGCTGTGATTTGTCTTGATTGTATTGATCATCCACAAGAGCGCAAAACCGCAGTGGATCAGCTTAAGGCTGATGGAAAGGAAATCATCGACATCACTCAGGAGCAAATGCACCAGTTTGCGGGAAACATGCTACAAGTGAGAGGTCTTGGTGAAAATCGTTTTATTGTCATGAGTCAAAGTGCTTTAGATAGTTTGACCATGGATCAAAAACACCAGTTGGAAAAACATGGTGAGCTTATTGCGGCAAGTTTACCGACTATCGAAACGGGTGGTGGAGGAAGTGCCCGCTGTATGATGGCCGAGGTATTCTTGCCAAAATCGTGAAACGTGCCTTTTCAAGGCCCGAAAATCGGGACTTAAGCCATATTTTTAAACTATATTTGACCCCTTAAACGCTAGAAATAATAATTCATGAAGGCTGAGAATTTTTTGACCCAAGGCGTGACCCAAGCCATAGCAGAATTTTATCCAGGGGCAACTGTACCTATTGAGTTTCAAGCGACGCGTAAAGATTTTGAAGGAGATATTACCCTTGTGGTCTTTGCGATGCTCAAGGTCATTAAAGGCCGCCCGGAAATGATCGGGGAGCAAATCGGGACTTATTTGGTGGACCATGTGGCCCAGGTAACGGCGTTTAATGTGGTTAAAGGCTTCTTGAATCTCAGTCTGAGCGATGACTTCTATCTGGCCGCCTTTAAGCAGATTATTGAAACCGACCAATACGGTTTTGCTGCGCCCAGTGGACAAGCGCTTTTAGTTGAATATTCTTCACCTAACACCAATAAGCCTTTGCATTTGGGGCATATCAGAAACAATCTATTGGGGTATTCGGTCTCAGAAATATTAAAGGCAGCGGGCCATAAGGTTTATAAAACACAGATCATCAATGACCGCGGAATACATATTTGCAAAAGTATGTGGGCTTGGCAGAATTATGGTCAAGGGGAAACACCCGAGAATACTGGCCTTAAGGGGGATAAATTAGTAGGGAACTACTATGTGAAATTTGATCAGGTTTACAAGGCGCAACAAAAGGAGCTGGTGTCCCAAGGAATGACGCCTGAACAAGCCGAAAAAGAAGCTCCTGCGATTAAGGCGGCGCAACAGATGCTACGTCAATGGGAACAAGGCGACTCAGAGATAGTGGCACTATGGAAAACAATGAACCAGTGGGTTTATGATGGTTTTGAGCAGACTTACACAAAATTAGGGGTAAACTTTGATAAGAATTACTATGAAAGCGATACTTATCTTTTGGGTAAAAAAGATATTGAGCAGGGATTGGCCAAAGGGGTGTTTTTTCAGAAAGAAGACGGCTCAGTTTGGTGTGATTTGACCGATGAGGGCCTTGATCAAAAATTAGTGCTGCGTAGTGATGGCACTGCAGTTTATATGACTCAAGATATTGGGACTGCCATCCAAAGGATGAGTGATTACCATGATGCAAGCGGTATGATTTATACTGTAGGTAATGAACAGGATTATCATTTTAAAGTGTTATTTCTTATTCTTGCGCGATTGGGTTATTCATGGGCCAAAAATCTATATCATTTGAGTTATGGTATGGTCGATCTCCCTTCGGGTAAAATGAAATCTAGAGAGGGAACTGTGGTCGATGCCGACGATTTGATTGATCA
Organism: Flavobacteriaceae bacterium; assembly: GCA_038141525.1. Taxonomy (GTDB): domain Bacteria; phylum Bacteroidota; class Bacteroidia; order Flavobacteriales; family Flavobacteriaceae; genus BACL21. The sequence goes on along the minus strand of JAYQIF010000008.1, from coordinate 466,608 downwards.
AATGCAGCATACAGCCCAAGAAATCACAGAGGATTTGGGAAAAATTGATGGACTTTCTCAGGAAGATAAAACAAAGCTTTTCAAGACTATTGGTCTTGGGGCACTGAAGTATTACATCCTAAAAGTGGACCCAAAAAAGCGCATTTTGTTTGATCCAAAGGAAAGCGTAGATTTTCAAGGAAATACCGGGCCTTTTATTCAATATGCTTATGCCCGAATACAATCGATTTTACGCAAGGCCCATCAAGAGCACGCCAATGCTTTGGCCCTGGAGCATTGTGACAATTTAAGTCTCACAGACAAAGAAAAATCTTTGGTCAAAACTCTGATGCATTATCCCGATAAGATTCAAGAAGCTGCCGCAGCGTTCAGCCCTGCGCTTATCGCAAATTACACTTATGACTTGGTCAAAGAGTTCAATGCATTTTATCAAAATGTCTCTATTTTGGGTGCTGAGGAAGACTCCGTCCTTAGTTATCGCGTGTCATTGGCCGATAAAGTTGGGCAGGTGATAAAGTCATCCTGTCGTTTGTTAGGTATTGAAGTGCCGAATCAGATGTAAGACTTACCAGGCGATTTTAAATGCAATATTTGGGGTGAACCCAAGACTAAAAGTGTCAATGGTACTGAGTTCTGGGCTGCCAGTAGCATTTAATCCTCCTCGGAATCGTCTGCCTAAAATATTTTCTTGATCCGTCAGATTTAAAAGTCCTAAATTAATTTGGTATAGAGTATTACTTGCTGACCACCAGCGATATTCAGCAGCAAAATCTAATCTAAAATAGGGTGAAAGTCTGAGGGCGTTTGGCTCTCGATATTCTGGGATAAATGCTCCTAATTCGTTCGTATTCAACATTCCTGTGGTTCCAGTATAAGGAAGTCCACTGTGCCATTGCCCCCCAAGAGACAATTTAACTTGTTTGATTTCTGTATTTAACGCCCACTTAACTTGGTGCGTGACATCGATATTATTGGGGAATTCTGTCGGGGTAAAGTCCTCAAAATTATAGTTGTTTTGTCCCAAAGTATAACTCACCCAAAAGTCAATGAGTCCGAGTGTTTTTTGGCCCGAAAATTCAACGCCGGTGGTTTGATAACCTCCCAGAGCAGGCTGAAATTGAAATTGATTTTGAAAGAGTTGACTTTCTGCACTTAGGTCAGTGACTTTTTTATAGTAGAGAGATGCGTTCAGACCAAAGTCCATTTTTTGAAATTGCCACCCTAGGTTCCACTGCTGAGCACGTCGCAGAGGTTTGGTTTGTCCATCCGCCAGAGACCATCGCCTTTTTTCAATCCCCAAGAAATCGCTTTGTAAGTCTACTCTTTGGCCAATGGCTTGGTGTCTTTGCTCATAAGAAAGACTCAAATTTTGAGATTTACTGAGTTTATATTGTCCGAATAAGATGGGTTCAACTAGCGTTTGACTCCATTTGAGGTAATGGCTTGTTCGCGCGGCAATCGAAATGTTGTAGGAGCGATCAGACGGTGCCAAACGCCAATTTAAATAGAGCATATGGCTGCGTAAAACCTCTGTTTTAGAAGAAAAGAACAAGGGAGTATTCACCTCTTGTCTGTTACCAATACCGATTTCATTAAAATTATACGTGGCTTTAAATTTGTGGGCTTCAAGGTTTACCTCATGGGTAATTGAAGTGTCCAAATCAAGAACTTCATTGTCTTGTTTTAGGGTTTGATTGCTGAAAAATTCCTGGTTCAGGGCATCAAGGCTGTATTGATTTGCAGAAATTTTTGCTGAGGTTTTATGACGATCAGACCAACGATGATTTACAAATAGACCCAGTACATTGGATTTTTGCTCGAGCTTATTAATTTTTTAGACCGTCCCAAGAGCCTCAGAGAATTCAAAGTGATTTTCTATCAGCATGAAGGCTAATTTGACCTTAGTTTTGTCGCTGATCTGGTAGTTCATTTTGCCACCTAAGTCAAAAAAGTAAAATTGTTCTTTAAAATCCACCTGCTCGTAAGCGCCGTTGCTTTGATTATTGGTGATTTCGGTGTCTTGGAACATTCGTCCAAAATAGCTATCATATACTGGAGTTGGTAACCATCGATTATAAGAGGTCCGACCGGCCAATTTTATGCCCAGTTTATTATTGGCCTTAAATTCTGAGGCAAATTGGGTGTCCAATAAGTTGATTGCATAGGTGAATCGATTTATCTCTGGAAGTCCATCACTGCTGCTAATGTTCATGCTGCCGGATACAAAATTTCGAAATTCTCCAGGCGCATTCACTTTATACACTTCAAGTTTAGTGCTTAAAAAAGGATTAAATGCAGAAATAAGACCAAAAAAATGACCATACTGATACATGCGAATGCCCTCCCAGCTAATGTTATTTTCATCATTGGCCCCACCGCGTATATTCATGGTTGAAACGGTTTCATTGGCACTTTGAACTCCGGGCAATGCTTGGGCAAACCAAAGGGCATCGTTTTGAGTTTGTCCCGGCAATAGGCCAAAGGCTTGGGTATTGATCAGGTAATTACCCTGGCCGCGCTCAATAATTCCCGTGGTCAAAAATCGGCCTAGGCTCACTGTTTCAAGAGTGGTTGGGTCGCTTTGACTGTAGAAAATGGGGCAAAAACTATTTTTGATTTCTTCGGCCGAGACGATTATTGACTTTTGACCGATATAGGAGATGCGCAGGTCACCGGTAAGTCTGCTGCTTTCGATAAAAAACTTACCGTTTTGATCGGTCAGTGTGCCATAAGCCGTACCGATGACTTGAACCGTAGCCCAGGCCAAAGGCATATAGTTCGAACCGTCCAAAATCTGACCACAATATTGTTCAGGTGTTTGTATTGTCTGGCTAAGGCTAATATAACGCCGATCAATTTGCTGAGCCCACAGCCCAGTTTTGTCTTTTATGAGATCGAGATGAGCACCAAGCCCCTCTAAATCCAGAGTAGGACTAATTATTTTTCCATCAATATCTTCCGGACGATAGGAAAATTTTACATCGTATTGCAGCTCTAATTGGGTTAAATATGCCGACAAGGCTATAGGAGTGCCCTGCTGCGCGCTACTATTCAAACTGCCTAAAAGCCAGATGCAAAAGCCCCATAGAATGATATTATTACGGGAGACCATGCGCATTAATTTTTAAATATTCGGACGTTTTGATCGGATAACTCAAAGCTCAATCCAAAAGGTTGGCAAACCGATTTTAAAGCAATGCTCAAATCCTCATGCGTAAAACTACCACTAAACAAAGCCGGTTCATTTTCAGTTGAAAGCCCCAAGTGGTAATCTATATTTACCGCGTATTGTCTCTCTAATTCAAAAAAGACGTCCTGTAGTGGCGTGTTGTCAAAACTACTCTCTCCGGTTATCCAATCTGGTTTAGCACCTATAGTCACAATATCATTGAGGAGCTGGCCTTGGATCAGCCTCATACCACTTCCTGCTGGCAGCATTAAAGTGGTGTCTTGCGTTTGTACTTTCACTAGACCCTCGAAACAATGCACATAAAACTGATCATCACGAACCTTTACATTAAATTCTGTCCCTAAGAACGGTCACTACACCAGAGTTTGTTTTTACACTAAAGGTGCTGCCTTTTATCACATCAAAAACGCCTCTCCATCAAGTTCGATGAGTTCTATTATCGTCCCACGATGCTGATTGTAATTTGCCTTTGACCCTGCGTTAAGGGAAATTTGCGAACCATCGGGAAGAGTCCATATCTGATGGGTACCTTTGGGGTGTAATTAATGTCGTAGTGTTTGGGCTGAGGAAAAAATAAGTACTTATTGCAATGATTAAAATAGCGCAACACGCCAATAAACTTGGCGGGTTGGATTTAATTTAAAAATACCGCCGAAATAGGATTTGTTTTTTGCGTCGTTAGCCTTTTCTCCCTGAGCATGAATATGATGTTGTATGGCACGCCAATTTTCTTGACTTTTGAACCCATCTAATTTTAACCCAGCAACCTTTTCACTGAGGCTCATGTAGTCTGCCGTTTCGGGATCATCCTTGAGCATCTGAATTTCTTTTTCAGAGGCCTGGTGATTCATAAATTTATCGAGTAGTTTTTGATTCATTTGCACTGGCGCTTTTAATTGTAACAATCGTAGGAAAGAAAACCCTACCTGTTTTTGAGTTCTTTAATCTCTGATCGCAAAGTTTTTAGGGCCAGATGCATTCGCTTTTCCACCGCTTTTACAGATATTTCAAGCGCCTCCGCAATTTCAACATAGGTCATTTGGTCGATACGATTCATTAAAAAAGCTTCTTTTTTGCCCCTGAGGAAGTGCGTCAATAGCTTGTTCAAGTTTTATTTCAAACTCTTGTTGTTCCATTAAAAATTCAGGATTTTCTTGATGAACACCAGATGTTGATTCGGATTGATGTTTTTGAACTACCTTTAGATGAGCCACTTGATTTAAAAACTTTCTATTGGCTACAGTATAGAGGTAGGACTTGGCTTTCTCAGGGGTAACATCAGCGCAATGATCCCAAAGCGTGATAAAAGCCTCTTGCACTAGGTCATTGGCCTGATCGATATCTTTAGTCTTATAACGAATGAAATTAAAGAGTGCCTGACCCCATTTTTGGTAAATGCGGGAAAATACAGACTCCTCGCAAACGTTTTGGTCCATATTAATAGGTTAGGCAATGATAAAATTACAAAAAACAGTTTAGAGGGTAGGGTAAGGAGATGTGAATCGGTTATATTAGTGTAACCACAAATTTTAAACCATGAAATTAATGAACTTTAGATGCTTATTTATCGCGTTAATGGCCATGTTGACTATAACTTCTTGTCAAAAAGAGGAGGATGTAGTTATCGATCCTACAGATAATTCGGAGTCTTTTAACGGCACCTCTAATTTTGCAGCCAACCTATTGAGTGCGACCCAAAACAATGGGGCATTGGACAATTTGATCGACGGAACCTCTTGTTTTTCTATAGATTTTCCAGTAGAGGTTGTCGCGAATGGACAGCAAGTGACTTTGAATTCAATTGATGACCTTCAACTGGTTGAGGACATTTTTAATTTATTTGTTGGAGATACAGACGTGCTAAATTTGGTATTTCCTTTGACCTTGATCTCTGAGGATTTTACTGAGCAGGTGGTCAATGACCTGGCAAGCTTTAATGCCCTAGTAGCTGATTGTACGAACAATGTTTCTGACGACTACAGTTGTTTGGACTTCCAATTTCCCATTACCGGAACCTTATACAATTCTGCCAACGAACAAACCGGGACCTTGAGCATCAATAACTCAAGTGAGTGGTTTAATTTCCTCAGTGGTTTGAGCAGTGATGTTTATGTGGCGATAAATTATCCTATTACTGTTTTGATCAGCGGTTCTGCCACAACAGTGAATTCCAACGCTGAACTTACAGACATTTTTAATCAAACCGATTGCTCGAATTCCGGTGGGAACACGACAACGGCTATTGAGGATGAATTGACTGATGGGGTTTGGTATGTCACTTATTTCTTTGACGATTACGATGAGACTTCAGACTTCGGCGGCTATGCCTTTACTTTTAATACTGATGGAACCGCCCTGGCGGATAATGGCACTCAAACCTCAGGCAGTTGGAGCACTTATACCGATTCTGGAGTTGAAAAGTTAGACTTGAATTTTGGGCCAATGGAGCCCCTTGAGGAATTGATGGATGATTGGGAGATTCTTTCAGTGTCTTCAGATGAGATTCAATTGCGTGATGTGAGTGGGGATGGCAGCACAGACTATTTAACTTTCGGTCGTACGCCAAATAATGGCGGTGGCGGTAGTGGCGAAACCAATGCCTTAATTGACACCCTTGTGACCGATCAGTGGTACATCCATTTGATGGAGGAGGATATGGAGAACGACGCTTGTGATTATGTAGAATTCAGCTTCAACTATGCTTTAGATGGTACCGTACAAGCCGTATCTGCCAGCAGAACAGTAGATGGTTTTTGGACTGTATCCAATAGCTCATCAGGTCTTGAACTCATTTTAAATTTCAATTATGACGGACAAGAAGATCCATTTGAAGATTTAAACGATGATTGGGATGTTCTTTTCTACGATGCTGAAAATATACAGTTAGAAGAGGTCAGTGGTGGTAATGGCGATTTAGAACGATTGAACTTTGCCCGTACGCCCTATACAGGCTGTGGCAATACTTGGCCTGAAACCATTGAGGGTAAGTGGATCTTGGAGGACTTCCAAAACACCATGTATATTTTTCAAGATGGTTTGCGTTACACTGTATACTGTGAAGATCCTGTTTGTGATTGGGAGAACTTAGGCATCGATGATGCCATACCGAATCCGAATCCGTACACCTTTGTAGACGACGTCTTAACCATCGATTTATTTTTTGGAAATACATGGATTGAGGAAATGGATTTTCGTTGCGAAAACAATGTCGTTCAATATGAATTTGAGGATGTGAATCAAGTTTTGACCATTCGATGGTTCCGACCTGGCTATGATATTTCTCAGTGTAATTAACCCCTAAATCATTTAATATTGAACTTTAATAGTTTGAAAAACAACCTTATGAAAGCAAATATTTTTTTAATCGCCGCTTTGAGCATGTTTGTCGTGGCCTGTGATTCTAGCGATGACAGTAATGACGATAACAATAACAACTCAAACAGTGCTGATTTGACTTCAGAAATCATGGAGCAAGGCGATTGGCAGATTACTTATTTCGTCGATTCTGGTGAGGATCAAACCAATGACTTCAATGGATACACCTTTGTATTTAATGCCGATGGTACTGTGGTGGCCTCAAACGGTAATCAGACCGTTAATGGCACTTGGAATATTTTTGACGACAGCTCCAATTCCTCGAGTGATGATGATGGGAATTCTAGTGATGACGATGATTTTATTCTTGACTTTAATGTGCCAGAATCCAGTGACTTTGATGATTTAATCGACGATTGGGATTTTATTTCTGTGAGCAATACCAAAATCGAACTCATCGACATCAGCGGAGGCAATGGCGGAACTGATTATTTGACTTTTGAGCGCTTGTAATCGACACAGTGACTTTTTGTGCAACCTTCAATGAACGATTAAGTTTGCGATAAGTCACAAATTCTGCTCAACCTAGAAAATGTTTTAAGCCCGGCCATCGGCCGGGTTTTTTATTTGACAATGCATTTTTTTGCCCTGTGGTTCTTTTTGATTCTGGCACTGCAATGCGTATCTTTACGCCTTTATTTTAGTCTGAATCATGTTTGATAGTTTAAGTGAAAAATTAGACAAAGCCTTACATAACCTCAAAGGCCATGGAAGCATCACCGAGGTCAATGTCGCCGAGACCCTTAAAGAGGTGCGACGCGCGTTACTTGATGCCGATGTTAACTTTAAAATTGCCAAAGAATTTACCAACTCGGTAAAGGATAAAGCTTTAGGTCAAAATGTATTGACCACCCTTACAGCCAGGTCAATTGATGGTGAAGCTCGTTAAAGATGAGCTTACTGAACTTATGGGTGGTGCAGCAGAGGGACTCAATCTGCAGGGCAATCCAACAGTGATTTTAATGTCCGGGTTACAGGGTAGTGGTAAGACAACTTTTTCTGGTAAGCTCGCCCAGTTTCTAAAAACTAAAAAAAGCAAACAGCCGCTTTTGGTGGCCTGTGATGTTTATCGTCCGGCGGCCATAGATCAGTTACACGTTGTTGGGGATCAGATTGGGATTCCGGTATTTAGTGCACCCGACGAAAAAGATCCGGTAAAAATTGCTCAGGCCGCTATTGCTCATGCCAAGGCGAATGGGAATAACGCCGTAATAGTCGATACTGCAGGTCGTTTGGCCGTGGACCAGACGATGATGGATGAAATCGCCCAAATTCACAAGGCCATCACTCCACAAGAAACCCTTTTTGTGGTCGATGCCATGACAGGGCAGGATGCGGTCAATACCGCTAAAGCCTTTAACGACCGATTGAATTTCGACGGGGTGATCTTGACCAAGCTCGATGGTGATACCCGTGGTGGGGCGGCGCTATCGATTCGATCGGTAGTCGATAAGCCTATTAAGTTTATCGGAACCGGAGAAAAAATGGACGCCATTGACGTCTTTTATCCTGAGCGTATGGCGGACCGCATTCTCGGCATGGGGGATGTTGTTTCTCTTGTGGAACGTGCTCAAGAACAATTTGACGAGCAAGAAGCGCGGAAAATTCAAAAGAAAATTGCCAAAAATCAATTTGGCTTTGACGACTTCCTCAACCAAATTCAGCAGGTCAAAAAAATGGGAAGTATGAAGGATCTTATGGGTATGATTCCAGGCATGGGTAAAGCGCTCAAAGGTATTGATATCGACGACGATGCGTTTAAACATATCGAAGCCATGATTCATTCTATGACCCCGAAGGAGCGCGCTAACCCTAAGCTGATTAACGGTAGCCGTAAAAAGCGTATTGCTAACGGAAGTGGCACTGACATTCAAGAAGTAAATAAATTGATCAAGCAATTTGATCAAATGAGTAAAATGATGAAGATGATGCAAGGCGGTGGCGGCAAAAAAATGATGCAAATGATGGGGCAAATGCCTCGATAAAATGAAGTCATGACAATACTGGACGGAAAAAAAATCAGCAACGACATCAAAGATGAAATCACCCAGGTCGTGGCGCAAATGAAAGCTAATGGTCAAAAAACGCCACATTTGGCAGCCGTTATTGTCGGCGAAGATGGGGCGAGTTTAACCTATGTAGGCAGTAAAGTAAGCGCTTGTGCCAGAGTTGGTTTTGAATCGACCCTGGTTCAACTGCCAGCTGAGATTACCCAGGAGGAATTGCTCGCCAAAATTGATCAGTTAAACAATGATTCCGAGATCGATGGTTTTATCGTTCAACTCCCTTTACCGCGTCATATCGATACCCAGAAGGTTTTGTTGGCGGTAGATCCCAAAAAAGATGTGGATGGTTTTCACCCTGAAAACTTTGGAAAATTGGCCTTGATATGGAAACTTTTATTCCAGCTACACCTTTTGGCATTATGGAATTATTGCGTCGCTACGAAATTGAAACCAGTGGCAAGCACACTGTGGTTATTGGGCGAAGCCATATTGTCGGTCGTCCGATCAGCATCCTCATGAGCCGCAAAGGCCAGCCTGGAGACAGTACCGTCACTTTAACCCACAGCCGCACGAAAGATTTGGCCGCATACACCCGCGAGGCAGATATTGTAGTTTCTGCACTTGGTGTGCCTAATTTCCTCAAGGCGGATATGGTCAAGGAAGGCGCAGTCATTATCGATGTAGGGATCACCCGTGTGCCCGATGAGACTGCAGCAAAAGGATATGTGATTACTGGAGATGTGGCGTATGATACGGTCAGTGAGAAGGCGTCCTATATCACTCCCGTGCCTGGTGGGGTTGGGCCTATGACTATCGCAATGTTGCTTCAAAACACCCTTTTGGCCCGCCAGAGAGCTTAACCTGAAAGTGTAAAAACATTTTTTTATCTTGGAACCATATTCAAATTCATGGATTCCAAAATTTTATTACCCAACAACGATTTTTCTCTATTAGGCGGGCAACATATTGGTGCGATCCTTTTTTTTATCATTATTGGGTATCTGCTCATCCGTTGGGGCAAACGCAGCAGTCCGGTGCAACAGCACAGAATAGGTGTTGTAATTGCGTTTGTAATATCTATCAGTGTCTTGAGTTATACGGCGATAAAAGTATTTGTCGGACCCTTTGACATTCAAAAAGACTTGCCCTTGCATTTATGTAATTTTTTGGGTCTGACCATTCCTATTTTTGCCGTATTGCGTAAATATTGGATGTACGAAATATTGGTTTTTTGGGTGTTGGCGGGTACGGCTCAAGTCGTATTAACGCCCGATCTCGACGAGGGTTTTCCGCACTACCGATTCCTCAAGTATTGGTTAGAACATGCTGGTCTGGTGCTTTTCATGATCTATGTTTCTGCTGTTTACAAAATGCGCCCAACCGTAAAGAGCATATTCAAGGCTTTCGGCGCGATACAGATTTATCTAGTTTTTATTGTTGGCGTCAATGCACTGATCGGTTCAAATTATCTCTTTTTGATGCGTAAGCCAGAACATACGTCGCTATTGGATGTTCTTGGGGATTGGCCTTTTTACATTCTGGTAGAAGAGCTGCTGATCTTGCCCTTCTTTTTCTTAATTTTTGGCCTGTTTAAATTATCTGACTATTTCAGTCGTAGTCAATACTCAGGCAGGAATCTGGAATAAACCGTTCTGCGATTTAACTCGATGGCCCCTACCAAGTGTAGAAAAAGTATTTGATTTTCGCCTCCTCAGGTATTTGGGCAAGTTCAATCTTGCTGGCGTAATCGTATCTAATATTTTCGGGCAGTTCCATTTTGTCTATGGTGATGTACCACGGACTGTCTTTAAAGCTTACTACTACTGCATTGATGGCATTGTCGATACCGCTGACCTGATGTCTGTTTTTAAAGTCGCCAAAAGTGCTCGAGACACCAAGGCCGTCATTTGTTGTAAATTTCGGATCGATCAGGCGCAAATATGAAAGCCTTGATTTTGGGTTGGTCTCGTCTTGGGGGAATACAATCATACGTATCTTCCCTTGAGGGTCATAAATCTCTACTTCGCCGATTAAACTATCTCCTGTGGTGCGACGCCCGGCCAAAGAATCTGTCTGAAAAAGTTTTTGGAGTTCATATGGAGACCCGTGGTTTGCGACAGTGGCCCAACGGTCTTGTCACTGATCAAAAGTGAATTATCGCTGCAGGCGTTCAAAATTAAACTCAAAATGACCATAAGAAAAAGACGTGTCATAAGCTTTTCATAAGTTTTGTCAAAAATAATCATGTTCTTGAAATCGACACTCCCAGAAGTAAATATTTTAGGCCGTTGTCGTGCAATAAATTTTATCTTTGCCGCGTGGAAATGACAAAACATGAAATAGCCAAAGCTGTTGCCTCAGGGACCTATTTACCGCTTATGGAGGCGTTCTACACCTTGCAGGGCGAAGGCTATCACAAGGGTACTGCAGCTTATTTCATTCGCGTTGGAGGTTGTGACGTGGGCTGTCATTGGTGTGATGTTAAAGAGAGTTGGAACCCTGACATTCACCCCCCAACATCTGTTCAGCAGATTATTGATGATGCCAAAAACCACGCCAAGACCATTGTGGTTACGGGTGGAGAGCCCCTTATGTGGCCGATGGACCCATTGACCCAAGGTTTAAAATCTGCGGGACTGGAAACCCATATAGAAACCTCTGGTGCCTACCCATTGTCGGGAGATTGGGATTGGATTTGCTTATCGCCCAAAAAAAATAAATTACCGCTTGAGGAGATTTATAAAAAAGCTCATGAATTAAAGGTCATTGTGCACAACAAACACGATTTTATTTTTGCTCAGGAGCAAGCCAATCTTGTCGGTCCAGAGTGTAAGCTTTACCTACAGCCCGAGTGGAGTCAGCGTGAAAAAATGATGCCGCTCATGGTGGATTACGTCATGCAAAATACCCGTTGGATTTTGTCGTTACAGACGCATAAATATCTCAACATCCCTTAGTTCATTATGTGGTCATTTCTGGGGTAAAATTTCAGCGATTTTACTGTGTGTTTTTTTCACAAAATTTGTTGATAACTTAACATGTCAAATGCTGCGCCAGATATTGAAATCGCTGGGCATTTGGTTATATTTGACAATACATAATTTCCACTGAGGAAAGCAACCTAAATTTTATGAGTGAAGAAGCAAATAAGGCCAATTATGGCGCGGATAATATTCAGGCCCTCGAGGGCATGGAGCACGTGCGTATGCGTCCCTCGATGTACATCGGAGATGTGGGCGTTCGCGGACTACATCACCTGGTGTACGAAGTGGTGGATAACTCGATTGACGAAGCCCTTGCGGGGCATTGCGATACGATAGAAGTCGTCATAAATGGGGACAATTCAATTTCTGTAAAAGATAATGGTCGAGGGATTCCTGTCGATTTGCATAAAAAAGAGGGCGTTTCTGCACTTGAAGTCGTTATGACTAAAATAGGCGCGGGAGGAAAATTTGACAAGGACTCGTACAAAGTTTCCGGTGGTCTTCACGGTGTTGGTGTGAGTTGTGTTAATGCCTTATCTGCCTCGCTCAAAGCGACTGTGTATCGAGACGGTAAAGTTTGGGAACAGGAATACGAGCGCGGTAAAGCACTTTATCCGGTGAAAACTGTAGGAGAGACTTCCGATCGAGGAACTATGGTTACCTTCTTACCAGACGACCAAATTTTCACCCAAACGCGCGAATATAATTACGACACTTTGGCGAGTCGCCTCAGAGAATTAGCTTATCTCAATAAAGGCATCACGATCTACCTTACCGATGAGCGTGTTGCAGAGGAAGACGGGACGCATCCTACGGAGAAATTCCACAGTGAAGAAGGCTTAAAGGAATTTATCAAGTTCCTCGACGGAAACCGTGAGCCGCTAATTGCCGAGGTGATTTCAATGGAGGGGGAAAAAAACGATATTCCTGTTGAAGTGGCCATGGTATATAATACCTCTTTTAATGAGAATTTACATTCGTACGTGAATAATATCAATACTCATGAGGGAGGAACGCATTTGTCTGGTTTTCGACGGGGATTAACCACAACGCTCAAGAAATATGCGGATGCTTCGGGTCTTTTGGATAAGTTAAAGTTTGACATATCGGGAGATGACTTTCGCTAGGGACTCACAGCGATTGTGTCGGTGAAGGTGGCTGAGCCGCAATTTGAAGGCCAAACCAAAACTAAATTAGGCAACAGAGAGGTCACCTCTGCAGTAAGCCAGGCAGTTTCCGAAATGCTTGAAAACTATCTGGAGGAACATCCAAATGATGCCAAGACCATCGTTCAAAAAGTGATACTCGCTGCTCAAGCCCGCCACGCGGCACGCAAGGCACGTGAAATGGTGCAACGTAAAACCGTTATGGGTGGAGCGGGGCTTCCAGGGAAACTCTCAGATTGCTCAGAACAAGATCCACAGAAGTGTGAAGTATTTTTGGTCGAGGGAGATTCCGCGGGCGGTACTGCCAAACAAGGCCGTGATCGTAATTTTCAAGCCATATTGCCCCTGCGCGGTAAAATTCTGAATGTAGAAAAGGCCATGCAGCATAAGGTTTTTGAAAATGAAGAAATCAAAAATATTTTTACAGCACTCGGTGTAACTGTCGGTACCGAAGAGGACGCTAAAGCCCTGAATCTAGAAAAATTGCGCTATCACAAAATTGTGATCATGTGTGATGCGGATGTCGATGGGAGTCATATCGCTACACTTATTTTGACTTTCTTTTTCAGATACATGCGGGCCCTTATTGAGGGGGGACATGTGTACATCGCGACGCCACCCTTATACTTGGTTAAAAAGGGGTCAAAGAAGGCTTATGCTTGGAATGATAAAGAACGCGATGCCTTGAGTGATGCTTGGGGAGGAAGTGTTGGTATTCAGCGTTACAAGGGTCTCGGTGAGATGAATGCTGAACAATTGTGGGATACGACCATGAACCCGGAGTTTAGAACGCTCCGCCAAGTTTCTATAGATAATGGGACTGAGGCAGACCGAATATTCTCAATGCTCATGGGAGATGAAGTTCCACCGCGTCGTGATTTTATTGAACGTAATGCGGTTTATGCAAATATTGATGCTTAACAAATTAAAGCCCGCATTTATTGCGGGCTTTTTTATAACTTTAAAAGAACTATAAATAAATATCCTGTCTCCATTTAATTAGACCGTCATGATTCATCTTATCCCCAAACCATTATGAAACGAATTATTTTATTGCTCAGTTTGTGTGCTGCCCCTTTGAGTCAGGCTCAAGAATTAGAAAGTATTTTATTGGCGGCTCAAGATGCCGAACGACTTACCCAAGACTACATCGAACCAGCTCTAAAGGGCTTGGTTTACAGTATGAATGAGGGTTGGTATACTACAGGAAAAACTCATGGTGTTCTCGGTTTTGACGTTACTTTTGGCGTGAATATGGCCCTGGTGCCCAACAGTGATAAAACCTTCTTGTTTCGCGCTTCTAATTATAATTTTGTGCGTTCCCAAGTGGGAGATACCGAGACTGTTTCTACAGTTTTAGGAGATGATCCGGACGGTACATTTTTCGATGTGCGGGTGCCCGTGGGAGATGGTACGTTCAAAGTGGCAGAATTTCAAATGCCTGGGGGGATTGGTCCCGATTTTCCATTAAAAGGAGTCGCCACACCGATGATTCAATTCGGAGTGGGCCTACCGAGCAGTACCGATCTAAAGATGCGTTTTTTACCCAATATTGGCGTCAATGATAAGGTCAATAATTTTATGTACGGCCTTGGATTACAACATGACCTAACACAGTACCTTCCGGGGCTTTCAGCCACCCCGTTTAGTCTAAGTGCTCTCGTGGCATACAGTAACACTAAAGTCACCTATACCATCGACGATGAAGATAATCTAGACGATGTTTCTGTGGTCAATGGCGAGGGACTTTTTGCGCTGAATACATTGTCTTTTCAGGCGATCGGCTCTGTTAATCTTGCCATTTTAGAATTTTATGCCTCTGCAGGTTATGGACGTGGGGGCAGTCGATTAGAGCTCAACGGAGATTACACGCTAACTTATGACCTAGAGGACGGCAATGGAATTCCGTTAGGTCAAGTCAATGAAACCATCACGAATCCACTGCAGTTCAAGGCTAATGTCAATAGCCCTCGCTTTGGACTCGGAATGCGCGTTAATCTAGCCATATTTAAGCTCTTTGCGTCTTACACCATACAAGAGTACAATACCTTTTCCACAGGAATTTCTGTGAGCGTTCGATAAGGATTTATATCAATTGAACTCAAGACTTTTAGGCTAGGTTAAGTTTATTATTATTGATAATTTTGCCTCGCTGATAAAGCGCAAAAAACAACCCAAAAACAAACTAAAAAACACAAAAAATGAAGATTACTGTTGTAGGAGCAGGTGCAGTAGGAGCGAGCTGTGCTGAGTATATTGCCATTAAGAATTTCGCCAGTGAAGTGGTGCTTTTGGACATTAAGGAAGGATTCGCAGAAGGTAAAGCAATGGACCTTATGCAGACGGCGACACTGAATGGTTTTGATACCAAAATTACAGGAGTCACCAGTGATTATGGAGCTACTGCAGGTAGTGATATTTGTGTGATCACCTCTGGAATACCGCGTAAACCAGGGATGACCAGAGAAGAGCTCATCGGCATTAATGCGGGTATCGTACAAAATGTATCGGCAGCGCTGATCGAGCAATCTCCCGAAACAATTTTAGTCGTAGTGAGTAACCCAATGGACACAATGACCTATTTGGCGCATAAAGTCACTGGACTACCCAAAAATCGTATCATCGGAATGGGCGGTGCCTTAGACAGTGCACGATTTAAATATCGTCTTGCTGAGGCTTTGGAAGCCCCATCGAGTGATATTGACGGGATGGTTATCGGTGGGCATAGCGATACGGGTATGATTCCACTAACACGTTTGGCCACACGCAGCAGTGTGCCTGTTACGGAATTTTTGAGTGCTGAGCGATTGGATCAGGTTCGGGAGGCAACCAAGGTTGGCGGGGCGACTCTGACAAAATTGCTTGGAACTTCAGCCTGGTATGCTCCGGGAGCAGCGGTTTCATCTTTGGTTCAAAGCATTGCGTGTGACCAAAAGAAAATGATGCCCTGTTCTTCCTTACTTTCTGGAGAATATGGCTTAGAGGATATCTGTATTGGTGTCCCCGTAATTTTGGGGCGTAATGGAATAGAAAAAATCGTGGAACTCGAACTCGACGAGGCAGAACTTCAGCACTTGGCAAAAAGTGCCGAAGGGGTGCGTAAAACCAATCAATTATTGGCCTAGTTGGTCGCCAGTACGAACAGATAAAAAGGCCGCATTTTGCGGCCTTTTTTGCCATTTTTTCGCTTCGAAATAATTGGCATTTCCTTTTTGAAAAACTATATTTGCACGTTTTTATATACTCTAAACCAAGATAGAATGCAAAATAAAGGATTAATAACCGTCTTTGCGATACTTTTCGGATTGGTCAGTCTTTACCAATTGTCGTTTACATTTGTCGCCAATCAAGTTGAAGATGCTGCTCAGGTTTATGCCAATGACCGATTTGATGCAACAGAATCGGATGCCCGTCAACAAGCCGTTTTAACATACATAGATTCTGTCGCAGCCGAGCCACAGTTCTTTGGAATTGATTACAATACGGCCAAAGATAAGGTACTGAACAAGGGGCTAGATCTCAAAGGGGGAATTAACGTCATTCTTCAAGTTTCTGTTAAAGACATTCTTGCTGGTTTGGCCAACAATACAAAGGACC
Organism: Flavobacteriaceae bacterium; assembly: GCA_038141525.1. Classification (GTDB taxonomy): domain Bacteria; phylum Bacteroidota; class Bacteroidia; order Flavobacteriales; family Flavobacteriaceae; genus BACL21. The sequence continues at coordinate 450,290 of JAYQIF010000008.1, read as the reverse complement.
CTGCATTTAATCAAGCTTTAGCCGATGCGAGTGAACTCCAGAAATCATCACAGAGTACCTATCTCGAGTCTTTCTTTGAGGCCTTCGATGCGCTCCCAGGAGAAAATAGCTTGGCCTCGCCTGATATCTTTTTCAATAAAGGTTTAGAGGACCAGGTATTCAGCGGTATGAGTAATGATGAGGTCCAGTCAGTCATTGCGCGCAAAGTTGATGAGTCCATAGCCTCAGCTTTTGAGGTATTGCGCAAGCGTATCGATAAATTCGGTGTGACCCAACCTAACCTTCAGCGACTCGGAAATTCTGGACGCATACTCGTGGAATTGCCCGGTGCAAAAGATGTTGAACGTGTAAAAAAACTTTTACAAAGTACGGCACAGCTGGAATTTTGGGAAGTGGTGAAAGAGGAGAACATTACCTCATTTCTTATCGATGCCGATGCCAAATTAAAAACGATATTGGCAGAGCGTTCTCCCCAAGAGCAGGAGGAATCTCAGGAAGAAACCGAAGAGGATCTAACGGACCTCTTGGGTGGTGAAGATGTAGCCGAATCCACTGATCCAATGCTGGAACGCCCTTTACTTAACAGAATTTTACCAGTTCGCGCGAGTAATCCAGGACTGGCCTCTTTTTCACTAAAAGATACTGCGGTAATCAATGGTTATTTGAAAGAGCCGCAAGTTCGTGCGCTGTTAAGCGGTGAGCAACGCTACTACAAGTTCGTTTGGAGTATTCCAGAGTACAACGAATCTTTAGGTGAAGAAATTACCAGTCTTTACGCCATCAAAGGCAATCGCGAAGATACTCCGGAGTTAAGCGGAGGAGTGATTGTAGATGCACAACAATCTTACACTCAGGCAGGGCGCGTATCTGTAACCATGCAAATGAATGGTGTTGGTGCCAAGATTTGGGAGGACATGACCGAGTACGCCTATAACAACCAATCGCAAATTGCTGTAGTTCTCGATAACGTTGTTTACTCTGCACCTGGAGTGAGTTCGGGAAAGATCTCAGGAGGACGCAGTGAAATTACGGGAGATTTCACGATTCCCGAGGCCCAGGATTTAGCCAATGTATTGCGTGCTGGTAAGTTACCGGCTTCTGCGGACATCATTCAAGCTGAGGTTGTTGGACCAACACTGGGTAAGGAGGCTATAGAAAGTGGTATATTATCTTTTATTATTGCCTTGAGTATTGTTCTGCTTTGGATGATCCTCTATTATGGGAAAGCTGGAGGCTTTGCCAATGTAGCTTTGGTGGTTAACATATTGTTCATCTTTGGTATTTTGGCTGGGCTCGGGGCCGTTTTAACACTTCCAGGTATTGCCGGTATTGTCTTGACCATCGGTATGTCTGTCGATGCCAATGTGCTTATTTTTGAGCGTATCCGAGAAGAACTGACCAAAGGAAAATCACAGCGGGATGCCATTAATGACGGATTCAGTAATGCGCTTTCCTCAATTTTGGATGCCAACATTACTACGGGTCTCACGGGACTGATTCTTCTTGTGTTTGGAACAGGGCCGATTCAAGGATTTGCCACAACTTTGTTGATTGGTATTTGTACCTCATTGTTCACCGCAATCTTTGTAACACGACTCTTTGTTGATCGATTTACTGAGAACGGTAAGTCTTTGACCTGCTCTACAGCAATAACCAAGAATTTATTCCGTGATGTTGCGATCAAATTTTTGACCAAGAGAAAAGTAGCTTATGCATTTTCTGGAGTCTTACTTCTTGTGAGTATCGGTTCTTTATTTACCAATGGACTGAATCAGGGTATTGACTTTGTCGGTGGGCGCACCTACACTGTACGTTTTGACCGAGACGTCAATGCTGTAGCCATTCAAAACGACCTAATCGGGGTATTCGAAAGTGCTGAAGCCAAAACATATGGTGGGAATAATCAGTTGAAGATTTCTACCAAATACAAAGTAGAAGAGACAGGAGCTGAAGTGGATATCGAAATCGAGCAAATGCTGTACGAAGCTTTAAAACCCAACCTACCTGAAGGTATGGATTATGCTGGATTTGTTGCCGATGACGATAATAAAACGGCAGGACGTATGGAGTATTACAAAGTTTCACCGACGATTGCAGATGACATTAAGTCTTCGTCGTTCTTGGCGGTACTTGGATCACTTGTTGTCGTTTTCTTATACATACTTCTGCGATTCAGAAGATGGCAATTCAGTTTGGGTGCGGTTGCCGCTGTATTCCACGATGTGCTGATTGTACTCGGTGTGTTTTCTTTGACCTATCAATTTATGCCATTTAATATGGAAATTGATCAATCATTTATCGCTGCGATTTTGACAGTAATCGGTTATTCACTCAACGATACGGTGGTTGTATTTGACCGTATTCGAGAATTCTTTAACGAGCACAGTAGATGGCGTATGAATAAAATCATCGATGGGGCGCTTAACAGCACATTGAGCAGAACCTTAAATACCTCGTTAACGACTTTGATCGTGCTGTTGACCATTTTCCTACTCGGCGCTGAGTCGATACGTGGATTGATTTTTGCATTGATTGTTGGGGTAATGGTAGGAACTTATTCGTCACTGTTCATTGCTACCCCAGTCTTTTTTGATACGGTAAAAAAACGCGGTATCGATTTAAGCGATAAAAAAGAAGAGGAAGAGGTTCAATAAGCTCAGTATGATAAAAAGTCACTCGGTTTGTCGAGTAACAAAAAACCCCGCAGAAAGCGGGGTTTTTTTATGCAATTATTCGCCTATTTTCGAAAATTCGGCGCGGTCGATCGGAAGTAGTTTCCATTGGGCAACAAGCCCTGCATTAACTTCGAGCACATATTTTGCGGGTCTTCTCGAAGGGAGCGGTGTTGGATCAAAGGGCTTGGTGTCCCGATAGACTTCAACAATTTCAAGGGCTTCGTTTAGATAAATGATGTCTAAGGGAAACTGAGTGTTTTTCATATAAAAACTAAGTGGCGATTCACGCTCAAAAATAAATAGCATGGCCTGCTGATCTTCCATAGAATTGCGGTACATCAATCCTGTGGCTGTTTCGTTTTCACCCTCGGCTATTTCGATATCTAAAGTGGCAATGAGTGAGTCGTTGGTCGAACGGATAAGGCGTAATGTCCCTTCCTTGGTAAACGGTATTTCGCGTGTCAATACCTGCTTATTATTTTCATTTTTACAACTCCCTAAACCCACCGCTAGAAGGCCAAAAAGTACAAATTTTACCGAGTGTATTTTAATGTAGTTTATGATCATGACACCGCCTTTTTATTTGCTCGAACCAGCAAAATGACGCCTGCGATGATAAATGGTATGCTCAGCCACTGTCCGGTACTGAGTGAATTTCCTAGAGAAGACTCAAACCCACCCTGACTCTTTTTATAAAACTCCACAATAAAGCGGACTGACCAAAGTAGGACTAAAAACAAGCCAAAGAGGTAGCCTTGTTGTAAGCGTTTTTGGGTATGCCAATAGGTCCAGTACAATATTAAAAACACAAAGACATAACCAAAAGACTCGTAGAGTTGTGCAGGATGGCGGGCAAAGTCTTCTCCGTTATTGGCGAAAATTACACCGAAGTCTGTTCCTGTCGGGTGGCCTACGATTTCCGAGTTCATAAAGTTTCCAATACGCACCAAAACGGCTCCGGAGGCCACGGGGATTACAATGCGATCAAAGAGCCATAACAACGATTCTTTGAGAACATTTTTTTGATAGAGATACATCGCGATAATAATTCCGATGGCGGCACCGTGAGAAGCCAATCCCCGAAACCCGGTAAAGGCAAAGCCTCCTTTGAACTTAAAGGGAAGAAAAACCGAAAAGAAATCTTGATGGAATAATTCGGGTTGATAAAAAATGACGTGACCAAGACGCGCCCCGATCAGTATGGCCAGGACCATATACATGAACAGGCTGTCCAGTTTTTCTAGAGCGACCCCTTCACGGATGAATATTTTCTTCATCAAATACCAGCCAATTGAAAACGCCAATACAAACATCAAACTGTAGTATTGAATTGTGTAAAAACCCAAGTCAATGCCTTCTGTGGGCGCCCAATAAATGCCTAAAAATGATGTCATAAATAAAGTTTGTTGTAAAGATAAAAAAAAGCCTGTGCCCTGAGCGGTTTAAGGAACGGGGTCATATCCAGAACGGCCCCAAGGATGGCAGCGCGCAATTCGTTTGATTGCGAGCCAGCTGCCGCGCAAAGCCCCGTGTTTCTTCAGTGCTTCGATACTGTAATGAGAACAGGTGGGGTTAAACCGGCAGGTTGATGGTGTCAACGGTGAAATAAAGTTTTGGTAAAACTTGATCAGTACAATTAAAGGTCGCGCAAGTAATGACAAAAGACTTGTTTCAACAGATTATTTCAAACTAAAACTCGTGCCCTCCTTACCGTCTTTGAGCTGAATACCAGCTTCTTGTAAGCGGTCTCTAATGGCATCGCTGGTGGCAAAATCTTTGTTCGCACGGGCTTGATTCCGCAGGTCAATCAGTAAATTCACCGTAGCTTCGAGCTGGTTTTGATTGTTGTTTTGCGCGTCTGTTTCCTTTTGGAGCCCCAGTACATCATATACGAACGCACGCATGGTCTTGCTCAAAGTATCGAGATGCTCTTGAGTGATTTTGGCGCTACCATCATGTAAACTATTTACCCATTTGGTCGCTTCGAAAAGTTGTGCGATCAAAATGGGACTGTTGAAGTCATCATTCATGGCCGCATAGCAAGAATCTACCCATGAGTTTATGTCGAAATCTGACCGGTCAGTACCTGAATTCCGTCAAGTTTACTCATTGCTTCCATGAGCCTGTGGTATCCTTTTTCACTGGCCATGATCGCCTGATCAGAAAAATCTAACACACTTCGATAATGGGCTTGGTACATGAAAAACTTAGCCACGGCAGGGCGTATTGGCTGACTCATTATGGCGTTTTCACCAGAAAAAAGTTCACGCGGTAAAATGTTGTTACCGGTTGATTTAGCCATCTTTTTCCCATTAAGGGTCAGCATATTGGCGTGCATCCAATACCGAACGGGAGACACTTTGTTGCACGCTTCAGCTTGGGCAATTTCGCATTCGTGATGTGGAAATTTTAAGTCCATACCCCCGCCGTGTACATCAAATGTTTCGCCCAGATATTTTGTGCTCATAGCAGTACACTCCAGGTGCCAACCCGGAAATCCATCACCCCAAGGAGACGGCCAGCGCATGATGTGCTGTGGCTCTGCTTTTTTCCATAGGGCAAAATCTTGAGGATTCTTTTTTTCGCTTTGAGCGGTGAGCTCACGTGTATTGGCGATCATGTCCTCAATTTTACGCCCGCTGAGTTTGCCGTAATGCTGGTCCTCATTGAATTTTAGTACATCAAAATAGACCGAGCCATTTTTTTCATAAGCATAGCCTGCCGCAAGAATTTCTTGGATGATCTCAATCTGCTCGATGATGTGCCCCGTCGCTGTAGGTTCTATGTCTGGCGGAAGCGCGTTAAAAGCACCCATGATTTCGTGAAAATCAACCGTATACCGCTGGACCACCTCCATGGGCTCAATGGCTTCAATACGCGCTTTTTTCGCGATGCGATCCTCTCCTGAGTCTGCGTCATTTTCTAGGTGCCCCGCATCGGTTATATTACGCACGTAGCGTACTTTGTAACCTAGATGCTTGAAGTAACGATAAATCAGATCAAAGGACAGAAAAGTGCGACAATTCCCTAAATGAACATAGTTGTAAACTGTCGGACCACAGACGTACATGCCCACAAAATTCTCTACCAAAGGGCTGAATAACTCTTTCTTCTTGGACAGGGAGTTGTAGATAGATAAGTTACGATGTTCTGATTTTGGTGATGTCATCGTTTGGATTGCGTCCAGGTTTAAAATGTCGTATTGAGCTTAATGTAGTCCAAAAATTCTCTTTTAACTTTTTCCTTTTTGAAGGCGCCACCAAACTCACTGGTTACTGTAGAGCTGTCGATGTCTCGAATCCCTCTGGAGTTTACGCACAAGTGCTTGGCGTCGATGACACAAGCTACATCCTGAGTGTTGAGTATCTGTTGTAACTCTTGCACAATCTGCATGGTAAGTCTCTCTTGTACTTGTGGTCTTTTGGCGTAATAATCTACGACACGATTCATTTTTGATAAACCGACTACCGTACCGTTGGAAATGTAAGCAATATGGGCTCTTCCTACTATCGGGAGCAGGTGATGTTCGCAGGTGGAATAAAGTGTAATGTTCTTCTCCACAAGCATTTCCCCGTTTTTATATTTGTTATCAAAAGTGGAAGCTTTGGGTTTATTATCCGGATGTAATCCAGCAAAAATTTCTTTGACAAACATTTTAGCCACGCGTTTTGGCGTGCCTTTGAGACTATCGTCTGTCAAATCCATTCCCAGTGTCTCGAGAATGTTGACGACATTTTTTTCAATGATTTCCATTTTTTCTTGATCCCCTTTTTCAAAGGCATCAGGACGCAGCGGCGTACGACTTGAAGTTCCAATGTGTTCGCTACCGTAAGCTTCTATTTCTTGCAATTGTTTTTCTAAATCCATAAAGGTGTATGCGGTAATTTTTTTCTTTTATAATACAAAGATACGCATATCAGGGCTCACTTGGAAAATACTTAGGGATTTAACACGTTTATTCCTGTAGTTATGCTAAAATATGATTAATTTGTACCCCTTATTTTCTGCTTGAATGAAACACATTTTACACTTCGTATTCCTTCTTTTTACAACTGTATTTCTGGGCCAAGTGCCCCTTGACCGTGTGGTGCCCCAAATCGTAGGAAAGTACGATTTTACGGCTATTGGGAATACATTAAACGTTTCGGCCAATCCAAATCCATGTGAATTGTTGCCGCAAAGTTCAGCGACATTGAATTTACAACCCAATGAGGTGTTTTTTCAAGCACATATGTATTGGTCTGCTTCAGGTCCCTGCAGATGATGTCGTTTCACTCAATGGAAATACTGTAATTGCCCAGCGGACCTACACAATCAATAATAACTTTGGATTGTACAATACCCACTATGCTGATGTCACGAACTTGGTAGGAGTAATTGGTAATGGTGTTTACACTTTCTCCGATTATTTAGGGACTATACCCTGTGGTAACAGCACAAATTATGGGGGTTGGATGATTTATATCATTTTTGGTGAACCGACCTTACCACAGAATCAGATCAGTATTTTTGAGGGCTTTGATTATGTGAGTGGTGCTAATCCTAATTTAGACATTACCCTTACCGGTATTGATGTTGCCACCGATGATTTGGCCAAAATTGGGTTTTTGGCCTGGGAAGGTGATGCTTCTCTGGCGGTTCAAGAGACCTTGACCATCAATGGTACTTTAATTGATAACCCACCCCTTAATCCAGGAGATAACGCCTTTAACGGAACCAATTCATACACCAATTCCTCAACGCTTTGGAACATGGATTTGGACGTCTATGATTTACAAGGTATTGTACAGCCTGGTGATACCCAAATTGACATTCAATTGACTTCGGGTCAAGATTTAGTACTGGTGAATAACGTGATCACCAGTGTAAACTCCGAGATTCCAGATGCAGCCTGTACCATTGATGACTTGGATGTCGTCTGCGATAATGGACAAAACCTATTTATCGATTACACGGTATACAATCTACCATCAACCAGCCCGCTTTCTGCCGGTACTCGAGTGGATTTTTATTGGCAGAATGTTGGGGGTGGTCCATTAAATTATCTAGATACCGTATTCACAATCAACGATATTCCAATTGGTGGACAGGAGTCTGGTAACACCAATTTTGAGTATTGTCGGGCACGCCTCCTCAATTTGATCTTGTCATGATTGTCGATCCAGCCAACTCAATTCTCGAAATTGACGAGACCAATAACGAGGATAGATTATTTATCGACACAACACAGCCATTCTCTATTGGTCCTGATGTTGAGAGTTGTGCTGGGCTTACAGTGACTCTCGATACAGGAGTATCGTCACCTAATTTTACCTGGCAGTGGTATAAAGACGGAAATATTATTCCCGGAGCAACAAATCCAAATATTACTGTTGGACTCAGTGGAACATATACGGTAGAAGGATTTGAAGGGCCTTGTTTTATCACAGACGATATTGACGTTACCTTTAATCTGCCTCCAGATATATTTCCGCCAGCAGATTTGTTTTTCTGTGATGATGGGGCAACTGCGGGTAGTTTTGATTTAACAGAGAATGATGATGACTTGCTCGGTCCGCAAGATCCCAGCTGATTTATGTGGTCAAATATTACGAAACCCTACAGGACGCTCAGGATGATACCAATGTGATTCTGGTACCAACCGGTTATTTTATCAGTCAGCCTTCTCCTCAGACCATTTATGCTCGGGTTGAAAGCCCCGAAGGTTGTTTCGCCATTGAACAGTTCAAAATATTCTTTACTCGTGTTCAAGGCAGGACAGCCAGAAGGTATTGAGGTTTGTGATAATGACGCAGATGGATTTACCGCGATTGATCTGCCGCTTACTTTTGATGCCCAGGTGCTCGATGGAGAACCTGCTGCGGATTATTTAATTACCTACCACAATGATCCTGTCGACGCCACTACTGGAGCAAATGTTTTGCCGGTGCCATATGCTGTGCCAGTTCCAGGAGAAATCAATTTATGCCCGTTTGGTGAATTTTGATGACTTAAACTGTTTTGATTTGTTCAAATTCCCATCGTCGTTATTGAACCCCCGACTCCTGGCCCTATAGACCCATATGTTATTTGCGACACGGACAACGATGGTTTTGCAGAGTTTGATTTGAGTGAGTTGGTTGTGGATCTGCAGGACGGCAATGGTGATTTGCAGATTACGTTCCACGGCACACAGTTAGATGCCCAAAACGGGGTATTGCCTTTGATTAACCCTTATCCTAATGATGATCCTTATAACGATAGTGTATGGGCTAGGGTAGAGAGTTCTTTAACGGGCTGTTACACGGCCGTTGAGGTCTTTTTGGAGGTTCGGGATTATCCTATCGCCACCCAGCCCGAGGAGCCACTGCGTCTTTGTGATGATGCTTTGGCCGATGGGTTTACGGTATTTGATTTAACGCTAGTGGAGTCGGAGGTATTGGGCACCTTGGATCCACTGGAGTATGATATTTATTACTATGAGCTAGAGAGCGATGCGATTGCTGCGGGAGATTTGGCCCTGACGGCTCCTGATTATAGTTTGGCTATTGCCAACCCTGGGGCTTATCAGAACACCACTAACCCCCAGACGATTTATATTTTGGTTGTGGGTAACGCGAGCAGCACCTCGCCTAATAACGGCACCAATGGTTGTTATGATATAGTGACCTTAGAGCTTATTGTGGATCCACTTCCAGAGGACCTAGGTCCTTTTGAGCTTTATTTATGTGACGATGAGGCTAGCGGCAGCAGTATAGACGAGGTAAGCATTTTTGATTTAACCCAGGTCAATGATACGGCCACGGGTGGAGACAATAGCATCACAGTGACCTGGTATGCCACCCCTGGGGATGAGGCTGCAGATAACCCTATAGTCAATCCAGAGTCCTACGCCAACATCATTACCCCACAGACGATCATTGGAAGACTAGAGAGCGCCTTTGGTTGCCGCACCTTGGTGACCATGACCTTAACGGTCTTGCCTAATCCAACGCCAGTTACCCCGACCCCATTAGAGGTGTGTGATGACGACTTGGATGGCGGCACTTTTGATGACGGTTTTGCCACGTTTGTACTGACCGATAAGGACGATGAGATCACCGATGGGGAGCCTGATGTTAGCGTGAGCTATTATGAGACCCTGGCTCAGGCCGAGGCGGGCACACCTGCTTTGACTAGTCCATGGGTCAATACGATTCCTGGGGGTCAGGTGATTTACGCCCGCGTAGAGCGCGATGTTCCTCCTGGGATACTGGGCTGTTATAGCATAGTGCCTTTGGAGCTTATTGTGGTGGCCTTACCTGATGCGCCTACGGCAGATTTTATTGATCCTATGTTTGTGTGTGACGACGATGGGGATGGTCTGGCAGAGTTTGATCTGACCCTGAACGATCCGTTTGTGTTGGGCACACAGGACCCTATTGATTTTGCACCGATCACTTACCACGAGTCTTTGGCTGATGCCCAGGCGGGCACTCCGTTTATCGCCACGCCAGAGGCTTATGTGAGTGGTGGGGGTACCATATGGGTGCGTTTGGAGAGTCTTGATACCGAGTGTTATCGTTTAACACCCTTTGCCATTGAGGTAGGGGTATTCCCCAGTATTGGCACGGCGGATGATTTATTCTTATGCGACGATGAGATTGGGGGCAGCACCTTGTTTGATGGGTTGTCTACCTTTGATCTGACCCAGAACACAGCAGCACTGATTGCCGGTGATCCGACCTACTCGGTGTCTTACTACGCTACGGCTCAGGATCAGATCGATGACACGCCTATTGCCACACCAGAGGCTTATCAAAACCAGATCAGTCCTGTTCAGGAGATTTTTGTCACGGTCTTTGGGGCCGATGGCTGTCCTGCGGTAACGAGTTTTTTCATTACGGTTCACCCTAACCCAGAGCTGGTACAACCAGCGCCTTATGTGATTTGTGATCCAGACAGCGATGGTTTTGCTGAGTTTGACCTGGCGTTATTGGATGCAGAGCTCACCGGAGGTAACCCGGACTATGCGGTGAGCTACCACGGCACCCAGGCCAACGCTCTGTCGGGAGACTTGGCTTTAGGTATTCCGTATACCAATGACGATATATACACAGACACGGTATGGGCCAGGGTAGAGGACACCACCACGGGCTGTTATAGTGTTATAGAGATCTTACTTGAGGTGCGCGATCTTGCCGGCAGCCACCCAGCCCGAGGAGCCCCTGCGCCTTTGTGATGATGCTTTGGCCGATGGGTTTACGGTATTTGATTTAACGCTAGTGGAGTCGGAGGTATTGGGCACCTTGGATCCACTGGAGTATGATATTTATTACTATGAGCTTGAGAGCGATGCGATTGCTGCGGGAGATTTGGCCCTGACGGCTCCTGATTATAGTTTGGCTATTGCCAACCCTGGGGCATATCAGAACACCACTAACCCCCAGACGATTTATATTTTGGTTGTGGGTAATGCGGGCAGCACCTCACCTAACAATGGCACCAATGGTTGTTATGATATAGTAACCCTAGAGCTTATTGTAGATCCACTTCCAGAGGACCTAGGCCCCTTTGAGCTTTATTTATGTGACGATGAGGCTAGCGGCAGCAGTATAGACGAGGTGAGCATTTTTGATTTAACTCAGGTCAACGATACGGCCACGGGTGGAGACAATAGCATCACAGTGACCTGGTATGCCACCCCTGCGGATGAGGCTGCAGATAACCCTATAGTCAATCCAGAGTCCTACGCCAACATCATTACCCCACAGACGATCATTGGAAGACTAGAGAGCGCCTTTGGTTGCCGCACCTTGGTGACTATGACCTTAACGGTCTTGCCTAATCCAACGCCAGTTACCCCGACCCCATTAGAGGTGTGTGATGACGACTTGGATGGGGGCACTTTTGATGATGGTTTTGCCACGTTTGTACTGACCGATAAGGACGCAGAGATCACCGATGGCGAGCCTGATGTTAGCGTGAGCTATTATGAGACCTTTGCTCAGGCCGAGGCGGGCACGCCTGCCTTAACGAGTCCATGGGTCAATACGATTCCTGGGGGTCAGGTGATTTACGCCCGCGTAGAGCGCGATGTTCCTCCTGGGATACTGGGCTGTTATAGCATAGTGCCTTTGGAGCTGATTGTGGTGGCCTTACCGGATGCGCCTACGGCAGATTTTATTGATCCTATGTTTGTGTGTGATGATGATGGGGATGGTCTGGCAGAGTTTGATCTGACCCTGAACGATCCGTTTGTGTTGGGCACACAGGATCCGATTGATTTTGCACCGATCACTTACCACGAGTCCTTGGCTGATGCCCAGGCTGGCACTCCGTTTATCGCCACCCCAGAGGCTTATCTCAGTGGTGGGGGTACCATATGGGTGCGTTTGGAGAGCCTAGAGACGGGTTGCTACCGCATCACTAGCTTTGGTCTGGTAACCGGCGCTTTGCCTGGTATTGGCTCTGCCGAGGATCTGTATTTGTGTGACGATGAGATTGGGGGCAGTGATCCTTTTGACGGTCTGTCTACCTTTGATCTAACGGTGAACACCTTGGAGGTGACCTTAGGGGATCCGACTTACTCGGTGTCTTATTACGCCACGGCTCAGGATCAGATCGATAATAACCCTATCGCTACACCAGAGGCTTATCAAAACGTGATTAGCCCTGTTCAGGAGATTTTTGTCACGGTCTTTGGTCCGGACAGCTGTCCCGCAGTAACGAGTTTTTTCATTAATGTAGAGGCTAATCCTACCATTAATATACCCACCCCGCTTATTGTGTGTGATGACAACAATAATGGGTTCTATAATGCCTTTGATCTCACCAGCAAGGATGCTGAGTTGTTAGGGGGTCAGGTCGATGTGAGTGTACGCTACTATGAGACCCTTGTGGATGCTAATTTAGGGGATCCAGCGGATCAGCTATTGAGTCCTTACGAGAACATAGTACCGTTTGTACAGACCATTTATGCCCGCTTGGAGAACGATGTTCCTCCGGGGGTTAATGCTTGCTTTAGCATAGTGCCATTAGAGCTACGCATAGAGTCTCTGCCACTGGAGGTGGACCCGGATCTATTCCAGGACCCACTTGTGGCCTGTGATTTTGATGGCGATGGTTTTGAGGTCTTTGATCTAACCCAGAACAACCTAGGGGCGTTAGGGGCCAATGAGCCGCTATCGGATTACTCGGTGAGTTACCACACCACTCAGGCGGATGCGGATCTGGGCATTAATGCCATTGCTACTCCTGGGGCTTATACGAACATTGTTACTCCGATTCAAGAGGTGTTTGTGCGTGTGGAGAACTTTGTAACGGGTTGTGGTCGTGTAACGCCTTTTGATTTAGAGGTTCAGCCACCGGCTGATTTATCGGCAGGACCATTTGAGATGGTCTTGTGTGATGATCAGATCGGGGGCAGTCTTCCCGACGATGGGGTATCGACTTTTGATTTAACGCTAAATGATGTGATTATCACTGGTGGTGATCCGACCTACACGGTGGTTTATTATGCCAGTGCACAGGATCAGATCGATGATAACCCTATTGCGGATCCAACGGATTATCAGAACGTGGTTAACCCACAGGACATTTATGTTACGGTACTGACCTCTGGGGGTTGTGGTGCTGAGACCTTTTTGACCCTACGCGTATTGCCTAACCCGAGTCCTGTGACTCCGACCCCGCTTGTGGTGTGTGACGGAGAGGGCGACCCTGTGATTGATTTTGATCCAGAGGACGGGCTATCGACCTTTATCTTAACCGATAAGGACGCAGAGATCATCGGTGGAGAGCCTGACGTGAGTGTGCTTTACTACGCCACTTTTGATGAGGCCGACGCGGGTGTGGCGGGCACGGAGCTTGTGAGTCCTTACGCCAACACTACGGCGTTTAATCAGGTGGTTTACGCCCGGGTGACTAAGGATGTTCCACCGGCGCCTTTGGGTTGTTATACTATTGTGCCACTAGAGCTAGTGGTGAGTCCATTACCTGTGGCCGAGGGCTTACCTGAGGACTTGTATTACTGCGCGGTAGACAATAACGGAGTAGGGGTGTTTGACCTCACGCAGAACGATCCTCTTATATTGGGAGATTTAGACCCGCTGGTCTACGCTGTGCTGTACTTCCGCACCTTAACTGAGGCCCAAAACGGGGTAAGTCCCATAGGCAACCCTACGCTGTTTGCCAGCACCACGAGCCCACAGACGGTTTATGCCGGGACTGATTGCCTTGGATACGGGCTGTTACACCCCGCCGCAGCAAGATCCCATTACCTTTGAGGTGGATCTGAGCTTTGAGTTGTATGTCAAGGAAGGGGCCTTTGCCGGCACGCCTGACCCTTATATGATCTGTGATAATTTAGCCCCGAGTGATGGTCTGGCTGAGTTTACGTTGATTCCTAATGCGGCCTTGCCTACGGACTTGGATGCTCAGGCGCAGCTGCTAGTGGATCAGATCTTGCAGGATCAGGACCCCAGTGTGTATGTGCTGACCTTCCACGAGACCCTCTCGGATGCTGAGCTGGGTATTGGCAATCTGCCTGATGTGTATACCAACATTACTAACCCGCAGGTGATTTATGCCCGCGTGAGTAATTTACTGGATCCTAACGACTTGCCGATCTGTTATGATATTGCCGAAGTGCTTCTGTCTGTAGAGCAGTTGCCTCCGATGATCTTAGACGATGAGTACCGCATCTGTGTGGACGCTCAGGGCAATGCGATTATGGAGGACTTTGGCGCGGCCTCACCGCCGGTCTTAGAGACGGGTCTTCCTGCCGAGGGCTTCACCTTCTTGTGGTCGCTCAACGGCACGATATTGCCCAATGAGGTTGGTCCATCGCTCGTGGCCCTGGCCCCAGGGTCTTATTCGGTGCTGGTTACGGAGTTGGCCTCTGGCTGCTCATTAGAGACTGTAGTTGCGGTAAACCCGGCCTCACCACCCTGGAGTATAATGTACGCCTGCTCAACGGTGCTTTTGCCGGGGAGCATGTGATCGAGGCCACTGCTAGTGGTCTGGGGGCTTATCAGTTCAGTCTAGATGGGGGCAACCTGCAGGACAGCGGTGTGTTTGAGAATGTGACCCCAGGCACCCACCAGGTGACCATCACCAATGTGGAGGGCTGTGGCTCAGTGACGGTAGACATCGGTGTGGTGGACTACCCACGTTTTGTGACCCCGAACAACGATGGCTTTAACGACACTTGGAATATCATCGGACTGGCCGATTACGACCCAGCGGCGCGTATTTATATCTTTGATCGCTACGGTAAGCTGCTCAAGCAGCTGAGCCCAAGCGGCAACGGATGGGACGGGACCTATAAAGGCAACCCACTGCCCTCAAGCGACTACTGGTTCCGTATCGAATACACCGAAGAAGATATTCCTAAGGCCTTTACAGGACATTTTACATTAAAAAGATAGCGACGACCAGTCCCTGCTATCAATACAAAAATTCATTCCCATTGAAGACTCAATATGGAATGAATTTTTGTTTTAACTTAAAATTCTAGTCCCAAGTTTTGCAGAGCAATTACTTGATGCTCAGAAAATCCGGGAGAGAATCGTCAAAGAATCTTAATTGACTCAACTGTGATTGCACAAGGACAAGCAAATTCGTGGGAATAAGGCACTAATTACGAACTAATCAGGCACGAATCAGGCACGAAAGAGATCTACAAGTCAATTCCTAAAGACACAATAAAAGACCGATTACTCAGATCAGCATTAAATCTATTCTGCTCTTGGTATAGCGCAGTTGATTGATTAATTGTGGTATTGACCAATGCTGCGTCGAGAGTCCAGCCACCGCCGAAATAACCTAGGCCATAACTATATCCAGAATTATTGTCGAGGCCAAGATCTTTTATTGATGGTGTTTCTCCCCAATATCCTCCGCGAATTCTCCAAGAACCCATTCGATATTCTCCTCCAAATTTTATGTTCAGACTTTGGTCGAATAAATTTTGGATTGACTCGTTCGCTGATCGAAAAAACTCAGAACCGTCCTCACTAAATGCGCCACCGCTGTAATCCTTGTGACTTACTGAAGCTGAAATTAGTCCTTGTGGACCAAACACATAAGCCAGTCCGGCATGCCATTGACTCGGTGTTCTCAATCGGTAGGGCTCAAAGAAGTTACGAACATCGGGGTCCATCAAATAATTTTCTAGTCCTTGATTGACTAAAATGGAGCTACTGAGCGATTCAACAGATTCTTCTGTTAATTGCCACCATGTCGGACTATCATAAGATAGACTCATTCGCCAGTGATCCCCCGGGGTGTAAATAGCGCCGACCTGAAGGCTAAACCCTTCACCATCGGTCCTTTCAAATGACCTATAAGTTAGACTCCTTAGAGGGCTGTCGGCCAGAACACCCTCCTCACTCACGACATTAGAGCGTGTATATCTCAAGACATGACTGTTAATGTTTAAACCAAAAAACAAATCATCACCGTATTGAGCCGCAATATTGAGGTTAAATTGACGCATTGATCCACCGAGCTCTTGAAACGTACTTTGATTGCGCTGATCATTGACTGCACTGATATAATCAACATTACTGCTTGTGTCGTTTAGAGGATCAATAAGATAGGCCTGATACGCAAGCAATCCAATTTGTGCGCCACGACCTAATGTACTGCCTAGTGCCGCATAAGCTGAGCCGAGAGTCTCTCCCGACCCTAATTGCATTTCATTTAATGAGGTGCCTTGGGCTTGTTGTGCAAAATAATTAGTCAACCCGAAGTTTGTATTGCCCGAAGCGAATACGGATTGATCAAAGTTTTTTAAAGTGGCCATTGAAAAGCCAAAAGAAATTTTACGCCAAGGATTGTTTTGATTTATTTGTTCGGCGACGATAATTCCTCCGGCATGACCAAAATCTAGATAATTATCCTTTGCTGTATTTTTATTTCCAGCAAAACTGCTTGAGGTCCGCCTTTTGTTGTACGACAGGCCAAAGTCAACTTTACTGTTGATGTTTACAGCGCTGGCTGCGGGATTCAAATGTAGGCTGCTCACGCCACCACCAAGGGCATGAAATGCACCGCCCATGGCCTGAATCCTCGCTGATCCAAAGAGGTCTAATTGCGAAAATTGAAGATAGTCTTGAGTGATTTGACTCCAAGAATTTGTGACACTGATAGACACAAAAAACACCAGTGCCAGAACTGGTGTTTTTATTTTGAGGCTATTTTTCATTTTTAAATTTTACAAAGATTTGAACAAAGTTGATCTTATTATTATTCCAGACTCCGTTTAATTCTGCATGAATTATCCGCGGCCGCCACGTCCACCATAGCTGCGTCCCGAGGATGGTCTTGAGTAATTACGCGGCGTACTCATAGGTCGTGAATTTTGAAACGTAGGTCTGTTAAAACTCCTTTGTGTGCTATTTTGAGATTTAAAAGTTTTTTTAGTCCCAGAGTTATTTGTGGGCCGCGTATTAGCAGCGGTATTGCTGGGTCGGCTGCGTCTTTTTATTTTAAAATTCTTCGCTGCACTACTTGGCGCCGTAGATTGTGCCGCAGGTCTTGGATTATTGCTCGGTCTAACGGCCTGATTGCTAGAATTAGGTTTTGATGTAGGCCGAGTATTATTGGCATAAGTCGCTGCCGGTCTTGTATTGCTTTGTCCTACAGGACGTGTACGACTCATTCGGCTGCTTCGCTCATTGGGGTTGACTCGTGAATTCACCTGACTGCGTACTGCCGAATTACGTACACCGCTTTGTCGTGTAGCTCTATTGCGCGCCGCAGTATTTCGACCTCTGTTGAGATCAAATGCTCTGTTTACTCTTGCGCTGCGCCCGCGATTCAACTCGCTATTGCTGCGTCCTCTGAGGCTTGATGCTTCTCGTGAGCCTATATTCGAGCGGTCTGATCGACCACGAGAAACATATCGATCTTGATTCGAACGCCCGCGATTTGCTATAGTGGTGTATCCATTGTTGTTGTAATACCAGGGGTTATAATTACCGCCAAATCCCCATCCATAACCGTTGTTGAACCAAGGATTGTAATAGCCATTACCCCAGCCCCAGTAAGGGTTGTACCCCCAGTAGCTGCTGTAGCCCCAGAATGGGTTATTCCAATAATTAAATCCCCAGGGGCGAAAACCACCCCAGTAACCGGCATTCCATCCGCCATACCAATAACCAGCATTCCATCCATTGCCATAGAAACCGTTGTTCCAGCCCCCATAAACATTGAGTGTGACCTCGCTTGTGTTGCTCCCCCAAGATCCATAATCATCGATGTAATCTTCCTCTACCACCACGTAGCCTTCGTCATCGATGGATTCTTGCGAACTGTAAGCTTCAATATCGGTAAAGACCAAGTTTTCTTCTGGAATTTCTTCGATTTGGGCGGCTTTGGTACTAAAATATTGTTGGTAATAGTTGTTTTTGCCGTCTACCGCTGAGTTTTGCTCGACCATATAGCTGTCGCCATAAATTCCGTCCTCTTCGTCGGTAATCCCTTTGTAGGAGTTACAAGCAAAAAGAGTGATTGCTGCAAATCCATAAGTTGCCCATGCAGCTGCCTTTTTCAGATTTTGATTTACAGTTTTCATAACGATAGATTTAAATTGTTGAACATGATAAAAATAAGTAGTTTTGCCGAAACACAACTTTCTTTTGGTAATAATACAATTACTGTGCCAACTCTGAACATATGGGGAAAAACTTAACGTCACGAGCAGAAGACTATTCTAAATGGTACAATGAATTAGTGGTTAAAGCCGATTTAGCTGAAAATTCTGGTGTCCGCGGCTGTATGGTCATTAAACCTTACGGCTTTTCGATTTGGGAAATGATGCAAAAGGAACTCGATCGCATGTTTAAAGAAACGGGTCATCGAAACGCTTACTTTCCATTGTTCATTCCGAAATCTTATTTCAGTAAAGAGGCGAGTCACGTCGATGGTTTTGCTAAAGGAATGTGCTGTGGTGACCCACTACAGGCTCAAAACTGCCGAGGATGGAAGCATTGTTGTTGATGACAAAGCCAAGTTAGAGGAGGAATTAATCGTGCGGCCTACCTCAGAAACCATAATTTGGGACACCTACAGAAAGTGGATTCAGTCTTATCGTGATTTGCCCATTTTAGTCAATCAGTGGGCCAATGTCGTCCGTTGGGAAATGCGAACTCGACTGTTTTTGAGAACTGCAGAGTTCTTGTGGCAGGAGGGACATACCGCCCATGCCACAGAGCAAGAGGCTATTGCTGAAGCGGAGCAAATGATGCATGTCTATGCAGATTTTGCAGAGAATTTTATGGCGGTCCCCGTGATTAAAGGAACTAAATCGGCTAATGAGCGATTCGCAGGGGCTTTAGAGACCTATTGTATCGAGGCTATGATGCAAGATGGCAAGGCCCTACAAGCTGGAACCTCGCATTTTTTAGGACAAAATTTTGCCAAGGCTTTTGATGTTAAATTCTCGGATAAGGACGGTGGATTAAATCACGTTTGGGCCACCTCTTGGGGTGTTTCGACCCGTCTCATGGGGGCGCTGATCATGACCCACAGTGATGACAATGGTTTGGTGTTGCCTCCGCGGTTAGCTCCAGATCAGGTGGTGATCGTGCCCATTTACAGAACAGATGAGCAATATGCTGCGACTGTTGAAAAAGGAGAGGAGCTCGTCAAGTCATTGCGCCAAAAAGGGATTCGCGTGATGTTGGATGCTCGAGACACCCACAAACCGGGTTGGAAATTCAATGAGTACGAGCTAAAAGGTGTTCCAATTCGTGTGGCTATTGGACCAAAGGATTTAGAGAATGAAACTTTTGAAATTGCTCGTCGTGATACCCTAAGTAAGGAGCTCGTAGCAGAAGTCGATGCGGTAAATTACATTGAAAATTTATTGAACGTCATTCAAGACAATCTGCACAATAAGGCTTTAGAAATGCGCACTAGTCTTACACATGATGCAGAAAATTACGATCAGTTTAAGACCTTGATCGACAAAACTGGAGGGTTTGTCTGGGCACATTGGGATGGCACTTCTGAAACCGAAGAGCGCATTAAGGCAGAAACAAAAGCGACCATTCGTTGTATTCCACTTGAAGGACCGCAGGACCCGGGAAAATGTATGCTTACCGGTAAGGACTCAGTGCGAAAAGTATTGTTTGCCAAAGCATACTAGAATTTTGGGAAAAATAAAATGCATTACTTGCGGCATTTAAAAAATGTTGTATTTTTGCATCCGCATTTTAAACCAATGGCCCATTCGTCTAGTGGTTAGGACGCAAGGTTTTCATCCTTGAAACAGGAGTTCGATTCTCCTATGGGCTACAAAAATTAAGAAAGAGACTATGGCAAATCATAAATCCGCTTTAAAGAGAATTAGAAGCAACGAAAAAAAACGTCTTTTAAACCGTTACAAGCATAAAACGGCGCGTAACGCCATGAAAAATCTTCGTGAGACTACGGACAAGAAAGAGGCAGAAAAGTTATTGCCCGAAGTTACTTCTATGCTGGACAAATTGGCAAAGAAGAATATTATTCATGCGAACAAAGCGGCCAATCTGAAATCGAGTCTTACAAAGCACGTAACCGCGCTTTAGATCATACTAGCGTTCGAAAAGAACAAAGCCTTCACGTTTTATGTGAAGGCTTTTTTTATTTTATTGTGTCTGGCAAAAATGATTGTAAATCGCCCCCGTGTTTTGCTATGTCCCTGGCGATAGTGCTGGATAAATGGCTCATGTGCGGTTCTGCTGATAAAAAGATAGTTTCTACAGCACCCAGCTCGAGGTTGTTTTGCGCAATCGGTTGTTCATATTGGAAATCTTGAGTATTGCGCAAGCCGCGAACGATGAATTTTGCCTTATGGGTTTTACAAAACTCCATAGTTAGCCCAGAATATTGTTCAATAGAAATTTTAGTCTCGTTTTGAAATAAGAGTTCGAGTCGAGTCACACGCTGTTCAATTGAAGACATGGGTGTTTTTTCAGTGTTTTGACCAACGGCGATAATGATTTCATCGAATAAGGGTAGTGCGCGCATTACGATAGAAAAGTGGCCTCTTGTGAATGGGTCAAATGACCCAGGAAATACTGCTCGTTTCATGAGCGGGTGGTTTTATGATTATTAATGGATTCAGTAATCAATCGGTCAAAAAACTCTGAAAGAGTCAGACCCGAATATTTTGCTTGTTGCGGGATGAGACTCGCCTTTGACAAGCCTGGCGTTGAATTTAATTCTATAAAATAAGGTATTCCGTTTTCTATAATAAAATCGGCACGGCAAGCACCGCTCATCTCCAGTGTGGTATAGATTTTTCGGACTAAGTTTTGTAACTCAATCGTTAATGCTGGCTCAATTCTGGCAGGGGTGATTTCATCCACCTTTCCGTCGTATTTGGCGCTCAAGTCAAAAAATGCATTTTCTGATACTATTTCGGTAGGCGTCAGTACCACAGGTTTATTATTGTGGCTGTAGACGCCAACAGAGACTTCAATTCCGTTTAGCGCACGTTCGATGAGTATTTGGTGATCCTGTGCAAAGGCATCGTCAAGGGCCTGATTATATTCATGTTCAGTATGAACCTTACTGACACCATAGCTGGATCCTGAGCGATTGGGTTTGACAAAAAAGGGAAGACCAAGATTTTCTTTGACCGTGTTAAAATCAGGGGGGGTAATGTTATCGCAATAAATGGACTCTGCACAAGGAATGTCATGAGCTTTGAGTACTGAGAGGCAGTCCCTTTTATTGAAACTGAGCGCTGCTGAGTAAAAGTCGGTGCTGGTTTGTGGAATATTTAACAGAGCACATAATGCGGCGATATAACCATCTTCACCGGGGGTGCCATGGATTGTATTGAACACGACTTCAGGCCTGATTAATGTTCCATGAATCTTGATGGTCAGGCTGCCGGGGTCAACCTCATGTTTGATGTTTTGGGCATCTTGGTAGAACCAAAGCTCTCGAGTTACAACACAGGGATAGACATCGTATTTTTGCTTATCGAGTTCTTGGTGAACCACAGTGCCCGATTTCACGCTAACGCCGAATTCGCTGGAGTAGCCTCCCATCAATACAATTACTGAAATCTTGGCTTGCTGTTGTGCCATACAAAAATATTTACTTGCCGCATTAAACTTACTAAATTTACGTTTAGTATTTTTGTGATTCTGCGTAAAACCCACATGAGTTTAATACGATTTATTTTTTCGAGAACCTTTTTGAAGCAGCTGGTCTTCATGCTGCTGTTTTTGTTTGTGGTGATTTCGGGCTTATTGATGTGGCTTGATAGCAATACACGACATGGGGAACAAATTGCCGTTCCAGATGTCAGTGGGCTCAATTTGGAGGAAGCAATACGTGTTTTGGATGAGCGCAAGTTGGCCTACGCGATACTGGACACCAGCAGTTATAACCCCAATTTCCCCTATGAGACCATTATTGAGCAAATACCTGCGCCTGATGCTTTGGTCAAGCAAGCCCGAAAAATTTATTTATCCATTAATCGATCGGGATACAAAATGACCCCGCTGCCCGACGTTGTGGGTAAAACACTGCGACAGGCAGAGCCTGCCTTGCGCTCAGCCGGATTTGAGGTAGGGCAACTGACCTACAAAAAATATATCGCCGAAAACGAGGTGTTGACCATTAAATTTCGTGGACGAAATCTCAAACAAGGTGATCAGTTGCCGTTAACTTCAATAATTGATCTTGAGCTTGGGGATGGTACCGGAGGTTTTAAGGTGGAACCCCTTGACCGGGATTCTCCATTTCATCCCTCTAACCGCAAACGCGATACATTTTAATTCTAGATTATGACCGACGATAGTGATTCTTCAAAAGCTCTTGATCAACAAGACGATTTACATGAGCACTATCGTTTTGTGGCAGACAAAGGACAGCAGCCGCTCAGGGTGGATAAGTTTTTAATGAACCGAATCGAGCACGCCACACGCAATAAGATTCAGAAAGCCGCAAAGGAAGGCCATATTTATGTAAATGAGTGCGTGGTAAAGTCCAACTATAAGGTTAAGGGCGGTGACGTAGTTCGCGTTTTGTTTGCCCATCCGCCCCATGAATTTTTATTGGTACCTCAAGAAATTGATCTCAATATAGTCCATGAGGACGAATCGGTGGTCGTGGTAAATAAGCCGGCAGGCATGGTAGTCCATCCCGGACATGGAAATTATAAGGACACTTTAATTAACGGGCTTATTTTTCACTTTGAAAATTTACCTGAAAATCAAAATAACAGACCAGGACTAGTGCATCGCATAGACAAAGATACCAGTGGTCTTTTAGTGGTAGCCAAAACGGAACAGGCGATGACGCATCTCGCGCAACAATTTTTTGATAAATCTACCCAAAGGGAATACGTGGCCTTGGTCTGGGGTAATGTTGAAGAGGATCGTGGCACGGTAGAGGGCCATATCGGACGCCACCCAAAGAATAGACTTCAAAACACAGTCTTTGAGGGAGAAGATGCGGACCTTAAAGGAAAGCCAGCTGTAACCCACTTCGAAGTGATTGAGCGCTTGGGTTATGTCACGCTGATTCGGTGTATTTTGGAGACCGGAAGAACCCATCAGATCCGTGTCCACATGAAACACATCGGTCATACCTTGTTTAACGACGAGCGCTACGGGGGTAATGAGATCCTCAAGGGCACTCATTTTACCAAGTACAAGCAATTTGTCGACAATTGTTTTAAAATTTTGCCCCGTCAAGCTTTGCATGCAAAAACACTGGGTTTTATTCATCCCAAAACAGAAGAATTGATGCATTTTGAAGCGCCACTGCCCGAAGATATCACTGCTGCCATCGAAAAATGGCGGAATTATGCTAAATCGAGCCAGACCTAGAGTTGTGTCAGATAGATTACGGGTGTCGGAAGAAAACAAGTTTATTAAAATGAACCTCAGAATTTGTAACATCTTGTCATAATAGAGGATCGTTATTGATGAATAATTCGATGTAATTAGTGTATTGCATTTGCTTGATTATTTTTTAATAGTTTAGTCCTATGAAAGTATTGCTATCTCCAGCCAAAAGTCTTGACTTTGAAACGCAGATTTCGTTAAAACAAACAAGCAGCCTTCAATTTCCGGAAAAAGCGGCACAAATAAATGCGGTACTCCGCAACAAGAGTCCGAAACAGTTGAGCGCGTTGATGGGAATTTCTGAATCATTGGCTAACTTGAATTACGAGCGCAATCAAACTTGGACTACTTCCAAAGATTCTGGTGGGTCGCGTGCGGCTGTTTTTGCCTTTAATGGTGAGGTTTATCGCGGACTGGATGTCACTACACTAACCGAATCGAAACATGAATTATTACAGAATACCTTGAGAATTCTCTCGGGTCAATACGGGCTTTTGAGACCGTTGGATCCAATTATGCCATATCGTCTGGAGATGGGAACAAAATTACCCGTAGGCAAATGCAAAAATCTTTATGAGTTTTGGCGTGAACTAGTGACTAAAACATTGTTAGGTGAGTTAAAGGAGAATGAGGTGGTGGTGAACTTGGCGAGCAATGAATACGCCAAGGCGGTTGACTTCAAGGCTTTGAACAACCCTGTGATCACTCCCGTTTTTAAAGAATTGAAAAATGGGGCGTATAAGGTACTCGCCGTTTATGCCAAACATGCACGAGGGTTGATGGCGCGTTATATTCTAGATCAACAAGTGGAAACCGTTGAGGGACTCAAAGGTTTCGATACAGGAGGTTATCGGTTTGCCGATGATTTATCCAATGGCCATGAGCTAATTTTTATCCGATAAGGGGTGTTTTTTATCGATAAATGAGAATAAATAAAAAATGCGTCATTTTTTGGCGCATTTTTTATGGCTCATTGTATTATTCTTTTGGAATTTTTATATCTTTAATCACTAATAACTAATCTTATTTACACATGAAAAAAATTATTTTTGTAATGATCGTGTTGTTAACGATGGGATCGTCATGGTCTTTGGAGGCGCAATGTAGCCCGAATACCAGTCGATATCCATTCGCAACACAGAATGCGCCATCGGTTGTTGGCGTTGAACAAATTGTCACAACCGGTAACTGGGCAGGTGAGTATTATCAGGTCACTGGTCTTACCCCAGGGGCTGTATACGAGTGGAGTTTGTGCGGAGCTTCCTATGATACTCAATTAACAATACGTAATTTCGCTACGGGAGCTGTTATTGCTTATAACGATGACAGTTGTGGATTACAAAGTCGCGTCTCTTTCACCTCAGACGGGAGTGACATTGCTGTACACATCTATCGTTACTTTTGTGGAACTAATTTCACATCGACCACAACAAGAGCCACGCTGATTTCTGAACCCTTAATTGTTGGTGACCCACCAGTTATTCAGTGTCCTGTGGATGTTGTTGTTTCAAACGATGCTGACCAATGTGGTGCGATCGTCAACTTTGCTGATGCAGTAGCCATCGATCCAGATGGAGATTTGGATGTTGTCGTGCAGACTGCTGGTCTACCAACCGGTTCTGAATTCCCAGTGGGTGTAAACACTGTTGAGTTCACAGCCTTCGATCTTGGTGGAAACCAATCATCATGTACCTTTACCATTACCGTGGAGGATGTTCAAGATCCGATGATTGAATGTCTTGCTGAGTATACTGTAGAGCTAGGTACTTCGGGCGATTACACGTTGGATCCAGAAGAACTGTTAGCGAGCTTCAGTGATAACTGTGGCATTGTAAGTTACGAGTTTGGTGGTGCTTTGATTCCTGAGGCACGCTCATTAGCGACTGTATTTGCTGGTGGTAATGGCGGTGCTAATGGTGGTGTTGTATTCTTTGATGTTACGGCGATTGAAGATATAACCGTTACAGGATTTTTAACCCACCTTCAAGGTTCCGGTGGCGCTCCCTTTAGTATGGACATCTACACAATTGTTGGAGGTACTTACGCAGGAAACGAACAAGATCCTGGTGCATGGACCCTACTCGGAACAGCTACAGGAGATGCTCAGCCAGACGGAACGCCTTCTGAGGCATTCTTGCCCTCAGGTGTTGCGTTAGATGCAGGGACAGATTATGCCATGGCGATTGTTCTTGATGCGAATAATGCCCACAGATACACCAATGGAAATGGTTCTAACCAAAACTTCGAGAACGACGATTTGTCGATTTCTCTTGGAGCTGGACAAAACACACCATTTAGTAGTGGAACTTTTAGTCCACGTGTTTGGAATGGAGCAATTAATTATGAAGGACTTATCTCAGGTGGTCCACAAGATGATTTCTTAGATTGTTCTGATATTGGGCAGGTTGGTATTTCAATTACTGCTTTTGATGCAGCTGGAAACAGTGTTTCATGTAACACTTTAATTACTGTAGTCGATACTACTGCTCCAGAGAAATCATTTGTGATGGAGAGCCTTTGTCTGCTGATATATTTGAAGATTTCGAAGCTGCGACCATCCCCGATGGATGGACAACTGTTGTTGAGGCAGGGAGCAGAGATTGGGAGTTCGGTACTGGATTCCAATCTGGTGGTCCTGATTTCCCAACAAATGCAGCAACTTTTGATGACGACGCAGCCGGTAGTGGAAACGTCAATTTAGTTCGTTTACTTTCTCCTGTATATGATATCGATGGGGTAAACAGTGCCGTATTGTCATTTGACTATGCAATGCAAGATTTTGCGGGTAGTGGATTATTCCGTGCTGAGGTATGGGATGGCGCCCAGTGGGTAGAACTAGTGTTTACAACTGTCGATACACCACCAACGCCTTCAGGTGATCTTGATGTTCTAGCCTACGCCAACGAAAATTTCCAAGTTCGTTTCACTTATGACGACGAAGGCGGTTGGGGTTGGTCTGCCGGTGTAGACAATTTTAGTTTGTCTTACTTCGCGCCAAGTTCAATTGTACAAGTTGTTCTAGATGGAAATGGCTTGGCAAACTACGATGCGAGTGATCTCTTAGTGGATGTTGTTGAAGGATGTGATTATACAGTGACCGTTGAGGCTCCAGGAATTGTATCTGGTGACTTAACTACCTTATTCGCTGGTGGTAATGGTGGATCTCCAGGAGGTGCCGTGTATTTCGACCTTACAGTTGTTGAGGACATTGCATTAACTGCTTTAGATGTCCATACTGGTGCCACAGGAGCCTTCACTGTTGAGATGTATGTAACAGAAGAAGGAGGAACCTATATTGGTAACGAAAATAATCCGGGTGCATGGGAATTAGCAGGTACTGCATCTGGTGATGGACAAGGTGCTGGAACACCGTCTTTTGCCACTTTTGCAGACGCTCTAGCGGCTGAGCCCGGAACTTACGGCGTTGCTTTAGTGCTTAGTGCTGATCATGACCATGATTATACTAACGGTGATGGTACAAACCAAAATTATGCTACCGCCGAACTTGAATTCTCAGGAGGATCAGCGACGAACGTACCATTCACTGGCAATGTGTTCAGTCCACGTGTGTTTAATGGTCGTTTCTATTACGATTACGAAGGAAGCACTGCTGTTGAGAATTTTGATTTTGATTGTTCTTATTTAGGCATCAATGATGTCGAAGTAACCGTAACTGATAATAGTGGAAACGTATCTACTTGTATTAGCCAAGTTGAGGTTCTTGACGTTGATGATCCTATTTTAATCTGTCAGGACGCTACAGTAAGTCTCGACGAGAATGGTATGGCAGAAGTATTGCCAGAATACTTCATCAGCTCAGACTCGTTTGATAACTGTGGTATCACGATCACCGCTGTGGATATTACAGATGTAACTTGTGCCGATATTGGAGTGCCAATCACAGTGACTGTATTCGTGAGTGATGATAGCGGTAATATTGCCTCTTGTCAAGCGACAATGACCGTTGTTGACGATATGGGACCAGTATTAGAGGGATGTCCAGAAGACATGACTGTAGATCCAGGAGCTGTAGATTTATTCTATGAAGTGCCAGATTATACAGTGGATGTAACTGCGACAGACAACTGTTCTGATCCTGCAGGAGCTGTGACACAAGATCCACCAGTTGGTACGTTATTACCTGACGGTGTGTACACAGTGACTTTATCGTCTACTGATGATGAAGGAAATGTTGGAACGTGTAGTTTTGAATTGACTGTAGAGAGTGTATTGGGTGTAGCGAGCAACCAATTGAATGCTGGTGTATCAATTTATCCAAACCCTGCACGCAATGTGATGAACATTGGCAACAGTACTGACATTCAACTAGAGCGTGCTGTCATCTATGATCTTAATGGTCGTATGATTCAGACAGTTGATCTATCTGACATGTCAGCCGAAGCAAGTGTAAATGTATCGCACTTAGCTTCTGGAGTGTACATGGTACAACTTCAAGCACAAGATGGTCAAGCCATCAAGCGCTTAGTAAAAGAATAAATAAGATTAGATATATTCTTTAAAGAAAAGCCCGCTCATTTGAGCGGGCTTTTTTTATTTCTATCCTCGATGTTTTAGCTCGATATTGTCCTATTAATAGGCCAGAGGATAGATGAAAAGAAATACTAGTTATAAAAAGTAATGAACGACTTGTACCAGAATAGGCATTAGTCTGTGAGCCAATTTTGAATAATGTTACGTCCAAGCGGTGTCAATATGCTTTCTGGATGAAATTGAATGCCGTGAATCGGCAGCGCTCTGTGCCGCATTGCCATAATGACCGCATCGTCGTCCTCAGCAGTACATGCTAATTCGGGTGGTAGAGAATGACTGGATACGCACCAAGAATGATAACGTGCGACATCAATGCGATTGGGTAAGTCTTTAAATAGTTTATCTTCTGTATTCAGGATATTAATCGGTGAAGAAACACCATGAGTAACTTGATCTTGGTTATATAGTTTGGCCCCAAAAAATAAGGCAAGAGCTTGATGACCCAAACAAACTCCCAAGATTGGGATTTGCGCATGCCATAATTCAATGGCTAACATCAGTTCACCCGATTCATTGGGTAAACCCGGCCCTGGCGAAAGCACAAGTTTATCATACTTAGAAATATCAATTTCTGCTACATTTTGGGGCCGTTTTACCGTAACCTCATGACCAAAGGCTTCGAGGTAATGTACTAGGTTATAAACAAAACTATCACGATTGTCTAATACAAGTAAGTGCAAAATTGAATGAGTCTATATGGCTAATTTACAAATAAGCGCCCTCGTGCCTCCTGCTTGAGCATAAAAAAACCCGCTTGTGGCGGGTTTTTTCATCATACGAATAGTCATTCGATTATAACTCCAGTTTAGCGCGAATTTGAAATTGATCGTTTATGGCTTTATCACCAAGATTGTCAAAAAAGCTTCCTGATCCGTAACGAATACCAAATTTGGTGCGATCGATATTTAATGCGGTTGTGGCGTAGTTACCTTTGAAAGACATGGTAAAGGTAATCGGCTGAGTCTCTCCTTTAATGGTGATGTTTCCGGTGACCTGTTGGCTGCCATCATCATTTGTCGTAGCCCCTGTAATGTCAAGGCTGGCTGTAGGATGCTGAGCTACACCAAAAAAGTCGTCAGATTTCAGGTGTCCCTCTAAGTTGGCTTTGGAATCGCCCTCTAGGTCGGTTACCACGATGGTGCTCATGTTAACTTGTATACGCCCACCTACGACACGATCTCCATCCATTTCTAGATAACTATCACCAAGGGTGATAATGCCGGAGTGCGTACCAGTAACTTTACTCGCCGTCCAGCTTACAGAACTTGATTTAACCGGCTTGGGTTCACCTGGATTTGAGGCCACTACACTGAGCGTGAACAAAGTACTCATGATGAGTGCTGTTGATTTAAATAACTTTTTCATAGTTTGATGATTTAATGGTTTTAAATTTTAAAATAATCAGTAATCTGCTCTAACTTTATCTAATAGGGTGTTGAGCTGACCCATTTCTTTTTCGGTTAAGTTTGCTAAAATTCTTGTCAAGGTTTGTTCCACCCCTTGATCAATTTCCAATAATTTTTCAAGACCTAGAGCGGTAATGTTGACCTCTATTTTTCTGCGATTGGAAGGACAAACCCTTCGGGTTACCCAGTTTTTTTCAAGGAGTTTATCGATGAGTCTCGTGGTATTACTGTTGCGATCAATCATTCGCTCTTGAATCGTAGAAAGATTAGCTGGTGTTCCTTTTTGACCACGAAGAATTCTCAGAATATTAAAATGTGCTGCCGTGATACCGTATCTTTTGTATAAAGGAGC
The DNA here is from genome assembly GCA_038141525.1 of Flavobacteriaceae bacterium. GTDB lineage: Bacteria > Bacteroidota > Bacteroidia > Flavobacteriales > Flavobacteriaceae > BACL21. The sequence goes on along the minus strand of JAYQIF010000008.1, from coordinate 420,487 downwards.
GCTCTGTTCTTCCAAAAAACGAGAAGTGTATAAAATATTTACAGTCGTTCGCGCCTGAGAGGACAGGGGAATAGAGTTTATTATGCTCTGTACAATATTCATTTTTGTATCTACAATATTTGTTGGTACAAATGTATAGATAATTTGTGGTGTATACCACACCATTATTCAAAAAAAAATTAAATCATAAGGATTTGATTTTAATTAACTTTGAGAATTAATTCAAAGATTCATGATTGATTTAAACCAAACCGATTGGGCGAAACAGTCCTCAGAAGACAGTAACGCTGTGCTCATCGACGTACGCACCGACATGGAAGTTGAAGAGGGGAAAATTCCCGGTGCTATTCAATGTAACATTCAATATTCCAGCCAGTTCATGGATCAAATAAAGTCCATGGATCCGGATAAAAACTATTATGTTTATTGCCGCTCTGGAGGACGCAGTGTGCAGGCTTGTATGCTCATGAATGCGGTGGGTATAAAAAATACTTACAATCTTTTGGGAGGAATTACTGCTTGGACTGGCCCTGTAGATACAGATAGATACAGATTGATACATTGAATCCGATACATGGTCGAAAAATCAGATTGACATTTATGACAATATTTTATTCTTGCGTTGCTCAAGGTTTAAATTAAAAATGAATCCCGGTAAAGTTAATTATGTTATGACTACGGCATAAATCTACTAATTTTAACAGGTCTAACGAGTGAAAGACAAATGTTAAAAATTGCGCTTAATCCAATTTATAAGCACCAACTTAAAATTGGACACCGCTTTCCTATGGAAAAGTACGAATTGTTGCCAGAGCAGTTATTGCGTCATAACATCTGTAGTTCAGAAAACTTTTTCACTCCATCTCCAATCGACAAACAAATATTATTATCGACTCACGACGAAGGATATTACAATGATTTAGTCCATTTATCTTTACCCAAATTAGAGGCCAGAAAAATTGGTTTTCCACTTTCTGACTTACTCATAAAGCGAGAACACATCATCGCCCAGGGGACTGTGGACAACACGCATTTTGCAATGAATTATGGAATTTCGATGAATATTGCAGGCGGAACTCATCACGCTTACCGAGATCGGCCGGGTGCATTTTGTATGCTGAACGACCAGGCGATCGCAGCCAACTATTTAATTGATCATGATTTGGCCAAGAGAATCATGATTGTTGATTTAGACGTACATCAGGGTGATGGAACAGCCTCTATTTTTGAACATCAAGATTCTGTATTTACCCTATCGTTCCACGGTGAGAAAAACTACCCATTTAAAAAGCAAAGGAGTGATTTTGATTTGCCATTTCAGGACAATGTTGGGGATGAGGTTTATCTCAAGGCTTTGAAATATCATTTACCAAAAATAGTCGAAGAATTTGAGCCAGAGTTTATATTCTATCTAGCTGGCGTTGATGTATTAAAAACCGATAAACTGGGTCGGCTAGGGTTATCGATGGAAGGGTGTAAGGCTAGAGATCGGTTTGTTTTACAGCTGTGTAAAAACAATAATATTCCAGTTCAGGTCAGTATGGGTGGAGGTTATTCCCCTGAAATCAAAAACATTATCGATGCTCATTCCAATACCTTTGAAGTGGCCCAAGACGTATTTTTTTAGCAAAAAAATCCCAAAAACAACCCGGTGTTTTTGGGAATAATGTTGTGGAGCCGGGGAGAGTCGAACTCCCGTCCAAACGTGCCGTTGCCTGGCGTTCTACATGCTTAGTTTTCATTTAAATTTTCGTTCCATTGCTGGCTGAAAACGGCCCGCTCAAGACTTAGCTTCATTTAAATTTCGCTAGGTCATCAAAGCCCTAACCAAGCTAGGTTTACTTTTACGAAGCCACTGAATCGATTGCCGCAAACCAAGGCCTTCGAGTGACTTCCTGCTTGCCCGCCTTGCGGGCCGAGGCACATCTTACTATAATTCAGATTATGCAGCTAGGGCGTAGTTATTCTCGCCGTTTAAAATAGAGTGAAATATGAGATTTACGAGCTGTATCCCAGCGCTCGGCATGCTTACCAACCAATGAAACCCGCTGTCAAAACCAGTCGGCCCCTGTTGGAAATCTTAAAATCCGTAGGGTCTACAAAATTTAACCTCGCAAAGATACACGAAAAAGCTATCTTTGTATCAGCAATTTCAACCTAACCTATTTAATGACATTGACGTTTGCACTGATCAAAGAGCGCAAATTACCACCAGATAAACGTGTGGTGATGACTCCTGAGCAATGTGTTTTGTTTAAAAACAGATTCCCAGAGGCGCGCTTGGTGGTAGAATCTTCAGATATTCGAATTTTTAATGACGAGCAATACCGGGTACAAGGAATTGAGGTGCTTGATGATGTGTCTTTTGCCGATATTTTTGTGGGGGTCAAGGAAGTGCCCGTATCTGCCCTTGTAGAGGAAAAGTCTTATTTGTTTTTTAGTCATACCATCAAAAAAGCAACCTTATAATCAAGGATTGATGCAGGCTATTTGCTCGAAAAAAATCGCGCTGTATGATCATGAAACTTTTATATCTGATAGTGGTAAACGCCTGATCGGATTTGGTCGTTATGCGGGGATTGTCGGGGCATATAATGGCTTCAGGCTTTACGGTAAAAAAATGAAAACTTTCGATTTGCCAAAAGTTGAGCATTTGTACGATTACGATGCAGTTAAAGAAGCACTGGGTAAGGTGGTGCTCCCCGAAAACTTTAAAACACTCATCACTGGCCGTGGAAAAGTAGCGCTTGGGGCTAAGGAAATTATTGACCATCTCGGAATAAATCAGGTTAGCCCTGACGAGCTTTTGATGCGAGACCAAGAGGGCCCGAGTTTCGCCATGCTCGATCTAGAGGATTACAATAAGCATAGAGAAGGGCAAGGATTTTAATCGGTCAGAATTTTATGAGTATCCAGAGCGTTATGAATGTGATTTTGATCGATTCACTCGAGTGATTGATTTATTTGTAGCTGGTCATTTTTATTGCAATGGTGCCCCAATAATTCTTACCCGTGAAGCTATGGCTGATCCAGCTTGTCGCATTAAAGTTGTCGCTGATGTTTCTTGTGATATTGACGGGCCTGTGGCCTGTACAATTCGTCCATCAACAATTGCCGATCCATTCTTCGGTTACGATCCACAGACCCACTCAGAGGTTGACTTTATGGAGCCAAATGCCATTGGTGTTATGGCCGTTGATAATCTACCTTGTGAATTACCCCGAGACGCAAGTCAAGGTTTTGGCGAGCAGTTTTTAGAGCAAATTGCCCCTTCGTTTTTTGATGGAGACAGTGAAGGTGTGCTTGCGCGCGCCCAAATTACGGACGGTATGGGGCGTCTTACCCCGCGTTTTTGCTATCTGCAATATTACGCCATGGGTCACTAACCTCTGTTTGTTTATGGAATGCTCTGGCTTCTGGAGAGTCCTTTCAAAATTTATTGATCGTCTGGCGTAGGGCCACGAGTTTGCGCATCAGACCAGGAAGGTTTTTCAAATCGAGCATATTGGCTCCATCGCTTTTGGCCTCGGCGGGATTAAAATGGGTTTCGATAAACAACCCATCTACTCCGGTTGCGATGCCAGCACGTGCTATGGTTTCAATCATTTCAGGCCGTCCCCCGGTAACTCCGATATTTTGATTGGGTTGCTGCAAGCTATGCGTGACGTCAAGCACGGTAGGTGCATAAGTTTTCATAGTCGGAATTCCTCGGAAGTCTACAATGAGATCTTGATAGCCAAACATGGTGCCTCGGTCCGTAATCATAACTTGGTTATTGCCTGATTCTTGGACTTTGGTCACAGCATGGCGCATACTCTCGGGGCTCATGAATTGCCCTTTCTTAAGGTTGACTACCTTACCGGTCTTTGCGGCAGCCACCAATAGATCCGTCTGGCGCACTAAGAATGCTGGTATTTGCAGAACATCGACATATTCTGCCGCCATGGCTGCATCACTCTCTTGATGTATGTCTGTTACGGTAGGGACATCAAAGCGCTCGCCTACAGCCTTGAGAATTTCTAAAGCCTTTTGATCCCCTATCCCTGTAAAGCTGTCTAATCGGCTTCTATTGGCTTTTTTGAAGCTCCCTTTGAAGATAAATGGAATGGACAGCTCCTCACTGATGGCAACAATGGATTCTGCAATTTGCATGGCCATATCATAGCCCTCGATGGCACAAGGTCCGGCCAGAAGAAAAAATTATCGCTTTGGGTGTGTTTTAATTTAGGAATCTGGGTTAAGTCCATAGGAATATTTTTTCGCTACAAAGATACACTAATTATACAGTGATTAGTTGCAGAATTATCATCGATAAACCCAAAATATAATGAGCGTTTAATACTTTATTGGCTAAATAACAGTACTTTTGCGCCGCTTTTAACCCAAGATATGAACATTAAAAATATCGCCATTATTGCGCACGTTGACCATGGTAAGACCACTTTGGTGGATAAAATATTACACCATTGTAGTTTATTTCAGGCCCATGAAAAGACCGGGGAACTGATTTTGGACAATAACGACTTAGAACGTGAACGCGGGATTACCATTACCTCAAAAAACGTATCTGTAGTCTATAAGGACACAAAAATTAACATCATCGACACCCCTGGTCACGCGGACTTTGGTGGTGAAGTAGAACGTGTTTTGAATATGGCCGATGGCGTTTTACTTTTGGTGGACGCTTTTGAAGGGCCGATGCCCCAGACGCGATTTGTGCTTCAAAAGGCAATTTCTTTGGGTAAAAAGCCCTGTGTTGTGGTCAATAAAGTCGATAAAGAAAACTGTACTCCAGACGAGGTTCATGAGGCCGTCTTTGATTTAATGTTTGATCTAGGCGCTGAAGAGTGGCAGCTAGATTTTCCCACTGTCTACGGTTCGGCCAAACAAAATTGGATGAGTCCAGATTGGAAACAACCGACAGATTCAATTGCCCCCTTATTAGATATGGTTTTGGATCACATTCCTTCACCTAAAATTGAGGAAGGAACGCCTCAGATGCTGATCACCTCACTGGATTATTCTTCATTTACCGGACGTATCGCCATCGGGCGTTTGCAGCGCGGTACCTTGAAAGAAGCGATGAATGTCTCGCTGATAAAACGCGATGGATCCATCGTGAAAAGTCGTATCAAAGAGCTTTTTACTTTTGAGGGTTTAGGGCGCAAGAAAGTGACTCAAGTAAATGCTGGTCATATTTGTGCTTTGGTTGGCTTGGAGGGATTTGAAATCGGTGATTGTATCGGTGATTTTGAGCAGCCCGAGGCGCTTGCTACGATTGCCATAGATGAGCCTACCATGAGTATGCTTTTTACGATTAACGATTCTCCATTCTTTGGAAAAGACGGAAAATTTGTGACTTCGCGTCATGTAAAAGAGCGTTTGAATCGAGAATTGGAGAAAAACCTGGCATTAAGAGTACAAGAAACCGATAGCGCTGATAAATTCATGGTATTTGGGCGTGGCGTTTTGCACCTTTCTGTTTTGATTGAAACCATGCGTCGTGAGGGCTATGAGCTTCAGATCGGTCAGCCTCAGGTGATCATAAAACAAATCGATGGGGTCTCTTGTGAGCCTGTCGAAGAACTCACCATAGATCTTCCTGAAGAGGTGAGTGGGCGTGCTATAGATATGGTGACCATCCGCAAGGGTGAAATGCAAAGCATGGAAGCCAAAGGCGACCGCATGGTATGCACATTTGTGATTCCTTCACGCGGGATTATTGGTCTTAGAAATCAACTCTTGACTGCGACCGCTGGCGAGGCCATCATGACCCACCGCTTTTTGGAATATCAACCCTTAAAAGGCGGTATTCCTGAGCGACAGAATGGAAGTATGGTGTCCATGGAGAACGGGACGGCCATTCCATATTCTATCGATAAACTTCAAGAGCGCGGAAGATTTTTCATCGATCCGGGAGAAGAAATCTATGAAGGCCAAGTTATTGGTGAGAACTCGCGACAAGATGATATGGCGGTCAATGTCACCAAAACTAAGAAACTGACCAATGTGCGTTCTGCTGGTGCTGATGATAAGGCAAGAATTGTTCCCGCGATCAAATTCTCACTTGAAGAGGCCCTAGAATACATTCAGAAAGATGAATATGTTGAGGTCACGCCGAATCATTTGCGTTTGCGTAAAATATTGCTCAAAGAAGTAGACCGCAAGCGATCAAAGGCCTAGTATTTTTGGCTTATTCTCGTAGTGTGCTGTTCGAAAGTTTAGCGGCATTAAAGGGGTTAAGTGCCGCTTTTTTATTTAATTTGTGTCTAAGGACCAATAAAAATGACGATGGGCTATTTTTCAATGATGTTTCTTTACTTTGATCCGGGCTTGGGGGCTATGCTTGTCCAGGCCATAGTGGCCGCTGCTGCCGGTATTGTTTTGTTTTCAAAAAACTTTATGTACAAGGTAAAATCGTTTTTTGGTCTGACTAAGTCTCAAAAAAATGGTATTGATTCCATAGATTTAGAGCAGGACGAAAAACAACCCAAGGAAGAGCAAGGCTCATAGACATCAAGCTTCTTTCCGTGACCCCTCTGGATACATTGTTCAAGACGGTTCTTCGGTTAAAAGAGTCATCAACCCCATTTATTTTCCGGTATACGATGCTTTGTGTAAGGCAGACTTTTTTACGCCTTTGTTTAAGGCCAAAATGTTGATTCCTCATGAAGAGCAGCAGCGCTCAGATGAGTCGATTGTGCTATTGCCGGAGCAAATTCAGCTGATGACTTATCCCTATGAATGGAGTTTTGATCAGTATAAACAGGCGGCACTTTTGACGCTAAAGCTCCAAAATTATGCCTTGGATCGCGATTTTTCGCTCAAAGATGCCTCGGCCTATAATGTGACTTTTCATCGCGGACGGGCAATATTCATAGATACTTTATCCTTTGATATCTACCAAAAAGACAGTCCCTGGCGCGCTTACAAGCAGTTCATTTCACATTTTTTCGCCCCTCTGATTTTAGCGCATTACCACGGTGCTGAAGCCCTCAAGATGATGCAAACCCATATCGACGGGATTCCCGTGGCTCTTGCGGCTTCAATGTTACCCACGCGTAGCAAATTGAGCCCAACGTTGTACACCAACATACATCTTATGGCCAAAATGGAGGCCAAACATAAAGATGAATACACCCCAAAATCACGAAGCATAAAGCTTTCTAAAAAGAGTTTGCGCAACCTGTTACGCTCGTTATATGATTACATTGACAAGCTCGAGCTCAAGGAACAAACCGAATGGGGTGATTATTACAATAAAACCAATTATCAGCCGGAGTCGTTTAACTTTAAAAAACAGCAAATCCAAAAATGGGTTAATGATCATGGCGCAAAAAAAATTTTAGATGTGGGGGGTAATGATGGAACCTTTGCCAGGGCCTTGCTCCAGGACCTAGATTTGGCAGTGGTGGCAGATATAGACCACAATGCCGTGGCCTCCAATTATGCTCAAGTGAAGGCCAATAAAGAGGTCAATATGTTGCCGCTTTGGTTTGATGTGGCTCAGCCCAGTCCCGCTATCGGTTGGGCCAATACCGAACGTGATTCGATTTTGCGTCGTCTTCAGAGCCTGGGGTCCACAGGCTGTTTTGGCTTTGGCAGTCATTCATCATATGACCCTTTCAGGTAATATTCCATTTGAGGATTCTGCTCGATTTTTTACCGGTTTATCTTCGGTGCTGATTATTGAATTCCCCAAGCGCAATGACAGTTGGGTGGATTCACTCTTGCAGCGTAAAAGAGAATTCATCAATCATTTTGATCATTACAATCAGCACGAATTTGAGCGAGCCTATAAGCTTTATTTTACCATTGCAGAAAAGGTAGAAATCCCCGAAAGTGAGCGCGTACTCTATTTAATGCATACTCGAGAATAGTTCATCTATGGCTGGAATAATAGATAAAATCAAGGACAGCCCGCTCAGGCCATGGCAAGTAGGGCTTTGCGCTGGCCTATACCCTGTTTTGTTTTACGCCGGCAACAATTATAGTTTAGTAAATTCATGGGGTCATTTGGTGTTTTTTACTGCGGTATTTGTGGTGTTGCCGGTACTTATCGCTGCTCTAGGAACCATAATGCTGAAGAAAACTTTTGGCGATCGCTGGGTAGGATTTTGGCTCGCATTTTTGGGATTTGGTCTTTTTTTTCTTTTTTCTCAAAGTGACGCTGCTCGAGGCGCCTCATCGCAAGATTACGGCGCTCATTATCTTATTGTCGGCTGTATACGCCTATTTTTTTGGCCATCATCACAAAAAAATCATGATTCTTCAAGCCCTTATGGGGTTCCTTGCTATAATTCCGCTGGCTGGGCAGGTGGGGCATAATTTGAGTTTGTCCGATGCCTGGAAGGATATTGCCCCCGAGGTTTTGAAAACTGAGCTTATCGCTAAACCAAATATTTATTTGATCCAACCTGATGGACTGGTCAATTTTAGGGAGTTATATAATGGCTACTACCAATATCAAGACAGTACCTTCCAGCGCGAACTCGAAGAATTTGGGTTTACGCATTATCCGAACTTTCGTAGTAATTATGCCTCAACCTTGTCGTCAAACAGTGCGCTGATGATGATGAAGCATCATTATTACAATTTTGGCAACAGCTTTAGTGAGGCTCTTGATGCACGGGAAAGCATTGTCTCGGACAATCACGTTTTAACCATTTTAAAAAATAATGGCTACCAAACTAACTTACTTTCCGTAGCCCCTTACTTGCTGGTGAATCATCCAAGGCTGGGTTTTGATCGTACTAATTTTAGCTATTCGGACATAGGGTACTTGAGCCAAGGTTTTAATCTTAAGGCTGATGTTGCCCTGGACCTGAAGCAGTTCATGTCGACAGATCAGATCGAGCCCCAATTTTATTTTGTTGAGTTTTTCAATCCTGGCCATATTCACGGTCGAAAAGAAATGTCTCTTGGTGCCGATCAAGAGCGTGAATTATGGCTGGAAAGCATGCAGAGAGGACAGCAAAAAATCCGAGAACTTGTGGCCTCGATCAACGAGCGCGACCCCGAGGCTTTGATCATGATACTCGCGGATCACGGGGGCTTTGTGGGTCTAGATTATACCAATCAAATCTATACCAAAACCGGGGATCGAGATTTAATTTACTCTATCTTTAGCAGTCAATTGTCCATAAAGTGGCCGACAACTTTGAAACCTGTGCAGCCCATTAATTTTACAACATCTGTGAATGTATTTCGTTTGCTCTTTGGACACTTAGGTAAAAATCAAATGGTTTCAAAAGATTTGGAACCCGATGTCAGTTATGTTATTCTAAATGATGAGCAGTATCAGGGGTTTATGAATATATCGACTACAGCGGTGCGGTCGTTTGTAAAAAAGTTGAGCCATGATTGAGGTCAAACGATATAATGTCAAGTGCGCGTCAGAATGGGATGCTTTTGTCGCTAACAGCAAAAATGGCACATTCATATTGCAGCGTGGGTTCGTGGACTATCATCAGGATCGTTTTTCAGATCATTCTTTGATGATTTATCAGGACCAAAAACTACGCGCAGTAGTCCCGGCTCATGAAAAAGATGAGGTTTTATACGCCCATCAGGGATTGACCTACGGAGGTTTTGTATGGCATAAAAAAATAAAGTTTACACAGGCCTTCGATTGTTTTAAAGCAACCCTGGCTTACGCTCATGCCCAAGGTTTGAATACGATGAATCTAAAGGAGATCCGAGGTATTTATGCCCAGGTGCCAAGTGACGAATTGGATTACTTTTTGAACTTGATAGAGGCGAAGTGCATCAAAAAAGATGTGGCTTTGGTGATTGATTACGACAATGCTTTGGGTTTTGAAAAAAATAGGCGAGAGGGCCTAAACCGTGCCCGGCGACATGAATTAAAAGTGGTCTGTGACGATAATTTTGAAGGATTTTGGGACACGATACTCATTCCACAGTTATCAGAAAAGCACGGGGCTAAACCCGTTCATTCCCTCGAGGAAATTAAGTTATTGGCGTCACGTTTTCCCGAGTCCATCAAACAAGTTTCGGTTTATCACAAGGAAAAGCTTGTGGCGGGAACCACCGTGTTTTTGACCCCGACTGTGGTGCACCCACAATATGTTATGGGCGATAGTGATAAAAACAAACTCGGGAGTATTGATTTGGCTTATGATTTTATCATCAAAGAGTTCGCGCGCGGCCGACGCTACTTTGATTTCAATACCTCTAGTGAGGATAATGGGGCACTCCTGAATTCGGGCTTATTGTTCTGGAAACAGTCCGGTGGCGCGCGCTGTATAACGGTAAACCAATACGAGATTGAGACTAGAAGACATCAAGATCTAAAATTAAATCTGTTATGATTCCTTATTTGGATCTACATAAAATTAATGACCGACACAGAGCTGATTTTGAAGCGGCTTTCGCCTCGTTTATGGATCGTGGTCAAACCATATTGGGCGCAGCTGTAACTCAGTTTGAATCAGAATATGCTGCTTATTGTGGTGTGAAGCACTGTGTGGGGGTGGGTAATGGATTAGATGCACTGCGTCTGATTTTTGAGGCCTATAAGGTTATGGGCAAGCTCAGTAATGGGGATAAAGTTGCGATTTGTGCCCATACCTATGTGGCTACGGTACTTTCTGTCAAGCAGGCTGGATTGATCACCAGTATTGATTGATGCAAATCCTGATTCATTTAATTTTGATGTCGCTGCTTTGACGGCACTTGAGGATCCCGCGGTCAAAGCTATTTTGCCCACGCACCTCTATGGAGCCATAGCGCCAATGGAGGAAATCACCTCGCTGGCTAAATTGCGCGATTGGTTAATTATTGAGGATGCTGCTCAGGCGCATGGGGCTAAAAATAAGCAGGGTTTGCGCGCTGGGCATTTGGGCCACGCCGCTGGATTTAGTTTTTATCCGACTAAAAACCTCGGTGCTTTAGGCGATGCAGGTGCTGTGACCACAGACGATGATGAATTGGCCCAAACGCTGCGTCTTTTGCGCAATTATGGTTCTCAAGAGCGTTATTTCAATAAACTGAGTGGGTTCAACTCAAGACTTGACGAATTACAAGCCGCTTTTCTGAGCATAAAGCTTCAGGGGCTTGATAAAGACAATGCCGCGCGCGTCGCGATTGCAAAACGTTATGATGCCCAGATCGCCAATTCTGAGATTATTCTGCCTAACGCTAGATATGATGGGGATCATGTATATCATTTGTATGTGGTGCGCACCAAGCACAGAGAACTACTTCAAAATCATCTGAAAGAACTGGGTATAGGGACCCTAATTCATTACCCGATACCTCCACACAAACAAGAGGGATTATCAGAGTTTGCGGGGCAGGGCTATCCTGTAACAGAACACCTGCATGATCAGGTCCTGAGTATTCCCATGAGCCCAGTGATGACTGGCGAACAAGTGGACCGAGTTATTTTTGGTTTAAATTCTTTTCGGCCTTGAAAATAATCGACTTTATAAAAGGCAATATGCTGCTTAAAATGACCTCGCTCAATGCACCGGTTATTTTAGTCAGGCAGTTTATTTCTCTATTTATTCGCCGCGTTATTGCTGAGAATTTTGGGGAATCCGGAATTTTCTTGCAGGGGCAATTGCGCAGTTTAATTCAGCTGTTGACCTCGTTTACTTCTCTGGGTATTTTCAACGGAATTGTGAAATATATCTCAGAATTCAAGGAAGATCAAAAACAGCTGGCGGCGCTGTTTTCCACCACCTTTGTATTTACGGCGATCGGAAGTGTCATTAGCGCCATTGTCCTTTTGATTTGGCACGAAGAATTAAGTATCTATTTATTTGGCACAGTACACTATGCGTACCTCATTCAGATCATCGCCCTTTTGGTGCCGATGATTAGCCTTCAAAGGGTTTTTAACGGGGTAATTAATGGACTTTCGCAGTACAAACAGTTTGCTAAAATAGATCTGCTGAGTTATTTGTTGAGTTCCGCTTTAATTATTGGCTTTTTATACGCCGATAATTTTGACGGAGTATTGCTGGCTATAGCCATTACTCCTGCCATTCAATTGGGGATTTTACTTTGGGTGTTTGCTCGGGTTTTGACTCAGTATTTAAAAATTAAAGACTTGTATTTTAGGGCCCCGCTCGCAAAGTTTTTTGTCGCTTTTTCTCTGATGTCATTTTTTTCTACGGTCATACTGAGCACTGTCGAAATTGAAATACGCAATTTGATTCTCAGACGTATCTCTGAGAGTGATGCGGGTATTTGGTCGGCTATGCTCGACCTCTCCAAAAATTATATGGCTTTTTCGACCATATTGTTTACCATGTACGTGATTCCGAAGTTTGCCCTAGTTGTAGGAAGGCGTTCATTCTTAAAGGAGATGGGACATGTTTATAAAACCATATTGCCCATTTTTGGTATGGGAATGATCGGGGTTTACGTGTTTAGAGACTTTATTATCGATCTTATTTTTCCCGGTTTTGATGCCATGTCTTCGCTGTTTCAATGGCAATTAATGGGTGATTTTGTACGCTTGATCTCTATGGTGGTTTCCTATTATTTTATCTCAAAGAAATTGGTTTATCACTTTGTGATCACCGAAATTTTATCGGTGGGTTTATTTTATTTCTTTGCCCATTATTTTATCGGTTTATACGGGGTAGAGGGGGTTGTTATTGGCCATTTGATTCGTTATTGCGTTTATTTGGTGGTTGTTTTCGCCCTGGTTTGGGCTTATGTGCGCAAGCAAGAAAATCAAAAGCCAGAAATGACGTAACTCTCGGTCGATGGATGCAAAAAAGTCATATCAAAGTATGCTCAAAGCGACCACCCTGTTTGGCGGGGTTCAAGTGGCTAATATTTTGATGGCATTGTTGCGCTCAAAGTTTATCGCTTTGTTTATCGGACCGGCAGGGATGGGTATTGCCAGTTTGCTCATGGCTACCTTAAATGTAGTGCTTGCTGTCACTAATTTGGGGCTGGATCGCAGTGGCGTGAAAGAAATTGCGGCCTACCAAACGCAAAGCCCAGAGGATCAAAAAAATATTCTGAGTGTATTAAAGACGCTCTTTTTAATAACGGCAATAATCGGGGTTGTCTTGTTGGTGATTACCGCGCCCTGGATCAGTCTTTGGACCTTTGGAGATAACCATTATGCCACGCATATTAGAGCGCTTTCATTGGCCTTATTGTTCAAACAACTTACACAGTCCACACTCACAAGGCTTCAAGGGCTTGCGTGTACTCAGTGGTCTGGCCAAAGCGAACGTTTGGGGAAATTTTTTGGCTCTCTTGGTTACTGTCCCTTTGTATTATTATTGGCGCATCGACGCGATTGTACCTGCGATTATTCTCTCGGCAGTGATCAGTTTTGGGGTGGCTCAAATTGTAGATGCTCGGCGCCATCGTCCTATTGAATTTACCAAGCCGGTCAGGGCTTGGCAGGAGGGTACCCCGATGATGCGTCTGGGGCTCATGCTCTCTATCAGCTCTATTGTAACCCTCCTGGTGGGTTATGGTATTCAATTATTTATCTCGGGGGTAGGAGGATTGGCTCAAGTGGGGCTTTATAATGCAGGATTTTTGATTTTGAATACCTATGTTGGGCTGATATTTACCGCTATGGGAACGGATTATTTCCCCCGTTTATCTGCCGTTGGTGAAGATCTCGATAAAACCAGAACCATTGTCGGAAATCAGGCCGAAATGGCCACATTGCTCATGCTGCCTGTTATTGTGGTGTTTTTAGCTCTGGCCCCGTGGATCATTACCCTATTGTACACTGCCGAATTTGAGGCGGTCGTGCCTTTGGTGCGCTGGGGGATATTGGGGATGTTGTTTAAAGCTGTTTCATTTTCTCTGGGGTATGTCATCATTGCACGAGGAGATTCAAAATTATTTTTACGCACGACCCTGAGTTTTAATGTGCTCTTATTTACTATAAATGCTATTGGCTATTATTATTGGGGGCTTTCTGGTTTAGGGGTGAGTTTTTGATCTATTACATCATTCTCTTTTTTAGTTTGATCGCAATTGTCCGCTGGCGCTACGGCTTAACACTTTCACGTAGCCTTTACGCCATATTTGCTGTAGGATTGATCTTATGTCTTTTGGTCCTTTTTAGCAGTATTGTTGAGACCTCGGCACTCCAAATTGCGCTAACAGCCTCATTAATTATAATAACTTGCCTATTTTCGTTGTATCGATTAAATCAAAGAACAGATTTAAAAGATATGTTGCGTCTTAAAAAAGATAAAGACTCCGATGAGCATTAGACCCCTTTACCGTAAATTAAGAGAGCGCTGTCGGTTGTATCGCAAAGTCAACTGGTGCAAGTCTTTGTACTTTAATTTCAAATATTTTTCTTTTGCATCAGCACGAAAATTACCCGTATTATTTTACGGAAAAGTGTGCTTTGGGAAACTCAAGGGTTCTATAAAGTTGCCAGAGGAAGTTCGCATGGGCATGATCGGGTTTGGACAGCCTTACGAACTTGTAACTCGTGCACGGGGCATCGCTCAAATAAACATTGAGGGTCTGCTAGAGTTTAAAGGTTATGTGCAGTTCGGATTGGATTATTTGCTACATGTGGGTCCCGAAGGAAAGCTGAGCATGGGACACATGGCTAGTGTGGCTTCAAACAGTAAGGTCATTTGTCATCACTCAATAACCTTTGGCGACTACGCTCGTTTGGGTTCAGAGGCCCAAGTCATCGATACTAATTTTCATGCCATGCGTCGGGTCAGCACCAATGAAAGTTTACCCATGCGGGGTCCAATCAAAATTGGGGCCTATAATTTTGTGAGCAATAGGGTTACTTTTTTACAAGGAGCCCATACGCCTGATCATTGTACCGTGGCCTCAAATAGCCTGTGCACCAAAGACATTACTGAACTCGGTCAAAACATCTTGGTCGGTGGGATTCCGGTAAAATTACTTCGAGAAGATATTGACCGCGATTGGGCTGGCGAACAGGCGATGCTCGATAAATATCTAAAACTTTTTTAAGGGCCAGTTAATTGAGCCTGTTATCGGGGACGAATCTCATTGTATTCAATGGCAGGTGGTCAACCCGCAGACGACCAAAGATCCACATATTTTTGAGCCACTTTTTTATATTGGTGCTCTTTTTCTACAAAGTTTCGGGCTTGCTCCCCTAAAATGTCTCTTTGCTTTGGATGATCGATGAGTTCGATGAGCAGGGACACAATTTTTTGGGCATCAGGAAGGGCGTTGAGCGCGACACAGTGTTCTGGAATGTAGTAATGTTCTCGCCATTCTTTTTCTGCACAGGTGAGTAAAACTTTGCCCTGAGCCATAGCTTCCAGAGCATTATATCCTTGATCATAACCCAACACTTGATCTAGGACGATGTCGCTCTTGGCCAGTTGCGCCATATAAGTTGCATAAGGTAAATCCTCGGTGCGCACAATCTGGCATAGGCCAGGGCGTTCTCGCATGATAATTTCTAGGGCTTGATCAAAATAATCACTGCCTTTTTTATAGATAGTTTTTTGTGTTAACCCCGTGAAAAATTACGGGCTTTTTCGCCTGACTCTGTGGCGTGTATTTAATGTCTTCAACATTTATAGGATTTGGAATTAGTCCTAAATATTTTTTTAATCCGCTATAGGGCAGGTGGTAATCCAAATCTGTGGAAATATAACCATCGGCGAGTTCATGGACTGAATTGTGCAGGGCTTGGTGCTTCTTGCTGAGGTATTTTAAAATTGGGGCATAGTCCTTTTGACTGACTTTGCCCTTAAAAAGAGGCTCCAATATGGAATAACGAAAGTTTTGGTCCATCGCAAACTTTACGCTGATATAATCCGTGCCACAGGCCGAGACAAATAGTTTATCGTTTTTGTTTTTGAGCCAATTGAATAAGTCTTATTTCATGGCGTGGCATGATCCCTAGCGGACTTTCGTTGATGAGTTGTACCACATCGAACCCTTTGAGTTTATCTTGATGACTCAAAGCTTCCCGGAGCATGAGCCATGAGGACAAATCAAACCCACTCAAGCGGTAAATTAAATTTTTAAGCAGACGAAGGGGGCCTGTTTGAAATCGGCGACGGAGTTTTATATCGACCGGGTAATTTTTAAAATAATCCCCATCGCCCATCAACACGACTTGGTGTCCCAAAGCCCTCAGACCTTCTTTGAGGGAATTGTGCAATCTACTGTATTCGCCTACTAAAAGTATCTTCATATCTTTGTGAAAGACCACTAAGTTAGCCTATTTGAGCGAAGTTAAAAATATACACGTCTGCTTGGTCACCATCTCGCTCGGTACTGGTGGGGCTCAGCGCGTGGTTGCAGCACACAGCCAAATGTTTGCTGCCCTGGGTTATCGGGTCACTACCGCAGTATTGCGCGATCCAATTGATTACGCTTATGATGGTGAATTATTGCACCTAGGTGGAAAAAATCCAGAACCAAAAATCTAAACTTTTTCCTCCAAAGTAGCACCTGTGGCAGGACATAATGAGACCAGACTCCTGGCAGAGAATTTGGCGATTATACCGCTTTATTGCCGATCAAAAGCCCGATGTGATCATTGATCATCGCGCGCGTACCAATATGCTCAAAGAGTGGGTTTATCGCAAATTGATTTATCGAGACACCCGAGTGATTTATGTCTGTCACAGTGCTCATGCCCCGATTTATCTTGACCAATAAACCAGCGTTGTTTGCGCGCCTAACGGCGCGGTATTCTGAGCATGTCGGGGTATCGAAATATATGACTCAGACCTTGATGCCCCAATATGGTTTTACTGGGGTAAAGCACATTCCAAATTTTGTGTCTCAAGAGTGGCTTTCCCATGAAAAAATGGAATCATCTGTCAAAAACCCTTATCTGCTTTGGTTTGGCCGCTTGGATGATTCTGTAAAAGACGTCTCGTTTTTGCTCGAGGCCTTTGCTCAATCAAAGGTTGAGCGTACAGGGTCATAAACTGGTTATTTTGGGTTCTGGTCCGGACGCCGAGCAACTAAAACAGAGGAGCAAAGCGTTAAAAATTGAGTCGAGTGTCGTGTTTACCACCTTTGACCCCAATCCTCAAGTTTTAATTGCCGGGGCAAAATGCGTGTGTCTTACCAGTTATTATGAAGGTTTCCCTATGGCCTTACTCGAGTCTTTGTCCTTGGGGACTCCAGTGATTTCATTAGATATTATTTCCGGTCCCAATGAGTTGATTCAGGACGGTGAAAATGGGCTGCTGGTAAGTGAGCGAAATAGTCGTATTTTTGGACAGGCCATGGATACTTTATGTCTCGATGAGGCGTTTTACAAACGACTTAAGGCTAATGCTCAATCCTCGGTATCGGCCTATGGTGCGGAGCAAGTAACCCAACAATGGAAACAGTTAATTGAACATGAATAAGACTACAGTAGACGATTTAAAAATCATTCAGATTCCCAAGATTCACGATCCAAGGGGTAATTTATCTGTGGTCGAAGGCGATGTCTTGCCCTACAACATCGAGCGGGTGTATTATTTGTATGATGTGCCGTCGGATGCAGCACGGGGGGGACATGCCCATAAGGAGCAACTTGAGTGTCTTATTGCCTTGAGCGGCAGTTTTTCTGTATTGCTTGATGATGGAAGTAATCAAACTACCGTGGTGCTCAATAAACCCAATCAGGGTCTGCTCATTCCCACAGGAATTTGGCGGTCTTTAGATGATTTTTCGTCTGGAGCGGTTTGTTTGGTGCTTTCTTCGGGCCGATTTGAAGAGGCCGATTACATTCGTGAATATCCAGATTTTCTAGCGGCTAAAGGCCGAGAGTCTTAAGCCGAATCGGGCCAGAAATCGCTGAACCCAAAGACCTAAGCGCAAAATACCCCCAGGAAGTCTTACCAATAAATTCTGTCTGTTATTCAGTGACGATTGGTCTAAGGCCTTAAAATAGGTCTTTGCCCGCGCTTCATCACCAGCCATTTTGTATTTCAATCCGATAGAATAGCGATTTAAATCCAGATAAACCTTGAGTGAGGTCGTTCTGTTGTGCCTCGTTTTCATAGCAGTCGAGATCGATGAATTTGCGTTTAAGTGTCGGGGCATGGGACACTCTGTTGCTACTGAACTGCTGGTGTCGTGCAGTTATAGAGTTTATCCAATACATAGGCTCGGACAAAGCCGCGCGAATCCAGAGATCAGTATCTTCTCCTGCCCCCATGGTGATTTCAGGATTAAAGCCACCTAGCGTTTGGAAAAACTCTTTGGAAAAACACATGGCAGAGGTCCAAGCAGGGGCATCTTTTTTGGCCATTGTAAAGAAATCTTTGATAGGTCCTTGCCAGTTATTTTCTTTCAATCGAAGCGGTGTATCAACGGCTCTGACAAGACTCTCAGTAAAAGCTTTTTCGTAGGCTGTGGCCATCCACTTCGCTCCAGGATAACGCTGAATCAAAGCGCTGAGGTTCTTTAGGTGATCGGGATACCAGTAATCGTCTGCGTCTAAAAAAGCGATATATGGGGATACGGATTCTTGGGCCCCTTTTTTTCTGGCGGGGCCAACACCTTGATTTTTTTGGGAAATCAATCGAAGCCTTGGGTCGCTAAACTCTTTGACCAGAGCAGCACTTTGGTCGGTGGATCCGTCATCGACAACAACAACCTCAAAATCTTTGTAGACTTGTGCAAAAACAGAATCCAGAGTGGCGCGAATCTCGGCAGCCTTATTGTAAAGAGGAATCACTACAGAAAACTGCGCCATTATACTTTGTTTTTATATGATGAAAAATAGTAAAACTTATAGAGATCGAGCATACGGACACTCGGATAGTCCGAGGCTAATTGCCGGCGCATCAGGGGTAAACATGGTCTGATAAAGTGCCTGAGCAAGCCAGCAAGGTTTAGCGAATGGAGCCTGTTGTAAAATTTTTGAATACTGGTAAAGTCTTTTGAAATCATCCCGCGCCGTTCAGCCCAAATCAAGGTATTCATGGCCTGATCGACTTTGTCGAGATAGGTTTTGCAAGGTTCAAGTCCGAGATGAATTACGGGATTATCAATATGGGCAACTTCAATCCCGCGATCATATAATTGAAATGAAAACACATTGTCCCAACCGTAGCGTTTGATCTCAGGGTTATTGATCGCTAAGAAAACATCCTTATCAATCATGAGATTTTGTGAAATGATAAAATGAAGATTCTTTTGACGCTGATGTGCGGTTTTGGCCTCACGCTCCTTCCCGTAAACCCAGCGTAAACGCATGGATTTTTGAGGTTTTTCTGCAGTGTAGCTTACGCCCCCAAAAACAACCTGCGCCCTGTTAATGGACGACAAGTAGCGCTGTAGAAAATCAGCCCTTGCAGGCATGACATCAGCATCTAAAAAAAGAAGTTTTTCGAAATTGGCCTCTTGCGCCAATCTATGACGCGTAGCCGTGCGTCCGAGGTTTTCGGGGTTTCTCATTAAGGTCACCGGTCCAAGATTCTCAAGTGCATTATAGCCGTCTTGATCATGAGAATGATCGTCCCCGATAATGATTTCAATAGGAGATTCAAGGGGCTCAATTTGACGACATAAGTCCTCAACTAGTGGCCTGAGCTCTTCATTAAAGGTAGGGATCAGTATCGAAAGCATCTTGGTGTAATCATGGCTAATTTACAATTTTCGTCATGTACTGACACGACTTTTTGTTACATTCGATGATGTTATTGTAAAACGTCAAGGTGCGGCAATATTTTATTTTTAGTCTCTTTTTGTGGGTTTGCCATGGGGTATTCGGTCAAATTCAATTGGCTAAGCAGACTCTGCCCAATGATTTTTTCTATTTACGAGACGCCTCGGGTCAATTGATCGATACTTTGGACTTAGGTTATTATCATACCGTAGGAATTCCTAGTGCTTGGCGATATACCACGGGCACAAGACAAATTATTGTAGGACTCTCAGATGCTCGCGTTGATCCAAATCAATTGGATTTTGCCGGTAAGACCAAAGTGCTCAGAAACGTCGATTTACAAAATGGGCACGGTATGGGGGTCGCCGCCATTGCTGTAGCTCAGGGAAATAATGATTTTGGGATACCGGGAGTGTGTTACGATTGTAGTCTCGTAACGACCAATTATGGGAACCCCAACATGGAAATGCTGCTTGAACTGGCCGATGCTGGAGCTAAGGTGATCAATTGCAGCTGGGTCACCTCAATTCCAACACGACGTGGACAAGAAGTCATCAATACGTTACTCGATCGCGGGGTAGTGGTGGTTGCTGGTGCGGGCAATCAAAACTGGGCGACCAACAAAGGCCAAAAAAAATATTATCCCGCCTCATACGACGGAGTGATTTCTGTGTCTTCGGTGATGTATGAACATCAAAAGTGGGAAGATGCCCTGGGTTATGAACAAAGCGGTAAGCCTTACGTAGAAAACATGTGGGGTATGGTTGGGCGTACTGCCGAAATCACCCACAAAAAATCTGGCCCAGAATTTAGGATTTATGCCCAATCCACAGCGACGCTAAATCCAGAGGTGGATTTGCTGGCGCCAACGGTGGGGGTCTTGCGTTACAGTAAGTGGGTGACCGAAGGTATTGTGACCTACAATACCTATCAAGGAACCTCAACGGCTGCTCCTTTTGTAACTGGCACTATAGGGCTAATGTTTTCGTTGCGTCCAGAACTTCGGGCCAAGGAGGTGGAAACCATTTTAAGGTTGACCGCTCAAAATATAGATCATATCAAAGCCAACGCGCCTTATTACGGCCATTATGGGGCCGGTATGCTACAAAGCGGGGCAGCCTTAGACTTGGTTGCAGCGCTATACGATGAAAAGGGAATCGCCATGATCAAAAATCAAAAAATTAATCGCTGGTCGCAGACCTTGACCGCGTTTAACCAAAAAGTTATTCTAAAAGATATTGAGTTTACAGATCAGGCCGCATTTCATTTACGCGCTAAAAATCAAATAGTACTGTCTCCGGGAACACGACTGGCTCCGGATAATAAGGACGGTATTAGGCTTTCAATAAATGAAGAATTAAATCCACAAATTAATTGAGTTTTGACCTTTTGCTCAGGGAATGCTGAGTATTGTAAACAAACGGGTCTAAACTAAGCTTCAGCTTTTTTTTTGTACGACTTCAAATACGGCACCACCTTCGCATTTGATGGTTTTCGATGGATATTTAAGCAAAAGGGCATAATCGTGGGTTGCCATGAGAATACTGCGGCCATTCTGGTTGAGTTC
Source organism: Flavobacteriaceae bacterium (assembly GCA_038141525.1). Classification (GTDB taxonomy): domain Bacteria; phylum Bacteroidota; class Bacteroidia; order Flavobacteriales; family Flavobacteriaceae; genus BACL21. The sequence continues at coordinate 399,329 of JAYQIF010000008.1, read as the reverse complement.
TCTGAGCAGATTCATGACCTCCATACTGGTTTGAGGGTCTAAATTCCCTGTGGGCTCATCGGCAACAATAAGTTCAGGGTCGTTCAGTAAGGCCCTGGCAATAGCAATGCGCTGTTGCTCACCACCAGACATTTGATAGGGCAGTTTTTGCCCTTTATCGCTCATACCCACACGCGTGAGTACCTCTTGGATTCTTTGATTGATTTGAGCCTCTTGATTCCAACCCGTAGCTTTTAGTACAAAACGTAAATTTTCATGGACATTACGATCGTTCAGGAGTTGAAAATCTTGAAAGACAATACCTAGTTTACGACGCAGACTAGGAATTTGACGCTCTTTGAGCCCCATTAGGTTAAATCCCGCGACCTGACCAGTTCCTGAATTCAATGGTAATTCACCATAAAGCGTCTTCAAAAGGCTACTTTTACCGCTACCGGTTTTACCGATTAGATAAACAAACTCACCCTTAGAGATTTTCAGATCAACAGCCTCAAAAATGATTTGATCGCGCTGAACGATTTTGGCTTTGTTGAATTCAACTACAGTGTCGGACATGGGTCGGGTTTTTATCTTGGTTAAAGGTACAAATTTAGCCTGCGCTGCTTTTTGATTCTTTACTTTTTTGGTGAATTTTTTGTTGGCGCTTGCGTCTTATTTTGTAGGCTATCCGACGCATTTTTAGACAGAGCCTGCATCAAGGTGTCGATTTGATATTGCTGTTCGATAAGGTAAAGACTGAGTTCTTCAATTTTTTCGAGTAAGGTCAAAGAAAAGGCCTTTAAATCCATCCCATCTCGATCCAACATGTCTTGTGTAGGCACACCGGGCAGATGACCCTGCTTTCGAATAAATGCTTTGAGCTGATCTAAAGACATGCGCTGATAATTATTCACCGTGGGCTGCTCATTACAATGGGCAAATACATAATCTGGGGCTAACGCACCATCGAGGTCTACACGTACTTCTTTGGCGTGAATGCTTCCATTGACCGTAAGGAGTTCATCGGGAGTTTTGGTCGCTATTCCCATTTTTTCATCGTTAATGGTGACCAATTTTGCTATCGATTCTGTGCTGCTACATGCACTTAGAGCGAAGGCCATAAAGGCCATTAAAATTTTTTTCATAAAACTGAGGCATTACTGGGCCGATCCATCAAATTTAAGTTAATTTTCGATCATCTTGCGAGACGCTCGATACGAGAACAAAAAAAGTTACGTTATCTGTGATATGGTCCCAAAAACCCGAATGAAATCCGCTCAATTTATTGTCATGCTCTTGCTGATGGCATCAGTCACAAGCGGACTCTTTGCCCAAGGCCAAGTACTGGATATGAATTATCATCAAGTGTTGCATAAGGCTGAGCGGCTTCAAAACAGTGGTAATTTCCAAGCGGCTTATCAGCAATGGAGTACACTGTATAATGAAAACTTGAATAGAGATCAAAGGGCTCAACGTGCCTTTAATTTGGCCTATTTAGGGCTTGTCTTAGGGCATCAAGAAGCGCCGAGGGCCATGCGTGATTTCGTTCGCGATTTCCCTAATGCTCCTGAGGTCGATCGGGCCTACACTATGGTGGGTCATTATTATTTTACCAAGTCCCAGTATGCCAATGCTTTAGCTTGGTTCAAGGAGGCAAAAGATTTTAATGACCTGAGCCAGCAAGACCAATACGAGATGGCCTATGCCCATTTCAAACTCGGACAGACGACTCAGGCAGCTGACCTTTTTTCTATTTTAGTGAGCAGTACTGAATATGGTTCACGCTCATTGTATTATCTGGCGTTTATAGATTACCAAAATAAAAATTGGGCGCAGGCGCTCACAAAATTAGGACGCATTAATGTGGCGGATCGAGACGAACTGGAGGCTTGGGGCCTTATGGCCGATTTGGCATTCAGGACAAAAGATTATACTCAAGCCGCCGCTTGGGGTATACGTGCCCTAGACGCCCTGCAAATATCCGGAGACAAAAGAAATATTAATAAATCATCGCTATACGGTATTGTGGGGCGTGCATACGCCCAACTGGACGCCTATAGTCTAGCCATTAATTATCTCGAGAAGACCGTTGACGTCCCCTCGCGAGGGTTGGTGCGGGAAGAACGCGTTGAAAACCAATTTTATTTAGGTCAATGCTACGCAGCCATGGGACAAAATAAAAAGGCGATTGAAGTTTTGAGTCCAATCAAAGACGCCGGCCGAATCGCCCAGGATGTAGCTTATATTATGGCTGGAGCCTATCTCGCACTGGATCAAAAAACAGAAGCACTGAATGCCTATAAAAAGGCCTGTGACCCTCAAATCGAACGGCCGTTTTCTGCTAAAGCTCATTACCAGTATGCCAAGCTCACCTATGACTTAAGACTGAGTTACACGAGTGTTCCCAAAGTTTTGGCGTCTTTTTTTCAGCGTTATCCCAGCCACCCCAAGAGTGCCGAGGTCGAGCAGTGGTGGCTCGAGGTTTTACTCGAAAGCGAAAATTACCAACAGGTCATCACTTATTTGCAAGATAAATCGCTTTTATCCGCAAATCAATTGGGCAACAAAAGGCAGATGGCACTGCAACGGGCTTACTTTTTAGAAGGCCGACAACTTTATGATCGAGGACAATCTGCTTTGGCTCGTATCTCTTTTGAGCAATCACAAAAAATTAATTCGAGTAATTTAATTGGGGCACAAGCTGCGTTTTGGACAGCGGTCATCCTAAGTGAAACGGCAGCTTATCAAAAGGCCATTGTAATTTTCGATCGCCTGCAAACTCTAGGGGTGTTTCAACAAGCACCAGAGTGGACCATGCTGCCTTTTGAAATAGGGTTTGCACATATGGCTTTGACAAATTACGCTAAGGCGCAGAATAATTTTTTGCGTTATTTGACGCAAAAAGGCTCCTTGACTAAGGAAGTTGAGGCACGACTCAATCTCGCAGACTGCTATTTTGCGACTCGAGACTACGGTCTTTCTTTGCTTGAATATGATAAAGTGATCGCCATGGGCGGTATGGATAGAGACTACGCCGAGTTTCAAGCGGCATTGTGTTTAGAATTTGCTCAAAGTCTGGAGGCCAAAGCCCGAAGATTAGTGGCATTTCTTGAAAACTACCCTAATTCTGTGTATCGTGACCAAGTATGCCTCAGTTTAGGAAGCGCTTATGTCAACTTGGAGAAAATTTCTGAGGCTGAGACTCAATTTAAGGCCCTGATTTCCAATCACGAAAAAAGTCCACTAGTGGCCTCAGCATATTTGAATTTGGGGTTAATTTCCGACAATAATGAAGATTTCCAGCAGGCCCTTGATTATTTTAAAAATGTCGTTGATCTATTTCCTGGCTCTCAAGAAGCCATTTCTGCGGTACAATCTGCAAGAAATACGTTTGTGGCCCTGGGACGTGTCCAAGAATATGGGCAATGGGTCGATCAATTGGATTTTATTTCAATTGATCAGGTGGCATTAGATCAAGCCTCGTTTGAATCGGCTAAACAAGCCTATACCCAAGGGGATGATGTGCTTTCGATTCAGCGCTTTGAAGCCTATTTAAACAACTATGCTCAGGGGCGATATCGATTAGAGGCGCATTACTTCTTGTCTGAGATTTTTTGGCGACAACAAAATGTGGAGCAAGCCTTATTGCATGTAGATCCGGTAATCAGTAGCGATGAAAATCCATCATACGTTATTCCAACCCTAATTCGGATGGCGCGTCACTATCTGTCGACAGATGAACTGGACTTGGCGAAGTCAACATTAATCAGGCTATTGGGCCAACCTTTGACAACAAACCAGCGCACTTTTGCTTTGCGTAATCTCATGCAAATGACTAGTGATGGGGCTCGATGGCAAGAAGCGATTGAGTATGCCGGGCAACTCTCTAATCATCTCTCCCCCGGCGGAGATGCAGCGCTTTTGGCTCAAGCACAACTCATCAGTGCTTGGAGTCAATTCGAATTAGGGGCATTTGAATCGGCTCGTCAGCAATATGAAGGTCTGGATACTCTGGCATCAGGTCAGTATGCTGCACAGCTCGCTCTAGCTCGAGCTTATTTTGCGCATTTGGATCAGGATTATTCGGGCTCCAATGCACTGATTCAAAAACTGGCTCAAAATTATGCCAATTACGGCCGTTATTCTGCACGTGGATTAATGCTTATGGCCCAAAACTTTGAGGCCTTGTCTGACGAATTTCAAGCGCGTTTCATACTCGAAAATATTCGGGACAACATGCAGGATTTTCCGCAACTCCAACAGGAGGCCATTGATCGCCTTGCAGCGATGGATCGCTCAAAAAAAGACGCTCAAATGTCGCGCAAAGATTCAGTCAATACAAGTCTGAATGAAGTCAAACCGCTGGACTCCCAAGGGCCAAATACAAACAATGAAGATGAGCAGTAGAATTAGGCCACGAGTGTGCAAATTGACTCAATATAAGAATGATGTGGGAGCAAAGCCGCTCATGTTCCTATTGTGGTCGATCGTGTCTTTTTTACACGGTGGTCTTTTTGCCCAACAGACAACCGACAGTACGGCAGTTTCCACCGAAGTAGTGGATGTGGTCAAATCTTACACGCCGTCGATAAACCTACGCCCAAAATCAAAGTGGGACATGCCCTCTTCAAAAAACACCTCAACCCTGAGGCCTGAGTTTAGTTATGGTCATAAAGATTTTGATTTTGTCCCCTCAGAATTACCGGGGTTAATAAGGGCTTTGGGGCCAAAGAAAGAACGCGCGCAAGAGAACTTGCCAAATTATTTGAGAGTCCAGCTAGGTACCCGAGAATCCACGGCACTAGAGGGGTTTTTAATGCATCCTTTAAAACGTGATGACTTTCTTTCGTTGGGGTTTGACCATCAACAATTAAATGGTCCCATAGAGGGTATTGTATTGCCTGTAGACTGGTCCGAAAGCAGCCTTAGAGCACAATGGCGCAGTACTATAAAAAATCGACTTTCGACTCTGGGACTGGCGATAAATCGATCGACCTTCCAATGGTACGGTATTCCTGATACCTTGGATATTGCCACAGAGCTTAAAGATGATTTTGGACAAAATTACCTCAGAGGCAGACTATACCATCGTTTGGGATCCAATGGTGGATGGTTCACTGGCCTAGACAATGAATTATCTGTTTTTTCTGATGGTTTTGGTGTTACTGAATGGTCTTTTTCTTCGGCGCCAAAAGCAGAATTGATCTGGGACAAACGGCTTGTCTCCATTAAGGGAAACCTCTCCTTATTGAGTGCCAAACTCAGTCTGGAGGACGCATTGATTACCACAGAGGACTACAGCGCCCTGAATATTGACCTGGGCGCGCAAACAGATTTCAATTTTGGTGATTTGATGTTACATGTGGGAACCAAAGTCTGGACCCATAGTGGAGGGAGCGGGCGCATGTTCAGACTGTTTCCAGAGCTTGAATTGAGTCATCCAATTTTGGGACGTAACCTTGGAGCATATTTTACCTTCGGTGGTCAGTACCACCAAAATAAGATGAGTGCTTTAACACAAACACTGGGCTTTTTGGTCCCTGGAATTCCCTTAAAACCACAAGTGGATCGACAGCTGCTGCAGTTGGGCATTAATGGGACATTTAGCGATTTATGGCAGTACAATTTTGGAGTAGCCTATAGAAATTTCGAAGATCAGGTCTACTTTAAAAGACGGCCATGGTCAGGTCAACAAGGGTCTTTTGCCTACGATAATGGCAATAGTTTTACTGTCGATTATGATGACGGCACCGAACTAAAATATACAGCCAAAATCAATGGACGCCTTACAGCGCGTTGGGATGTGTCTCTAGATGCGGCTTGGACCGATAACCGTCCGGTCGATAATATCGAGCCTTGGAATATTCCAGCATTTACTTTTGGCGGGTCAGCCGGCTATCATTTAAACGACAAGATATTGCTTACAGGGCGTTTTATGAGCTATGGTCCCCGTAGTGATGAGATTATATTGGCAGATCAAATAATGGTCCAAAAAGTCAAAGGTTTTATTGACGCACAATTACATGTCAACTATTCAATTTCGAAGAATTTTAGTGCTTCGTTATCCGGAATTAACTTACTCAATCAACAAAATGGCCTTTGGGCCAATTATCCCGTGCAGGGAATGAGGGTCAATCTCGGGCTCCAATATAATTTTAGCGCATTTTAAACGCAACCATATCGATCTATTGCCGTCTTAATAATGACTTAAAAAGAGATTCGTTAAGTTTAGGGTTTAATGATTAAAGCACCTCGTGATATCGGGGTGCTTTTTTTATCTTTAGTCGAAAGAAAAGATATCATATGAAATTAGTTGCAGTATTTGTTGTGTCCCTTTTACTTTTTGGTTGTCAAAAACAAGAGGTCGATTTAATTGTCTTTAATGCACAAGTCATAACCATAGATGATGATCTTCCTGGTGCAGAGGCTTTTGCGGTCGATCAAGGTAAAATTCTTTTTGTCGGAACCCAGCGGGAGGTTTTTGACCTTTTTGACGCCAAAAATACATTGGATGCTCAAGAGAATACAATTATGCCCGGTATTATTGACGCACATGCTCATTTTTATCAATTAGGCCTGGGTCTTCAGGAGGTGGACCTAAGAGGAACTACATCTAAGGAAGAGGTAATCGAAAGAATTGCAGCATTCGAGCCCTACAAAACATCGGAGTTTATTGTGGCTCGTGGTTGGGATCAAAATGATTGGTCCGACCAGTCTTATCCCACTAAAGAGGACTTAGACGTTGTTTTTCCCGACGTTCCCGTGGCCCTGCAACGTGTGGATGGCCATGCGCTTTGGGTCAATTCAAAAGCATTATCGCTGGCCGATATCGCTGCTTCTGGACCGGTACCAGGGGGAATGATTATGGGTGATGGGCAAGGCAGACCCAATGGAATTCTAGTAGATGCCCCGTGCGATCGTATTTTTGAATTAATTCCGGAACCAACATTAGCGATCTCTGCTCAAGCGCTAAAATCTGCTCAGGATTATTGCTTTTCATTGGGTCTCACCGGGGTACATGACGCCGGATTGCGCAGACCAATAATTGAACTCATCGACAGTTTGCAACAAATCGATGTTTTGCGCATCAAATTGGAAGCCATGGTTTCCAATATCGAACCTGATGTTAGCCATTATCTGGCTCAGGGGCCCGTAGTCAAACCTCGCTTAAGAGTGGGAAGCATCAAAGTATATGCAGACGGAGCTCTTGGTTCGCGGGGTGCGGCATTGCGCTCGCCATACAGTGATGATCCAGATCATTACGGGGCCATCATTACACCCATGAAAGACTTGGTAACCTTGAGCCAGCGCGCACTCGCCTCGGGATTTCAGATCAATACCCACGCTATTGGCGATTCTGCCAATGTCTCAGTTCTTAGAGTCTATCAAGAGGCTTTATCATCTGCAAATAACAACGATGCCAACGATGTTCGATGGCGTATAGAACACGCTCAAGTCGTCCCGCCCGAGTATTTTGAGGTCTTTTCAAAGAACATCATCCTGTCGGTACAACCAACACATGCCACGAGCGATATGTATTGGGTTGAGGAGCGACTCGGTAAAGAGCGCATGACCGGCGCATATGCGTATCGCTCTTTGTTAGAGGAAGCCGATATGATTGCTTTAGGTACCGATTTTCCTGTAGAATATGTCAATCCAATGTTGACTCTTTCTGCGGCAGTTTATCGCAGAGACACATCAGGTTATCCAGAGTCTGGATTTTATATCGATGAGGCCATCACACGGGAACAAGCCCTTAAAGGAATGACTCTTTGGGCGGCATACGCTAATTTTAGTGAGGATCTGAAGAGGCAGCCTTACCCCGGGCAAAGAGGCAGATTTTATATTGCTAGATCGTAATCCACTGAACTGTCCAAAACAGGAGCTGTCACAAATAAAAGTGCTTAAAACCTTCGTCGATGGACATCAAGTGTACTGATGCCCCGATTCACGCTAAAGGGCGCCTTTGGCCTGTAAGTCCTGCAAGCATTGAATTTCGAGTTGAGGGACAGCACGTAATTGAGTCCATTTATTGAGCATTTGTCGCCCGACGTTGGTGGCGTCATAATACATCAGACAATCCTCATGAACACAGTGTTTATTGCTGTTAGGGTCTTCATGTACCTGGTGGATGTCGTCATTTTGAATATTCACGAGTCCCATCAAATGACCCATCTCATGGTTGAGTGTGGTTTGTTCCAAAATGGGCAGTACCTCGGGGTCTGTTTGCGTGATGAGTTCTAGTGTTTTTTGATAGATCACAATTGAGGTATTGCGGTAGGCCGTTCCTAGAGTAACCGTATTATTGGAATCACTGTCGGAGGCGCCATTAGAGAAAAAGATATAGACGGCAAGATTATCGGCTTCTGTGTAGGCTGTTCGGTTTTCGTCTTCAATTGTTCGGATCTCCTCTATCGAAAAAGGAGCGCCCGGCTGATTGGCGATGACGCGTTCTATGTATTGAATGCCTCCGGGTTTATTGACAAGGCTTTCAATGAAATTTTTGAATCCAAGGATACTCGAGGGCTCTGGTCTGAACGCGTTTGTATAAACCAGTTCAATGGTCAATGAACTAAAGTCACCTTGCCCAAGAATGTCGGCGGCAGAGGTTCCTAAAGGACGATTGTTTTCGATATTTGGATCAGTGGGTGTGGTGGAATCATCACTGCTACAGCTGTGTATCAGTAATGCAAGAAAAATAAATAATGAAAACGTCCCGAAATAGCGCATTGATTGTTTTTTTGGTAACTTGGACAAACTTAGTTTAATTGTAAAGATTAGAAAAATGCGATCATTTATTTTAACGCTATTTTGTGTGGTTCAGGGTACACTTTTTGGGCAAAATGATGATTTTCATCAGGAAATTATGGACATGATGACCCTCAAAGGAGATGAGGTTGCCGCCAGTGTCCGCTATCACGATGTATTTCCTAAGCTTCAGCGCAATTTTGCCAGCAAACAGATAGACTCCGAAGTATGGCAAGAACTACGTGCAGATGAGCAGCAGCAGGTTCAGGCCTATATAAATCAGGGCGCTTACGCCTACAGACAATTTTTAAATCGCGATGAAGTGGCCGCATTAAGTTCGTTTTACGCCAGTGAATCAGGACAAAAATATGTGTCTGAGCAAGAGCTCAACACGCGAGATCAAAAATCGATAAAGCAATTTTTTAAGACTGAGGCAGGCCAAAAATTCAAACAGAAAAGTGACTCAATTGCACTGGCCTTGGATGAAATAAATAAAGATTGGTCTCAGGCATTATTCAAGACAAAAATGCGAGAACTCATCAAAGGGGGATATTTAAAAAATAAATGATCCAAGGAAGGACTAAAGATCCAAAAGCGCTTTCAAGGCACTATGGGTTTGAGCTGAGCCAAAAAGTCGTAATGCGCACCTTGGGCAATTATCTTGAACGACCATCCATTGGATCGGGCTAATTCAGCGAAGAGATTTTGATGGATGAATAACCAAGGGAATCGTTTGCCAACTTGCTTTTTGTAACGCAATCTAAACTCGAGTGCACCGTAATAACGATCGGCGGGAACCCATATAGCATCGTTGTTGCCGCTGTCGTACATGTATTGTAAATCACTTGAATCAATCAAGACAATACCCCGGGACTCAATAAGCCTCTAAGGTGGTTCAGGTAGTCTGGCAGGCGATCAAGTGTTTCAAAAATTCCTGTCCCATTCATCAACATGATGATGGTGTCGAAGTTTTTTGTGTGATAATCCAAAAGTGAGGTGTGCGCTACTCTGCGCACTCCTCGTGCCCTGGCCACTTTAGTGGCGCCAGCAGAGGCATCAATGGCCCAAACATCATGACCCTCATTTTGCAGGTATAGACTGTGGCTACCCGCACCACATCCGACATCTAAAATCTTTCCTTTGGCTATCGCTAGGGCTTTGTGTTCAAGCGCTGGCATCTGATCAAAATCGCGGAACAAATGGTCTAAGGGGTATTCATCCCAGTGACTGATATTGGATTCACTAAAGAGCTTCGCTGGGTCATTATTGAAATAATGAGCACATAGGGCCTCACCAAAAAGATCGTTATGTGCCGTCATTATTGTTTAGATTTGTCATCAATCTGAAGTTTATGGAGGATCGTATAAAGGCATTGCCCGCTTTGGCCAAAGATAAGCAGAACGCGCACAAGAAATTCTTTAGTGTCCTGAAAAGAAAACCGCCAAAACAGCTCGATCGCATCATGGTAAAATTGCATGAGCGTGAATTTGATAAAACGGATTGTCTTGACTGCGCTAATTGTTGCAAAACCACAGGCCCTTTATTCACCGACAAAGATATTGTACGTATCTCAAAGTATCTCAGACTCAAACCACAGGCATTTATGGATCAGTATCTCAGATATGATGAAGATCAAGATTGGGTACTGCAGGATTTGCCCTGTGTTTTTCTCGGTGCGGACAATCGGTGCTCTATTTATGAGGTCAGGCCCAAAGCGTGTCGTGAGTTTCCGCATACCGATCGTAAAAAATTTCAGCAAATCACTCATTTGACTCTAAAAAATGTGGCGGTATGTCCTGCCGCATTCAATATCGTAGAGGACTTGCGCCGTGAATTAGGTTCTGGTGATTCTCGTTAAAACGTGGCAAAAATTCTCTTCACAATAGCCGATAACTCATAGTCTTTTTACCCAATAATTGTATTGGTATTGTTCTTGTTTTTGTATCGAAACGAATTAATCCGTTCCCTCGGGGTACAATAGATACTTGGCTCTCACTTTTTTAAACTCGTCGATATCTCGAGTCCAATTGGAACGAATTTCTTCTAGAGTTAAACCACGGAGGATGTCTTTTCTCAGTTGATCTGTACCCGCAAGCTTATCGAAAAAGCTATTGAAAAAGCTATCTGTTATGTTTTGACGCAAGACGGATGATTTGTAGGTATTTATGAGCCAGCTTAACTCGATTTTATTGGGTGCTTTAATCCTTGCTAAATCGCGTCCTTGACAGGATTGATCTTTAAATTTAGGGGCCCCAGCGCCTGGACCAGTCCTTGGCATAAATTTAAACGGATAATCAACAGGGTCTAAATGAGGTGATCCAAAGAGCTCAAATGGCCGCTCTGTTCCACGTCCCGCGCTGATTGGGGTTCCCTCAAAAAACACAAACTTGGATAAAGTGCGATCGCTTGATCGCTGCGCAAGTTAGGAGATGGGGGATGGGTAACGAATAATGTGTGTTATGATCATAATGAGCCACAGGTATTATGGTCAAATTTGTTTTTAGTCTTGTCTCAATCCATGATTCACCATCGATCATAAGGGCGTATTCGCCTATGGTCATTCCGTAAACAACAGGGACTGGGTGCATGCCCACAAAGCTTTTGAACTGCTCTTGTAATACTGGTCCGTCAATATAGTCTCCATTTGGATTGGGACGGTCCAATACAATTAATGGAATGTTTTGTTCGGCACAGGCTTCCATGATATAGTGCAGTGTGGAAAGATAGGTGTAGAATCGTGCACCTACGTCTTGAATGTCAAAAACCATAATATCGATGTCCGACAAATCTTCTGGTAATGGTTTTTTATTGTTGCCGTAAAGCGAGATGACCTCAAGTCCTGTTTTTTTATCGATACCATTGGCGATATATGCTCCGGCGTCGGCTTTGCCCCGAAATCCATGTTCTGGAGCAAAAACTTTTTGCAGTTGAATGCCTCGAGCTTGAAGGGTATCTGCCAAATGAATAAAACGACGATTTTTACCGTTTTGTACACTGATTACCGAGGTTTGGTTGGCGACTAATCCGACCTTTTTATTCTGGAGTAAGGGTAGGTATTGATCGAGCTTTTGAGCAGCAGGTTGAGGAGTGGATGCGGTTTGATCTTGTTGGGCATTGCATGAAAAAGCGATCACAAGACCAAGACCAAGCACAATTTTTAATGTATTTTTGATCCAAAGATGCCAAATCATCACGCGTGAAATTTGAATGGTTTACAGTTCGTCGGATCCTTTCCTCTGAGCAAGATAAAGGTAGTGTTTCGGCCCCAATAATTAAAATCGCTATCGCTGCAATCGCTGCGGGAATGACCATCATGATTTTGTCTGTGGCTACCGGAGTAGGCCTTCAACAAAAAATCCGACAAAAGGTCGAATCCTTTAATGGTTCCGTTACTTTGGTTCACCTAGAGAACCAAGGTCAGGTAGAGGATATAGTGCCGTGGTCCTGTACCCCTGAAATTCGTACTGAATTATCTGAGGTAGAGGGGGTTGCTTCAGTGCAGCGCACAGCCCATAAACCAGGCTTGATTTTAACCAATACTGATTTTGAAGGGATTGTGCTCAAAGGGGTTGACAAGGACTATGATTGGGGTCGTCTTTCTGAGTTTATCACACAAGGTCAGTGGATTGATGCTTATGCCGATTTAAATAATGAGATCGTTATTTCTAAGACAATTGCCCGGCGTCTCAACCTCACTATTGGAGCGACGCTCAATGTTTATTTCCTCAATCAAAATAGTGCTGAGATGCAAGACTTGAGTCCCAAAACACGGGCGCGAGGCTTTAAGGTTAAAGGTATTTACGACAGTGGTTTCGATGATTTCGACCGTCAAATGGTATTTGTGGACTTGCGCCATATTCAGCGACTCAACCGATGGAGTGATGATGAAATTGGGCGATTAGAGGTACTGGCCAACAGGGATGCCGATGTTCAGTTAGTGACCAGAGAACTCTATGATTTGGCCCCCGTCACGGTGGATGCCATCAGTATGTATGCTTCATACCTGAACATATTTGAATGGCTCGCTTTATTCGATTTTAATATTTATTTGATTGTGATTATCATGATCATTGTGGCGACCATTAATATGGTCACGGCCTTAATTGTACTGATCTTGGAGCGCACAAGGATGATCGGTATTTTCCAAGCCATGGGTGCTGGTAATTGGCGCATTCAAAAAATATTTTTAATGCAAGCGTCCTACATAGTGCTTTGGGGGCTTTTTTGGGGTAATGTTCTGGGACTTGGCTTGGTATGGGTCCAAGATACATGGCAGTTGATCCAGTTGGATCCTCAGACGTACTATGTGCACAGTGCACCAGTGCTCTTTTCTTTGACCTCATGGTTGCTGTTGAACTCAGCCACCTTTATTTTGTGCTTTTTGTTTTTGTTAATTCCGTCCTATTTGGTGGCTAAAATTAGTCCTGTACGCGCCCTGCGCTTTGATGGATAATTTAAAAGGGGTTCCGTCTTTGTTTTGTATTTTTGCCTAAAGCATTCAAGCAAAAACCGTTCATGAATTACGCAAAGAATATTTTGGAAACCATCGGCAATACACCCATGGTAAAAATCAATAAACTAACTGCGGACTTACCCTGTTTGGTCTTGGCCAAATACGAAACCTTTAATCCGGGAAATTCGGTAAAAGACCGCATGGCCCTCAAGATGATTGAAGATGCAGAGGCCGATGGACGATTGAAGCCGGGAGGAACTATTGTGGAAGGCACCAGTGGTAATACGGGCATGGGCCTTGCTTTGGCAGCCATTGTCAAAGGCTACAAAATGATTTGCGTTACAACGGACAAACAAAGTAAAGAGAAGGTTGATATTTTACGGGCTGTAGGCAGTGAAGTGCATGTGTGTCCTACGGACGTGGCTCCCGAGGATCCACGCTCTTACTACAGTACCGCAAAAAGACTCGGAGAAGAAACTCCGAATTCATGGTATGTCAATCAGTATGATAATCCCAGTAATGCCATGGCGCATTATGAGAGTACAGGTCCTGAGATTTGGGCCCAGACCGAAGGCAAAATAACCCATTTTGTTGTGGGTGTTGGTACAGCCGGAACCATCAGTGGTGTAGGACGTTTTTTAAAAGAGCAAAACCCAGACATTAAAGTATGGGGTATCGATACCTACGGTAGTGTATTTAAAAAGTATCACGAAACTGGAATTTTTGATCATAACGAGATTTATCCCTATGTCACGGAGGGGATTGGAGAAGATATTTTGCCGGCCAATGTGGATTTTGACCTCATTGATGGCTTTACTAAGGTAACGGACAAAGATGCTGCGATTTACACGCAAAAGTTATCGATGGAAGAAGGCATGTTTGTTGGGAATTCCGCTGGTGCTGCAATCAAAGGAGTGTTACAGCTATCGGAGCATTTTACCAAGGACGATGTTGTGGTGGTTTTGTTTCACGATCACGGCAGTCGATATGTTGGGAAGATGTACAATCCAGAGTGGATGAAAAAGATGGGATATACACAATAGAATGCTTTTAGCGCTCAAAAATATACTCAGACAATTGCGTCATTACGCCGAGAGGCACGGTTTTTATGTGAGTTCTCGCTTGGCTGATCGCATGGGTATGCGCGCAAAAACAGTCAGACTCTCCTTTATTTATGTCACCTTCGCAACTTTGGGGGTGGGTTTTGCGCTTTATTTGGTCTTGGCCTTTTGGATGAAGATTAAAGATCTTATCTTCACAAAAAGAAGTTCTGTCTTCGATTTATGAAACGATTAAAGAGTTCTAAAATACAAACTGCCATACTCGGGTTTTTGCTCATTTTTATTGGTGGTGTGCTCGGGTTTAAGACGTTTTATGAATACACCTGGGTAGACGCACTATACATGACCGTAATCACCATTACAACGGTTGGATTTGGGGAAGTACACCCCATGAGTGCTTCAGAAAAAATATACACCTCGGTATTAATTGTGTCGAGTATTTTTATTGTAGGATATTCGATCAAGGTGGTGTCAGAATATCTTTTGAGTCAAACCAATATCGGAAATTTAAGACCTAAAAAAGTGCAAGAAAAAATCGATAAGCTATCTGGCCATGTGATTGTATGCGGGTACGGCCGCAACGGAATGCAGGCCACTCAGAAACTAGAGGCCTACAACAAGTCTTTTGTGGTGGTAGAACACAATGAGGAAATTGTAGATCGTTTGTACAACCAAAATCAACTCGTTGTTTTGGGTAATGCCAATGATGATGAGGTTTTGATAAAGGCAGGAGTGGAGCGGGCTGCCTCACTCATTAGTGCTTTGCCCAGTGATGCGGATAATTTATTTGTGGTTTTATCGGCCCGTCAAATTAACAAGGATTTAAAAATCATTTCGAGAGCCACGGAAGAAACCACCTATAAAAAATTGAAACTGGCCGGAGCCGACAATGTAATTTTACCCGATAAGATTGGAGGCGACCACATGGCTTCATTAGTGGTTGTTCCGGATTTGGTAGAGTTTCTGGACAACTTAACGGTCTCCGGAGATCAAGACAGCTATTATGTAGAGCAAGTCCCTTTTGATAAGGTTTGTCCCGATGGTCGCGCACAACAAATACGCGAATTGGATTTGCGAAAGAAAACTGGGTGTTCCATCATTGGATATAAAAACAAAGCTGGGGAGTATATTGTGAATCCAGAGGCCGATATGCTCCTGGAACCTGGCTCTAAACTCATATTGATTGGTCGTCCTGATCAAATCGAAAACCTCAAGCATCATTACCGGGTTTAAATTCATGATAATCTGAGTCAAAAACTTGTCCGGCCCTTAATTTTTTGCCATCTTGCTGATTCGTAAAACATAACCAACAGCACGATATGAAATTTATTCTCACGGCATTATTAAGTTTTTTAATACCCACCGTTGCTGGTGCTCAAGAAGTGGCAGAAATCGGTCTCGATAAACAAATTGACCAAGCATTCAAACCCGTTTCAGACTTTTTTAGTGCGCTGATCTTTTTTGAAGTTGCCGGAACACCTTTTGTTCTATTTCTACTGGTGTTTAGTGCCGCATTTTTCACGGTGTATTTCGGTTTTCCTAATATTCGCTATTTCGCAAAAGCAATCAATACAGTACGTGGAAAATACGATGAAATTGAGCACAGAGCGGATGATGCTGATCACCAGGCGACACAGGATGACGAAAGCGATGAGGGTGAGGTCAGTCACTTTCAAGCCCTCGCCACTGCTGTTTCCGGAACAGTAGGGAATGGGAATATAGCGGGTGTTGCATTAGCGATTGCCTTAGGAGGTCCAGGGGCCATGTTTTGGATGATCATTTGTGGATTGCTTGGCATGTCTACCAAATTTGTGGAATGTACCCTTGGGGTACACTATCGAGATGTTGGCGAGGATGGAACGGTTTATGGAGGTCCAATGTATTACCTGACCAAGGGACTTAAAGAAAGAGGATGGGCCACTTTGGGTAAGGTGTCGGCCGTTTTGTTTGCGATATTCTGTATCGGTGGTTCTTTTGGTGGTGGAAACGCGGCCCAGAGTAATCAGGCGACTATTGTGATTAAAGAGCTATTAGGATTAGAGAGCACAGGAGCTGGTTTTTGGATTGGTGTTGTTATCGCATTTTTTGTGGGCATCATTATTATCGGTGGCATCAAGAGGATTGCTTCGGTTACAGAAAAGATCGTTCCATTTATGGCTTTGTTGTATATCATCAGTTGTCTTTACATCATCATAACTAATTTCAGTTTGGTGGATGACGCCTTTGCGCTGATTTTATCCGAGGCCTTTAATCCACAGGCTGTGGGCGTTGGTGGTGTTATTGGTGTGCTTTTAGTGGGTTTTAGAAGAGCGGCATTTTCGAACGAGGCCGGTGCTGGATCTGCTTCAATTGCTCATTCGGCCGTGCGCACCAAGTATTCTGCGAGTGAGGGTCTTGTGGCCTTATTAGAACCATTCATTGATACCGTGGTGATTTGTACCATGACGGCATTGGTGATCATTATTTTTAATTTTGAAGGGTACTTTGTCTATGGTGGAGATGGATCAGGTTCTGTCATTATTGACGGTATGTCTTATGAAGGGGCCGGAATTACCTCGAAGGCTTTTGCGCAGTACATTCCGTATTCGAACATTTTCTTGACCGTGGCTGTGGTGTTATTTGCCGTATCGACCATGATCTCTTGGTCTTATTATGGCCTTCAGTCGTGGAAGTTCCTATTTGGTCGTGGTAAGAAAGCGGATTTGGCATACAAGTGTTTGTTTCTTGGATTTATTATCGTGGGCGCTGCTGCTTCTATGGATTCCATATGGGCATTTTCCGACGCTATGATTTTTGCGATGGTATTCCCAAACATGTTAGGGCTGTATTTCTTGTTTCCTGTGGTTAAAGAACAGCTTAAAAGATATTTAGGGGCAATAAAAGAAGCCCAGTAGTCGTTCCTAAAGAGTCCTCCCCAGAATGAAAATCAATGGGGAACTTTTGGACAAAATATAGCCGCTTGCGCTTGACTAAAGTTGAGCGCGGCGGTTTTTTCATGTTGTTTATTTTGTTGTTGTTTTCGATGTTTTTGAAAACACCTCCTCATGCGTCCAGTCTTGGAAGTGTTGTGTTACAGTCAAAAGAGATTAATTTATGGCTTTTGGCTTATGATTCCGCGGTTCAGGCCAGAGCTCTTCGACGCGATAAAATATTTCCGTTTAATCCCAATTTTATTTCACCCACCAAAGCAGATCGTTTAGGGTTTATCTGCCGCCGAATTTAGAAAACTCAAAGAGTATCGAGAGACGGGTAAATGGATCAATTCTGCTTTAGATTTTAAACATGTTACTGGTGTATCGAATGAGTGGATGGAACAATTTTCTTCTTTGTTTAAGTTTCCCGAATTTTTGAACAATGGCGACTACTTCTGACCGCCGATTGAACAATAAAATTCCCTTTGGCCAAGCAACTCTCGAAGAACTTACGGCCATCAGGGGTGTTGGTCCCGTAATCGCTCGGCGAATAATCAGAGCAAGAGATAAATGGAATGGGATTGGCCACGAGCAAGAACTCATGGTCGATCTACGGGATCACGCCTGCGATCAAGCAGGCGCTGTTGGACGCTTTTATTTATGATCAAAAGACGATCAATGCGCGCAACGTAAATACACTCAATCCGTCTGATCTTACTGAGATACCGGGTATTCATTATTCGCTGGCTAAATCTATTTGGGAATTTGTGCGCCTGCGACATGGGCTAAACACTATTGATCAACTGAACCTGCTCGAGGAGATTCATCCGAGGTTATTTAAGGTAATTGAGCTATATTTGTATGCTATGAAAAATGAACCCGATGGCTCGTAAGGGCTGTTGGAGACTAAACTATCCTTTGATGAATCAATCATATTTTACCGAAGAGCACGAAGCTTTTCGTGAGTCGTTTCGCTCTTTTTTAAACAAAGAAGTTGTTCCGCATATCGATAAGTGGGAAAAGGAGGGCACAATAGAACGCTTTATTTGGCAAAAATTTGCCGATATGGGCTATTTAGGGCTGTCTTATCCTGAGGCCTATGGAGGGCTTGGATTGGATTTTTTCTACACGGTAATCTTTTTAGAGGAGCTGCAAAGGGTCAATAGCGGTGGTTTTGCGGCTGCAGTTTGGGCCCATGTTTATTTGGCCATGACGCATCTGAATGCAGAGGGTAATGAGGCTCAAAAAGAGAAATATCTTGTCCCGAGCATCAGCGGTGATAAAATAGGAGCTCTTGTGTATTACAGAACCATTTGGCGGAAGCGATGTAGGAGGCATGCGTACGACAGCTGTATTGCGTGGAGATCATTACACCATTAATGGTTCGAAAACCTTTATTACCAACGGAGTATACAGCGATTATTTAATCGTCGCTGCTAAGACAAGTCCAGAAAAGGGCAACAAAGGCATCAGCCTCTTTATCCTGGATAGAAGTATGGATGGTATTTCTGCCACTAAATTAGACAAGCTAGGATGGCGCGCCTCAGATACTGCAGAATTGGCCTTTGATAATGTCACGGTACACAAGGATCAAATGTTAGGACAGGAGCACCAAGGATTTGGATATATCATGCAGCATTTTGCTTCTGAGCGACTCATCATGGGCATTAATGCCCATGCACGCAGTGAGTGGGCCTTAGACTATACCATCGCTTATATGAAGGAGCGTACAGCATTTGGTAAACCCATTGCTGAATTTCAGGCATTGCGCCATAAACTGGCTGAATTAAGCGCTGAAGTGACGGTGTGTAAGACCTTTAACTATGCTGTGGCGGATGCGTTGAATCGAGGCTCTTATGTTGTGAAAGAGGCAACCATGTCCAAACTAATGTCCACAAAAGTATCGGATAAAGTGGCTTATGAATGTATTCAGTTCCTGGGTGGTTACGGCTACATGGAGGAATACCCGATGGCCAGACATTTTCGAGACAGCAGGTTAGGACCCATTGGTGGTGGGACCTCAGAAATTCTCAAAGAAATCATCGCCAAGATGGTCATCGACGGCAAGTCCTACAAGCCAGTCACTTAAATTAGTTAAAAAGTGATATCATAATTTAAAAAATTTCATATTTTTGCCGACCTAAAGAGAGGAGGTGATGACACTATGTTAATTATACCAGTTAAAGACGGAGAAAATATCGACAGAGCCCTGAAGCGTTTCAAGCGCAAGTTCGACCGAACAGGGACGATGCGTCAATTGCGTTCAAGACAGCAATTTACCAAGCCTTCTGTCAAAAGACGTGCTCAAATTCAAAAAGCACAATACATTCAGCATTTGCGTGATCAAGAAGAAATCTAGATCCCAGCACATATATTGCAACTGATCCGCCGAGTCTCTCGGCGGATTTTTTTATTCCTGACATCACAGGACATTACCATGGAGTATCGGACTCCATTCATTTCAGACTCAATTCATTTTTGTATCTTTCTGTTGCTTTGCTTTTGATATGACGCATTCTGTTTTTCAAGATTTTACCGACTATCTGTCTCTGGAGAGAAATTATTCTCAGCATACGGTATCGGCCTATATTAGAGATTTGTCTTGTTTTTTAGATTATGTGTCTGATCAATATGACCTGCAGAATCTGGATCAAGTGGTTTATCCCATGATTCGAAGCTGGATTGTCCTCTTAGTCGAACAGGGTAATGCGAACCGTACGATAAATCGCAAAATGTCCTCTCTCAAGGCGTATTTTAGATTTTTATTGAAAACTGGTCAGGTAGTCTCTGATCCAATGGCCAAGCATCGTGCCCTTAAAACTTCTTCCAAAATACAGGTGCCTTTTTCTGCCGAGGAAATCGACCAAGTGATGGATTTATTGTCCCATCAAGATGATTTCGTTGGGGCTCGAGATCATTTGATGATCTCACTTTTCTATGCTACGGGTATGAGAAGAGCAGAACTCGTGGATTTGCGCCTGGATGATTTTGATTGGTCCTCGGGAGTGGTCAAGGTCAGAGGGAAACGTCAGAAAGAGCGTTTAATACCCTTGTTACAGGGGCTAGAATCTATTTATCACAGATATTTGAAAAAGCGTTTGGCGCTGGTTAAGATCGTGGATTCGAGTCATTTATTGTTGTCACAAAAAGGCGTTAAAATTTATCCTGAGCTTGTTTATCGCGTGATTAATAGTTATTTTGGTAAGGTGTCAAAGAAATTAAAACGGAGTCCGCATATTTTGCGTCATTCGTTTGCAACACATCTTTTGGACGAAGGTGCCGATCTCAACGCAGTGAAAGAATTACTCGGTCATGCTAGTTTATCATCCACTCAGGTGTATACGCACAACAGCATAGCCAAATTAAAGCAAGCGCATGCTCAGGCACACCCCAGAAACAATGAATCTTAATCGATAATTCCAATTTTATGAAAGTGACCATCCAATCTCCGCAGCACGCAGTCAATGCCAAACTCAATCATTTTATTCAAAAAAAACTAGACAAATTAGAGTTGTTTTACGATCGAATTATTCGGGCAGAGGTGTTTTTGAAATTGGTTAACAGTTCAGAAAAGTCCAATAAAATAGCTGAAATTCTTTTGCATATTCCTGGGGAGCAATTGGTCATCAAAAAAGAAGCGGCTTCATTTGAGGCGGCCATAGATTTTGGGGTACAATCTTTAGAGCGGGGGCTCAAGAAAACAAAGGCCAAACAGAGGGCTCATATCTAATCCATTTTTTTTCGAAAATATTTTTTTCGTACAAATAATTATTTACATTTGCAGTCCGTTAGAAATAGCGGACTTTTTTATGCGCAAAATGCACTTAAAAAAGAGGCGTTTCGCCGATGTAGCTCAGCTGGCTAGAGCAGCTGATTTGTAATCAGCAGGTCGTGGGTTCGAGTCCCTCCATCGGCTCAAAAAACGTTCTTAATTAGGCACTGAATAGTGCATCGGGGAGATACTCAAGCGGCCAACGAGGACAGACTGTAAATCTGTTGGTTTTTACCTTCGCAGGTTCGAATCCTGCTCTCCCCACTTTTTTGGAGAGTTAAATGGAGTGTGTACAGAGTGAATGTCGATTGGGTGTAAAAGCGACGTTCATTTTTTGTAAATGACTCATTTTTAATTATCTTTGCACGCCTTTTTGCGGGCAAATCATGATGTTATATTGACATATTGACTAAAATCCCAAGAATTTTTTGGGTCTTTGCGGGAGTAGCTCAGTTGGTAGAGCGTCAGCCTTCCAAGCTGAATGTCGCCGGTTCGAACCCGGTCTCCCGCTCAAATCTCGCAAGCGCAATGCGCCTGTGGTTAAGCCCTTTACTCGAAGCATTCAAGTATCGGTCTGTAACAACACAAGCCGGTGTAGCTCAGGGGTAGAGCGTTTCCTTGGTAAGGAAGAGGTCATGGGTTCAATTCCCATCATTGGCTCGAAAATGGAATTAAATTTGAACACTAATAAATAACTAAGTTAAATTAATACACAATGGCAAAAGAAACTTTCGACCGGTCGAAACCACACTTGAACGTTGGGACTATCGGTCACGTTGATCACGGCAAGACGACTTTGACCGCTGCAATTACTAAAGTAATGGCAGATAAAGGACATTCTGAGGCCCGTTCATTCGATCAAATTGACAACGCTCCTGAAGAAAAAGAGCGTGGTATTACTATCAACTCATCCCACGTTGAGTACCAAACAGCAAATCGTCACTACGCCCACGTTGACTGTCCAGGTCACGCGGATTACGTAAAGAACATGGTTACTGGTGCTGCTCAGATGGACGGAGCAATTCTTGTGGTTGCCGCAACGGATGGTCCTATGCCACAAACGCGTGAGCACATCCTTTTAGGACGTCAGGTTGGTATTCCACGTATTGTTGTTTTCATGAACAAAGTGGACATGGTGGACGATCCAGAACTACTTGAACTAGTAGAGATGGAAATCCGTGACCTATTGAGCTTCTATGAGTACGACGGAGATAATGGACCTGTTGTTCAAGGTTCTGCACTTGGTGCGTTAAACGGTGAAGATAAGTGGGTGGATACAGTAGTAGAGCTCATGGATGCCGTTGATACTTGGATTGAAGAGCCACTTCGTGAGGTAGACAAAGATTTCTTGTTGCCAATCGAGGATGTATTCTCAATTACTGGTCGTGGTACTGTTGCTACAGGTCGTATTGAAACAGGTGTTGCCAACACAGGTGATGCTGTTGATATTATTGGTATGGGTGACGAGAAATTAACCTCTACAATTACAGGGGTTGAAATGTTCCGTAAAATCCTAGATCGTGGTGAGGCTGGTGACAATGTTGGTATCCTATTGCGTGGTATCGAGAAAACCGATATCAAAAGAGGTATGGTTATCGTTAAGCCAGGATCTGTAACGCCACACGCTAAGTTTAAAGCTGAGGTCTACATCTTGAAAAAAGAAGAAGGTGGTCGTCACACACCATTCCACAACAACTACCGTCCACAGTTCTACGTACGTACAACTGACGTAACAGGTAACATTAACCTACCTGATGGAGTTGAAATGGTAATGCCAGGTGATAACTTGACCATTACAGTTGATTTGATCCAGCCAATCGCCATGAGCATTGGTCTACGTTTCGCTATCCGTGAAGGTGGTAGAACTGTAGGTGCTGGTCAGGTAACTGAAATTTTAGACTAATTAACGTTTAGATAAAAAGTCAAAAGGTGTCCTGCAGATGCAGGATGCCTTGACTTTTGTTACGGGTTTAGCTCAGTTGGTAGAGCACTGGTCTCCAAAACCAGGTGTCGGGAGTTCGAGCCTCTCAACCCGTGCTGGAGTCCT
This sequence comes from Flavobacteriaceae bacterium, assembly GCA_038141525.1. GTDB lineage: Bacteria > Bacteroidota > Bacteroidia > Flavobacteriales > Flavobacteriaceae > BACL21. Next base: position 376,357 of record JAYQIF010000008.1, on the reverse strand, counting down.
GCCCAAAGCAGTTTAAAAAATAATAGACCATGATGAACTATATCAAAGAATCATATAACGAGCTCAAGAATCATGTGACCTGGACTGAATGGTCCGAGGCACAACGACTAACTGTTGTAGTTGCTGCGTTTTCGGTTGTTCTTGCGTTGGCCGTATGGGGTATAGATACCGTGTTTAGCGGTGTAGTAGGTCAATATTTCCAATGGATTAAAGCTTAATCAGGATTATGTCAGAGACCAAAAGCGATAAGAAGTGGTATGTAGTTCGATCCGTTAGTGGGCAAGAGAATAAAATCAAAGCCTACATCGAATCAGAGATCGGCCGTTTGAACTTGGAACAGTATATCGAGCAGGTTCTTGTGCCGACAGAAAAGGTCATTCAAATTCGCAACGGTAAGAAAGTAAACAAAGAACGCGTTTACTTCCCTGGATACATTATGGTCCAAGCAAATTTAGCCGGTGAGATTCCTCACATTATTCGTGCGATCAATGGAGTGATTGGTTTTTTGGGCGAAGTAAAAGGGGGGGACCCTGTCCCGCTTAGACAAAGTGAAGTAAATCGTATGCTCGGAAAGGTCGACGAATTGGCAGTACAGGACGAGAGCATCAATATACCGTTTATCATCGGTGAAACAGTCAAAGTTATTGATGGTCCGTTTAACGGATTCAACGGTAATGTAGAAAAGATTAATGAAGAAAAGCGAAAGCTCGAGGTAATGGTAAAGATATTCGGCCGAAAGACACCATTAGAGTTGAGCTACATGCAAGTAGAGAAAGTTTAATTGTTACGCTATAAATAGGTTTTTTCTAAGCTTCCACAAATAGAAAATCCGGTTTTTAAATTTTGAAAAATGGCAAAAGAAGTAGGTAAAATTGTAAAGTTGCAAGTCCGTGGAGGAGCGGCAAATCCCTCTCCACCGGTTGGACCCGCTTTAGGTGCTGCAGGTGTTAATATCATGGAATTCTGCAAGCAATTCAATGCCAGAACGCAGGACAAACAAGGTAAAGTGCTACCAGTGGCTATTACGGTTTATAAAGACAAGTCTTTTGACTTTGTCATTAAAACTCCACCAGCGGCAGTACAAATCCTCGAAGCTGCGAAGGTAAAGAAGGGCTCAGGAGAACCACATATTAAGAAAGTAGCCACCATTTCTTGGGATCAAATCAAGGTTATCGCCGAAGATAAGATGCCGGATTTGAATGCTTTTACTATCGAGTCTGCTATGAAAATGGTAGCCGGTACAGCGCGTTCAATGGGAGTTAAAGTGAAGGGTGCTGCACCTTTTTAATTAAGAAAAAGAATCTAAATAATGGCAAGATTAACTAAAAAGCAAAAAGAAGCAGTAGCAAAGGTTGAGCCCAACAAGGCTTATTCTTTGTCTGAAGCTTCTGCTTTATTAAAGGAAATTACAAACGCTAATTTTGACGCGTCTGTAGACCTTGCTGTACGCCTTAATGTCGATCCACGTAAAGCAAATCAAATGGTGCGCGGTGTGGTGACTCTTCCTCACGGAACGGGAAAAGACGTTAAAGTGTTGGCCTTGGTAACTCCAGATAAGGAGGCCGAAGCCAAAGAAGCAGGTGCAGACTTTGTCGGGTTAGACGAATACCTCGATAAAATTAAAGGAGGATGGACCGATGTTGATGTCATTGTGACCATGCCAAGTGTTATGGGAAAACTAGGCCCACTCGGACGTATTTTAGGTCCACGTGGTTTGATGCCAAACCCTAAGACAGGTACGGTGACTATGGATGTCGCTAAAGCAGTTTCAGACGTGAAATCAGGTAAAATCGACTTCAAAGTAGATAAAACTGGTATTGTTCACGCCGCAATTGGAAAAGCGTCTTTTGATGCCGATAAAATTGCAGGAAACGCAAAAGAATTAATTACAACACTTGTTAAGCTTAAGCCTCAGGCGGCAAAAGGTGTTTACATCAAGAGTATATTCATGTCAAGTACCATGAGCCCTAGTGTAGCCATTGATGCCAAGCGATTTGCTGAGTAGTAAAACCGTATAAGATGACTAGAGAAGAAAAATCATTAGTAATTGAACAGTTGACTGCCCAGCTCGCCGACAATACAACCATATATTTGGCTGATATATCGGGTCTAGATGCTACGGCAACATCAAACTTGCGCCGCGCCTGTTTTAAGGCTGGGGTGAAGCTCAATGTAGTTAAGAATACATTACTGGCTAAAGCGATGGAGTCATCCGATAAGGACTTTGGTGATTTGTCATCAGTTCTAAAGGGAAACACATCCTTAATGGTTGCAGAGGTGAATAATGCTCCTGCAAAAGTGATTAAGGATTTTCGCAAAAAGTCAGATCGACCAATTTTAAAAGGTGCCTTTGTTGAGGAGGCAGTTTATATCGGAGACGAACAATTAGAGGTATTGGTAGATATCAAGTCCAAAGACGAGCTCATCGGCGAGATCATTGGCTTGTTACAATCACCTGCCAAAAACGTGGTCTCTGCTCTTAAAAGTGGTGGAAATACCATTGCGGGAGTGGTCAAGACGCTTTCTGAGCGTTAACTCGCTAAATAATTGCACTAATTAAATAACATAAATTAAAAATTACATTAAAACGATAGAAAATGGCAGATTTAAAAGATTTCGCAGAACAATTGGTTAACCTAACTGTTAAAGAAGTTAATGAGTTAGCTACAATCCTAAAAGATGAATATGGTATCGAGCCAGCTGCTGCTGCTGCAGTTGCTGTTGCTGGTCCAGCTGGTGGTGGCGGAGACGCTGCTGAGGAAAAGTCAGAGTTTGACGTCATCCTTAAAGCCGCTGGAGCTTCTAAACTAGCTGTGGTTAAATTGGTTAAAGAATTAACCGGAGCTGGATTGAAAGATGCTAAAGATTTAGTTGATAATGCACCATCTCCAATTAAAGAAGGTGTTGCTAAAGACGAAGCAGAAGCACTTAAAGCCCAATTAGAAGAGGCTGGAGCTGAGGTTGAGCTTAAGTAAGCCCAACAGCTGTAAACCTTAAGGTTTAGGTCTTTACTCATGCGAGTTCAGGCCTAAACCATTTTGCGTATATAAAGGTTTTGAGATTTTTTATGTAGACGCAAAACTTATTTTTTAATTAAAATTCTATCTATAGATGTCAGCAACGCAAACTGAACGATTGAATTTTTCCTCTGTAGCGAACAGACCGGATTACCCGGACTTTTTGGATATCCAAATAAAATCCTTCCAGGATTTTTTCCAGTTGGAAACCAAGTCAGAAGAAAGAGGCAATGAAGGTCTTTACAAGACGTTCTTGGAAAACTTCCCTATTACCGATACCCGCAATCAATTTGTCCTTGAGTTTTTGGACTATTTCGTAGATCCACCGAGATACAGTATTCAAGAATGTATCGAGCGCGGTTTGACTTACAGTGTACCGCTGAAGGCCCGACTCAAATTGTATTGTACCGATGAGGAACACGAAGATTTCGAAACCATTGTTCAGGATGTGTATTTGGGAACAATCCCTTACATGACCCCAAGTGGAACATTTGTTATCAACGGGGCGGAGCGCGTTGTGGTTTCACAGTTGCACCGTTCTCCCGGGGTATTCTTCGGACAGTCGTTCCACGCTAACGGAACGAAGCTGTATTCGGCTCGTGTGATTCCGTTCAAAGGATCATGGATCGAATTTGCAACGGACATTAACTCTGTGATGTACGCCTACATCGACAGAAAGAAAAAATTACCTGTGACTACCTTGTTCCGTGCCATTGGCTTTGAGCGCGACAAGGACATACTCGAGATTTTTGACCTGGCAGAGGAGGTAAAAGCCACCAAGACTGGTCTAAAGAAGTATCTTGGTCGCAAACTTGCGGCTCGTGTTTTGAAGACATGGCACGAGGATTTTGTGGATGAAGATACCGGTGAGGTGGTTTCGATAGAGCGTAATGAGATCATTTTTGATCGCGACACTGTTCTAGAAAAGGAGCACCTCGAAGAAATTTTGGACTCAGGAAGTAAGACAATCTTACTGCACAAGGAAGATCATCAGCAAGGGGATTATGCCATAATTCACAACACGCTTCAAAAAGATCCTACGAACTCTGAAAAGGAAGCAGTTGAGCACATTTATCGCCAATTGCGTAATGCTGAACCACCAGATGAAGAGACAGCTCGTGGCATCATCAACAAATTGTTCTTTAGCGATCAGCGCTATAATCTCGGCGAAGTTGGGCGTTACCGAATGAACAAAAAATTAGGTCTTGATATTGAGATGGACAAGCAGGTCTTGACCAAGGAAGATATCATTACGATCGTGAAATTCTTGATTCAATTGATCAACTCCAAAGCGGAAATTGACGATATCGATCACTTGAGCAACCGACGTGTGCGCACTGTAGGCGAGCAATTATCTTCTCAATTTGGAGTTGGACTTGCTCGGATGGCACGGACTATTCGTGAGCGCATGAATGTACGGGATAATGAGGTGTTTACTCCTATTGACTTGATCAATGCCAAGACGCTATCCTCTGTGATCAACTCATTTTTTGGGACCAATCAGTTGTCTCAATTTATGGATCAAACCAATCCGCTTGCGGAAATCACGCACAAACGTCGTCTTTCGGCCTTAGGACCAGGAGGACTCTCTCGCGAGCGTGCAGGTTTTGAGGTGCGTGACGTACACTACACGCATTACGGTCGTCTTTGTCCGATTGAAACACCTGAAGGACCAAACATTGGACTTATTTCTTCGCTTTCGGTTTTTGCCAAAGTCAATAATCTTGGGTTTATCGAAACACCCTACAGAAAAGTGGACAACGGTAAAGTAGACTTTAAATCTGAGCCGGTATATCTTTCGGCAGAAGAGGAAGAAGAGAAATTAATCAGTCAGGCCAATATTCCAACCAAAAAGGACGGAACCATCGAAGGAGACCGAGTTATTGCCCGTATGGAGGGTGATTTTCCAGTGGTTGAACCAAAGCAAGTACACTACGCGGATGTGGCGCCGAATCAAATTTCGTCGATTTCTGCTTCATTAATTCCATTTTTGGAACACGATGATGCGAATCGTGCACTGATGGGCTCCAACATGATGCGTCAGGCAGTACCTCTATTGCGTGCTGATTCTCCGATTGTCGGTACTGGATTAGAGCGTCAAGTGGCATCAGATTCGCGTGTTTTGATCAATGCAGAAGGAGATGGTGTTATTGAGTATGTAGACGCTCAAAAAATCACGATTAAATACGACCGCAGCGATGAAGATCGTCTGGTGAGCTTTGATGGTGACGAAAAAACCTACGATCTTATCAAATTCAGAAAGACTAACCAAAGTACGTCGATTAACCTGAAACCAATTGTCAAAAAAGGAGATCGCGTAAAGAAAGGTGAGGTCTTGTGTCAAGGTTATGCAACCGAAAAAGGTGAGCTTGCCCTAGGACGAAATATGAAGGTAGCCTTTATGCCTTGGAAAGGGTATAATTTTGAGGATGCCATCGTGATTTCTGAAAAAGTGGTTCGCGACGACATCTTCACTTCTATTCATATCGACGAATACTCTTTAGATGTTCGTGACACCAAGTTAGGTAATGAGGAATTGACCAACGATATTCCGAACGTTTCTGAAGAGGCGACCAAAGACTTGGATGAACACGGCATGATTCGTATCGGTGCAGAAGTCAAACCGGGAGATATATTAATTGGAAAAATTACTCCAAAAGGAGAAAGTGATCCAACTCCTGAAGAAAAACTCTTGCGCGCGATATTCGGAGACAAGGCTGGTGATGTTAAGGATGCGTCGCTAAAGGCCTCTCCGTCATTGAATGGTGTGGTCATCGACAAAAAGTTGTTCTCTCGAGCCGTAAAAGACAAGCGCAAACGCGCCCAGGACAAGGAAGATATCGCAGAATTAGAAGCGGTTTATGATATAAAATTCCAGGAATTAAAAGAAATTTTAGTTGAGAAGTTGTTTGCCATTGTCGGTGGTAAAACAGCGCAAGGTGTGACCAACGATTTAGGAGAGGTGGTCTTTCCGAAAGGTAATAAATACACCCTCAAAATGTTGAGTGCGGTAGATGACTACACCCACCTTGTGGGTGGTACTTGGACCACAGATGAGAGTATCAATGCCTTGGTACGTGATTTGATGCACAACTATAAGATCAAAGAAAATGACCTTCAAGGAAATCTCAGACGCGAGAAATTTACCATTTCTGTTGGGGATGAGCTACCTGCTGGAATCTTGAAGTTAGCCAAAGTCTACATCGCCAAGAAGCGAAAGCTCAAAGTGGGTGATAAGATGGCGGGTCGTCACGGTAACAAAGGTATTGTTGCGCGTATTGTTCGCGAAGAAGACATGCCGTTCCTCGAGGATGGCACACCAGTGGATATTGTATTGAATCCATTAGGGGTACCTTCTCGTATGAATATCGGACAGATTTATGAAACCGTTCTTGGTTGGGCTGGATTGAAATTGGGTCAGAAATATGCGACCCCAATTTTTGATGGAGCGACCATAGGCGAAATCAACGAGTTGACTGACAAAGCAGGAATTCCAAGGTACGGACACACCTATTTATATGACGGTGGTACCGGAAAACGTTTTGATCAGCCCGCAACAGTTGGTGTTATTTATATGTTGAAACTCGGTCACATGGTCGACGACAAAATGCACTCGCGTTCTATCGGTCCTTACTCACTGATCACTCAGCAGCCTCTTGGAGGTAAAGCTCAGTTTGGTGGTCAGCGTTTCGGAGAGATGGAAGTATGGGCACTTCAGGCGTATGGAGCCTCGAGTACCCTTAGAGAGATTTTGACCGTTAAATCCGATGATGTGATCGGTCGCGCAAAAACTTATGAATCTATTGTTAAAGGGGAGACCATGCCAGAACCAGGCTTGCCAGAATCCTTTAATGTATTGATGCACGAACTCAAAGGATTGGGTCTGGACATTAGATTAGAAGAGTAAGTCGGGTTTAACCCCTTTGCGATGAGCAGTGTGACCATAACACACAACTAACAAATTAAAGATTATTTTAAGCATTATGTCAAGAAATAAAGAAAACACAGTACAGAGATTTAACAAGATTTCTATCGGTTTGGCATCGCCAGAATCTATTTTGGCTGAGTCTCGTGGAGAAGTGTTAAAACCTGAGACCATCAACTATCGTACACACAAGCCAGAACGTGACGGTTTGTTCTGTGAGCGCATCTTTGGTCCTGTAAAGGACTATGAGTGTGCTTGTGGAAAATACAAGAGAATTCGCTACAAGGGAATCGTCTGTGATCGTTGCGGTGTTGAGGTGACTGAGAAAAAGGTCCGTCGTGATCGAGTAGGGCACATTAACCTAGTTGTTCCTGTGGCGCATATTTGGTATTTCAGATCCTTACCGAATAAAATCGGGTATTTGCTTGGTCTTCCTTCCAAGAAATTAGACATGATTATTTATTATGAGCGCTATGTGGTGATTCAACCGGGTATCGCGACTAATGAGGAAGGGGAACCGGTACAAAAAATGGATTTCTTGACCGAGGAAGAGTATTTGAACATACTCGATGCGTTGCCACAAGAGAATCTATATTTGGAGGACAGTGATCCGAATAAGTTCATCGCCAAGATGGGAGCAGAGTGTCTTGAGGAGTTGCTCAATCGAATCGATCTCGATACGCTGTCGTTTGAATTAAGACATAAGGCAAATAATGAAACGTCAAAACAACGTAAGACAGAGGCCTTAAAACGCCTTCAAGTTGTTGAGTCATTCCGTGAGGCCGCTTTGAACCGCGAAAATCGTCCCGAGTGGATGATCATGAAGGTTGTTCCGGTGATTCCGCCAGAATTACGCCCACTTGTGCCGCTTGATGGAGGACGATTTGCGACTTCCGACTTGAATGATTTATACCGCCGTGTGATCATTCGTAACAACCGTCTCAAGCGCTTGATGGAAATCAAGGCTCCAGAGGTAATATTGCGTAATGAAAAGCGTATGTTACAAGAATCTGTTGATTCATTGTTTGATAACACCCGTAAGGCATCGGCTGTAAAAACAGACAGTAATCGACCACTGAAATCTCTTTCTGACTCATTAAAAGGGAAGCAAGGGCGTTTCCGTCAAAACTTACTCGGTAAACGTGTTGATTATTCGGCACGTTCGGTAATTGTCGTTGGTCCAGAATTAAAGCTATACGAATGTGGTTTGCCAAAAAATATGGCAGCCGAGCTGTATAAACCTTTTGTTATTCGCAAGCTCATAGAGCGCGGTATTGTCAAGACGGTTAAGTCGGCTAAGAAGATTATCGATAAGAAAGAACCTGTAGTTTGGGATATCTTAGAAAACGTACTCAAAGGTCATCCAGTCTTATTGAACCGGGCCCCCACTTTGTACAGACTCGGGATTCAGGCCTTTCAGCCAAAACTAATCGAGGGTAAAGCAATTCAATTGCACCCACTAGTTTGTACGGCGTTTAATGCGGATTTTGATGGGGATCAAATGGCAGTACACCTACCATTAGGTCCAGAGGCTATTTTGGAAGCCCAATTGTTGATGTTGGCTTCCCACAACATATTGAACCCAGCCAATGGTTCACCAGTGGCGGTTCCTTCTCAGGATATGGTATTGGGTCTTTATTACATGACAAAGCTGCGAAAAACAACCAAAGATTTTGTGGTCAAGGGACAAGGACTCACGTTTTACTCTCCGGAGGAAGTTTTCATTGCCTACAATGAGGGTAAAGTCGATTTGAATGCCGAAATTAAAGTGCGTACCATGGACTTTAATGAGGAGGGTGCTCTGACTACTCAGCTCATCACTACGACCACAGGCCGAGTTATTTTTAACCATTCAGTTCCTGAACAAGCGGGTTATATCAATGAAGTATTGACCAAGAAGTCCCTGCGTGACATCATTGGTCATATTTTATCAGTAACCTCAGTTCCTGAAACTGCAGATTTCTTAGATGAGATTAAAAATCTAGGATATAAGTTTGCTTTTGAAGGTGGATTGTCGTTCAGTCTTGGTGACATTATCATTCCGGCCGAAAAACAAAGCATGATCGATACAGCGAATACCCAAGTGGATGGTATCATCGCAAATTATAATATGGGGCTCATTACCAATAATGAGCGCTACAATCAGGTCATTGATATTTGGACCGCAACCAATGCTGAATTGACTGAGTTGTCGATGAAGCGCATTCGAGAGGATCAACAAGGGTTTAACTCGGTATATATGATGTTGGATTCTGGAGCGCGTGGTTCGAAAGAACAAATTCGACAGCTTACAGGGATGCGAGGACTGATGGCTAAGCCAAAGAAATCCAATTCTGGCGGTGGTGAAATCATTGAAAACCCGATTTTATCCAACTTTAAGGAAGGACTTTCTATTTTAGAGTATTTTATTTCCACACACGGGGCGCGTAAGGGTCTTGCCGATACGGCACTAAAAACTGCTGATGCAGGATATTTGACTCGTCGTCTGGTAGACGTTTCTCAAGATGTGATCATCAACTCTGAGGATTGTGGGACGCTAAGAGGTATTGAGGTGACGCCACTTAAGAAAAATGAGGAAGTTGTTGAATCCTTAGGCGATCGAATCAAGGGTAGAACGGCACTGAATGATGTCCATGATCCATTGAGTTCAGAGCTACTCGTTGCGGCAGGAGACCATATTACCGAGGCCATAGCAGCCAAAATAGACGCCTCTCCAGTGGAGAGCGTTGAGGTGCGTTCGGCTTTGACTTGTGAGGCGAAAAAAGGAATTTGTGCGCAATGTTATGGACGCAATCTTGCCACCAATAAAATGGTTCAAAGAGGTGAGGCCGTTGGTGTCGTTGCCGCCCAATCTATTGGTGAGCCAGGAACTCAGCTGACCCTGAGAACCTTCCACGTTGGAGGTATTGCTGGAAACATTTCAGAAGACAACAAGTTAGTCACTAAGTTTGCGGGTCGTTTAGAAATTGAAGACCTGAAAACTGTCAAAGGTGAGGATAGCGAAGGCAATACAGTCGATATCGTAATTTCTCGAACCTCTGAAGCTAAATTGATTGATGAAAAGTCTGGCATCACACTCAGTACGAATAACATTCCTTACGGTTCGACTTTAATGGTCAAAAATGGTCAAAAAGTCAAAAAGGAAGATGTCGTATGTCAATGGGATCCGTATAATGGGGTAATCATTTCGGAGTTTGCTGGTAAAATCAAGTTTGAGAATATCGAACAAGGGGTTACTTTCCAAGTTGAGATTGATGAACAAACTGGATTCCAAGAAAAAGTAATTTCTGAGTCACGCGATAAAAAGAAAATTCCAACATTGCATATTGTCGACGGTAAAAACAAAATCATTCGTTCTTACAACCTACCGGTTGGGGCGCATTTGATGGTGGATGACCAAGACAAAATCAAAGTGGGAAAAATCCTTGTAAAAATTCCACGCAAGTCTGCAAAAGCTGGTGATATCACCGGAGGTCTTCCACGTGTTACGGAATTATTTGAGGCGCGAAACCCATCGAATCCTGCCGTAGTTAGTGAGATAGATGGAGTTGTTTCGTTTGGTAAAATTAAGCGTGGAAATCGTGAGATTATTGTTGAATCCAAACTTGGGGAAATCAAGAAATATTTGGTGAAATTATCCAATCAAATCTTGGTCCAAGAAAATGATTACGTTCGTGCTGGAATGCCGCTTTCTGATGGTTCCATAACACCAGAGGATATTTTGAAAATCAAAGGACCATCGGCTGTTCAGCAGTATTTGGTCAACGAGGTTCAAGAGGTCTATCGCTTACAAGGCGTGAAGATTAATGACAAGCACTTCGAAGTGGTAGTACGTCAGATGATGCGCAAGGTTCGCATTGTGGATCCAGGAGACACCTTGTTCTTAGAAAATCAATTGGCACACAAAGATGACTTTATCGAAGAAAATGATAAAATTTTCGGAATGAAAGTAGTCGAGAATGCCGGAGATTCAGCGACATTGAAGGAAGGTCAAATTCTCTCCTCTAGGGAGTTACGTGATGAGAATTCATTGCTCAAGCGTGAAGATAAAGCTATTGTAGTTGCGCGTGATGCGGTCGCTGCAACGGCTACACCAATTTTGCAAGGAATCACCAGAGCATCTCTTCAAACTAAATCGTTTATCTCAGCAGCTTCGTTCCAGGAGACGACAAAAGTACTTAATGAGGCAGCCGTGAGCGGTAAGGTTGATGGACTAGAAGGACTCAAGGAAAACGTAATTGTTGGTCACAAGATACCAGCAGGTACTGGAATGAGAAACTATGATACCATTATCGTAGGATCAAAAGAAGAACTTGAGGCCATGACCCATGAGCCACAAGAAGAAGTGAACTTTAATTAAGTTTCAATATAATTTGCGCTCCTGAATTCAGGAGCGCATTTTTTTTACAATCATAATACTCCTTAGTTTATGTCTGACCAAAAAACGAAAAAACCGAATCAAATCAATATCGAATTAGATGAGAGTATAGCTCAGGGTATTTACAGCAACCTAGCGATCATTAATCACTCTCAATCCGAGTTTGTTCTCGATTTTATTACAGTTATGCCTGGGGTGCCAAAAAGCAAGGTCAAGTCACGAATCGTGCTGACGCCTCAACATGCTAAACGCTTGTTAAAAGCCATTGCAGATAACGTACAGCGATTTGAGTCGATGCACGGCGAAATCAAAGACTACCAACAGTCAACGATGCCCATTTATTTTGGTCCTACAGGCGAGGCTTAATCAAATTCACTCACAAAGTGGAATTTGATGCTGGGGTAATTTTGTTGGGTCATTTGTAAGGTAAAAGCAGAATCAGCAAAGAATACCTGCTGTCCCGATTTATCTCGAGCCAAGAATTTTGATTTTACCCTTTTGAATTCTGTGAATTCCTCATTTTTGGGGTCACTTGGTTCGACCCAGCAAGCTTTAAATACATTGAGTGGTTCGTAGCTACATTTAGCACCATACTCGTGCTCAAGCCTGTATTGTATCACTTCAAACTGAAGAGCGCCTACTGTTCCTATTACTTTGCGGCCATTTAAGTCTAGGGTAAAAAGCTGGGCAACACCCTCGTCCATAAGCTGATCAATGCCTTTTTCTAGCTGTTTGCTTTTCATCGGGTCCGCATTGTTGATGTATTTAAAGTGCTCGGGTGAGAAGCTTGGAATGCCTTTATACTCCATGTGCTCTCCTTCGGTCAATGTGTCGCCAATTTTAAAATTTCCTGTATCATGAAGCCCGACGATATCTCCGGGGTAACTTATCTCCACAATTTCTTTTTTCTCGGCAAAAAACGCATTGGGGCTCGAGAACTTCATTTTCTTGCCAGATCGAACATGCCAATAAGGAGTATTGCGCTCGAAAGTTCCTGAGACTATTTTGACAAAGGCTAGGCGATCCCTATGTTTTGGATCCATGTTCGCATGGATTTTGAATACAAAACCTGAAAATTTGTCTTCGGTAGGGGAGACCTGACGGGTTGAACTCTCTTTGGGCCTTGGCTGTGGCGCTACAGCAATAAAAGCATCGAGTAATTCTCTGACCCCGAAATTATTTAATGCCGATCCAAAGAAGACCGGGTGAAGGTGGCTTTCTAAATAGGCTTCATGGTCAAAATTGGGGTATACTTCTTTGATTAACTCGAGTTCATCACGTAAGGTTGAGGCTGCTTGCGCGCCGATTAAATCATCGAGTTGCGGATTATTTAGATCCTCTATCTGAATGGTTTCCTCGATATTTTTTCGAGAATCGCCACTGAACAGATTTACGTTCTTCTCCCAAATATTGTAAATGCCTTTGAAGTCATATCCCATACCTATCGGGAAGGACAGTGGGGTGACCTTGAGTTTGAGCTTTTGTTCAATTTCGTCAAGTAGATCAAAGGCATCTTTCCCCTCGCGATCGAGTTTATTGATAAATACAATTATCGGTATGCGGCGCATACGACAGACCTCGACCAGCTTTTCAGTTTGTTCCTCAACCCCTTTGGCCACATCAATAACCACAATAACACTGTCTACTGCGGTCAGTGTGCGGAATGTATCCTCGGCAAAATCTTTATGTCCTGGTGTATCAAGGATGTTTATTTTTAAACCTTTGTATTCAAAAGCTAAAACTGAGGTGGCTACCGAAATCCCCCGTTGACGCTCGATTTCCATGAAATCTGATGTGGCCGCTTTTTTAATTTTGTTGCTCTTTACCGCACCGGCCTCTTGTATGGCACCCCCGAAAAGGAGCAATTTCTCTGTTAATGTTGTTTTACCCGCATCTGGGTGAGAAATAATGCCAAAGGTTTTTCTACGCTTAATTTCTTGTAGTAAGGACATATTGGGAATTTGCGGCAAAGATAGTATTTCCGCCTAACTCTTCATTGATGAAAGCCATTAGGAGAAAAGAGAGTTGACATTAATATTATTTAATAATTCCTACAGCTATGCAAACTATAATTGTCAACAAATCAATGTTTTATGGGTTTTTTGAAAAAATAATTCTTACGAAAATCTTCAATTTTGTGTAGTTCAACGACGATTATTGACACCACAACGAAATTTATGTCGCCCATTAAGTTTGATAGGCTGTTTGGTGTTACTTTTGAATTACCAATAAAATAATTAAATATTATTCTAAGTCCCGGTGCACGGTTAAATGCATAACATATTTAAGTAATTATGTACGGAATTAGCCCCAGTTTAAAAAGGTTCCGACGTTTTGCTACTTCTCTCAAGACATCCTCTCTTCAGGTCGTATTAAGCGAAAGAACTTCTATGGCGAAAAATCAGATCGCCTCAGTCCCTGTTCACTCAATAAATTCAGGACTTCGTGTATTTTTATTTGTTCTATTATCTGCCTTTACCGCATTCAATCTATAGAGGCTCAGGTCATCAATGTTGAAACTCCTAGCGGTGGTTTTGAAATTGATGGGAAGTTAGAAGCCAATTCACCGACCAATGGTGCAGGAGACTGGGTTATCGGTTCCGCGGGGTCTGGTGGTTTTGTTCTGGATAATTCTGGAAATCCATTAACTGGGTTGACCCAGTTAATTAGAGATGAGTTTAATACTAATTCAGATAACAGTTTTACTTCTGGGTCAAAAGCTTTTAATGATCCCAACACCTGGACTTGGACCAATTCTTCGGTTACAGGTAAGGGAGATATTCACAATGTGATGTATCACATGGGTATGGATCAATCCGTACCTAGTGATCCGCAGCAGTGGCTAATGCTTGGGGCTGACCGTCGCTCAACAAACGGAACATCTTATATCGATTTTGAATTCTTTCAGGCTGGGATAACTGCAAATCCTGATCTTACTTTTACATCTTCAGGACCTGATGGCGGAAGAACGGAAAATGACATCTTACTTACTTTTGAATATGGCAACGGAGGTTCCAATGTCAATATTTATTTTTATTTATGGGAACCTGATGGGGCTGGGGGCTTTGAATATAACCTATATATAATTCTGAGTAATGACAATGCCTTCGGACAAACGAATTTATCCACCATAAACGTGCCTTTTGGTGCGTTCAATGCCGTTACCTACGACCCATATCAATTCGCTGAAGGTGGATTAAATTTAACGGACATCTTTGGAGGATTGCCAGATCCATGTTTGGGCGTGAGCTTTAGCAATGTGCTGATTAAGACAAAAAATTCAACTTCGCCAACGGCAGCCTTAAATGACTTTGTAGGACCAATTAGTATTGGTCTTACCATTAATTCAGCGGAGATATCCTACGAACCTTCAGTTTATTGTTCCACAACTGGTCGTGGCTCGGTGGTCAATGCCAATGCTCGCGGGCGAATGGTCGGTATTGCACCTACAATTTCTGGGGTGGAAAACGGAACATTTACAGCTTCTCCTTCAGGTCTATCAATTGATGCGAATACAGGGGTAATTGATGCGGACAACTCGAATATTGGTGTTTACACCATTACTTATACCTACACCACTAATGGTTGTACAAAATCTACTGACACCACTTTTGAAATCTACGGAAATCCTGATGCTCCTGTCAGTGGTGGTGATCTATCTGAGTGTCAAGAAGCGCCAGTTCAAACTTTGCTCGCCACCGCAACTGTAGGAGGTGGAGAGTCTGTTGTTTGGTATGATGCGGCTTCAGGGGGCAATGTTGTTGCATCCCCAACTTTGAGCAGTGTCGGTACTGTAACTTATTACGCTGAGAGTGTTAATGACCTAACCTCTTGTGTTAGTCTAACGAGAACTCCTGTTTCTCTCACGATTAGTGCTGCGCCCGCAGCGCCTTTAAGTACAGGCGACATTACTGAATGTGTTTTAGACCCGGTACAGGTTTTGGATGCTAATGATGCCGTAACAGCCGTTGCTGACACTGAAATTGTGTGGTATGATGCTGCCACAGGTGGAAATGTTGTTGCTTCACCAACGCTTGGTTCTTTAGGGTCTGTGACCTATTGGGCAGAAGGAGACTGTGACCTGGTATGACGCGGCCACTGGGGGTAATGTTGTTGCTGATCCAAGCCTAAGCAGCGTTGGTAGTGTGACTTATTACGCCGAGAGTAGCAATGATACCACTGGTTGTACATCGCTGACAAGAACAGCGGTTACCTTAGAGATATTAGCGGCTCCGACTGCCCCAGTAAGTGGTGGTGATCAGAGTGAGTGTGAGTCAGATCCTATCCAGACCTTAACGGCTACGGCTAGTGTTGGCGCTGGGGAGACTGTGACCTGGTATGACGCGGCCACTGGGGGTAATGTTGTTGCTGATCCAAGCCTAAGCAGCGTTGGTAGTGTGACTTATTACGCCGAGAGTAGCAATGATACCACTGGTTGTACATCGCTGACAAGAACAGCGGTTACCTTAGAGATATTAGCGGCTCCGACTGCCCCAGTAAGTGGTGGTGATCAGAGTGAGTGTGAGTCAGATCCTATCCAGACCTTAACGGCTACGGCTAGTGTTGGCGCTGGGGAGACTGTGACCTGGTATGACGCGGCCACTGGGGGTAATGTTGTTGCTGATCCAAGCCTAAGCAGCGTTGGTAGTGTGACTTATTACGCCGAGAGTAGCAATGAAACCACTGGTTGTACATCGCTGACAAGAACAGCGGTTACCTTAGAGATATTAGCGGCTCCGACTGCCCCAGTAAGTGGTGGTGATCAGAGTGAGTGTGAGTCAGATCCTATCCAGACCTTAACGGCTACGGCTAGTGTTGGCGCTGGGGAGACTGTGACCTGGTATGACGCGGCCACTGGGGGTAATGTTGTTGCTGATCCAAGCCTAAGCAGCGTTGGTAGTGTGACTTATTACGCCGAGAGTAGCAATGATACCACTGGTTGTACATCGCTGACAAGAACAGCGGTTACCTTAGAGATATTAGCGGCTCCGACTGCCCCAGTAAGTGGTGGTGATCAGAGTGAGTGTGAGTCAGATCCTATCCAGACCTTAACGGCTACGGCTAGTGTTGGCGCTGGGGAGACTGTGACCTGGTATGACGCGGCCACTGGGGGTAATGTTGTTGCTGATCCAAGCCTAAGCAGCGTTGGTAGTGTGACTTATTACGCCGAGAGTAGCAATGATACCACTGGTTGTACATCGCTGACAAGAACAGCGGTTACCTTAGAGATATTAGCGGCTCCGACTGCCCCAGTAAGTGGTGGTGATCAGAGTGAGTGTGAGTCAGATCCTATCCAGACCTTAACGGCTACGGCTAGTGTTGGCGCTGGGGAGACTGTGACCTGGTATGACGCGGCCACTGGGGGTAATGTTGTTGCTGATCCAAGCCTAAGCAGCGTTGGTAGTGTGACTTATTACGCCGAGAGTAGCAATGATACCACTGGTTGTACATCGCTGACAAGAACAGCGGTTACCTTAGAGATATTAGCGGCTCCGACTGCCCCAGTAAGTGGTGGTGATCAGAGTGAGTGTGAGTCAGATCCTATCCAGACCTTAACGGCTACGGCTAGTGTTGGCGCTGGGGAGACTGTGACCTGGTATGACGCGGCCACTGGGGGTAATGTTGTTGCTGATCCAAGCCTAAGCAGCGTTGGTAGTGTGACTTATTACGCCGAGAGTAGCAATGATACCACTGGTTGTACATCGCTGACAAGAACAGCGGTTACCTTAGAGATATTAGCGGCTCCGACTGCCCCAGTAAGTGGTGGTGATCAGAGTGAGTGTGAGTCAGATCCTATCCAGACCTTAACGGCTACGGCTAGTGTTGGCGCTGGGGAGACTGTGACCTGGTATGACGCGGCCACTGGGGGTAATGTTGTTGCTGATCCAAGCCTAAGCAGCGTTGGTAGTGTGACTTATTACGCCGAGAGTAGCAATGATACCACTGGTTGTACATCGCTGACAAGAACAGCGGTTACCTTAGAGATATTAGCGGCTCCGACTGCCCCAGTAAGTGGTGGTGATCAGAGTGAGTGTGAGTCAGATCCTATCCAGACCTTAACGGCTACGGCTAGTGTTGGCGCTGGGGAGACTGTGACCTGGTATGACGCGGCCACTGGGGGTAATGTTGTTGCTGATCCAAGCCTAAGCAGCGTTGGTAGTGTGACTTATTACGCCGAGAGTAGCAATGATACCACTGGTTGTACATCGCTGACAAGAACAGCGGTTACCTTAGAGATATTAGCGGCTCCGACTGCCCCAGTAAGTGGTGGTGATCAGAGTGAGTGTGAGTCAGATCCTATCCAGACCTTAACGGCTACGGCTAGTGTTGGCGCTGGGGAGACTGTGACCTGGTATGACGCGGCCACTGGGGG
This sequence comes from Flavobacteriaceae bacterium, assembly GCA_038141525.1. GTDB lineage: Bacteria > Bacteroidota > Bacteroidia > Flavobacteriales > Flavobacteriaceae > BACL21. Next base: position 358,664 of record JAYQIF010000008.1, on the reverse strand, counting down.
TAATGTTGTTGCTGATCCAAGCCTAAGCAGCGTTGGTAGTGTGACTTATTACGCCGAGAGTAGCAATGATACCACTGGTTGTACATCGCTGACAAGAACAGCGGTTACCTTAGAGATATTAGCGGCTCCGACTGCCCCAGTAAGTGGTGGTGATCAGAGTGAGTGTGAGTCAGATCCTATCCAGACCTTAACGGCTACGGCTAGTGTTGGCGCTGGGGAGACTGTGACCTGGTATGACGCGGCCACTGGGGGTAATGTTGTTGCTGATCCAAGCCTAAGCAGCGTTGGTAGTGTGACTTATTACGCCGAGAGTAGCAATGATACCACTGGTTGTACATCGCTGACAAGAACAGCGGTTACCTTAGAGATATTAGCGGCTCCGACTGCCCCAGTAAGTGGTGGTGATCAGAGTGAGTGTGAGTCAGATCCTATCCAGACCTTAACGGCTACGGCTAGTGTTGGCGCTGGGGAGACTGTGACCTGGTATGACGCGGCCACTGGGGGTAATGTTGTTGCTGATCCAAGCCTAAGCAGCGTTGGTAGTGTGACTTATTACGCCGAGAGTAGCAATGATACCACTGGTTGTACATCGCTGACAAGAACAGCGGTTACCTTAGAGATATTAGCGGCTCCGACTGCCCCAGTAAGTGGTGGTGATCAGAGTGAGTGTGAGTCAGATCCTATCCAGACCTTAACGGCTACGGCTAGTGTTGGCGCTGGGGAGACTGTGACCTGGTATGACGCGGCCACTGGGGGTAATGTTGTTGCTGATCCAAGCCTAAGCAGCGTTGGTAGTGTGACTTATTACGCCGAGAGTAGCAATGATACCACTGGTTGTACATCGCTGACAAGAACAGCGGTTACCTTAGAGATATTAGCGGCTCCGACTGCCCCAGTAAGTGGTGGTGATCAGAGTGAGTGTGAGTCAGATCCTATCCAGACCTTAACGGCTACGGCTAGTGTTGGCGCTGGGGAGACTGTGACCTGGTATGACGCGGCCACTGGGGGTAATGTTGTTGCTGATCCAAGCCTAAGCAGCGTTGGTAGTGTGACTTATTACGCCGAGAGTAGCAATGATACCACTGGTTGTACATCGCTGACAAGAACAGCGGTTACCTTAGAGATATTAGCGGCTCCGACTGCCCCAGTAAGTGGTGGTGATCAGAGTGAGTGTGAGTCAGATCCTATCCAGACCTTAACGGCTACGGCTAGTGTTGGCGCTGGGGAGACTGTGACCTGGTATGACGCGGCCACTGGGGGTAATGTTGTTGCTGATCCAAGCCTAAGCAGCGTTGGTAGTGTGACTTATTACGCCGAGAGTAGCAATGATACCACTGGTTGTACATCGCTGACAAGAACAGCGGTTACCTTAGAGATATTAGCGGCTCCGACTGCCCCAGTAAGTGGTGGTGATCAGAGTGAGTGTGAGTCAGATCCTATCCAGACCTTAACGGCTACGGCTAGTGTTGGCGCTGGGGAGACTGTGACCTGGTATGACGCGGCCACTGGGGGTAATGTTGTTGCTGATCCAAGCCTAAGCAGCGTTGGTAGTGTGACTTATTACGCCGAGAGTAGCAATGATACCACTGGTTGTACATCGCTGACAAGAACAGCGGTTACCTTAGAAATATTAGCGGCTCCGACTGCCCCAGTAAGTGGTGGTGATCAGAGTGAGTGTGAGTCAGATCCTATCCAGACCTTAACGGCTACGGCTAGTGTTGGCGCTGGGGAGACTGTGACCTGGTATGACGCGGCCACTGGGGGTAATGTTGTTGCTGATCCAAGCCTAAGCAGCGTTGGTAGTGTGACTTATTACGCCGAGAGTAGCAATGATACCACTGGTTGTACATCGCTGACAAGAACAGCGGTTACCTTAGAGATATTAGCGGCTCCGACTGCCCCAGAAAGTGGTGGTGATCAGAGTGAGTGTGAGTCAGATCCTATCCAGACCTTAACGGCTACGGCTAGTGTTGGCGCTGGGGAGACTGTGACCTGGTATGACGCGGCCACTGGGGGTAATGTTGTTGCTGATCCAAGCCTAAGCAGCGTTGGTAGTGTGACTTATTACGCCGAGAGTAGCAATGATACCACTGGTTGTACATCGCTGACAAGAACAGCGGTTACCTTAGAGATATTAGCGGCTCCGACTGCCCCAGTAAGTGGTGGTGATCAGAGTGAGTGTGAGTCAGATCCTATCCAGACCTTAACGGCTACGGCTAGTGTTGGCGCTGGGGAGACTGTGACCTGGTATGACGCGGCCACTGGGGGTAATGTTGTTGCTGATCCAAGCCTAAGCAGCGTTGGTAGTGTGACTTATTACGCCGAGAGTAGCAATGATACCACTGGTTGTACATCGCTGACAAGAACAGCGGTTACCTTAGAGATATTAGCGGCTCCGACTGCCCCAGTAAGTGGTGGTGATCAGAGTGAGTGTGAGTCAGATCCTATCCAGACCTTAACGGCTACGGCTAGTGTTGGCGCTGGGGAGACTGTGACCTGGTATGACGCGGCCACTGGGGGTAATGTTGTTGCTGATCCAAGCCTAAGCAGCGTTGGTAGTGTGACTTATTACGCCGAGAGTAGCAATGATACCACTGGTTGTACATCGCTGACAAGAACAGCGGTTACCTTAGAGATATTAGCGGCTCCGACTGCCCCAGTAGGTGGTGGTGATCAGAGTGAGTGTGAGTCAGATCCTATCCAGACCTTAACGGCTACGGCTAGTGTTGGCGCTGGGGAGACTGTGACCTGGTATGACGCGGCCACTGGGGGTAATGTTGTTGCTGATCCAAGCCTAAGCAGCGTTGGTAGTGTGACTTATTACGCCGAGAGTAGCAATGATACCACTGGTTGTACATCGCTGACAAGAACAGCGGTTACCTTAGAGATATTAGCGGCTCCGACTGCCCCAGTAAGTGGTGGTGATCAGAGTGAGTGTGAGTCAGATCCTATCCAGACCTTAACGGCTACGGCTAGTGTTGGCGCTGGGAGACTGTGACCTGGTATGACGCGGCCACTGGGGGTAATGTTGTTGCTGATCCAAGCCTAAGCAGCGTTGGTAGTGTGACTTATTACGCCGAGAGTAGCAATGATACCACTGGTTGTACATCGCTGACAAGAACAGCGGTTACCTTAGAGATATTAGCGGCTCCGACTGCCCCAGTAAGTGGTGGTGATCAGAGTGAGTGTGAGTCAGATCCTATCCAGACCTTAACGGCTACGGCTAGTGTTGGCGCTGGGGAGACTGTGACCTGGTATGACGCGGCCACTGGGGGTAATGTTGTTGCTGATCCAAGCCTAAGCAGCGTTGGTAGTGTGACTTATTACGCCGAGAGTAGCAATGATACCACTGGTTGTACATCGCTGACAAGAACAGCGGTTACCTTAGAGATATTAGCGGCTCCGACTGCCCCAGTAAGTGGTGGTGATCAGAGTGAGTGTGAGTCAGATCCTATCCAGACCTTAACGGCTACGGCTAGTGTTGGCGCTGGGGAGACTGTGACCTGGTATGACGCGGCCACTGGGGGTAATGTTGTTGCTGATCCAAGCCTAAGCAGCGTTGGTAGTGTGACTTATTACGCCGAGAGTAGCAATGATACCACTGGTTGTACATCGCTGACAAGAACAGCGGTTACCTTAGAGATATTAGCGGCTCCGACTGCCCCAGTAAGTGGTGGTGATCAGAGTGAGTGTGAGTCAGATCCTATCCAGACCTTAACGGCTACGGCTAGTGTTGGCGCTGGGGAGACTGTGACCTGGTATGACGCGGCCACTGGGGGTAATGTTGTTGCTGATCCAAGCCTAAGCAGCGTTGGTAGTGTGACTTATTACGCCGAGAGTAGCAATGATACCACTGGTTGTACATCGCTGACAAGAACAGCGGTTACCTTAGAGATATTAGCGGCTCCGACTGCCCCAGTAAGTGGTGGTGATCAGAGTGAGTGTGAGTCAGATCCTATCCAGACCTTAACGGCTACGGCTAGTGTTGGCGCTGGGGAGACTGTGACCTGGTATGACGCGGCCACTGGGGGTAATGTTGTTGCTGATCCAAGCCTAAGCAGCGTTGGTAGTGTGACTTATTACGCCGAGAGTAGCAATGATACCACTGGTTGTACATCGCTGACAAGAACAGCGGTTACCTTAGAGATATTAGCGGCTCCGACTGCCCCAGTAAGTGGTGGTGATCAGAGTGAGTGTGAGTCAGATCCTATCCAGACCTTAACGGCTACGGCTAGTGTTGGCGCTGGGGAGACTGTGACCTGGTATGACGCGGCCACTGGGGGTAATGTTGTTGCTGATCCAAGCCTAAGCAGCGTTGGTAGTGTGACTTATTACGCCGAGAGTAGCAATGATACCACTGGTTGTACATCGCTGACAAGAACAGCGGTTACCTTAGAGATATTAGCGGCTCCGACTGCCCCAGTAAGTGGTGGTGATCAGAGTGAGTGTGAGTCAGATCCTATCCAGACCTTAACGGCTACGGCTAGTGTTGGCGCTGGGGAGACTGTGACCTGGTATGACGCGGCCACTGGGGGTAATGTTGTTGCTGATCCAAGCCTAAGCAGCGTTGGTAGTGTGACTTATTACGCCGAGAGTAGCAATGATACCACTGGTTGTACATCGCTGACAAGAACAGCGGTTACCTTAGAGATATTAGCGGCTCCGACTGCCCCAGTAAGTGGTGGTGATCAGAGTGAGTGTGAGTCAGATCCTATCCAGACCTTAACGGCTACGGCTAGTGTTGGCGCTGGGGAGACTGTGACCTGGTATGACGCGGCCACTGGGGGTAATGTTGTTGCTGATCCAAGCCTAAGCAGCGTTGGTAGTGTGACTTATTACGCCGAGAGTAGCAATGATACCACTGGTTGTACATCGCTGACAAGAACAGCGGTTACCTTAGAGATATTAGCGGCTCCGACTGCCCCAGTAAGTGGTGGTGATCAGAGTGAGTGTGAGTCAGATCCTATCCAGACCTTAACGGCTACGGCTAGTGTTGGCGCTGGGGAGACTGTGACCTGGTATGACGCGGCCACTGGGGGTAATGTTGTTGCTGATCCAAGCCTAAGCAGCGTTGGTAGTGTGACTTATTACGCCGAGAGTAGCAATGATACCACTGGTTGTACATCGCTGACAAGAACAGCGGTTACCTTAGAGATATTAGCGGCTCCGACTGCCCCAGTAAGTGGTGGTGATCAGAGTGAGTGTGAGTCAGATCCTATCCAGACCTTAACGGCTAGCGCGAGTGCTGGCGCTGGGGAGACTGTGACCTGGTATGACGCGGCCACTGGGGGTAATGTTGTTGCTGATCCAAGCCTAAGCAGCGTTGGTAGTGTGACTTATTACGCCGAGAGTAGCAATGATACCACTGGTTGTACATCGCTGACAAGAACAGCGGTTACCTTAGAGATATTAGCGGCTCCGACTGCACCCGTGAGTGGTGGCGATCAGAGTGAGTGTGAGTCAGATCCTATCCAGACCTTAACGGCTAGCGCGAGTGCTGGCGCTGGGGAGACTGTGACCTGGTATGACGCGGCCACTGGGGGTAATGTTGTTGCTGATCCAAGCCTAAGCAGCGTTGGTAGTGTGACTTATTACGCCGAGAGTAGCAATGATACCACTGGTTGTACATCGCTGACAAGAACAGCGGTTACCTTAGAGATATTAGCGGCTCCGACTGCACCCGTGAGTGGTGGGGATCAGAGTGAGTGTGAGTCAGATCCTATCCAGACCTTAACGGCTAGCGCGAGTGCTGGCGCTGGGGAGACTGTGACCTGGTATGACGCGGCCACTGGGGGTAATGTTGTTGCTGATCCAAGCCTAAGCAGCGTTGGTAGTGTGACTTATTACGCCGAGAGTAGCAATGATACCACTGGTTGTACATCGCTGACAAGAACAGCGGTTGCAGCAGAGATATTAGCGGCTCCGACTGCCCCAGTAAGTGGTGGTGATCAGAGTGAGTGTGAGTCAGATCCTATCAGACCTTAACGGCTACGGCTAGTGTTGGCGCTGGGGAGACTGTGACCTGGTATGACGCGGCCACTGGGGGTAATGTTGTTGCTGATCCAAGCCTAAGCAGCGTTGGTAGTGTGACTTATTACGCCGAGAGTAGCAATGATACCACTGGTTGTACATCGCCCCACAAGAACAGCGGTTACCTTAGAGATATTAGCGGCTCCGACTGCCCCAGTAAGTGGTGGTGATCAGAGTGAGTGTGAGTCAGATCCTATCCAGACCTTAACGGCTAGGCTAGTGTTGGCGCTGGGAGACTGTGACCTGGTATGACGCGGCCACTGGGTAATGTTGTTGCTGATCCAAGCCTAAGCAGCGTTGGTAGTGTGACTTATTACAGAGTAAGCAATGATACCACTGGTTGTACATCGCGACAAGAACAGCGGTTACCTTAGAGATATTACGCGGCTCCGACTGCCCCAGTAAGTGGTGGTGATCAGAGTGAGTGTGAGTCAGATCCTATCCAGACCTTAACGGCTAGCGCTAGTGTTGGCGCTGGGAGACTGTGACCTGGTATGACGCGGCCACTGGGGGTAATGTTGTTGCTGATCCAAGCCTAAGCAGCGTTGGTAGTGTGACTTATTACGCCGAGAGTAGCAATGATACCACTGGTTGTACATCGCTGACAAGAACAGCGGTTACCTTAGAGATATAAGATAATCAGAAATCACGCGTGAGTGGTGGAGATCAGAGTGAGTGTGAGTCAGATCCTATCCAGACCTTAACGGCTAGCGCTAGTGTTGGCGCTGGGAGACTGTGACCTGGTATGACGCGGCCACTGGGGGTAATGTTGTTGCTGATCCAAGCCTAAGCAGCGTTGGTAGTGTGACTTATTACGCCGAGAGTAGCAATGATACCACTGGTTGTACATCGCTGACAAGAACAGCGGTTACCTTAGAGATATTAGCGGCTCCGACTGCCCCAGTAAGTGGTGGTGATCAGAGTGAGTGTGAGTCAGATCCTATCCAGACCTTAACGGCTAGCGCCAGTGTTGGCGCTGGGGAGACTGTGACCTGGTATGACGCGGCCACTGGGGGTAATGTTGTTGCTGATCAAGCCTAAGCAGCGTTGGTAGTGTGACTTATTACGCCGAGAGTAGCAATGATACCACTGGTTGTACATCGCGCTGACAAGAACAGCGGTTACCTTAGAGATATTAGCGGCTCCGACTGCCCCAGTAAGTGAGTGGTGATCCAGAGTGAGTGTGAGTCAGATCCTATCCAGACCTTAACGGCTACGGCTAGTGTTGGCGCTGGGGGAGACTGTGACCTGGTATGACGCGGCCACTGGGGGTAATGTTGTTGCTGATCCAAGCCTAAACAGCGTTGGTAGTGTGACTTATTACGCCGAGAGTAGCAATGATACCACTGGTTGTACATCGCTGACAAGAACAGCGGTTACCTTAGAGATATTAGCGGCTCCGACTGCCCCAGTAAGTGGTGGTGATCAAGTGAGTGTGAGTCAGATCTATCAGACCTTAACGGCTACGGCTAGTGTTGGCGCTGGGGAGACTGTGACCTGGTATGACGCGGCCACTGGGGGTAATGTTGTTGCTGATCAAGCCTAAGCAGCGTTGGTAGTGTGACTTATTACGCCGAGAGTAGCAATGATACCACTGGTTGTACATCGCTGACAAGAACAGCGGTTACCTTAGAGATATTAGCGGCTCCGACTGCCCCAGTAAGTGGTGGTGATCAGAGTGAGTGTGAGTCAGATCCTATCCAGACCTTAACGGCTACGGCTAGTGTTGGCGCTGGGGAGACTGTGACCTGGTATGACGCGGCCACTGGGGGTAATGTTGTTGCTGATCCAAGCCTAAGCAGCGTTGGTAGTGTGACTTATTACGCCGAGAGTAGCAATGATACCACTGGTTGTACATCGCTGACAAGAACAGCGGTTACCTTAGAGATATTAGCGGCTCCGACTGCCCCAGTAAGTGGTGGTGATCAGGAGTGAGTGTGGAGTCAAGATCCTATCCAGACCTTAACGGCTACGGCTAGTGTTGGCGCTGGGGAGACTGTGACCTGGTATGACGCGGCCACTGGGGTAATGTTGTTGCTGATCCAAGCCTAAGCAGCGTTGGTAGTGTGACTTATTACGCCGAGAGTAGCAATGATACCCTTTGATTGTACATCGCTGACAAGAACAGCGGTTACCTTAGAGATATTAGCGGCTCCGACTGCCCCAGTAAGTGGTGGTGATCAGAGTGAGTGCTGAGTCAGATCCTATCGAACCTTAACGGCTACGGCTAGTGTTGGCGCTGGGGAGACTGTGACCTGGTATGACGCGGCCACTGGGGGTAATGTCGTTGCTGATCCAAGCCTAAAGCAGCGTTGGTAGTGTATTTATTACGCCGAGAGTAGCAATGATACCACTGGTTGTACATCGCTGACAAGAACAGCGGTTACCTTAGAGATATTAGCGGCTCCGACTGCCCCAGTAAGTGGTGGTGATCCAGGTAGTGTGAGTCAGATCCTATCCAGACCTTAACGGCTACGGCTAGTGTTGGCGCTGGGGAACTGTGACCTGGTATGACGCGGCCACTGGGGGTAATGTTGTTGCTGATCAAGCCTAAGCAGCGTTGGTAGTGTGACTTATTACGCCGAGAGTAGCAATGATACCACTGGTTGTACATCGCTGACAAGAACAGCGGTTACCTTAGAGATATTAGCGGCTCCGACTGCCCCAGTAAGTGGTGGTGATCAGAGTGAGTGTGAGTCAGATCTATCCAGACTAACGGCTACGGCTAGTGTTGGCGCTGGGGAGACTGTGACCTGGTATGACGCGGCCACTGGGGGTAATGTTGTTGCTGATCCAAGCCTAAGCAGCGTTGGTAGTGTGACTTATTACGCCGAGAGTAGCAATGATACCACTGGTTGTACATCGCTGACAAGAACAGCGGTTACCTTAGAGATATTAGCGGCCGACTGCCCCAGTAAGTGGTGGTGATCAGAGTGAGTGTGGTCAGATCCTATCCAGACCTTAACGGCTACGGCTAGTGTTGGCGCTGGGGAGACTGTGACCTGGTATGACGCGGCCACTGGGGGTAATGTTGTTGCTGATCCAAGCCTAAGCAGCGTTGGTAGTGTGACTTATTACGCCGGAAGTAAGCAATGATACCACTGGTTGTACATCGCTGACAAGAACAGCGGTTACCTTAGAGATATTAGCGGCTCCGACTGCCCCAGTAAGTGGTGGTGATCAGGAGTGAGTGTGAGTCAGATCCTATCCAGACCTTAACGGCTACGGCTAGTGTTGGCGCTGGGGAGACTGTGACCTGGTATGACGCGGCCACTGGGGGTAATGTTGTTGCTGATCCAAGCCTAAGCAGCGTTGGTAGTGTGACTTATTACGCCGAGAGTAGCAATGATACCACTGGTTGTACATCGCTGACAAGAACAGCGGTTACCTTAGATATTAGCGCTCCGACTGCCCGGTAAGTGGTGGTGATCCAGAGTGAGTGTAGTCAGATCCTATCCAGACCTTAACGGCTACGGCTAGTGTTGGCGCTGGGAGACTGTGACCTGGTATGACGACTGGTATGACGCGCTGATCCAAGCCTAAGCAGCGTTGGTAGTGTGACTTATTAGCAATGATATACCACTGGGTTGTACATCGCTGACAAGAACAGCGGTTACCTTAGATATTAGCGGCTCCGACTGCCCCCAGTAAGTGGTGGTGATCAGAGTGAGTGTGAGTCAGATCCTATCCAGACCTTAACGGCACGGCTAGTGTTGGCGCTGGGGAGACTGTGACCTGGTATGACGCGGCCACTGGGGGTAATGTTGTTGCTGATCAAGCCTAAGCAGCGTTGGTAGTGTGACTTATTACGCCGAGAGTAGCAATGATACCACTGGTTGTACATCGCTGACAAGAACAGCGGTTACCTTAGAGATATTAGCGCTCCGACCGCCCCCAGTAAGTGGTGGTGATCAGAGTGAGTGTGAGTCAGATCCTATCCAGACCTTAACGGCTACGGCTAGTGTTGGCGCTGGGGAGACTGGTGACCTGGTATGACGCGGCCACTGGGGGTAATGTTGTTGCTGATCCAAGCCTAAGCAGCGTTGGTAGTGTGACTTATTACGCCGAGAGTAGCAATGATACCACTGGTTGTACATCGCTGACAAGAACAGCGGTTACCTTAGAGATATTAGCGGCTCCGACTGCCCCAGTAAGTGGTGGTGATCAGAGTGAGTGTGAGTCAGATCCTATCCAGACCTTAACGGCTACGGCTAGTGTTGGCGCTGGGGGAGACTGTGACCTGGTATGACGCGGCCACTGGGGGTAATGTTGTTGCTGATCCAAGCCTAAAGCAGCGTTGGTAGTGTGACTTATTACGCCGAGAGTAGCAATGATACCACTGGTTGTACATCGCTGACAAGAACAGCGGTTACCTTAGAGATATTAGCGGCTCCGACTGCCCCAGTAAGTGGTGGTGATCAGAGTGAGTGTGAGTCAGATCCTATCCAGACCTTAACGGCTAGCGCTAGTGTTGGCGCTGGGGAGACTGTGACCTGGTATGACGCGGCCACTGGGGGTAATGTTGTTGCTGATCCAAGCCTAAGCAGCGTTGGTAGTGTGACTTATTACGCCGAGAGTAGCAATGATACCACTGGTTGTACATCGCTGACAAGAACAGCGGTTACCTTAGATATTAGCGGCTCCGACTGCCCCGTAAGTGGTGGCGATCCAGAGTGAGTGTGAAGAGTCAGATCCTATCCAGACCTTAACGGCTGGCTAGTGTTGGCGCTGGGAGACTGTGACGGTATGACCACTGGGGGTAATGTTGTTGCTGATCCAAGCCTAAGCAGCGTTGGTAGTGTGACTTATTAGCCGAGAGTAGCAATGATACCACTGGTTGTACATCGCTGACAAGAACAGCGGTTACCTTAGAGATATTAGCGGCTCCGACTGCCCCAGTAAGTGGTGGTGATCAGAGTGAGTGTGAGTCAGATCCTATCCAGACCTTAACGGCTACGGCTAGTGTTGGCGCTGGGGAGACTGTGACCTGGTATGACGCGGCCACTGGGGGTAATGTTGTTGCTGATCCAAGCCTAAGCAGCGTTGGTAGTGTGACTTATTACGCCGAGAGTAGCAATGATACCACTGGTTGTACATCGCTGACAAGAACAGCGGTTACCTTAGAGATATTAGCGGCTCCGACTGCCCCAGTAAGTGGTGGTGATCAGAGTGAGTGTGAGTCAGATCCTATCCAGACCTTAACGGCTACGGCTAGTGTTGGCGCTGGGGAGACTGTGACCTGGTATGACGCGGCCACTGGGGGTAATGTTGTTGCTGATCCAAGCCTAAGCAGCGTTGGTAGTGTGACTTATTACGCCGAGAGTAGCAATGATACCACTGGTTGTACATCGCTGACAAGAACAGCGGTTACCTTAGAGATATTAGCGGCTCCGACTGCCCCAGTAAGTGGTGGTGATCAGAGTGAGTGTGAGTCAGATCCTATCCAGACCTTAACGGCTACGGCTAGTGTTGGCGCTGGGGAGACTGTGACCTGGTATGACGCGGCCACTGGGGGTAATGTTGTTGCTGATCCAAGCCTAAGCAGCGTTGGTAGTGTGACTTATTACGCCGAGAGTAGCAATGATACCACTGGTTGTACATCGCTGACAAGAACAGCGGTTACCTTAGAAATATTAGCGGCTCCGACTGCCCCAGTAAGTGGTGGTGATCAGAGTGAGTGTGAGTCAGATCCTATCCAGACCTTAACGGCTACGGCTAGTGTTGGCGCTGGGGAGACTGTGACCTGGTATGACGCGGCCACTGGGGGTAATGTTGTTGCTGATCCAAGCCTAAGCAGCGTTGGTAGTGTGACTTATTACGCCGAGAGTAGCAATGATACCACTGGTTGTACATCGCTGACAAGAACAGCGGTTACCTTAGAGATATTAGCGGCTCCGACTGCCCCAGTAAGTGGTGGTGATCAGAGTGAGTGTGAGTCAGATCCTATCCAGACCTTAACGGCTACGGCTAGTGTTGGCGCTGGGGAGACTGTGACCTGGTATGACGCGGCCACTGGGGGTAATGTTGTTGCTGATCCAAGCCTAAGCAGCGTTGGTAGTGACTTATTACGCCGAGAGTAGCAATGATACCACTGGTTGTACATCGCTGACAAGAACAGCGGTTACCTTAGAGATATTAGCGGCTCCGACTGCCCCAGTAAGTGGTGGTGATCAGAGTGAGTGTGAGTCAGATCCTATCCAGACCTTAACGGCTACGGCTAGTGTTGGCGCTGGGGAGACTGTGACCTGGTATGACGCGGCCACTGGGGGTAATGTTGTTGCTGATCCAAGCCTAAGCAGCGTTGGTAGTGTGACTTATTACGCCGAGAGTAGCAATGATACCACTGGTTGTACCTCGCTGACAAGAACAGCGGTTACCTTAGAGATATTAGCGGCTCCGACTGCCCCAGTAAGTGGTGGTGATCAGAGTGAGTGTGAGTCAGATCCTATCCAGACCTTAACGGCTACGGCTAGTGTTGGCGCTGGGGAGACTGTGACCTGGTATGACGCGGCCACTGGGGGTAATGTTGTTGCTGATCCAAGCCTAAGCAGCGTTGGCAGTGTGACTTATTACGCCGAGAGTAGCAATGATACCACTGGTTGTACCTCGCTGACAAGAACAGCGGTTACCTTAGAGATATTAGCGGCTCCGACTGCCCCAGTAAGTGGTGGTGATCAGAGTGAGTGTGAGTCAGATCCTATCCAGACCTTAACGGCTACGCGCTAGTGTTGGCGCTGGGGAGACTGTGACCTGGTATGACGCGGCCACTGGGGGTAATGTTGTTGCTGATCCAAGCCTAAGCAGCGTTGGCAGTGTGACTTATTACGCCGAGAGTAGCAATGATACCACTGGTTGTACCTCGCTGACAAGAACAGCGGTTACCTTAGAGATATTAGCGGCTCCTGCTGCCCCAGTTAGTGGTGGTGATCAGAGTGAGTGTGAGTCAGATCCTATCCAGACCTTAACGGCTAGCGCTACGGTTGGTGCTGGTGAGACTGTGACCTGGTATGACGCGGCCACTGGGGGTAATGTTGTTGCGAATCCAATCCTAAGCAGCGTTGGCAGTGTGACTTATTACGCCGAGAGTAGCAATGATACCACTGGTTGTACCTCGCTGACAAGAACAGCGGTTACCTTAGAGATATTAGCGGCTCCATCAGCTCCTGTTAGTGGTGGTGATCAGAGTGAGTGTGAGTCAGATCCTATCCAGACCTTAACGGCCAGCGCTACGGTTGGTGCTGGTGAGACTGTGACCTGGTATGACGCGGCCACTGGGGGTAATGTTGTTGCGAATCCAATCCTAAGCAGCGTTGGCAGTGTGACTTATTACGCCGAGGCCTATAGTTTTAATACTGGGTGTACTTCATTGACAAGAACAGCAGTTACATTGGAGATCGTCGAGGCTCCAAGTGTGCCGATCAATAATGGTGATTTAGTGGCTTGTTACGCCGAAGGTGTTGTGTTGAATGCTCAGGATGCGATTACACAGACAGCAGGCTTTGACAACCTTTGGTATGATGCTCCAGTAGATGGAAATTTGGTGACAGATCCGATACTCACCTTAGTAGGTAACATCACATATTATGCAGAAAATATTAATGTCGAAACAGGATGTGCAAGCAACGAGCGTACTGCAGTGGCACTCACCTTATTTGATTGTTCGGTGAACTTAATCAAAGAGGCAGAACTTGTAGATAATAATGGTTGTTCAGATCCGGGTGATAAGGTATTATTTACTTATACAGTTGGTAACTCTGGTAATGTTGAATTAAACAATATCAATATAGAGGACCCATTATTGCAAAACCCCAACCCACAGGTTTCCATTGAATATTCGGTGGAGACGATAATAATGATGGCATACTTGATTTGAATGAATTATGGATTTATACTGCAGAATATTCAATCACACAGGATGATTTGGATGCTGGTGTTATCTCGAGTACTGCTTTAGTTCAAGCGGAAACCTATTTTAATGAATTGACTTCTGATTTGTCACATGATGTTAGTTTCTTTGAAGATGGTCCGACCTCAATTGGCATCTGTCAAGATGGTCGAATTGGGTTAATTATGTCGGTTACTCAATATCAGGGAATTGATAATAATGGTGATTTTTACGTTCGAGACTGGAATGATTCAAATGGGAATAGAATTGCAGATGTGGGTGAGACAATATCCTATGTATTCAGCCTGAAAAACTTCAGTCCGGTCACAGTCACAAACCTGTCAATTACTAATAGTGATCCTCAAATTATTATTGATGGCCCTACTGGACTTCAATTAGAACCTGAAGAGGAGGATACAAGTTCTTTTACAGCGACTTTTGTAATTACACAGGACATTGTCGATGTGATCAATGCAAATCCTAATTCGCCATATATATTCAGAACACAATCTATCTTATCTGGCTTAATTGGTGGAGCTGATATTACTGATGATTCCCATAGTAATAATTACGACTTAGATGAGGCTACACCTGCTTTATTGAATGATGCGGTAGGAAGTCAGGTCGACGAGATTGCCATCTACAATGGAGTCACACCAAATGGTGACGGGAAGAATGATTTCTTCTGGATCAAGAATATCGATGAGTACTCGGGTAACGAAATGAAGATCTATAACCGATGGGGAGTTCTTGTATGGGAATCACGAGGATACAATGAAACCAATAATGTATTCAGTGGATATGCTAATGTAGGTAGTGCCGCCGGATCCGGTAATCTATTGCCCACAGGAACTTATTTCTATATATTAACCTTTGATGCCAATAGTCAGCCGATCAATGGACAATCGGCTTACACGGGGTACTTATATCTAAATCAGTAAAATCATGAAGAAGATCATAAGCACTCTGAAAACAATTAAACGTAATATGACAATGAAAAGATACTTTAGCCCCGGTATTGTTGTCTTAATGATTTTGTTTGCCAATACAATTTGGGCACAGCAAGATCCTCAATACACTCAATACATGTATAACACTCAGGTGGTCAATCCTGGGTACGTTGGTTCGAAAATGCATACAAGTATTGGCCTACTGGGAAGAAGCCAATGGGTGAATTTCGAGGGTGCGCCTCAAACCGGAACACTCACCTATAGTACCCCACTGGGTCAACTGGAGAATATGGGCATCGGATTCTCTTTGGTCCATGACGAAATCGGCCCATCGGTTGAGACGAATTTGACTGTGGATTATGCCTATAATTTACGCATGAATGAAAAAGGTCAATTAGCCTTCGGAATTAAGGCGGGAATAGATGTGTTTAATGTGGATTTCTCGAAGTTAAATATTCCATTGGAAGGTCAAGGGGATATTTTCGACGTGAACATCGACCGCAAATTACAGCCTCAACTCGGATTAGGTGCGTATTATTTTACGGACAAGTTTTATGCTGGAGCCTCGCTGCCGAACATTATGAAGACAAAGCATTTTGATTCAAGTTCTATCGATGCGATTGTATCAGGTCAGTCCGGGAATCTCGGAGCAACGACTGCAGCAGAAGAACTGCATTGGTTTTTTATTACAGGATATGTCTTTGACCTGAATGAAAATTTAAAGTTCAAGCCTGCGACTATGGTAAAAGTAGTTGAAGGAGCGCCTGTTCAATGGGACGCCTCTGCAAACTTCTTGATTCGTGAAAAGCTCACGCTAGGAGCATCGTATCGACTAAATGCGGCGGTAAGTGCTATGGCTGGTTTTCAGGTTAACGATGGATTATTTATCGGTGTAGGATACGATTACCAAACCACAGAACTTGAGACCTACAGTGATGGTTCTTATGAAGTTATTTTTCGATTCGATGTGTTCAAAAGTGTTGAACGTATAATAGCCCCAAGATTCTTTTAACATTGAAGCATATGAAAAGTCAATATATAAATACAGTATTTGCCCTGATTTTTGTTAGTTTTTCTACGGGAGTATGGGCGCAAAAAAACAAACTGCGTAAGGCTGAAAAACAGTCAGACAATCTGGCTTATGTCGATGCTCGAGATATTTATTTAAAGGTTGTTGAAAAGGGCTATAGCTCAGCACAAGTTTATGAGAACTTGGGAGATACCTATTATTGGAATAGTGATTATGCCAATGCTGCCAAATGGTATAATGATTTGATCGATCAATTTCCAGATCAAGTATCTACGGCAGTTATGTATCGCGCAGCCCAGGCTTATAAATCATCAGGTAACCAAGATCGCGCCAGCCAATTAATGGAGCAATTTAGTAAGATGGAAGGGGGCTTCGGATTATCTTGGGAACCTCTGAAGTTAATGCTTTGCCTTTTGAGGTAACTTTGAAAGAACAATCAGGGTTTAATTCTAATTACTCAGATTTCGGTCCATCTTTCTTGGGGCAATCTATGGTATTTAGCTCGACGCGTCCAATGGGTCGGGATGATAAATTACATAATTGGACCAATCAGCCATTTTCAAAGCTGTATCAGGCTAATTTTGATGAGCAGGGCAATGTGATTGGTGTTGATCCGCTCAGAGGATCCTTTGAGCCTACAGGTTATCAATCAACAGCAACCTTTACGGCTGACGGTAAAGTGATGTATTTTACGCAAAGCCAGTCATTGACTAAGGATCAAGAAAAGTCTGATCCAACCATGCGTTTGAAACTGGTGCGTGCTGAGCTCATGGAAAATGGGGATTGGGGTAATTTTATGGATCTTCCGCTCAATGATGTAAGTTATTCTTCAGCACATCCGGCGCTCAGTGCAGATGAATCTAAGCTTTATTTTGCCTCGGATCGTCCAGGTGGAATTGGCGGTTCAGATTTGTGGTACGCTGTCATTTTGGGAGACAGTATATCTGCTGAACCCGTTAATCTGGGCGCAAAAATCAACACCGCGGGACGTGAGACCTTCCCTTTTGTTGATGTGAATAATACCTTATATTTTGCATCGGATAGCTATGCTGGAATGGGTGGCTTAGATATTTATAGTTTGATCTGAGCGATGAAAGTGCCAGTATTGACCATCTTTCAGAACCGGTTAACAGCCCAATGGATGACTTTGGGTTAGTTTATAGTACTGATCGAGAAGAAGGCTATTTTACGTCAAATAGAGGGGGCATGGATAGTCAAGGCGATGAGATTTACGGTTTTAAAACTGTATGTAAAATTGCACTTGATGGTAACGTTTACGATCAGGAAACCGGTGACAAAATTGCCGAGGCCTTTGTTCAAGTATTTGATGGAACGAATAATTCGGTTTATGAGTTTGTCTTGGGACAAGATGGCTCATTATTCTCTTTCGAACACAAGTGCGATCAGGATCTACGCATCGTGGCGACAGCTCCAGGTTATGAGCCCAACGAAGTAATTTTGCATACACCAAGTATCTCTTCAGAGATGAATGTGCCTATTCCGCTGAAGTTTCAGGACTTATGCAGACCAAATGATTTAGGATGTAAACTAAACCTCCAACCGATTTATTTTGATTTTGATCGCTATAATATTCGTAAGGACGCTACAGTGGAGTTAGCCAAAATTTTAGTGGCTATGCAGGAATATCCGGAGATAAAAATTAATATTGAGTCTCATACAGATCAACGCGGTAGTGATGAATACAACGAAATCCTTTCTTCAAAACGTGCTGCTGCGACCCGCAGCTGGTTGATTGAAAATGGCATTGCTCCTGAGCGTCTAACCGCCAAAGGTTATGGAGAATCTCAGCCTCTAATCGATTGTAATGAGGGTGACTGCAGTGAAGATGACCATCAGCTAAATCGACGATCCGTGTTTTTGGTTCAAGAGTAATTAAATTTCCGATTCATATGCCAGTGTTTGAATTGTTCTTCACCTCCGTAAGGGGTTAATTACAATGAAACAGCAGCAGGGGGTCAGGACTTCTGAGTTCATTTCGTACCTTTGTCAAAAATTGCGATGGCCCAAGAACATGTTATATTAGTCAACGATCGGGACGAAGTGCAAGGTACCATGGAAAAAATGGAGGCGCACCAAAAGGCAGTTCTTCATCGGGCATTCTCTGTGTTTATTTTCAATCAAAACAATGAGCTCATGCTTCAGCAGCGGGCGTTACACAAATACCATTCCCCTGGACTTTGGACCAATACTTGTTGCAGTCATCAGCGTATGGGTGAGGATTCTGTAAGTGCTGGTGTACGGCGCTTGCAGGAGGAAATGGGTTTTCAGACCACTTTGACTTTCAAGGGTTCTTTTATCTATAAAGCGCCTTTTGACAATGGACTTACAGAGCATGAGTTAGATCATATTTTAGTCGGTCATTACGATGGCGCGCCGCATATCAATCCAGATGAAGTGGCGGGTTGGAAATGGATTTCGATGGAGGACCTCAAAAAAGACATCGATCAAAATCCTGACCTTTACACGGTTTGGTTTAAAATAATTTTTGAAAAATACTGTGAATTAATTTCCTGATGAGTACGACTTTATACAGAAAAGCCCACTTTAATGCGGCTCACAGATTGTTTTTGCCCCAATGGAGTGATGAAAAAAATGCTGCGGTCTTCGGTAAGTGCAGTAATCCGCACTATCATGGGCATAATTATGAACTAGAGGTTGGGATAACCGGTCCTATTGATCCGATTACGGGTTTTGTGATGGATGTGGCAGAGCTCAAAGCCATCATCAAAACTGAGGTTGAAGACGCCTTTGATCATAAAAATCTTAATCTAGAGGTACCTGAATTTGCCGAATTAATCCCTACAGTAGAGAACATCGCCCAGGTAATTTGGTCAAAACTGCGCACCCGAGTCGATACCCAATATGAGATTACGGTGAAGCTTTATGAGACCCCGCGAAATTTTGTGGTTTTCACGGGGCCTTGATTTACGACAATTGATTAAGATTGAGCAGGCATGATGGGATTAGGATTTTTAAAATTTGAGGCGCAACAATTTTCCAAAGTTTGGGGTGGAGCAAAACTTCATGAACTTTTTGCCAAACCCGTGGGTGAGCGCGTAGGGGAGAGTTGGGAGATCTCTGGTGTGCCCGGTAAAGTCTCCAAAATTCATCAAGAAGGCCTCGAGCAGAACAGCCTGACCGAACTCATTGAAAAATTTGGCTCACATTTGCTTGGTAAACGTGTTTTTGAAGTCTATCAAAGGGGAATTTCCATTACTCTTTAAATTTATCGATGCCAAAGAAGATTTATCGGTGCAATTGCATCCAAACGATACAATAGCTAAAAAATACCACAATAGTTTTGGTAAAACAGAGATGTGGTATGTCTTGCAGGCTGATCCTGGAGCGCGACTCGTGATCGGCTTTAAACCTGAAGTTACACTTTCGGATTATCAAAAGGCGCTAGAAGAGGGGAACATTACGGGAATTTTAAATGAAGTTCCGGTGCAGCCAGGAGACGCTTTTTTTATCGCCCCTGGGTTGGTGCATGCCATTGGTGGTGGAGTTGTTTTGGCTGAAATTCAGCAGACCTCAGATGTTACCTACAGAATATATGACTGGGATCGTCCTGATGTGAATGGGGCTTTTAGAGAATTACATCTCCAAGAGGCAGAGCGGGCGCTGGTCTTTCATGATTTACAGCAGGTCTTTTGTCGTCCAAAGGAACTCATCGAAAATAAACCGAATTTGGTTTACAAATCTGAATATTTTCAAACCTCGCTTTGGCCCCTTACCCAAACAGTTTCCCTAAGCACCAATCCCGAAGAAACATTTATGGTGTTGATGTGTATTTCTGGAGATGCAGTCTTGTCGGCTCAAGGAGAGACCATTTCTTTTAATTGTGGAGAAACCGTTTTGATTCCAGCATCTATGGGTGCTTTTGAGGTTCAAACCGCAGGTGCTGAGATTTTGGAGGTTATTGTCCCATAAGGATTTAAAAAACATTATTTTTGCTCAAAATTTTTACATATGTCAAGTAAACGAGACTTAAAAAAAGACATAAACTACGTTCTAGGTGATATCATCGAGGCGGTTTATATCTGGGAGATGACTAACCCTGATAAAGGAATAGAAGCCTCTGGAAAAATTATCGATGAGGCCATCGAGGTATTCGACGAGCTCATCCAGAAGGTGAATGACCGCTCTGTTGAAGATAAAAAACAGCATTTCAAGGGAATCAATCAAGAGTTAGAAACTCGTGGTCGCGCTTTGATTGATAAAATCAATGCTTTATAGTAACGAATCCTTTTGTTGATTCATAAACAACTCCAATGCCTTGCCGTATTTGGAGTTTTTTATTTCTGGGCTCAGCAGTTTATAAATGGTGTCGTGGTATTTTAGATTGACATCGGGAATCTCAGCCAACATTAAATACGGAGCAATAGGCATGTCTTTGTGATTTTTCGCAAAATTCACTGTGGCCAAGTATCGAGCGCGCAAGAGCTTTTCGCGCTGCATTTGGATTCGTTCTGCTTCTGAGCGTTTATTGTTTTGACTTGCGGTTAATTCTGCTTGAATCAATTCGAGTTGTCGGTCATTATATCGTCCTTGCATCAGCTTAATTTCATCCCAAGTCGTTTGATTCTTGGAACCGGTGATGCTCTGATCATATCCAAAGCCTTTCAGACTTGTTTTAATTTCAAAGTTCCTGGCTCAGCAAAAAATGGTAAATAACGGGTTTGTGTAATGCTGTCGTCAAATTTCAAAGCCAAGTACAATACTTCTGGTTCCGCCAGCTCCAAGGCAAACGAGAATTCAGGACTTTCGTAAATGCGCAAAGAATCCAAGGAAACTAGGGTTGTGTCGTCAATTTTTTGCAACACAAGTTGCCCTTTGTTGAGCCCTTTTATTTGGCCGCTAATATAAGTGTTGCCCTCTTGCTTTGAACAACCATAAATACTTGCGATTACTATTAAAAATTGGAGGTATTTTCTCATGATGCTTATTGTATTTGCTGCGCAAAGATGCAAAATTTGTCAACAATAATCTGCCTCAATTAAGGTGCTTTAGTTGAATTTTTGTTGACAAAAATCGTGATATTATCAATCAGTTCTTGGGCTACTGGTAAATTTGGATCATTGTAGCTTTTGCCATTGGCCAGTCCTTTTTCATCAATAATTTTTAGTACATGATTCATATTTAAAATCAGACTAAAATCAGCGTCAGGGGCACCTTTTTTAAGGAGTTCGGCTTCTTGTTCTGAGACCTGTAGGTCGCTTGTTCCATTAATGATCAAAGCGGGAATCTTCAACGTACCCAAAATCTCTGCGGGGTCATAACGCATCCACTCATGCATGAATGCCTGAAGACTAGGGCGGAAAATAGTGCTGAGTTCTTGAGGATAATCATTGACACGCCCCGTTTCTCTCAGAGTTTTGAAGGCTGCGGTGGCACCTGGCACAGCACTGGGCAGCTGCAAAGCAAGTTGATCTAAAACGACATGATCAATGCTTTGTCCTGCACCGGCTATAGAAATAAAACCATCGGCTCCATGCTCGGCAGCGATCATACCGACAAGTGATCCTTGACTGTGCCCAGCGATAAAAATTTTGTTGAAAGCGCCACTGCGCTTAAAGTACTCCAAAACTTGTTTTGCGTCGTCGATAAAATCATTAAAACGTACATCTTGTTCTTGAAAATTACCTTGCCTTATCAGTGGAATTACCCGTTTGTCATAGCGGAAAGTCGCAATACCGCGCTCAAAAAGTCCTTGGGCTAAAAATTTTAATGCGTTGTTATTCATCATCGGCTGATTGCCATTGCGATCCGTGGGACCCTGAACCCGGGATGATCAAAACCAAATTTGGCTTATCCTTAGCTTGGGGTATGAGTAGCGTCCCTTGAACAAAGGGACTAATGGTTAACTCGGAACTGCCTAGGGCTGACTTTTTTTGAGGATCCTTGTCTAGACCAAAGGCCCCTTGGCCATAAGTGAGTCCGGTAACCAAAAGCAATCCAAATAATAGATAACGCCGTGCACTAGTTTGATGGATTATCATGAGTCTTCATTTGAGGGTGTAACATCAAGCGTTCAAATTAGGCAAATTCAAGTGGATTTCACAGGGAAGCCATTATATTTGTGGATAAATCTTATCATGATGAAAACATCTTTGAACTGTCTTTTTCTAATCATATTGGGTATCTCTACCGTTGCTCATGTCGGTGCCACCAATGGTGCTGTTGTGCCAAGCCCAGATTGGGGCGTCACTGGCCATAGAACAGTCGGGGCTATTGCTCAGGCCAATTTAAAGCCGAAGGTGGCCAAAATCGTTGATGACCTTTTAAATGGTCAGTCCTTGGCCTTTGTATCCACCTATGCTGACGAAATTCGCAGCGATGAACAATACGATAAGTTTGCTCCTTGGCATTATGTCAATTTTCCTTTCGACAGTGCGTACGGCGACCATCCGGTCAATGAACAGGGGGATATCATTCAAGGTATTGAGTACTGTATTTCGGTGCTAGAGGATGAAACCAAACCCAAAGAAGAGCGTGCTTTTTATCTCAAGATGCTCGTTCATTTTGTGGGTGATCTGCACCAACCATTACACGTGGGCCAGGCCGACGATCGTGGAGGTAATCGATTTTATGTCAAATGGTTCAATAAATCGACAAACTTACATCGACTTTGGGACACACAGCTTATTGAACATTATAATATGTCTTATACTGAGCTTGTCGCCAATCAGGATCGACTAGGAAAAGGACAGATCAAAGCCATCCAAGAGTCTTCGCTTATGGATTGGGTGCAGCAGAGCCGATCCCTTTGTCTCGATATTTATGAGCACACCACGCCTGAGGAAAAACTCAGTTATCCTTATGCCTACAGATACACTAATGTTATTCGCAGCCAATTGCAGCAGGCTGGCTTGCGTCTTGCCGCTTTGCTCAATGAAGTGTTGGGATAGGCAAAGGCTGAATTAGAGGTATTGGACACTCCAATAAATCAGGCCAAATTGAAGCAGTAAACGCATCCAAAGCAGGCTTTTGGGGTATTTAAACCACGTAGGCGGTTCAGCAATCATGTGCCAATGAATGGGTAAATAAACCAAAAACATGGCGATGATCAGTGCTGCAGCTAAACTTTGCCCCTCTGCGGTCAATAACATGAGCCCTAAAACCATCTCTGCAATACCACTAATGAGCACCAATAGTTTGTGGGCCGGCAGATAGGCCGGCATTATTGCTAGAAAAATTTTTGGCTTTTGGATGTGAAAAAAACCTGCAAGAATCAGAATAAAACCCAGTAAGTATTGATGCCAAGGAAACATATTTTTTTTGTGAAGATAAAAAAATGCCTCCGATAGCGCGGAGGCATTCTTAATTTCTAAGATGATTATTGAATTAAATCATCATTTATTTAATCAGTTCAAAACTGCGGTTAATGAACTGGGTTAAGTCCTCTCCTTTGAGTAAATTTTTACTCAGCTTGGCTAGGTCAAAACTTTGCTTGATCAGGCGTTCTTGCTTTGCCTTTGTTTTAGTCTCTACAATTTTCTGAATCAATTCGTGATTGGTATTGACCACTACCGTATACATATCCGGCATTTGCCCCATGCCAAACATACCACCACCACCAGTTTGTTGCATTTCTTTCATGCGACGCATGAACTCTGGCTCCGTAATCACAAAAGGACTTGAACTGCTGTCTAGGGCTTCCATTTGCACTGTGTAAGTGCTCGAAGGAATTACAGTCTCAAGACGTTCTTTGAGCGCGGTCTTTTCATCTTCACTGAGTTTGGAAGGTGTTGTGTCCTCCTTTTTGATTAAGTAGTCATTCGAGTCCCTGACTACACGCACAAAGCTTATGATCTCTTTACTCCCCTCGAGCTTTTGCAGTAAATGACCCACAATTGGCGTATTGAGTAACAGTACCTGATAACCTTTAGCCTTGGCGCCCTCAATATAGCTATGTTGAGCATCCTTGTCTGAGGCATATAAGTAAATTAATTTACCGTCTTTATCCGTTTGCAGAGCCGTACATTTTTCGTTGAGTTCCTGGTAAGTGAAGAATTCACCATCGACTGTTGGGTAGAGGTAAAACTGCTCAGCTTTTTCAAAGAATTTCTCTTCGGTCAGCATACCGTATTCAATTACCACTTTGATGTCTTCCCATTTGGCACTAAAATCTTCGCGGTTTTCGTTGAACAAACTCTTGAGCTTGTCTGCCACTTTACGGGTGATATAACTCGATATTTTTTTGACTGCCCCATCTGCTTGTAAATAACTACGAGAGACATTAAGCGGGATGTCCGGACTATCGATTACGCCGCGGAGCATGGTCAGAAACTCAGGGACAATTCCCTCGACGTTATCCGTGACAAAGACTTGGTTTTGATAAAGTTGTATGCGGTCTTTCTGCATGTTCATATCCGGAGACATCTTCGGGAAGTAAAGAATCCCTGTTAGATTAAACGGATAGTCAACATTCAAATGGATGTGGAAGAGTGGTTCCTCAAATTGCATGGGATACAATTCGCGGTAGAATGACTTGTAATCTTCATCCTTAAGGTCAGTTGGAGTTTTGGTCCATGCCGGTACAGGATTATTGATGATGTCGTCGACCTCTTGAGTTGGAGCAGGATCAGATTCTTTGGCACCTTCGGGTTTTGGTAGTGTTTCTGTTTTCGTACCAAACTTAATGGGAATCGGCATGAACTTGTTGTATTTTACCAACAATGCGCGAATTTTTGATTCTTCAAGGAAATCCTTTTCCTCATCGCTGATGTGCAGAATGATTTCAGTCCCGCGCTCTGTTTTTTTGTGAGCGTCAAGGGTATAATTAGGCGATCCGTCGCAAGTCCAATGTGCTGCAGGTTCGTCTTTGTAGCTTTTGGTGATGATTTCAACCTTATGGGCAACCATAAAGGCCGAGTAAAAGCCCAAGCCAAAATGACCGATGATGCCCGCTTCATCTGCTTTTTTGTCCTTATATTTCTCTAAAAATTCCTCAGCACCAGAAAACGCAATCTCATTGATGTATTTCTGAACCTCGTCTTGAGTCATCCCAATACCCTGGTCGATGATGTGCAAGGTTTTCTTTTTCTTGTTGATCTTCACTTCAATGGTTGGGTTACCATATTCAGTTTTCGCCTCACCAATACTGGATAAGTGCTTGAGCTTTAGAGTAGCATCCGTTGCATTTGAGATCAATTCTCGAAGAAATATTTCGTGATCGGAGTAAAGAAATTTTTTGATCAGCGGAAAAATATTATCGACTGATACGTTAATCGTTCCTTTGTTCATGGTCATTTTATTTATGATTATTTGGTCAGATAATGGCAAATAGAATACCATTTTTAAATAGGTGACAGCTTGTCAGAAAAAATTTTGTTTAATTTTTTTGGTAAATCATTAAACATTATTTACTTTAGCAAAAGAATAATGGAATTGCTATGAAGAAGATCTATTCTTCAATCTATTATTTTATTGGTTAGGTTGTTTAAGCTGAGGTGCCGCAAGCACCTCAGCTTTATTTTTGGCCCTATTGAACGGTATGGCCTTAATAGCCACAATTGTGTTTGCTAAAAAAATTACGTCTGATTTTGGTTTCTTTCGGATGAGCCATAGACCAAAGAAGGTCAATAGGCCATTGAGCGGAAGCAGCTCATATCCTAAGACGTATCCGCCGAGAAATTCAGAATCCAATTGGCCGATAATGCTGATGGTACATACTGCCGCCAAACTTACCCAAAAGACATAGCGATCTCTGACTTGATGTTTGGTTAAAATGCCAAAGGCAAAAAGGCCTAAAAGGGGGCCGTAGGTATATCCGGCGACCGTAAGTAAGCTGTCTATGACATTGCTGGACAATATATATTTGTAGGCGATAATCACCAAAATTAACAGGACACTCATGCCCACATGCACCGTTTTACGCAAAGTCTTTTGACCTTGCTCTGACTTGCGCTTGAGGTTCAAAAAGTCGATCCAAAAACTCGTTGTTAGCGCCGTTAACGCGCTGTCAGCACTGGAATAAGCCGCAGCAATTAGCCCCAGCAAAAAGACAATTGCCAGAACAGGCCCCAGTCCACTGTTTAAGGCAATTTCTGGAAACAGTAAATCGGTTTTTGGTTGGCCATCCATCAAGGGAATATCAATATTATTTGTGGTAGCGTACATGAATAGCAACGCCCCCAAAACCATAAAAATAAAGGTCACCAGAGTGAGTACAACACTAAAGCTCAACATATTTTTTTGAGCCTCTTTTAGATTTCGGCAACTCAAGTTTTTTTGCATCATGTCTTGATCTAGGCCGGTCATACAAATGGTGATAAAGGCTCCGCCGATAAATGATTTTAAAAAAAATGATTTTGATTGCCATTGGTCCAAGACAAAAATCTGGTTGTATTGTGCAAAACTTTCGGATTTTAAAAGTTGGGCAACACTCAAATCCATTTCTTTTAGGATTAAGCCAATGGCGAGTATGACCGCCGCAACCATGAAGGCTGTTTGTAGGGTATCGGTCCAAACAATAGTTTTAATACCTCCTCTAAAGGTATACACCCAGATGAGTAAAATCGAAATCACAACGGTCCATTCAAAGCTTACGCCGAGGGCATTAAATACGAATTGTTGTAGGACCAAGGCCACGAGAAAAAGTCGAAATGCCGCCCCTAAAACACGCGAGACAAAAAAGTAAAAGGCTCCTGTTTTGTAACTGACCCAACCAAAACGAGTTTCTAGGTACTGATAAATCGAAGTGACATTGTTTTTGTAGTAAATAGGAAGCAAAATAAACGCTACAACCCAGTATCCAACAAGGTACCCCAGCACTACTTGAAAATAGGTGAATTGAGATCCACCCACCCAGCCCGGAACTGATATGAAGGTGACCCCACTCAAAGAAGCGCCAATCATCCCAAAGGCAACGACGTACCAGGGAGAAGATTTAGCCCCAACAAAAAACACCTCATTGCTGTCGTCACGCCCTGTTCTCCAGCTGATGAGCATGAGTACGGCGAAATAACCGAGAATTGTAATCAAAATTGCACTAGGACTCATCGTATGGTTTTTGATCTGTTTAAAATTACAAAGAATAGTCGCCGCAACGTTATATTTTTCCTACTTTTAAGCCTATTATTCTGGATTGCTAAAACGTCTAAAAAATGAAAAAATCAGTCTTTATTTTAGGTCTGTCACTTGTATTCACATTAGGGCTTACGGCTCAAAATTATCTAGAAATGTTAGATTCTGGACAATATAGTGTTGCTGAAATAAAGGCAGAGGCGCAAGCGTATTTCTCCGGTCGAGATCTGGGGAAGGGCTCGGGGTATTTTCCCTTCCAGCGCTGGCTTTACATGGCCGAGCGGCTCCAAGATGAGCAGGGTTATTTACCAAACACCATTGAGCGAATCAATGAGATGCAAACGTACGAGGCGTATTTGAACGATACGGCTACAAGCAGAGCCAATATGTTTGATTTTTGGGAAGAAATGGGGCCGACCTATTGGAATGCCACCACGCATTGGAGTCCTGGGGTAGGTCGTGTCACTGGAATTTCTGTGCAGCAAGACAACCAGCAGCACATCATAGTCGGAGGGGAGACTGGCGGTGTGTGGCGCACCTATGATGGTGGGGAGACCTGGGTGCCATTGACAGATTATCTCTCCAACATTAAAGTATATTCGGTAGCGATTGATCCAACAGATCCCGATACTTATTTTTTCGGGTCGACTTCAGGCCTGATTTTTCGCTCACAAGACGCGGGAGCTACCTGGACCAATGTTGGTCAGGTTGGCAATAGCGTAGTAAATAAGATTTTGATCCATCCCAACAACCGTTTAATTATGTTCGCTTCGTCGCTTTTTGATGGGATTTACCGCTCCTCCAATGGTGGGTTTGCATGGGATGAGGTGGTCCAAAATGAGAATAGGGGCTATGATGTTGAATTTAAGCCGGGTGATCCTCAAGTGGTTTACGCCTCGGGATTAAAGTTTCATGTTTCCACTGATGGCGGCGAGACGTTTATTGCTCATCAAGACATGCCCAACACTAGAGCTAAAATGATTGGGATTTCGGCCGATGCACCAGATGTCGTTTATGTAATTGAAGCCAATTCTGGAAGTTTTGGTGCGCTATACAAGTCGGACAATGCTGCGTTTACCTTTACGGAGCTAGACCATACAGGGCGCAATTATTTTGGTTATGATACCGCTGGTTTTGACCCAGGAGGTCAAGCACCCAGAGATATGGACATCACGGTTAATCCAAACGATGTGAATGAGGTGCATATCGCAGGAGTTTTAACCTGGCGTTCACTTGACGGTGGCGTTAGTTTTGAGATCACTTCGGATTGGGTTCCTGGAAATGCCTCTAGTGCCGGGATTGGTTATTGCCACGCTGATGTTGATATTCTAGAATTTGTCGGAACTACCCTTTATGCAGGTACTGATGGTGGTATATTTAAAGCTGCCAATACCTTAGACATTACAGAAGATTACTACACAGATATTTCTACAGGGTTGGGGATCAGACAATTTTATAAAATTGGCGTGTCTCAAACACCAGATGTTGTTGTGACTGGTGGCTCTCAAGATAATGGGTCGTCATTTTACAGTGCTCAATCCGAGCAATGGATCGATTGGATTGGAGCGGATGGAATGGAAGGCTTTGTGGATAAAGATAATCCAGAACTTTTATATGGGATGATCCAGTTTGGCGGTATGTACCGCACAGAAAACGCAGGAGTAACACTATTAAATTTGCCAGAACCCGGTTCTGGTTCTGGAGCATGGGTCTCGCCATTTGAGCAAGATCCCTTAGTTCAAAACACGATTTACTGCGCTTTTGAACAAGTCTTCAAAAGTGAAAACAAAGGAGGAAACTGGGCGCCTATTTCCCAAGATTTTGGAGGCGATCTCAGTCAAATGAAAATTGCCCCTTCTGATAATCAAATTATTTATGCCTCGAGAGGGGCCCAACTCTATCGAACTATGGATGGTGGGGCCACAGATTGGCAAACCATGACCCCTCCGGGAGGAGTGAATTCTATCGCAATACATCCGACAGATCCTATGCGAATAGCGGTTGCCGTTACTGGAACGGCAAAGGTCCGTGTTTCCGAGGATGGGGGGCAAACTTGGACCTCATTCACACTTAATCTGCCTGACTTCAGTGCGCTGGCTGTAGTTTGGGACGATAATGGGAGTAATGGTCTGTATTTAGGTATGGATTATGGTATCTATTATATTGATGATAGCTTTAGCGAGTGGCAGCCGTTCATGACCAATTTGCCCAATGTAATTGTAAACGAGTTGGAGATTAACCAAGCCAATGGAAGAATTTATGCCGGTACTTATGGACGCGGTCTTTGGTCCTCCATAAAGTATGGATACGTAGTAGCAAATGAGGATTTTCAAAATACGGCTCTACACATCGCGCCAGTGCCAGCTGAAGATCGATTAAATCTTATTTTGGATGCCCCACAAACCATGAGTGTTCAGATTTTTGATCTTCAAGGTAAATTGCTGTACTACGCTGCACCCGCGCTTTTAGACATGCAGTCGCATATAGATTTGAGTAGTTTTTCATCGGGACTCTATGTATTGCGACTCAGCGGTAGTTTGGGGCAAATCACAAAAAAATTCAGTATTGAATAAACCCTAGAGATGGATTTTTCGTCAAAATTGTTGGCTCGAGCAGTCGATGAAATGGCCTTGTTGCCTGGTATAGGAAAACGCACCGCACTGCGGTTAGTGCTGCATTTACTCAAGCAGCCCAATGCGCGTACTTTGGCCTTGAGTGAAGCCTTGACGGAGTTGCGAGATCACAGTCAATTTTGCAAACAATGCCATAACATTTCAGACCAGCCGCTTTGTGAGATTTGTGCGAACGTGAATCGCGATAGAACTCTTGTCTGTGTCGTTGAAGACATAAGGGATGTTATGGCCATTGAAAATACGAGCCAGTTTAAGGGGTCTATCATGTGTTAGGGGGTAAAATTTCGCCTATGGACGGCATTGGTCCGCATGATCTCACCATTGAATCTTTGGTTCAAAAAGTGCGCAACAAGGAAATAAAAGAGATGATTTTTGCGTTGAGTTCTACGATGGAGGGCGACACCACTAACTTTTATATTTTTAAACAAATTGAAGACACAGAGGTGGTTATGACCACGATTGCGCGCGGAATTGCTGTAGGCGATGAATTAGAGTATGCCGATGAGGTTACTCTTGGCCGCAGTATAGTGCATCGCATTCCATTTGAGACTTCATTTAAACAGAATTAAGCATTCTCGTGGAGCTTTCTGTAATCATATTGAGTTACAATGTGCGCCCCTATGTTTGGCAGTGCATAGACTCTGTGATTTCTGCTATTACGGACATCGAAGCCGAGGTGCTCTTAGTCGATAATGCCTCACAAGATCATACGGTTGCTGAAATTCAAATAGACTTTCCACAGGTAAAGCTCTTGCAAAATCAGGAAAACATAGGGTTTGCGAAAGCCTACAACCAGGCCGTAAAAACTGCTCAGGGCAAATACCTTTGTATTTTAAATCCGGATACTGTCGTTGGAGAGCGGGTTTTTGCCTCAATGCTCAAATTCATTCAAGGAAAAGATAAGATGGGTGCTTTAGGCACGCAATTCATTGATGGTTGTGGATGCTTTTTGCCAGAATGCAAACGTGTGGTACCCACGCCACTTGGAAGCCTCAAAAAGTTGTTGGGTGTTGGCGGACAAAAAGGAGGCTATTATCAAGACCAGATCGCAAAAGATGATCCGGGTGAAGCGCCAATTTTGGCAGGTGCTTTTTTGTTTGTCAGTCGGTCAGACTATCTCAGTATTGATGGTTTTGATCAGCGGTACTTTATGTTTGGTGAGGATATCGACTTTTGTTATAAACTGATCAAAAAAGGAAAACAAAATTATTATTTAGGTCCCCAAAAAATTATTCATTACAAAGGGGAAAGCACCCAAAAAAACCGTCAATATCTGGAACGATTCTATGGGGCGATGGTCCATTTTTATAAAACACATTTTTCTGAGAGTCGCATTAAGGTGATGGCTGTTTCAATACTCGCCCAAGGACTTATCTGGTGGAGGAGCTTTTGGCCAAAACAAAATAGGGTGGCCCTGGAATCTTGTGATTCGGTTATATGGGTGAGTTGGGGCACTTCTCCCGAACCAAATTTGTGGGGTTGGCTCAAGAAAAAAGCGCAAACCACCCACAGTGGTAATGTTGAAACACGAACACCAGAAGAACTCACTGAGTTAGCGCCAAAAAATGCTCTGGTGATTTTTGATCGCGCTGCCTTGACTTATGATCAGATTATTGCACTCATGGCCTTTGGAGCGGAGCATAAACAACGATTCAGAATATGGCATAAAAACAAGGGTTTACTCATCGGAAGTGATTCGAGTGACGCGCACGGCGAAGCCATATATCTGGATCATGATCAAAAAAGTATCGGACAAGCACCTTGAGATATTTGTCATTTTTGGCCTGTTTTGAGCCAAAGGAATTGTAAAATTTCCAATAATAACCTGATATTTTCGTTAATTTTGCAAAAAATAAAGACAACCGCCGACCTATGGCTAAATTTGAGTTAAGACTGCCCAAGATGGGCGAAAGTGTTGCCGAAGCGACCATCACCAACTGGTTAAAAAACGTAGGGGATACCATAGATATGGACGAACCTGTTTTGGAAATCGCCACGGATAAAGTGGACAGTGAGGTGCCTAGTGAAGTTTCAGGCACTCTGGTGGAGCAGCGGTGTTCTACAGACGATGTCGTTGAGGTTGGATCTGTATTGGCCATCATTGAAACCGACCAAGATGCTGCTAGCACTCAAGATGTTATTGCCGTTCAAATCCACACAGAATCAAGCTACACCAATTGATGACATCGCCCCTGAGGTACTGGAGGCAGTTCAAGAACCTCTTACTGAAATAACCCAAGCGCAAGATAGTGCCATAACCAGCAGTGAAGGACGTTTTTACTCTCCCTTGGTGCGCAACATCGCCAAGCAAGAAGGTATTGGTCAACAAGAATTAGATACAATCGGTGGCTCTGGTAAAGACGGCCGCGTGACTAAAGCCGACATATTGGCCTATGTGTCGCGACGAGCAAGTGCTACACGTATGCCTGAAACCGACTCAAGCCAAATTATTAGCGAGATTCAGGCCCCAGAGCAGAACACGCCATTGAGCTCAAAAAGCGGACCATTGAGCCCACTAGAATCAGCGAGTAAAAGATCAAATACAAAACCTCATTCACTTGAGCAAGGAGACGAAATCATTGAGATGACGCGCATGGGCAAACTCATCGCACACCATATGACGTCAAGTGTTGCGACTTCTGCACACGTCCAAAGTTT
The DNA here is from genome assembly GCA_038141525.1 of Flavobacteriaceae bacterium. Taxonomy (GTDB): domain Bacteria; phylum Bacteroidota; class Bacteroidia; order Flavobacteriales; family Flavobacteriaceae; genus BACL21. The sequence goes on along the minus strand of JAYQIF010000008.1, from coordinate 326,429 downwards.
TGTCGAATGTGATGTGACGAAAATCTGGCAGTGGCGTGAGCGTATTAAAGATGGCTATCAGGCTCGTGAGGGCGAAAAACTCACTTTTACGCCGATTTTTATGGAAGCCGTCGCTCGGGCGCTCAAAGATTATCCGATGATGAATATCTCGGTAGATGGGGACAAGATCATCAAGCATCGCGCGATAAATCTAGGGATGGCTGCCGCTCTAGATGATGGTAATTTAATCGTGCCGGTGATTAAAAATGCGGATCAGCTCAATTTGGTGGGCATGAGTAAGGCCGTTAATGACCTGGCCAGGCGCGCACGCGAAAATAAGTTAAAGCCCGATGAAATTGCAGGGGGTACTTATACAGTGACCAATGTGGGTAATTTCGGAAGTATCATGGGTACCCCAATCATCAATCAACCCCAAGTCGGGATTTTGGCCTTGGGCGCCATTCGCAAAGTACCTGCAGTAATTGAAACCAACGAAGGCGACTTTATTGGTATTCGCTACAAGATGTTTCTATCGCACAGTTATGACCACCGCGTAGTCAATGGAGCGCTTGGAGGAATGTTTGCAAAGCGGGTGGCGGATTATTTAGAGGCTTGGGACACAAAACGTGAAGTTTAATAGAATATGGTGTTGAAACTCAATAAACCCATTTGCTTTTTCGACCTTGAAACAACCGGAGTTCAAGTCGCCACTGATCGTATTGTCGAAATTTCAATACTCAAAGTTTGGCCCGATGGCAATAAAGAGTCGGTCACCTGGCGTGTCAATCCTGAGCAGCCAATTCCCGCTCAAGCGACCGAAATTCATGGTATCGACGATGACATGGTCGCTGATCAGCCCAATTTTAAGACCCTTGCACCAAAAGTTATTCAGATGATCAAGGATAGTGATTTGGCAGGGTTTAATAGCAATCGATTTGATATACCCCTTTTGGCCGAGGAGCTTTTGAGAGCAGAGATGGATATAGATCTGCGAAAGAATGCAGCCATCGATGTGCAGACGATCTTTCACAAAATGGAAAAACGAACCTTAACTGCGGCCTATAAATTTTATTGTGATAAGGATCTAGAGCAAGCACACAGTGCGGAGGCAGATACCAAAGCCACCTACGAGGTGCTTCTGGCGCAACTCAAACGTTATCCAGAACTCAATAGCGATGTAGCGTCATTGGCTGAGTTTAGTGCTCACAGAAAGACTGCCGATTTTGCTGGATACATTCAATACGACGAGAATGGTCAAGAAATTTTCACCTTTGGAAAACACAAAGGCACGCCAGTTGTAAAAGTATTGGAACAGGAACCAGGCTATTTTGGATGGTTGCTGAATGCTGATTTTCCGCGTTACACCAAAAAAGTTTTGACACAAATCAAATTGCGCGCTTTAAATACAAAATCTGATTCATGAAAATAATATGCGTCGGGCGCAACTATGCTGCGCATATCAAAGAGTTAGACAATCAACGTCCAGAGCATCCGGTTTTGTTTATGAAACCGGATTCTGCAGTGATTCTCAAGAATAATCCATTTATCCTGCCTAAGTTTTCCTCGGATATTCACTATGAGGTGGAGGTGTTGGTGAAAATCAACAAAATAGGTAAGTATATCGATCGAGAATTTGCAGGTGACTACTATAGTGAAATAGGCTTGGGTATTGATTTTACGGCGCGTGATGTTCAGGCTCAGCTCAAGGCAAAGGGCTTGCCATGGGAGCGGGCCAAAGCGTTCGACGGCTCGGCCATGATTGGACAGTTTGTCGATAAATCAATTTTGGGTAACCTTGATTCCCTAGACTTTTCGTTGCACAAAAACGGAGCGATAGTGCAACAAGGAAATACCAGTGATATGATTTGGAAAATTGATGAGTTGATTCAATATATTTCAAAATATTTTACTTTAAAGATTGGAGATATTATCTTTACCGGAACACCCTCAGGCGTTGGACCTGTGACCCGTGGAGATCAATTAACAGGGTATGTCAAAGAACAAGAGTTTTTCTCTTTAAAAATTAAGTAGATGAGTGTTTATTCTGTCGATAATTTGAAGGAAGTGATGGGAGACGATCCCGAGTTTATTGCTGTAGTGGTGCAAACATTTTTGGACGAAATTCCTCCTGATTTGGAGGGGTTAAAAGGTGCTGTTGCTGAGGGAAATCGTAAGCAAGCCTATGCCTTTGCTCACAAAATGAAGCCAAATATTGAAATGTTTGGGATTGATTTGATTAAGACCATACGCTCTATCGAAACATGGTCTCGCTCTTCGAAAGAAATTGATGCGGTACAACCACTCGTGGACGAGGTGAATCAAGTGCTACAAATCGTTTTTGTCGAACTCAGACAAGATTTTAATCTGTAAATGCTTGCCGAAATAATCACGATTGGTGACGAAATTTTGATTGGTCAAATTGTCGACACCAATAGCACCTTTTTGTGTAAGGCGCTGAATGAAATCGGGATAGAGGTTCATCAGGTAACCTCAATCCACGACGATCGCGACCATATTTTACAAGCGCTGGAGCAAGCCTCGCAGCGTGTGACCTTAGTGTTGATCACCGGGGGACTAGGTCCGACAAAAGACGACATCACCAAATCTTGTTTCTTGGAGTTTTTTCAAGATGAGTTTATGATCCATGAACCCACCAGAAAACATGTCCAGCATTTGTTTGAGACCTACATTCAAAAAGCACCATTAGAGCAAAATTTAAACCAGGCTCTAGTCCCTTCTCAAGCGAAAGTCTTGCACAACGCCCATGGTACAGCTCCGGGCCTTTGGATGCAAAAAAACAAGACGGTCTATGTGGCCATGCCCGGGGTGCCTTTTGAGATGAAATACCTGATGCGTCATGAAGTTTTACCGAGATTAATCGAGCATTTTGATCGTCCATTTATTTATCACAAAACACTGATCACCTATGGGATGGGTGAGAGCTCGATCGCTGAGCGTATCGATGGTTGGGCAGAGCAGCTTCCTCATTGGATTAAACTCGCTTATCTTCCGTCTTACGGAAAAGTACGCATTCGCCTTTCTGCTGCGCACAAAGACGAGCAATTGCTGCACGAACGTATCGATGTCTTCATGGACGAGTTAAGCGAAATGCTTGCAGATATCGCTGTAGGTTTTGAAGGCTTAACTTCGATGGTGGAGCAAATTGCCACTCAATTCGTGTCAAAGGGTCTTAGCCTCGGTACGGTTGAAAGTTGTACTGGAGGCAATATTGCAAAACAAATTACGGATTTGGCGGGGGCTTCGGCTTATTTTAAAGGATCCATCATACCTTACGATACAGCCTTAAAGTCCAATTTGTTGGATGTTGATCCCGATGAAATTCAAAAATATTCAACAGTGAGTCCCGAAATTGCCAAGGCGCTAGCCCTGGGCGGACAAAAAAGCTGAGTGCGGATTACGTCCTAGCAACTACGGGAATAGCGGGTCCCACCAAAGGTGATGGTCAAGGAGAGGTTGGCCGTGTATGTATCGCCATAGCTAGCCCTGGCGGTGTTTTTGTTGAGGAATTTTCATTCGGTAAGACACGCGAGCGTGTAGTACAAAAAGCTGTAGATAAGGCTTTAGAATTATTGCTTAAAGAAATTTCTAAAAACTGATTTTCAATTGTTGTGCGAGCAAATTAATTTTCCTAAATTTGCAGCCTGTTTAAAAAATTTAAAAGTTCAAGCGATGTCTAGAGTTTGTGAGCTTACCGGAAAAAAAGCAATGGTTGGGAACAATGTTTCCCACGCCATGAATAAGACCAAGCGTAAATTTAACGCCAATTTGGTTAAAAAACGCTTTTATATTCCAGAAGAGGACAAGTGGATCACGTTAAAGGTGTCTACCTCTGCCTTGAAAACCATCAATAAAAAAGGAATTTCAGCGGTGCTTAAAGAAGCGCGTGAAAACGGTTTTCTCAATAAGTAATTGGCCAACCATTTAACAAGAAACGATTATGGCAAAGAAAGGCAATAGAGTTCAAGTTATCCTAGAATGTACAGAGCACAAGGAAAGTGGTCTGCCAGGAACTTCTCGATACATCACTACTAAGAATAAGAAAAACACTCCAGACCGTATGGAATTGAAGAAATTCAATCCAATTCTTAAGAGAATGACGGTTCATAAAGAAATTAAATAAGACGCGTTATGGCAAAGAAATCAGTTGCATCACTTCAGACGGGGTCAAAGCGTTTGACCAAAGCCATTAAAATGGTAAAATCACCCAAAACCGGTGCCTACACTTTTGTTGAGGCAATTATGTCTCCTGAGCTGGTAAACGATTGGATGAACAAGAAATAACGCATTTAAACCAATACAGGCCACTTTTTAGTGGCCTTTTTTTTTGACCTAAAGACATTTGCAAAGTCAGTGAATCCCGCGTAATTTTATCGGGTCACGCCGTGCATATCGGTTGAGGTTTAAATAAATATTTATGGGACTGTTCAAACAGCTATTCACTAAAGAAAAAAAGGAGAAACTCGATGAAGGTTTAGCACCCTCAAAAAAGTCCTTTTTTGAAAAGCTCTCCAAGGCCGTAGTAGGCAAAAGTAAAGTCGATGATTCAGTACTCGATGAACTTGAGGAGGTACTGATTGCCAGTGATGTCGGGGTGGCCACGACCTTAAAGATTATCGAGCGTATTGAAGAGCGCGTCGCCCGTGACAAGTATCTAGGGACTGAGGAACTTCAGCGTATTTTGCGTGAGGAAATTGCTGGTTTACTGCAGGATCAAGAATCTCAGACTACAGGAGATAGCGGGGTATTCATTGATACAGAAAAAAAACCATTTGTCATCATGGTGGTTGGGGTGAATGGTGTGGGCAAAACCACGACTATTGGAAAGCTGGCCGCTCAGTATAAGGCTCAAGGGCTGAAAGTGGTCTTGGGTGCAGCAGATACATTTCGTGCAGCAGCCATAGATCAATTACAGATCTGGGCCGACAGAACCCAAACCGATATTGTCAAACAAAACATGGGGAGTGATCCTGCAAGTGTTGCCTTTGAGGCTTTGACCTATGCCAAAGAACAGAATGCTGATGTTGTGTTAGTCGATACAGCTGGACGCTTGCATAACAAAGTGAACCTGATGAATGAACTTTCAAAAATCAAACGAGTCATGGACCGCGTGGTCACAGAGGCCCCGCATGAAGTGATGCTCGTGCTCGATGGTTCAACGGGACAAAATGCCTTTGAGCAGGCCAAACAATTTACGGCTGCGACTAAGGTCACGGCTTTGGCCATCACTAAGCTTGATGGAACAGCTAAAGGCGGAGTGGTGATAGGGATCAGTGATCAATTCAATATTCCAGTACGCTATATAGGCGTAGGAGAGGGTGTTGAAGATCTTCAGGTTTTTGATAAGAAAGAATTTGTAGACTCATTTTTCAACCTTAATTAAGCCACGAGGCAAGGCTATGCGAACAAAAAGCACAAAAAAACACACGATCAATGTGGTGACCTTAGGTTGTTCTAAGAATGTTTACGACAGTGAGGTTTTGATGGGGCAACTCCGCGCCAACAACAAACAGGTGGTTCACGAGCAAGAAGGGGAGGTCGTGGTGATCAATACCTGTGGCTTTATCGACAATGCCAAAGAAGAATCGGTAAACACGATTTTATCCTACGTACAAAAGAAGCAAGAAGGTCTTGTTGAAAAGGTTTTTGTAACTGGATGTTTGTCAGAGCGTTATAAGCCAGATTTGATTAAAGAAATTCCCGATGTGGACCAGTATTTCGGGACTACAGAGCTGCCAAGTTTATTGGAAGCCCTTGGGGCGGATTACAAACATGAGCTCGTAGGTGAGCGATTGACCACCACGCCAAAAAATTACGCCTATTTAAAGATTGCCGAAGGCTGCGATCGCCCATGCTCTTTTTGCGCCATACCGCTCATGCGCGGAAAACACAAAAGTAAAACCATCGAGGACTTAGTGGTTGAAGCGACCAAGCTAGCGGCTGATGGGGTTAAAGAACTCATTTTGATTGCTCAGGACCTAACTTATTACGGCTTAGATCTCTATAAAAAAAGAGCACTTAAAGAACTACTTGAGGCCCTTGTGAAAGTAGAGGGTGTTGAATGGATCAGACTACATTATGCTTTTCCTTCTGGTTTCCCACTTGAGGTTTTGGATTTGATGCGTCAAGAGCCAAAGATTTGTAATTATATTGATATTCCACTGCAGCACATTTCAGATCCAATACTCAAATCAATGCGCCGTGGAACGACTCAAGAGAAAACAAACGCCTTAATTCGTGAATTTCGCGAGCGGGTGCCGGGTATGGCGATTCGCACGACATTAATTGTGGGCTATCCCGGAGAAACTCAGGAGGATTTTGACTTGCTCAAGCAATGGGTTAAGGACACTAAGTTTGATCGTTTGGGTTGTTTTACCTATTCTCACGAAGAAAATACCCATGCATTTAATCTTGTGGATGACGTTCCTGAAGCGGTGAAGATGGAACGTGCGAATGAAATTATGGCCCTACAGTCCGATATTTCATGGGCACTTAACCAAGAAAAGATCGGTAAAGAATATCGCGTAGTGATCGATCGAAAAGAAGGTGAATACTATGTGGGACGCACCGAATTTGACAGTCCGGATGTCGATAACGAGGTCCTCATTGCGGCCCAAAATGGCTATCTCAGACAAGGGGACTTTTACAGAGTACGCATTACCGATGCGGAGGACTTTGATCTTTACGCCAAAGTGATCGATTGATATGGGAACGGACCGGTCAATGATTGAGCCTGAAAATACTATTTTATTTATTGGCAGAGACTGGCCTAATCCAAAAAAGACTGCCGCGGGTTGGCGCATGATGCAGCTGATCCGGCAGTTCAGGCTTTCAGATCTCTCGGTACATTTTGCGACGACTTACCCTGTCAGTGAGACGCTTTTTGAGGATGTCCCCGAAGTTAATACCCTACAAATTGCCCTAAACGACGACCATTTTGATATCCAGATTAAGGCGATTAACCCCGATTACGTTGTTTTTGATCGATTTATGACTGAAGAACAGTACGGGTGGCGGGTTCGCCAGAATTGTCCAAAAGCCATGACCCTATTAGATACTGAAGACTGTCATTTTTTGAGATTGGCACGTGCTGCCTACATTAAAGAACATGCTGAGGCTTTTGATGCCTCTGGCTGTGAGGATGACGTTTTTTTTACCCAGCACAGCATGCGAGAATTGGCCAGTATTTGGCGTTGTGATTTGAGTTTGATCATTTCTGAGTATGAGTACGCTTTGCTCACAAAACTCTTTTCTGTGCCAGAAAGTCTGTTGTATTATCTTCCTTTAGCTATTGAGTTTGATCAGATAAATGATAATCAAAAGGATTCCTTGAAAGATGGGCGTTGGTCTGAGCGTAGGCATTTTTTATGGGTGGGCAATCGCACGCACAATCCCAATGATGATTCGTTGAAGTACTTGCTACAAATATTATGGCCCTCGATACAAGCTGAAATCCCTGAGGCAGAATTACACATTGTTGGGCCAAATGGGACTGAGTCTCAAAGGCAATTAATTGCAAAGACCAAATCTGTAGTCGACCTGGGCTGGGTCGATGATTTACCAAAGCTGATGATGGATTATCGCGTAAATTTAGCGCCCATAAGATTTGGTGCTGGTCTTAAGGGCAAAATCATGCAGCCCTTGGCCTTGGGGTTGCCCACTGTGAGTTCGGCAATAGGTGCAGAGGGCCTTTTTATCGAAACTATTCCCGAGCTGGCGCCTGCAAAAAATGCGCCGATGAATTTATTGTTAAATCCATCAGACTTTACACGGATAGGCAATATTGGCAGCAGTCAAAAACACAAGGTGTCCAGTGTATGAAACAGCATTTTTCGTTGACGGATACTTTTACCGGGTTTCAAGAGAACCTGAGCGCCATTAAAAATGACCTGGACACCCACAGAAAACGTCATTTTATGGGTCAAATTTTACAACACCAGTCACTGAACGCCACCAAATATATGGGGCGCTGGTTGACTCTAAAAAATCAAGACATCAGTCGAGAATAAAGACATTGGCGTCTACCATAAAAAGGCTGTTGACAAAAAACATCTTGCCATTTTCCCAAAATGAGCGGAACAAAACGTCATCGGTCAAATAAACCATGCTTCCTCTGCCAATTGGATACTCCCCGAAAACAAAACTATCGGTTAGTTTTTCTTGAGCGTCCTTACCAGAAAATCCTGAATAAGACTCAGCCGGACCGTCGAAATAACCTACATTATAGCCCCTGTCCAATTTTAAATAGGCATCATCATCCTGCTTAAGACTAAAGTATGCCCCATCATACCCAAAAGCTAAAGGATGAGTTTTGTCTAGATTGACCTTATAAATACTTCCTGTGATTAGGTCTTTAACGCTGTGACGCTCTCGATCTCCATAAGGAACCATATTAGGCCCATCTGTAGTCTCAGAACTGATTGATTTAAGGCCAAAACCATCTTGATCAGCAAAGACATTTACGGCTTGATCGATGGCAATTATTTTGCCACCAGAACGCACCCAATTTTTCAGATCCTTGAGTTGTTGCTCAGAGCGCATTTTTGAGTAATAACCGCTGGGCATGACCAATACATCAAATTGAGATAAGGTATTGGTCGAGAAGTTAGCTGTATTGAGCGGAGTAAATGGATACTCTAGCTCTTGCTCCATAAAATACCATATCGTCCCGTAACTCAAGGAGGAAACGCCATCCCCCTTAAGTATGGCAATTCGATGTGGATTGATCAGTTTGATGTTGGTTGAGCCTAAATCCACGCCATTATCACTAAACCCACTGCTTAGGGCGGTTATTTGTCTTTGATGTTCTCTGGTAATTTGGCGGACAGCTTGAGTGAAGTCTTTGCGTTTGACATTATCGCCTTTGGTGATGACCAAGCTGCCTTGTGGGAATTTTTTCCACCGAAAGAGAGCGGTTTTTCACTAAATCTGACGCGCAGTCCTTTTTTGAGCAGATCCGTTAAAAAGTTAGCATCGGCCAAATCGCCCCATGGGGCAATAAACCCTGCCGTTACTGCGGGCTCTAAAGGCAGTTGATATTGTCCTTTGTAAGGATTGTTTGTGGTGGTGCTCAATGGTTTATCATTGACCAAGCAGTTGAGGCCGAAGGCATAAGGCAAACTCCAAGCCGTAATGTCATAGGTCAGTGGATCTTCCAAGGCTGCCTCAGCCTCAAACAAAACACGAACCATAGCCCCTTGAGCTTGATCAGTGCTCACCACTAAAGCTCCAGATACATTACGTTGTGCGCTTTTTTGAGTTTGGTAATCCCAACCCTTTACGCTTTGGGCATTAGCAAAACTATACTCGATTTCATGACGATCTAAAAGCTTGGTTAGGGCCCGAATTTTATCTGGATTGCCCTGTAAAACATAGTTTTGTAAAGGTTGTGGTGTGCGGAAATAAGATTTGAATTCTTTGTTGAGTTTAACTGCATTCTTTGAAGGAGATCTCTACTGTAGAAAGTCCAGTTGTTGTATGATGTGCTGCGCGATCCACCAAAGTCAATTCCACGCCTTCATCATTTAAAATACCCAATCCTGCGCGGCCATTACCCGCTTGCTCGTAAGTCATCCCAATGGCCCCTAGATAAGGGGGGTAGGTGTCTCCATAACTCGGGTAGAGCAGGTCAAAAAACTGACGGGTAAAATAAAGCCAGCCTTCTTGATCAAAATATTTGGCATTGTTTTGACCGATTTCTACTTGGAATTGCTTTTGCCAAGGGGTGATCACCTCGTGATAGGGTACTGCTGCTGGAGCAAAATAATAAGGCTCGTTAATGCCTTGCTCGTGAAAATCGACATGCACATGGGGCATCCAATGGTGATAGAGTGGTAAACGCTGTTGGCTCTCTACTTGCTTTGCCCAAGCCCAATCTCTGTTTAGGTCAAAGAGATAATGGTTTGGACGTCCTCCCGGCCAAGGCTCATTGTGCTCGTCGGCCGATTGAAGTGGATTGTAAGGACTCGTGCCCACTTGATTGTACCAGTTGGCATAACGATCGCGACCATCTGGATTCACACAAGGGTCCATGATCACCACAGTATTTTTTAACCATGTAGATTTGGTGCTGATGAGTTCATAGGCCGTTTGCATGGCTGCCTCCATGCTTGAGGCTTCATTGCCGTGCACGTTGTAGCTCAACCAAACGATAGCCACGTCAGGGCTAGCGTCCCCTGGGAGCATCCCGATTTGACGCAGGTTATTTTGTCGTATTTCTTCAAGTCTTGCTCTATTTTCTGGTGTAGTGACAATGGCATAATTCAGCGAACGGCGCTCATTGGTTTGTCCGTACTGGTCAAAACTGATCCAATCTGAGTTTTGTGCCAAATGCTCAAAATAGGCAACCATCTGATGGTGGCGTGAGTATTTTGTTCCGATTTTATAACCTAAAAATTCTTCTGGAGAGAGAATTTGACCACTGGCCAACGGGGCGCAGAATAAAGCAAGAGCAATGAGAATACGAATCATTTACGATATCAATTAAAAGGCGTTACGTTAAAAAATGAGGACTAAATATAAGAATTCCTCTTGTACGTGGAACAAACCCAAATGGATAATGCCAAACACGACGAAACATCGTATTTTTGTCCATACTTTAGGGAGATGACTCGACTTAGCGTTTGATTATGGAAAAACAACTGCTGACATATAAAGCGACAAATCAGTTCTCAAACTTGGTTCTGGACTATTTGGAGGCCAAAGAGGAATTACGCTCTTTTTACAATCGCCCCCCAGATTTAGGCCAAGTGGCGGCACAAATTCAGGAGAAATCAATAAACTACACTGCTGAATCGCGCAAAAGACTGGTCGATGCTCTTTCTGCACAATACCGTGACTTTTACTTTTGGGTCCTCGGTCGATGAACGTATTCAGGCTCAAATCCATGCCCTCTCTTCGGAGCAGACCTTTACGGTGACTACAGGGCACCAGCTCAATTTATTTACCGGCCCGCTTTATTTTCTCTATAAAATTTTTGGTACCATCAATCTAGCCGAGCAGTATAAAGCTCAAAATCCTGATTACAAATTTGTTCCTGTGTTCTGGATGGCTAGTGAGGATCATGACTTTGAGGAAATCAGTCATTTTAGAACGACCGATCAAAAAATCAGTTGGGAAAAGCAAGCCAAAGGGCCGGTGGGACGGTTAAAGTGCACTGAAATGGAAGGGGTTATGAAAACCTTAAAGACCCTATGGAGTGGATCGGTTATTGGTCAGAGGATGCTTGATTTGTTTGCTTCGATTTACACGCCCGATATGACCTTAGCTGCCGCGACGAGAAAACTTGTACACGAGATTTTTAAGGATTACCCTCTTTTGGTTATCGATGGTGACGATCCAGTTTTAAAATCAGGTTTTGCCTCAATAATGCACTCAGAACTTCAGCAGAGTTTGTGCAGTCAAGCGATCGACAGTAGCACGCAAAACTTATTGGATGCGGGATATCACAAACAAGTGCATCCTCGAGACATCAATTTATTTTATTGCGACGATGGGCTGCGCGAGCGAATTTTAAGGACCGAATCTGGTTTTTCAGTGGATCAGACCAATTTGAGTTTACAAATGAAGAACTCCTAGAGCTTGTAGACCAGCGCCCTGAGTTATTTTCACCAAATGCGCTGCTGCGTCCGCTTTATCAAGAATGTGTTTTGCCCAATTTGGCCTATATAGGAGGTGGAGCTGAGGTGGCTTATTGGTTGCAATTAAAGGATTGTTTTGACCATTGTCAATTGACCTATCCGATGGTTTATTTGCGTAATTCTGTGTCTCTTGTTCCGGCCAAAGTGCATAAAAAGCTCAAAGCCTTAAATTTTGGTTTGGAGGATTTATTCTTACCCTTAGATGAGTTGTCTCGTCTGTACGTAACGCGCAATAGCAGTTTAAAGATTGATTTTAGCCCGCAAAAAGAGTATTTGAAAAAGCAGTTTGCACAATTGTACGCTATGGCCCAGAGCACAGATGCTTCGTTTATTGGTGCTGTAGGTGCACAAGAGAAAAAACAGTTAAAGGGCTCGAACGTTTGGAACAACGTCTGATGCGTGCCGAAAAACGAAAATACGCCGAGGAGATACAGCGACTTGAGGCATTGCGTCAATGGCTTTTTCCAGATGGAGTGCTGCAAGAAAGAAAAGAAAACATGAGCTGGGGTTATCAGCATATGGGCGCCGAATTTTTATTCCATCTCAAAACCCAAATCGACCCCTCTGATCATAGATTTACCGTATTGATTTTTAATTCATAAACCCTCAGGCTCTGATCTCAAAAAAGAAGTTATTTTTGACCATGCAGAACAATGTCCTAATTCTTGATTTCGGCTCACAATACACCCAACTTATCGCAAGACGTGTGCGTGAGCTCAACATTTATTGTGAAATCCATCCCTATCATCATGTACCAGAAGACCTTTCTGGCTTTAAAGCGGTAATCCTCTCAGGTAGCCCATTTTCGGTTCGTGCGGAAGATGCACCACATCCTGATTTGACGAAAATTAAAGGACAATTACCACTGCTTGGTGTGTGTTATGGCGCCCAATATATGGCTCATTTTAACGGCGGATTGGTGCGCGAGAGCAATATTCGGGAGTACGGTCGCGCAAAACTCGAAGTAACCGATGAATCTTCACCACTTTTTGCTTCGATTCCGCAGGGCTCACAAGTATGGATGAGTCACAGCGATACCATTGCTGAATTACCCACCGGTGGAGTGCGTTTGGCCAGCACAGAAGATGTGGCTAACGCTGCCTACAGAATTGAGGGCGAAGAAACTTATGCCATTCAGTTCCATCCTGAGGTCTACCACAGTACCCATGGAAAGCAACTTTTGGAGAATTTCTTGATTGGCGTTTCCCGTATTGAAACGAATTGGACACCAGAGCCTTTTGTCGATACGACTGTAGCTGAGTTAAAAGAAAAAACTAGGCCAGGATCGCGTGGTTTTGGGCCTAAGTGGCGGAGTAGACTCTACCGTGGCCGCTGTTTTATTGCACAAAGCCATTGGGAAAAATCTTTACTGCATTTTTGTAAACAATGGTTTGCTCCGTAAAAACGAGTTTCAAAGCGTTTTGGATCAATACGAGCATATGGGCCTAAACGTAAAAGGTGTGGATGCTTCGGCACGTTTTTTGGATGCTCTTGCAGGTGAAAAGGACCCTGAAGCAAAGCGCAAAGCTATCGGAAAAGTATTTATTGATGTCTTTGATGACGAGGCGCATTTGGTGGAAAATGTGACCTGGCTGGCACAAGGAACTATTTATCCAGACGTTATAGAGAGTGTCTCGGTAAACGGTCCTTCGGTGACCATAAAGTCACACCACAATGTTGGGGGACTGCCTGATTATATGAAATTAAAGATCGTAGAACCCTTGCGGATGTTATTTAAAGATGAGGTACGTCGCGTCGGAGCTCAGATGGGTATTGATCCTGAGCTATTGGGGCGTCATCCTTTTCCTGGCCCTGGACTAGCCATCAGAATTTTGGGGGATATCACCGCCGAAAAAGTGCGTATTTTACAAGAAGTCGATGCTATTTTCATCGATGGATTGCGCAAATGGGATTTGTATAATAAAGTATGGCAGGCCGGAGCAATACTCTTGCCAGTGCAAAGTGTTGGTGTGATGGGTGATGAGCGTACTTATGAAAATGTAGTGGCCTTACGTGCCGTGGAAAGTACCGATGGAATGACTGCAGATTGGGTGAATTTGCCTTACGCTTTTTTACAAGAAACCTCGAATTTGATCATCAATCGGGTAAAAGGAGTCAATCGTGTGGTTTACGATATCAGTTCAAAACCACCAGCTACCATCGAATGGGAATAAATAAACTTTCTCGTGAATTGGAGTAAATGACGATGTAATTAGGAATAAATGGTAAATCGCTGGATTTTAGTTTTAGGTATATTTTGTTGGTCTGCGCTGCAGATAGCTTATGCACAGAACAGTAGCTTAGATGTCGAAATTTATCAAATCCAAGAGGCAGACGAATTAACCCAAATCATCAAGCGGTTCAAAACGTGTCGCGCCGAGTTATTGACTTTGAACCCTGACTTAACCAATAATTTTAACGCTGGTCAATCGCTTATTGTGCCCAAGCGCTCAGTGAATCAGGGGCTTGTCGAGGAATCTAATGATGTTGTCCTGCATAAAGTAAGACGTAAAGAAACACTTTTTGGGATCGCTCAATCTTACGGTCTGAGTGTGATTGATTTGCAGGCGTACAATCCTGGTGTAACTCCTGAAAGTCTTGATAAAGGAGATCGCCTGAATATTTTTACCGGTTGTAATCCGCTTAGCCCTGCACAGGCTAATTTGATGCGACAACAACTCAGTAATCAAATGCTGTCTTGGCATGTTGTCTCAGCTCAAGAAACTTTATGGTCCATAGCGCACCGGTATAACATGAGCTTAAAAGAATTGAAGAGCTTAATCCGGATTTATCCCAAACGCTGGCGGTGGGACAAAAAATTAAGGTGCGCGGTAAAGCCCTGGAGACCGTTGTACTAGGGGATCCAGATTTTGATTATTATGCGGTCCAACCTAAAGAAGGGTTTTTTAGATTGCGCCAGAAATTTGGTTTGACCAAAGAAGAAATTATCGAATTAAATCCCAATGCCGCCGATGGACTGAAATTGGGGATGGTTCTGCAACTGCCCAAGCAAGTATTATCCTACTTGGAAAATGAGCAAGAAGCCTTGGTGGACTTGAGGGATTTTATCAAAGACTCGAGTGCACAAAAAATCACGCTCATGTTGCCGCTTCAACTTCGGGGTTTTGTGGCCGATTCTTTGCAATTAAATCAGCAATTCTTACAAGACAATCGTCTGTTGCGCATTGCTCTGGATTTTTATACTGGGGTACTTATGGCTCAAGATTATGCCAAAGCTTACGGGCTCCCGGTGTCGATTGAGGTGCTCGATACTCAGGCCAAAAAAGCAGTAGTGGATAGTCTTTTGGGGGCCTATGATTTTAGTGATAGTGACCTAGTCCTTGGTCCGCTTTTGCCGGCCAATGTCATGCGTGTTGCCCAGCAGCTGTCCGAGCGTGATATTCCTGTTGTTGCGCCTTTGAGCAGACCCTCAGGTCGTGTGCCTAATAATTTGATTCAAACAATACCCGATGCCGAGGCTATGCGTCGGGCGCTTATGGATTATATCAAACGCCACAGGCAAGAGCGAACAATGTTATTTGTGGGCGATGCCCAGGCCCGTGGCTTGGCTGCAATGCGGGGCGAGTGGCCTGATGTTCCTGTGGTCTTGCCTCGTGAGCAAGGTTACGTTGATCCGCAAGATATTTTGACACAACTCTCGGACAGCCTCGAAAATTGGGTGGTGCTCGAATCACGCAAACCTGTGATCATCAGCAATGTTATCGGGGTGCTTAATGGTATGGCTTACTATCAACAAAAAAATGAAGAAAACGATACCATCAAAAAAACATACGATGTACGTTTGTTTACAACGGCAAAAAATGAAGCCTTCGATTTTGATGATATTTCTAACATTCACTTGGCACATTTGGCGTTTAGCTTTCCTTCTTCGAGCAAACCCCTGAATTTAGAACAGACACCTAATGTGTTTATTCATAGTTATTTGCAACGATACGGCACGACGCCCAATAAATATGCGACTCGTGGTTATGATCTGACACTAGATTTAATTTTTCGAATGGCTTCTTCACAGGGGCGGTTGACCGATGCACTAGTCATGCCCGAAACGACTCAGTATACGGAGAATAAATTTCGGTACGAAACAGGAAGTCAAGGAGGATATGAGAACAAAGCATTTTACTTGTTGACCTATACCCAAGAGATGTGGTTAGAAGAATTGATAAATTCATTGGGTGCTCGCAATTAATATTTTATCTTTGAATCCCGTATAGGTAACAACAAGCACACCACATGAATACGACAAAGTATATCTTCGTTACGGGCGGGGTTTCATCATCTTTAGGAAAAGGTATTATTGCCGCCTCTTTGGCTAAGCTTTTGCAAGCGAGAGGATTTGCTGTGACTATTCAGAAATTAGATCCCTACATCAATGTTGATCCTGGCACGCTCAATCCATATGAGCACGGGGAGTGTTACGTAACCGATGACGGTGCAGAAACCGATTTGGACTTAGGACATTACGAGCGCTTTTTGAACCACCCGACTTCTCAATCCAACAATGTCACCACAGGTCGTATTTATCAAAGTGTCATTGAAAAAGAGCGTCGTGGTGAATTTTTAGGTAAAACCGTTCAGGTCATTCCCCACATCACGAATGAAATCAAGGAGCGCATTCAGCATCTTAGGACAAGATGGTCGTTACGATATTGTCATCACTGAAATTGGCGGTACAGTCGGGCGATATTGAGTCCCTGCCTTATATTGAAGCGGTGCGTCAATTAAAGTGGGAATTGGGACCACACAACAGTTTATTTATCCATTTGACTTTGATTCCGTATCTGGCGGCTGCAGGAGAACTAAAAACCAAGCCCACTCAGCATTCTGTAAAAACCCTAATGGAAAGTGGAATTCAGGCCGATGTACTGGTGTGTCGCACGGAACATGAGCTCAGTGATGATTTGCGTACTAAACTCGCACTATTTTGTAATGTAGAAAAAGAAGCAGTCATTCAATCTATTGACGCCAAGACCATTTATGATGTGCCAAATTTGATGTTGGATGAAGGCCTGGATGATATCGCGCTAAAAAAATTACGTCTCGAGGCCAGTCAAGAGCCAAACCTTATTCAGTGGAATGAATTTTTATACCGCCACAAAAATCCAAAAGGAGGAGTGACCATTGGACTGATTGGTAAATACGTTGAGCTGCAAGACAGTTATAAATCCATTTTAGAATCCTTTATTCATGCCGGTGCGGCTAATGAAGTCTCTGTTGAGGTTGTATCCATTCACTCGGAGCATTTAACCCCGGAGAATGTCGCTGCAGAGGTCGGTCATTTGGATGGACTTTTGGTCGCTCCCGGTTTTGGCGAGCGTGGCATTGAAGGCAAAATTGCCGCAGTAGCTCATGCGCGAACTCATGGCATCCCATTTTTGGGGATTTGCTTGGGCATGCAGATGGCCGTTATCGAATATGCCAGAAACGTTCTTGGTCTCAAAGGCGCCAACAGTACCGAAATGGACACCAACACTCCTCATCCTGTAATTGATCTTATGGAGGCACAGAAATCTATTACTGATAAAGGAGGCACGATGCGTTTGGGGTCTTGGGCCTGTAAAATAGCGCCTAATTCTATTGTTGGATCGATCTACACAACAGAGGAAATTGATGAACGGCACAGACATCGCTACGAATTTAATGACGATTATCGCACACAAATTGAAGGCGCGGGAATGCGCGTTACTGGAGTGAATCCGCAAACAGGACTTGTTGAGATTGTCGAAGTTCCTGAGCACCCTTGGTTTGTAGGGGTTCAATATCACCCTGAATACAAAAGTACCGTAGCCAACCCGCACCCACTTTTTGTTGGATTCATCGCCAAGGCATACGCACTTTCAAAAAATAAGAAATAATAGGTTCAGCAATAGTTGAGTCGACTACAGTATTATGGAAGAAAATAAATTTGATCTCAACACCTTCATTGGGTTTATGCTTATCGGGGCAATATTGCTTTGGATGCTTTATCAAAATCAACCCACTGAGCAGGAGTTGCAAGCAGAGGCCGCTGCCATTGAGCAAGTTGAGGCCAACAGCTCTGATTTAGGTACAACGGCTCAAAACGATGTGGCAGATCCCACCTTTAACTCAGGAGGCTGAGCTCATTGATCCCTCGGAGCAAACCGAACGATTAAAAAATCAATTTGGTGATTTTGCTTATGCAGCAACCCAGCCATCGTGGTCAGAGCAAACGACCGTGCTTGAAAATGAATTCTTGTCTTTAGTGATAAGCAACAAAGGAGGATATATTGTATCTGCAAAGCTCAAAAATGCAACTCAGTATCAGGGGGAACCCGTGTATCTCATCCAAGAGGATAACAGTGCATTGAACTTAAAATTCCAAGCGCAAAATAGACTCTTATCGACGGCAGAGATGTATTTTGAGCCAACTTTAACTCAAGATAATGGAGATCAGGTCCTCTCGATGAAGCTCAAAACTTCTGAGCAAGAGTACCTAGAATATATCTATCGCCTGCCAGCTTCTGACTATATGCTTGGTTTCGATATTGTGACCAGAGGTTTGGAACAGGTCATTGAATTCGATCAACCCGTCGAGCTCGATTGGTCGCTTAAAGGTTATCGCCACGCCAAGAGCATCAGCTATGAAAATCGTTACACGCGATTGACCTATGCGTACGATAATGGTAACGAGTTTGATAAACTGGGTCCAGTGGGGTCCGATGATGCCACCGAAAGCGGGGTCACATGGATTAATTTCAGACAACACTTTTTCAGCAGTATGTTGCTGTCCGATGTGCCTTTTGAGAGAGTAGCGCTCTTCTCGGAGGATTTAGTTGAAGATGAAACTATTGATACAACCTTCACAAAAGCCTATCGTGCGAGTGTTACCCTAGCACCGAAGAACAATCGATTGGATCAATCCATGAATCTTTACTTTGGTCCAACAGACTACGCAGTATTTAAGTCTTACGATAGAAATCTCGACGAGGCGATGCCGCTGGGTTGGGGAATTTTTGGCTGGATCAACAAGTACATCATTTTTCCAGTTTTTGGCTTTTTGAGTCAGTGGTTTCCCGCAGGAATTGCGATTATTTTACTCACTGTATTTTTTAAGCTTTTACTTTCGCCTGTTCAGTACAAACAATACGTCTCTCAGGCCAAGATGAAGGTGCTAAAGCCCGAAATGGATGAGATCAAAAAGAAATTTGAGGGCAATCAAATGAAAATTCAGCAAGAGACCATGAAGTTGCAAAATACGGCAGGTGCCTCACCACTCAAGGGATGTCTTCCGGCCTTTTTACAAATTCCTGTGTTTTACGCCTTGTTCACCTTTTTTCCAACGGCTTATGTGCTGCGTCAGAAGTCATTCTTATGGGCCGATGATTTATCGAGTTATGATGTGGTCTTAGAATTGCCCTTCTCCATTCCTTTTTACGGAGATCACGTGAGCTTGTTTCCAATTTTGGCCTCGATTGCTATATTTATCTATATGATGATGAGTACTGGGCAGCAAATGCAACAGCAACAGCAACCGGGGATGCCCAACATGAAGTTTTTGATGTATCTCTCGCCTTTGTTTATGTTGGTCTTTTTCAATAATTACGCCAGTGGATTGTCCTTTGTATTATTTTACTTCTAATGTCATTACCATAGGGATAATGTTGGTCATCAAGAATTTTATCATCGATGAGGATAAAATCCACGCGCAAATTCAGGAGACCAAAAAGAAGCCTAAAAAACAAAATCGTTTTCAGAAGAAAATGGCTGAGATGATGGAACAGGCTGAAGCGCAAAAGAAAGCCCAACAGAAGAAATAATGTGCTGCGCCAACAGCGTGCACAACTCGGTTTTATGGACTTGAAACGACACATTTTGCCTTGTGTGATGGCCTTTTTGGCCCTTAGCGGGATCAATCATGTTCAGGCCCAAGAGCAGATCAATCAATTCGATGCTCAGGGTGCGCGCCATGGGCTTTGGGAAAAATACTATCAAGGCACTCAGCAGTTGCGCTATACCGGACGGTTTAACCACGGTGTGGAAGCGGGTATATTTAAATACTATTGCCAAAGTTGTGGTGACCAACCTGTGGTGATACGTGATTTTGATTCAATTCCAGGTGCTTGTGCTGTAAGTTTTTATACCGACCAGGGACAATTGGTTGCTCAGGGACGTATGCAAGATCAAAAACGTACAGGACTATGGACCACATTTCACAAAGGTGGAGCAGACGATAATGACCCAGGAACAATATAAAGAGGATCTGTTGGACGGACTTAAAAAGACCTTTTACCCCAATGGCACGCTTGCCGAATCTTGTCCTTATGTGCAGGGAAAGCGCCAAGGAATTCGGGCTTATTACGGTCCAGAGGGACAGCTTATAAAAACTTTTACCTATGATCAGGATCAATTGCATGGTCCTGTGGAATTTTTTGACCTTTCCGGTGCGCTTGAGCGATCGGGTCATTACGACCGCGATAGAAAATCTGGAATTTGGAAGACCTATGTCAATGGTGTGGTGACCAAAGAGGAAAATTTTAATACACACCAGCAATAGCATGAGCGCAAAAGGCCTAAATAAACGTGTTGTGGTCGGGCTCAGTGGAGGCGTGGACTCCAGTGTAACGGCTTATTTACTCAAGGAGCAAGGCTATGAGGTGTTGGGCTTATTCATGAAAAACTGGCATGACGATAGTGTTACGATTTCTAAGGAGTGTCCTTGGCTCGAAGACAGTAACGACGCCATGCTTGTCGCTCAGAAACTCGATATCCCGTTTCAAACAGTTGATTTAAGTGCGACATATAAAGAGCGTATCGTCGATTATATGTTTCGGGAGTATGAAATGGGGCGCACGCCTAATCCGGATGTTTTGTGCAATCGTGAAATTAAATTTGATGTCTTTTTAGAAATTGCTCAGGGCTTAGGTGCCGATTATGTCGCTACGGGGCATTATTGTCAAAAGAAAACTACTGAAATTGGTGGTGCACCGGTTCATCACCTGCTCGCAGGGGCCGACAATAAGAAAGATCAATCTTATTTTTTGTGTCAGTTAACTCAGGCGCAACTATCAAAGGCTCTTTTTCCCATCGGTCATCTCAAAAAGGATGAGGTTCGGGCTATTGCTAAAGAAGCAGGGACTGATTACAGCCGAAAAAAGAGATTCTCAAGGGCTCTGTTTTATTGGCAAGGTACGTTTACCGGATTTTTTGCAACAACAGTTAAAAGCCAAAGAGGGCGATATTGTAGAAATCTCCCAGGACTGGCCTGGCTATCAAAATAAGCCTGATGCCATGGCTTCTCAAGAACTGTGGCACGAGTATTGGCGGAGTCCTATAAAATACGAGCCCTCTGATGGTAATGTTGTGGGAAGGCATCAAGGCGCTCATTTTTTTACCATAGGTCAGCGCAAAGGATTGTCCGTGGGAGGAAAACAAGAACCGTTATTTGTCTTGGCTACTGATGTGTCCCGCAACGTAATTTATGTGGGACAAGGAAAAGCACATCGAGGACTGCATCGCAGGGGACTTCGTGTCACACAAAGCGAGGTGCACTGGGTTCGGCCCGATCTGAGCTTGAACGTGGGTCAAGAACTTGAGGTTAAAGCACGCATTCGCTACCGCCAACCATTAGAATCCGCTCGACTGTATCAGAAGGATTCGGGTCTTTATGTTATCTTTGAGAAAGAACAAACTGCAATCAGTTCAGGGCAATTTGTCGCATGGTATCATGGCGAAGAGCTCTTGGGCAGCGGTGTAATAGAATAAGCATGAAATATTTTTTGACTTTTATGGGGCTGCTGATGGGTTTATCGGCAAATGCCCAAGTTCAAGACGCTTGGATTTATTTTTTAGATAAAGAAAACGTCCAGGTGTCGATTAACGACCCAATTACCATACTTACCCAGGAGGCTTTGGATCGAAAAGCCATGCACTCTGTTGCTATTGATGAGCGCGATGTCCCTGTAACTGAGGCCTATATTCAGGAAGTAAAAAACAGTCCAGGAATCACCTATTGGGCCAAGTCAAAATGGATGAATTGCGTTTATGTGCAAGGTACAGTCAACGACCTTGAAGCCTTATTGGATTTACCTTATGTGGTCGGGATAGAGTACGCTGATAAGGACCTCAATTTTCCCAATCCACAACCTGTGCCGGACAAGTTCAAAGTCTTGGCTGACCCACAGAGTCGTACTAGAATACAACTACGGAGCGGCGGCCAATCAGATAGAGATGATCTCGGGAGATTATTTGCATTTACAAGATTTTACGGGTGAGGGCATGATTGTGGCGGTAATGGATTCAGGGTTTCCCAATTTTGCCAGTAATCCGGGCTTTGCTCACGTTATGGATAATGGACGACTTTTAGGGACTTTTGACTTTTTTTCTCGAACCACAGATGTTACGGGGACGGGATCTCATGGCGTTCATACCACA
Organism: Flavobacteriaceae bacterium; assembly: GCA_038141525.1. Lineage (GTDB taxonomy): Bacteria > Bacteroidota > Bacteroidia > Flavobacteriales > Flavobacteriaceae > BACL21. The sequence goes on along the minus strand of JAYQIF010000008.1, from coordinate 304,383 downwards.
AGTGATATCGGGGGTTATCTCGAAAATCAATTTGCGGGAACGGCCCCCGATGCCTCTTTTTATTTATTTCGCACTGAATACGGCCCTTCCGAAAACCCAAGAGAAGAAGCCTGGTGGGTTGAAGCTTTGGAGCGCGCCGACAGTCTTGGGGTGGATGTGGTCAACACCTCTTTGGGTTATCAAGCTTATGATAACGCCAATTACGATCACAGTTATGAGGATCTCGATGGGGTGACCACCTTTGCCGCTCGTGGGGCCAATCTTGCCTACGAAAAAGGTATGGTTTTAGTGACCTCCGGAGGAAATCAAGGCAATAGTTTTGGTACTGTGGCTACCCCAGCTGATGCCATTGGATTATTGGCCGTGGGGGCAGTGATTAATTTGGGTAATTATGTATCGTTCAGTTCACGAGGACCGACTGTGGATGGGCGTATCAAACCCGATGTTATGGCTAAGGGCCTTAGTGCTGCTGTGATTTCCTCTTCTGGGACAGTGGATTTTAGTAATGGTACCTCATTTAGTTCTCCGATTATCGCGGGAGCTGTGACCTGTCTTTGGCAGGCCTTTCCCGAGACCACTAATGCCGAATTAATGCAGGTAGTGCGTGAGTCTGCGCATCTATTTAATGATCCTACAGATGAGATGGGTTATGGAATACCAAATTTTGAAACCGCCTTCAATGCCTTGTCGTTACTGTCGCAAAACGATCACCTGCTCAAGACCCAAGCAGCGCTCTCGCCGAATCCCGTGAGTGATCGATTGAGTATTCATTTGCCGTCAAACCTAGTGCAGGCGCAAGTCAAGGTTTACAATATGTTGGGTCAATTTATTGAGTCTATTGAGCTGACTTCCCAGCAAAATGAAATTCCTGTATTGCACTGGAGTAAAGGGGCTTATTTGATTAAACTCGTATTGCCTAACGGACAAGTACAGTCATTCAAACTCATCAAGGCCTAAATGAAAAATCGCGTCACTGAATTATTCTCGATCAAATATCCCATAATTCAAGGAGGGATGATTTGGAATAGTGGTTGGCGATTGGCCAGTGCGGTGAGTAATGCTGGGGGACTTGGATTGATTGGTGCAGGATCCATGTATCCCGAGGTTTTAAACGAGCATATCCAAAAATGTAAGGCGGCCACCGACAAGCCATTTGGGGTCAATGTTCCTCTGCTATATCCCAATATTGAAGAAATTATAGAGCTTATTTTACAACACGAAGTACCTGTTGTATTTACTTCTGCGGGTAACCCTGCTACACATACGGCTCGCCTAAAAGCGGCTGGAATCATTGTGGCTCATGTGGTGAGCAGCACAAAATTTGCACTAAAAGCTCAAGCAGCTGGTGTTGATGCTGTCGTAGCTGAGGGCTTCGAGGCGGGAGGACACAATGGTCGAGAAGAATCGACGACCTTAACGCTTATCCCTTCGGTGCGTCGGGCCACTGACTTGCCGCTCATTGCTGCAGGGGGAATCGCCACAGGCCAGGGGATGTTGGCCGCGATGATCCTCGGAGCAGATGGGGTTCAGATGGGGAGTCGTTTTGTTGCCTCAGAGGAAAGTAGCGGACATCAATTATTTAAAGATCTTGTGGTACAAGCTGGAGAAGGGGCAACCGAACTCACGCTGAAAGAACTTACCCCGGTGCGTCTTCTAAAAAATAAGTTTTATCAAGACTTGCAAAGCTTATATCAATCCGGGGCATCTGTGGACGAGTTGCGCGCCCATTTAGGGCGGGCCCGCGCGAAGCGCGGGATGTTCGAAGGCGACGTAGACGAAGGGGAGCTTGAAATAGGTCAAATCGCCAGTATGATCGATGACATCAAGCCGGCTGCTGAGATTATTGAAGAGGTTATCGCTCAATATAATGAAGGGCTCGCCAATCTACCCGCCGGATTTGGCCTCGATGAGTAATTGGTGAAGACCTCGGGAAACCTGCGCCAAAAAGGGGAGACCCACGGTTTCATATTCGTAGGTATTGTCGTTGAATATGCCATTTTCATTCACCAAAAGTGTAGCGCCTAAGAGATAATTCAATTTGTGTTTTGTGTCGACCACATAAGCGATATCGGTAAGCGTTCCGTACGCGTAGCCTACCTTATTATGGATTTTTAATGAAGGATCAATTCGCTGTTTGGTGTCCCCAAGAAAAAAGAACTTTACATAACCATCGGGATATTCAGATTCATCGTATCCTTGTTTTCGGGGTACTGTGCTCATCATTGATTTCACGAAGTCTTCGGTATTTTTGAGCCATTTTAGTTTAGAGGGACAACCAGCACATTCTGTTGGAAAAAGAACTTGCATGAACTTCATCATGGTCTGCAACGGGAAGTAATTTTTGCGGCTAAAGTCCATTGGACGCCTGACCATTTGCTCGTCTTGCTTATAGCCCACACCTTTTAAAGTGCCCAATATGTCTATGGAGTCTATGGGTTGATCTGGTTCTGCTTGTAATCTTTGTAGGCCCTGATCCGTTTCAAATAAAAAAACAGGATGTTGCGCTGCGGCGGCATTTTCGACCGAAAGTCGGTGTGCTAGACGAAATGGGCCAACTGCCAACTCTGCCATACGTCGATTTATATAATCACGTCCTAGAAGATCATAGAGTCTATTTAAGGCTTGATTGTCACTCACAGAAAAAATTTTGACTATGTCTTGAGCGATGTAGTGGGATGTGCTGTCATTTTCTATGCGATAGGGTGTGATGATATTGATTTCGGGGTGTAATTCTGCCCACTCCGCGGCCAATACTGCAACTGGTAATTTCACGGTACTCGCCGGATAAAAATACTGCCCTTGACTGTAGTCCACCTCATGGACTGCAGGGGTCATATTTTGGTTTTGGCCCGTGTTGAGCAGGGTAATGTCCTTTGGTAAAATCAATTGTATTTGTAATTCGAAATGCTCTGGTTGCTGCATGACTTTCTTTATGGCAGGGTCCTGCCCCGCCAAAGCCTGCTTTAAGACATCACCAGATTCCTTTGTGCCCGGCCCGCCACAACCCCCACAAAAAAACAGCGTTATTAGAGTCAACAGAGCCAATTGTGATGTTCTTGGATGGCTTGTTTTTTTATAAAAAGTTCTTATTGCATCAACCATGGTATCAGTTCTTGTTCTTTGAAGGCTAGGTCCCAGCTATTATGGTTGACCCCAGGATAAAGTGTGAATATGGTTTCTCGACCTTTTCGTTTTAGTTTTCGAAATAATCGTTGTGCGTATTTAGGCAGGACAATTTCATCTTCCTGGCCATGAAAAAACCATATAGGGGTATCCCCAATTTGCCGGGCTACTTTGCGGTGTGCACCTCCGCAGATGACAAAAGCACGTTTGTAATATTGCGATCGCCTCCTGAGCAGTTCTAAAGTACCCATTCCTCCCATGGAAAGCCCTCCGATCAGTAGGTTTGAGGGAGCAATATTTTCTGCTTGTGCCACACTATCCACTAATCGTTCTAACAAATCTAGGACTCGATTCGGTTTGATTTTTTTTGGATAACAATAAGTTCTACCTCTTTTGGAAGTTTTACTGTAGCCATTATGCCAACTCAATTTTTCGGGACATTGTGGGACCAAAACTAAGGTGTTGTTTTCTTGGGCGAGACGCTCGAAAAAAATGCGGCCATGTTTTAATTGAGCTTCATTATCTGACCCTCGTTCTCCCGAACCGTGAAGAAAGACAAGCAGTTGTTTGTCATTATTTTTTGTGACTTGTGTTGAATTTGGTTGAATCTCTGGTTTAATTAATCTAAAGGGAAGTTTCAATTCTTGGCCTGAAAATCCTGCTGCGGTGGAGGTGACATATGCTGCCGAAGTCTGTGCTAAGAATGACTCAGTGCAAGGAATGAGGCCCACGATCAAAAATATTGTAAGTATACGCAGGCTTCTGTGTTGTTGCCTTGAGGTTCCTTGGATTTTATTCATTTGATGGGTTTGGATTCAAACTTTTTGATGTTCTGTGTCGTTAAACGCAGTACTAGCAACAATAAAAGAGCGTACAATTTAATGAAAAAAGGTACTAAATTTTTTAATTTTTAGGGCGTAAAATGTGCGGGATTGGGCTGCTTTCAATATTTCATTTATTATTTTTGTGCTGCGTTACAAAAGACGAAAGTATGAACTTACACGAATATCAAGGAAAGGAAATTTTAAACAGTTTTGGCGTTGAAATTCAACGTGGAATTGTGGCTCAATCTGCAGATGAGGCTGTTAGCTGCAGCCAAAAACTGACTGAAGAAACCGGAACGTCATGGCATGTGATTAAAGCTCAAGTCCATGCTGGAGGCCGTGGAAAAGGTGGGGGAGTTAAACTCGCCAAGTCACTTGATGATGTCGCTCGTATTTCTGATGAGATCATCGGCATGCAGTTGGTTACCCCACAAACTTCCGCCGAGGGGAAAACGGTCCATCAAGTATTGGTGGCAGAAGATGTTTATTATCCCGGTGACAGTGAACCACAAGAGTTTTACATCAGTGTTTTGCTTAACCGAGCCACTGGACGCAATATGATCATGTATTCAACTGAGGGAGGCATGGACATCGAAACTGTAGCCGAGCAAACTCCTGAGTTAATTTTTACAGAAGAAATAGATCCGGCATTGGGACTTCAGGGGTTTCAGGCCCGAAAAGTGGCTTTTAATTTGGGGCTCAGCGGTCAAGCGTTTAAGCAGATGACTAAGTTTGTCAGTGCACTTTATCAAGCCTACGTCGGCAGTGATGCCTCATTGTTTGAGATTAATCCAGTACTCAAGACCAGTGACGAGCGTGTTATTGCTGTGGATGCAAAAGTAACTTTGGACGACAATGCGTTGTTTCGTCATAAAGATTATGAGGCGCTGAGAGACATTCGTGAAGAAAATCCAGTTGAGGTAGAGGCAAAGGCTGTTGGTTTAAATTATGTCGATCTTGACGGTAACGTAGGATGTATGGTCAACGGTGCAGGATTGGCCATGGCCACCATGGATTTGATCAAACAAGCGGGCGGGGAGCCAGCCAACTTTTTGGATGTTGGAGGAACAGCAGATGCCGAGCGTGTTGAAACCGCGTTTAATCTAATACTAAAAGATCCGAACGTAAAAGCGATTCTGGTGAATATATTTGGCGGTATTGTCCGTTGTGATCGCGTGGCACAAGGGATTGTTGATGCTTATAAAAATATGGGCACTATCGAGGTTCCGATTATTGTTAGACTGCAAGGAACTAATGCTGACATTGCCAAAAAGTTAATTGACGAAAGTGGGCTAGATGTCCATTCAGCCATCGAGTTTCAGGAGGCTGCCGACAAGGTGCAAGCTGTACTGTCTTGATGTTGGGAAATTTTTAACCTGAATTAACAATTAATTGGCAAAAGAGCCATAATTGTGGCACGATATTTTCAATAACCAAGACAACAATAGAAGTGATGTTTCATTGTTGTTAGTTAAATTGGTTAGTTAGTTGAAAAAACCGCACGACGCTCAGGCAGAATGCGGTTTTTTTTATATCAATTAAAATCCTGCTCAAGATCGGACGCCGAAAAAGGAGTGTTGTCCGAGTCGATCAAACTCTCCTGTAATCCCTCGATCTCTTCTGGAGTCAGATGCCTCCATTGACCATTGGGTAAATCACCCATAGTTAAGTTCATTATGCGCACGCGTTTGAGCGAAATTACTTCGTAATTGAGGTACTCACACATGCGCCGAATTTGACGGTTTAGCCCTTGAACTAAAACAATGCGAAAAACAAAACGGCTGAGTCGTTCAACAGTACAGGGTTTAGTGACCGTTTCTAAAATTGGAATTCCTCGACTCATGCGCTGTACAAAATCTGGATTAATCGGCCGATCTACACGGACGATGTACTCCTTTTCATGGCGATTGCCTGCGCGTAAAATTTTGTTGACAATGTCTCCATCGTTCGTCATGAGCAGTAAGCCCTCACTAGGTTTGTCCAATCGACCTACATGAAATATACGCTCGGGAAAATTGATAAAATCAACCACATTGCCCTTTGACTCTCTGGTCTGTGGTACACGTGATCCCGACAGGTTTATTGAGCATCAGGTAGACATCGTTTTTGGGCGCGCCTATAACTTTTCCGTGAATTTTTATGACATCTCCTGGCATAACCCGGTCCCCTAGCTGAACCGGTTGGTCATTTAAGGTGACCACGCCACGTTCGATCAACTCATCCGCCTTGCGTCTGGAGCAATACCCACTGTCGCTAATGGCTTTATTGAGTCGTTTGGATTCTTTGGGATAATTACTCATGATTCAGCGAGGTTTTTTGCAGCGCTTTGAGTGTATCACGATGTTTGGCGGCTGCCATGAAATCTAGTCCTTTTGCCGCCTCTTCCATCAGCTTTCGGGTTTCTCTGATTTTCTTTTCGAGCTCAGGTTTACTCAGGTAGGCCATTTCTTGTTCAGCAGCGATTCCGGACTAGGCGCGCTAGGCTCGTTAGTTTTTCGCTTGGTGAGCGCGTTTTCCAAACTCTTTTTGATGGGCTGTGGTGTAATGCCGTGCGTTTTGTTATGGGCCATTTGCTTTTTGCGTCTGTACTGTGTCGCGTCAATGGTGGCTTGCATGCTTTTTGTGATTTTGTCGGCATACAGAATGGCAAGACCTTCCACATGCCGCGCAGCACGTCCTATGGTTTGGGTAAGCGACCGGGTACTTCGCAAAAACCCCTCTTTATCGGCGTCTAAAATAGCAACCAAAGAAACTTCTGGTAAGTCCAAACCTTCACGCAATAGATTGACGCCAACCAAAACATCAAAAAGACCCAAGGCGGAGGTCTTGCATGATCTCCACTCGTTCTAAAGGTGTCCACGTCGCTGTGAATATAACGACAACGAATCTGGATACGCGTCAGGTATTTTGTCAGTTCCTCGGCCATCCGTTTTGTGAGCGTAGTGACTAATACCCGCTGATCCTTATCGACGCGGAGCTGTATTTCTTCGAGTAAATCATCAATTTGATGTGCGCTGGGGCGAATTTCAATTGGTGGATCCAAGAGTCCGGTGGGCCTTATAATTTGTTCGACATAAACACCGTCTGAGCGCTGAAGTTCATAATCAGCTGGGGTTGCACTAACATAGATGACCTGATTTTGTAGCGCTTCAAACTCCTCGAATTTCAGCGGTCTGTTGTCCATGGCTGCCGGTAAACGGAAACCATAATTGACCAAATTTTCCTTGCGACTTCTGTCTCCACCGTACATGGCGCTCACTTGTGGGATACTCACATGGCTTTCATCTACCACCATCAAATAATCCTCTGGAAAATAGTCCAAAAGACAGAACGGCCGTGTTCCTGGTGCACGCTGATCCAAATAGCGTGAATAATTTTCAATACCACTACAATACCCCAGTTAGCGAATCATTTCGAGATCGAAGTTTGTCCGTTCCTCTAGGCGTTTAGCCTCCAGATGTCGTCCCGTTTCTTTGAAGTAATCGATTTGGGCCACTAAATCGTCTTGAATGGATTTGATGGCGTTTTGAAGGACATCCTGAGAGGTAACGAACATATTTGCCGGATAAATTGTTACCCGGTCGAAGGTGCGCAGCACTGCCATACTTTGTGGGTCAAAGCATTCGATTTCCTCTACTTCATCACCGAAAAAATGAATGCGAAAGGCCTCATCGGCATAACCAGGAAAGATATCTACAGTATCGCCCTTGATGCGAAACCTGCCGCGTAAGAATTCAGTCTCAGTTCGGGAATAGAGCCCTTGAACCAATTGATGCAATAATTTTGTGCGAGAAATTATTTGACCTTGTTTTAGCTCGATTACATTTTTTTTAAACTCTACCGGATTGCCGATTCCATAAAGACAGGATACCGAAGCCACCACCAAAACATCACGTCGCCCTGAGAGCAGGGCAGGAGGTGGCACTCAGGCGTAATTTTTCGATTTCGTCATTGATGGATAAGTCTTTTTCTATGTAGGTACCACTGCTCGGGATATAGGCCTCAGGTTGATAATAATCGTAATAGGAAACAAAATACTCAACGGCATTTTCTGGAAAGAACATTTTAAACTCACTGTAGAGCTGAGCGGCTAGGGTTTTATTGTGGGCCAAGACCAGCGTGGGTTTTTGAACTTTCTCGACCACATTGGCCATGGTAAAAGTCTTACCACTGCCCGTCACCCCTAGCAGTGTCTGTTGGGTTACCCCTTGATTGAGCCCTTCGCTCAATTGAGCAATGGCCTGAGGTTGATCCCCAGTTGGGCTAAAATCACTACTGAGTTTAAAAGACATGATCTAGTACAATTGGTCCAAATCGTAGTCGTCTAAACGATCCATATTATCGAATTCATTATGTGAGTCACTGTCAAAATCAACATCCGAATCAATTCCAGCGCCGTGGGCATCAACGCCCTCAAATTCAGTAACAGGAGGTTCTTCAGGGAGATGACCGTGGGCAAAAATTAAATTGGGGTACTCCACACCTTTGGCTTCGTCGGCAATGTCTGCTAGTTCGACCATAAAAGTCCAGTAGTTGAGAAAGTCATAGATGTAAATCATTTTAGTTTGATCTTCATCAAGAATTTCATGGAGTGCCGTGTCACTCATGGTTCTTTTTTCGTCTGTCCCCTCACTCATGTCGAATAGAGGAAATTCTTCATCTTGAGTCCACTGATCATTGCTCAGAAAAAAGGAGGCCATTTCTTGTCCCCCAAAACCAAAAGCCTGAGTAATGCTGTTGTGGAAATCCTCAAGCGTTTGATCGTGACGTAATTCTAAGTCTCTAAAAATATCCTCTTTAGCGTTGAGGATTACACGAAAACGATATACCATAACTGATTTTTTACTGATCTCAAAAATAAGCTTTATTCCACGAATCTGCGGGTTTTGCGAGCGAAAGGTCTATTGGGCTTGACTGTACTTATAACGATGCCACGTCAGGGTCATTAACGCCAATAGGACAAAAGCCATAACTTGATGGACCACTCCCAAAAATAAAGGCACTTGCCATATTAAGGTCAAGACACCGAGTAAGAATTGTAAACCAACGCCGGCTAAAATGCCATAAGCCAAACCTCTGTGTTGTTTATTGCCGCCTTGTTTTATCCCCAGATAAGCTACACGACCGATGAGTAAAACAACAATGTAGGCCATAGTTCTGTGGACAAACTGAACCCCACTTTTGCCTTCGACAAAATTCTTCCAAAGGGGCTTGAGCTCTTGAGTTACGGATTCATGCATCCAAAGTCCATCATTCATCAGTGGCCAGTGATTGTGGAGCCAACCAGCATCGAGTCCGGCCACAAAGGCACCCCAAACAATTTGAACCAAAAGAAAAATATAAGCGGTTTTGACCCAGGGTCCCCATTGAGCCCATAAGCTATTATTTTGTCCTGTTTTGGGATAAATCAGTCCTAAGGCCACCCAAAGTGTGGCGGCAAATGTCAAAAAGGCAGTGGTAAGGTGCATGGCTAGACGGTAATGACTCACGTCTGGACGATCGACCAGACCGCTTTTTACCATAAACCAACCCAAAAAGCCTTGTAAGGCTCCAAGCGACATAAGCCCGAGGCAAAGTCGTATGGTTTTAGCACTCAGTCGTTTTTTAATGAGAAAATAGACAAACGGAATGATGAATACGAGTCCAATTACGCGACCGATCACACGGTGGATCCATTCCCAAAAAAGATGTCCTTGAATTCCTCTAGGTTCATCTTGTGGTTGATTTTTTGGTATTCCGGATACTGTTTGTACAAGTCAAAAGCGGCTTGCCATTCCTCGGCATTTAATGGGGGAATTGTTCCGGCGATCAGCTGATAATTGGCTATGGAAAGCCCCGAATGTGTCAGGCGTGTAATGCCGCCCACAATCACCATAATGAAAATCAAAAAACAGCCAGTCAGTAGCCAGTAGATGACCGATTTATTCTCCTTCATAATTCTCTCTTTTTAGTTCATACCAGTTTAAAGTGATTCCATTTTGTTCTCCGGGATAATGGTCGTGTTTGAGGTAATTAAACCCCAATTTGCGCAGCACTCCCAGAGATCCAAAATTAAAGGCAAAGGAAAAGGCCACAATTTTATCAAATTCAAATGTTTTAAAGCCCCAGTCTAGAATGGCTTTACCCGCTTCTGTGGCAATACCTTGGCCCCAATAATCAGGAAGGAATCTATAACCCAGATCGGGCGCCCCTAGCTCGGGTAAGTGCTTTAAGCCTGAAAAACCAATGACTTCATTAGTGGCTTTAACCACTAAAGCCATTCTTGCATAGCCGTACTGGGCGTACTCCTTTAACCACACGTCACTGATGATTTCTTGGGCTTTTTCGATGGTGTATATGCCGATGTCTCCAGTGAGTTCTTGCGTTTGATTATCCGAGCCAAAACGCACGACTGCCGGGGCGTCCTCCATGGTGAACGGACGCAGAATAAGACGCGGGGTTTCCAATATTTCAGGCGTTTTCATGCAATTGGTTTTAAGCCTAGTTTGGCAGCTTGTTCCATCATAAATATTCGAGCCTTTGCGTATTCATTGGGAATTTCTCCTTCCAATATGGCTTCTTTTATTGCATCTTTAATCAGTCCGATCTCACGAGAGGGACTCAACCCAAAGGTCTTCATTATTTCTTCCCCGCTTATCGGCGGTTGAAAATTACGTATTTGATCGCGTTGTTCTACAGCGATAACTTTCTCACGAACTCGTTTGAAATTTTCGTGGTAGCGTTTAAAGCGCTTTGGGTTTTTTGTGGTGATATCGGCCTCGCAAAGCGTCATCAATGATTCTAGATCTTCCCCGGCATCAAAGAGCAGACGACGAACAGCACTGTCTGTAACGTCTTGCGCGATCACTATGGGACGCGAGCTCATGGCTACCATTTTTTGGACAAATTTCATTTTTTCATTCAAGGGCATTTTAAGGCGCTTGAACAGCTTGTAGACCATTTTTGATCCAACAAATTCGTGACCGTGAAAAGTCCAGCCATTTTTTTTGTCAAAGCGCTTGGTGGGCGCCTTGCCAATATCGTGCAGCAGTGCCGCCCATCGCAGCCATAAATCGTCACTATAGCGTGCCATATTATCCACAACCTCAAGGGTGTGCCAAAAATTGTCTTTGTGGGTTTGGCCTTCTTTTTCTTCGATACCCTGTAAAGCCATTAGTTCAGGAAAACCTGTCCCATTAGATCGGTTTGATGCATTAAGCTCAAGCCAATTGAAGGGGTGGGTGCAGCCAAAATTTTATGGACCTCATCGACGATACGTTCTTTCGAGATGATTGACAGACGTTTGGCATTGCATTTTATGGCTTCCAAAGTTTTAGGATCAATCACGAAATTCAGCTGCGCGGCAAAACGCACCGCCCTGAGCATGCGCAGCGGATCGTCGCTAAAAGTGGTATCCGGATCCAGTGGAGTGATCAGAAGTTTTTGATCTAAATGCTTGAGTCCATCAAATGGATCGAGCAGTCGTCCAAAATCCGATAGGTTACAACTCAGCGCTAAAGCATTGACCGTGAAATCTCTTCTATTTTGATCATCGACAAGGCTGCCGGGAGAGACTGAAGGGTTTCGGCTTTCACGAGCATAAGATTCGCGTCGCGCTCCAACAAACTCCAAAGTCATACCTTGGGTTTGCAACATGGCGGTCCCATAATTTTTAAAGATCTGGACTTTAGGCCGGTTAGGTAGATTTTGTGCCACCGCTTTGGCCAGTTCAATTCCTGAACCTACTGCAACAAAATCAATATCCTTTGCGTTCCCGCGCTCTAAAAGGGCATCCCGTACATATCCACCGATGACATAGGTCTCCAAACCCAATTCGTCAGCGACACGTGCTACGGTCTGAAAAATGGGGTGTTTGAGGGCTTTTGCTGCGCGATTGAGGACAGACATTAGTCACGAATTATCTGAACGGTTCCATCATTTTTGAGCTTAATAATGGCCGATGGCGGACCGTTCTTTTTATTGCGCTCCAAATTTACGACATAGTCCACGCCCTCCAAAATTGCCGGGTCAATTTCTTGAAAGGAATTAGGACTTGGTTGACCACTGATATTTGCAGAGGTTGAGACGATCGGACGTTTGTATTTTCGGATCAAAGCCTTTGAGAAATTATGCTTGCTCACCCTTATGGCCAGCGATTCATCTTCAGCCAAGAGATTTTCCGCGACTCGTATGGGTTTATCATAGATAATCGTTGTTGGTTTTGCGGCATATTTCAAAATATCGTAAGCCACCTCCGGAATATCAGAGACGTATTGATTGAGCATTTTAAAATCAGAAACCATACAAATAAGAGCTTTGGCTCCTGGTCTATTTTTGAGCGCGTAAACCCGTTCAATAGCGTCTGCATTGGTCGCGTCACAACCAATCCCCCAAATGGTGTCGGTGGGGTACAGAATAAGGCCGCCTCTTTTTAACACCGCCATGGCTGTTGTAATTTCTTGTTTGAAGTGTTCTTCTGAGCTCATTATTTATAATTTAATTTACCTATAGGTCACCGTCAATGTTTATCGATGGATTAACAGGGTTTTTATTTGATTCATGATTTCGTGATTCGATCAATGCCGAGATAGTCAAAGACTTTTTTAGCAAAATCTTGATTGATTGTGCGGCATTCCTCTAATAGTCCATCGTATTTCACCGCCTTTTTAAGGTCTGCTTTGAAGCAGTCGAATCGCGTGATGGGTACCGGGTATTGAAAGTCCAAAAATTTGGTGGTTGTAGGGATGACCAAAACCTTACGCCCCATAAGCAAACCCCAATACATGGCGTGATAGCTATCGGTGACCAGGGTTTCGCAAGAGCCGATGAATTGAATCATTTCATTGAGATCTGTGGCGTTATGACTGATAGGAATGTCGCGAAGTAGTTCTTGACGCTCCTTGTTTTGAGCCGATTTTTTGCCCATCAACACACCAAACTCATGTTTGACTAGGACTTCTTGATCAAAAATGGGATGCAAACAGCTCACGCAAGGCACCCAAGTGCCGGGAGCACTATAATCCCGCAAGCCACCTAGGCCAAAATTGTTTAGATCGACTTGATACTGCGCAGGACTTTTGAAAGAACTCCAGGCGGGGTCATTATGGCCCGGTCCCCAGAGTACGGTTTTTTTGCCGAGTGATCCCAGTGCTTCAAACAAACTCATTTGCTGCCTAAAGTGGGGGAGATTCAATAGGCCACCACCGCCGATGATTAAATCATGAGTGAGGACCGCTTGAGCCCAATCTCCGCGAATTTTTGCGCTTGTTTTGCGCATGTCGCCAATATCAAGAACCTTTCCATGGAGTTCAGGGAAGTACAGATGGGGTGCACAATAAAAATCCCCAACATTATTGGGGTCATGACGGTGCACATTAAGGACACCATGATGTTCTATAGGACCTTTTAAAACAGCTTTGGCGGTCTGCTTTTTTCGAGCATCTCCATCGATCACTGGGATAATTCCAGCCAATAGCTGTTTTATTTTCATTACTTTCGTTTGTCGGGTAAAGTTAGGGTTTAAAGCCCGAAAATCGAAAACTATTTACATGACTACCGCACTGTTAATTAGCACATATAATTGGCCTCAGGCGCTAGATTTGGTGCTCCGAAGTCTTTTGCAACAGACGCAACTGCCTGATCGCGTATTGATTGCCGACGATGGCTCTCAAGAGCAAACTCGCCTGCTGATACAGCAGTATGCCGAAAAACTTCAGGTGCCCCTGGATCATATTTGGCATCAGGATCAAGGGTTTCGTAAAGCGGTAATTTTAAATAAGGCCATCGCCCAAACCCCGGTAGACTTTATCATCCAAATCGATGGGGACTGCATTATGCACCCTGAATTTGTGGCGGATTATATTAAGGCCGCGCGCTCAGGACAAGTCTTTTTCCGGAACTCGGGTCAATATAAAAGATGATTTTTTACCCGAATTGTGGCGTGGAAAGCACACCCGATTTAGATTGTTTCATCCCGGTCTGCGCAATGGATTAAGGGCGTTACACTGCCCATTAATTGGCCGTTTTTACCGACCTAAAAATCGATTTTCTAAAAAATTTCGCGGGTTGTAATACGGGCTATTGGCGTCAAGATTTTTTCGCCATTAATGGCTATAACGAGGCCTTTGAGGGCTGGGGGAGAGAGGACTCCGATTTGGCCCATAGGTTGATTCATCTGGGTTGTGCTATGAAAAGACTCAAGCATCGTGCTTTGGTCTATCATATTCCGCATAAAATTCGCTCTAAATCTCAATTAGAACAGAACAATGCTTTGGAACAATACACCTTAGAGCATCGAGTGGTGCGCATTGAGCGAGGGGTAGATCAGCACGATATTATCAAATGATCGAATCAATTTCCATAGCTTATTGACCGCCCCGCTGTAAGAGATAGAGCTTTACATAGCGTTTGAAGACAGAGTGGGCATTAATGCTGGCCAAAACATAACCGGGCAGACCATCGAGTATCCCTAACCTGATGATGTATTGATGCCAAAATCGGTACCAGGGGCGCCAAATGAGTTGCAGGAGTCCTGCTTTTTTACCCTGCTCAAAGGACATTTGGGCTTGCAGGCTGCTGTACTGATCTAGTTTTGCAAGATACTCAGGCATGGACTTATAGGTGTGATGGGGAAGACGCGTTTTTAGTTTTCCTGTGCTGCCGTAAACTTCCATAGTTTCATGGACTAAATTTCCATTATAACGGCAAGCGCTTTTGCGCCCTAACCGAATGACCCAATCGGTTTGAAAACCAGAGAATCTGATTTTTTTACCCATAAAGTAGAGTTGACGTCGGATGTAATAGGCGTCTTTTTGGCCGTGGGCAACGGCCTGTAAAATCTCTTGTTTTATCGCGGGGATAACTTCTTCATCCGGGTCAAAAAACAGGACCCACTCGTGGGCGACCTTATCGATACCAAAGTTTTTTTGGGCGCTAAAATTGTCGAAATGTCCTGGTGAACACCGTCACATTTTTAAACTTTTTAGCCTTGGCTACCGTATCGTCCTGGCTGCCTGAATCCACTAAAACGATTTGATCGACAAAACTGAGCTGCGTCAAAAATTGCTCAATAATTTTACCCTCGTTTTTGGTGATGACCACCGCGCTAATTTTTTCAGAAGTTGACACGGAAATTGCTTTGGTTGTAAAGATAATCAAATTCAGTTGCGCATGGCTTCAGGCCTAATGCCTTTTACCGCGCTCACCGCAGTATGCCAACAAAAATATCCCTAATTTTACGCAGAATTCAAGAGCCAAATCATTTGACCTTAGAGCGCATCGTCATAGCTGAAGATTTCCAAGACCTGAAAGAGTCCTTGATACAGGCTGCCTTGGCATTTGATCAAATCGATGCGCCATTAATTGGTACCGGAGATCGCAATGTGATCAAACGTCTGGAAATCGGCGGGAAATCAATGGCGGTTAAATCCTTCAAGCGCCCAAATTGGATCAATCGTTTGGTTTATCGGCACTGGAGAAAGTCTAAAGCACATCGATCCTATCTTTATGCCCACAAGCTTACCGACTTCAACATAGGTACCCCTCAGCCTGTGGCCTTTATGGAGTCCTATGGATGTGGCGGCATCCAAAGAAGTTTTTATTTCAGTCTGAATATTGACGCGGATTATACCTTTCGCGACTTAATTCATCAGCCTGATTTACCCAATCGGGACAAAATTCTTGAGGCATTCACGAGTTTTACCTTTGATCTGCATCAAAAGGGCGTTTTGTTTCAAGATCATTCCCCGGGTAATACCTTGATAAAAATGAGCGGGACCCAACCAGTTTTTATTTGGTGGATCTCAATCGAATGACCTTTAAAAACTTAACAAAGCAAGAGCGCATCCAAAATTTTGCGCGACTTACCCCGCTCAAAGAAATGATCGATAAAATGGGGGAGACCTACGCCCGTCTAGCCCAATGGCCCGTCGAGGCCTTGCAGCAGCAAATGTGGCAAGTCACCCAGGAGTTTCAGCATCGATTTCATCGCAAACGCCGTTTGAAGAAAAAATTGCTGTTTTGGCGTAAGAATACAAATTAAGCTTTGTCTCAGTGAAACTCAAAGAACTCCCTATTTCTCTTTACCACTCGATAAGACTGAGCTTGACGGCGCCCGAAGTCTTGCTCGGAGAAACCGAGTCTATTCCGGTAATTGTGTCCATGACCACCATTCCGTCTCTACTGGGAAAACTCGCTTTGGTTTTAAGAAGTCTGTTGCAGCAAACTGTGCGCCCAGAAAAAATAGTGGTTTGGATGCACGAGCCCATGAAAGAGCAAATTCCTGCGGCGGTCAAATCCCTTTTAAACAGGCCAGGGATAAGTGATTTGATCGAGTTGTGCTACACCCCGCTCACCTGTTCACACAAAAAACTCATCCACACCATTGAAGCCTATCCCGATCATGTCGTTGTGACCTGTGACGATGATTTTATGTACCACAAAGATTGGCTCAATACCTTATATCAGGATCATTTGGCTTATCCGAATCACGTCATTGCCCAGCAAATACGATCGATTACACGCGACAAAAATGGGGCTCTGAAACCCTATAAACAGTGGCGCTATCATCCAGGGTCGAATCAAGATCCAAACATCATTTTTGGCCATTGGGGGTAAAGGGGTGCTCTATCCCAAAACAGGCATTACACCCAGACTACAAAGATTCAGAACTCTTTTTGCGCTTAGCACCAAAGGCTGATGATTTATGGTTCAAGGCCATGGAATTACGCCAGAACACCCCGGTGCGTCGCTGCACTAAGCTCGTTCCTGAACCTATTCCGATTATGGGCACCCAGAGTTTTTCGCTCAAAAAAGAGAATGTAGATCGCGATTTAAACGTTGATCAGTGGCAAAGTCTCTCAGATTACTTTAAGCTTGAGATTTAGCTGTGCGTCTGGCAAAACTTATCGAGTTGCCCGGCGAATAAATCAAATTTAAGGTCAGCGTAGAACGCACCATACTTTTTGCGGATTTCTTTGTTGCTTTGGCCTGCGAATAGCTCTGGCTTGAAATCTTTCAGATGTAGGCCGACATGGGTCTGTCCATCGTCAAAACTATTCCAAGCCGCTTTGTTGATCCATGGTGAAAATAAAGTAAAAGTGGGTATGTCCAGTGCTTTGGCCATATTTACAGCCCCACCTTCGTTACCAACCAAATAGTTCACTTGGGACAATAGGGCTATAAACTCACGGAGACTTTTCCCGTAAACTTCAGGGTGAATATTTGCTTGCTGTGTTTTTGGGACCAAAGCGAGTATCTCATCCACTGAGTTTTTTGACTCGGCAAGTAGTTCAGCAGGATGTGGGTGTTACGCTGTTGCGCTATAGTGGTTATTATTTGCGCCATCGTTTGAGCGGGCAGAGATTTATCCAAACTACTGCCCAAAATACTGACCATAGCCAAAGTCTGGCCCTGGTTGAGTTTGTGCTGGGCTAAAAGATCTTTAGCCCAAGAAGTTTCATCTGCGGTTAAGTAAATTTTTGGTCTGAATTCCAGGGCTTTTTCTTGAATTACAGACTCTGGATAGATCAGTCTTAATCGGTCCTCTATGGCATTTCCCGCGATGGTGTAAACTCGGTTGCTTGGTTCGGAGGTGCTGGTGTAGGCTAAAGCGCTAAACCATTTCTTATGGCCGTAAACCCTTGGAGCGCCAGATCCTAAAATCATCCTTAAACTCTCGAGCTTACCGTAGGCATCTACAATTAAATCGTAGCGCTGGGCGCGGATTTGGGCGCGTAATTTGCGCCACTGTTTAAACGATGGCTTAGGGGGAGAAAGAATAAATTGATCGATGTCCGGATGCCCTTGAACCACGGCTTTTGTACTTTGATGTATCGCATAGTGCAACTCAGCGCTGGGGTACAGGGTTTTGAGATGGCTACAAAGGATACTTGAGATCAGAACATCGCCGATCATTTTTTGTTGAATGACTAAAATCTTTTTTATCGGCTCTGGATTCATGGGAGCTCCATCTTGGCGTAGCTAAGGTACTTATTTTGGCTTATCTTTGCCCCATGGAAACCCCGCAGATATCTGTAGTCATCAGTACCTATAACGCCCTGGACTGGCTTAAAAAAGTGTTATGGGGTTATGCTAATCAGACGTTTAAAGACTTCGAATTGGTCATTGCCGATGATGGATCTCGCTCTGATACAGCGGATTACATTGAGTCCTTTGCCAAAGAATCAGGCTTGTCCATACAGCATATTTGGCAGGAAGATGAGGGCTTTCAGAAATCCCGAATACTGAATAAAGCGCTTGCCGCTTGCCGCGCAGATTATGTGGTGATGAGTGACGGGGATTGTATTCCGCGTAAGGATTTTTTGGCCGTGCACGACCATTATCGAGGGCCCGGGTATTTTTTGTCTGGAGGCTATTTTATGCTTCCTATGGAAACCTCCAGGGCGATTAATCAAGAGACCATTGCCTCAGGACAATGTTTCGAAAAAGATTGGTTATTACAAAGGGGCATGAGGTCAAACTTTAAATTTCGCAAGTTAACGGCTGGGAAAAGACTCGCCAAAGTACTCAACGCCATTACTCCGACAAATGCCAGTTGGAATGGCCACAACGCTTCTGGTTGGAAAGCTGATTTGATCGCGGTCAATGGTTTTGATGAGCGCATGCAATACGGCGGTCAGGATCGAGAGCTAGGGGAGCGTCTGATGAATTACGGCATCAAAAGCAAGCAAATTCGCTATAGCGCTGTCTGTATTCATTTAGATCACCCAAGAGGCTATAAGAATCAGGAGTCTATTGATAAAAATAGAGCCATTCGCAGTACAACGCGCGATGAAAAGCGCGTTTGGACCGACTTTGGACTGGTCAAAAAATAATCCTACACCGCGACGTTGTAGGTTCTTAGTGCGTCGTTTAAAGAAGTCTTTTTATCTGTTGACGGTTTGCGCTTTCCGATGATCAGTGCACAAGGAACTTGATAATTTCCTGCAGGAAATTCTTTGGTGTAGCTTCCTGGAATCACTACGCTACCAGCAGGGACACGCCCGCGCATTTCAATAGGCTCATTTCCGGTAACGTCTATGATCTTTGTAGATGCGGTAAGCACAACATTGGCCCCGAGTACCGCTTCACGTTCTACATGTACCCCTTCGACCACGATGCAGCGTGACCCGATAAAGGCATCATCTTCTACAATTACTGGTGCTGCTTGAAGGGGCTCTAAAACCCCACCGATGCCCACACCACCACTCAAATGAACGTTGGCCCCGATTTGGGCACAACTCCCGACAGTAGCCCAAGTATCGACCATAGTCCCAGAGCCGACATAGGCCCCGATGTTCACATAAGAAGGCATCATGATGACGTTAGGGGCGAGGTAGGCGCCGTGTCTGGCAATAGCATGAGGAACCACACGAACGTTTTGCGCTGCATAATCTCTTTTGAGCGGAATTTTATCGTGATATTCAAAAATGCCCACTTCATGGGTGTGCATCTGTTGAATTGGAAAATACAGCACAATCGCCTTTTTCACCCATTCATTGACTTGCCATCCTGACTCGGTTGGTTCTGCGCAGCGTAATGTGCCTTTGTCACAAAGGGCAACCACCTCGCGAATAGCGTCGATGGTTTCAGACTCTTTCAAAAGGCTGCGGTCTTCCCAAGCCCGCTCTATCATGGATTTTAAATGATGCATTTTCTGAGGTTTTTGGCAAAGATACTGTCCCGTTTAATTCGCCCCAACTATTTGGGTTACTATTTGGGAATGCATTATTTTTGCGACCTATGGGCCCTATAGCTGCTATCGATTTTGGAACCAAACGCACTGGAGTGGCCATTACGGATCCACTGAGAATTGTCGCGTCAGGACTTGAGACAGTCGCCACACAGCAGTTAGTGCCCTATTTAAAGGACCTTTGTCAGCGCGAATCGGTGACGATTTTAGTGGTAGGAGAACCCAAACAAAGAATGGGCAATGCTTCAGCGGTCGAAGAGGATATTTTGAAGTTTATTGCGCAGTTTTCATCAGTCTGTCCCGAGGTGGAAATCCATAGATTTGATGAGCGTTTTACCAGTAAGCTGGCCTATGCGTTCTCTGATTGATGCTGGCGTAAGCCGAAAAAAAAGACAAAATAAGGCGCTAATTGATCAAATTAGTGCCACGATAATTTTACAAGACTATCTTAAAACACAATCATGATTTATCCAATAGTGGCTTATGGTGACCCGGTTTTGCGCAAAAAAGCGCAGGACATTACCGCAGACTACCCGGGCTTGAACGCCTTGATCGACGATATGTTTGAAACCATGTACGGAGCATCGGGCATCGGCTTGGCTGCCCCGCAAATTGGGAAATCCATACGGCTGTTTATTGTGGATGCGACGCCTTTTAAGGACGATGAAGAGTTGTCAGAGGCCGACCGAGAATTGCTCGGGCAGTTCAAAAAAGTATTTATCAATGCCGAAATAATCAAAGAACAGGGCGATGAATGGGTATTCAACGAAGGGTGTTTGAGTATCCCAGAGATTCGCGAAGATGTTTTTCGTAAAGATGAGATTACGATTAAATACCTAGACACTGATTTTAAAGAACACACTGAAGTTTATTCTGGTATTGCCGCACGAATAATTCAGCACGAATACGACCATATCGAGGGTATTTTGTTTACCGATCATCTTTCCGCCCTGAAAAAACGCATGATCAAAGGTAAGCTCGCTCAAATTTCAAAAGGACTGATTCGTGGTGATTACCGAATGAAATATCCACTGGCCAAAAAGAAGCGATAGGGGATTTGGAAAATTCCTGTAGGTCGTTGATATTTGCCGGCTGTAAATAAAACACTGATGAGTTTAGATAAAGTAATATCTGTAGCGGGGAAACCCGGTTTATTTCAAATTTTAACGCAAACACGCACTGGTGTGCTGGCTCAATCATTGATTGACGGTAAAAAAATAACAGTCAGTGCACGGGAGAATGTGAGTTTGCTTTCCGAGATTGCCATTTATACTTTGACTGAGGAAATGCCGCTGGGGAATGTGTTTCAAAAGATTCATGAACACTTATCTGGCGCAGCTGCGCTCAGTCATAAATCGTCTAAGGACGAATTAGAAGCTTTTTTCTTTGATGTATTGCCTGAGTACGACGAAGATCGCGTCTATGCCAGTGACATCAAGAAAGTTGTTCAGTGGTATAATCTTTTGATAGACAAAGGGTACACAGATTTTGCAGCTGCAGCATCCGAAGAACAAGCAAAAGAGCAGTCTGAGGAAGAGTAGTTGAATTTTTTGAAATTGAATAAAATTTAATCGTCCTTTTTCGGTTAATAATATAAATCAAAACCTCAGTCAATCGGCTGAGGTTTTTTAATTTTACCTCATGAGTAATCGCAAAGAACAACTGGCTGCTTTGGATCGTCTGCTCACCATCATGGATGAGCTCAGAGCACAATGTCCCTGGGACCGTAAACAAACCTTCGAATCCCTTAGGCATTTGACCATAGAAGAGACTTATGAATTAGCGGATGCAATTTTGGATAAGGACTTAAAGTCTATGGAGGGGGAGCTCGGGGACCTTTTGCTTCATATTTTCTTTTATGCCAAAATCGGCAGTGAATCCCAAAGTTTTGACATCGGCAGTATCGCTCATGCCATCAGTGAAAAGCTCATTAGCCGACATCCGCATATTTACGGAGATATCGATGTGGTTGATGAACAGGAAGTTAAAAGAAATTGGGAGCAGCTTAAACTCAAAGAGGGTAAGGACAGTGTGCTTTCAGGGGTTCCGAATTCGTTGCCTGCAGTAATTAAGGCCAGTAGAATTCAAGATAAGGTGGCGGGCGTGGGCTTTGATTGGGAAGCCTCGCATCAGGTTTTGGATAAGGTCAAAGAAGAACTCAATGAGTTATCCGTGGAGGTTTCCAATCAGGATAAAGACGCCATTGAAGCCGAATTTGGGGATGTCCTCTTCTCGATGATTAGCTATGCACGTTTTTTAGGAATTGATGCAGAATCTGCTTTGGAGCGCACCAATAAAAAGTTCATCACGCGATTCAAGTATCTCGAGCAACAAGTAAAGGCGCAAGGTAAAGACCTAAAAGCGATGACCTTGGAAGAAATGGATGTTTATTGGGAAGCGGCCAAAAAGTTATAGGCGTTTTAAAACCTCTTTTTTCTCTAGCCAAAGATTTAAGTCACTGCGATGCAGCGCAATATTATCATGAACCTCTTTGAGTAGAGGACTGTCCTGAGATACATTTTGAAAAAAACCTAGATTGTTCTCTAATTGATTTATTTCAGTTTTTAGTTCTTTTATTTTCTGCTCAACAATCGAGCCTTGCTTGTGTAACAACTCGTTTTGATCTTGTGCAGCAAAAAACTCGATTTTGTAAGTAAAGCTGGTCAATGCTGCTTCTTGTTTGGTCATGCCC
This sequence comes from Flavobacteriaceae bacterium, assembly GCA_038141525.1. Lineage (GTDB taxonomy): Bacteria > Bacteroidota > Bacteroidia > Flavobacteriales > Flavobacteriaceae > BACL21. The sequence continues at coordinate 282,074 of JAYQIF010000008.1, read as the reverse complement.
ATATGAGTCAAATGGCGCTCAATACTTTGGAAAAAAGAAGTCTCAAGTGTTTTGTGTTTCGTAGAAATTTTTCCTGCTTCTCGCCACTTTATGATAAGCTCGGTCAATGCATCCATGTTTTGAATGGACCCCGCCTTTTGATTTTCAAGGGACTTGAGTAGGGCATTTTTTTGATTCAAGGCTTTTTGTTCAGCCTCATTTTCAAGTTTGTGCTCATTGTTTAGCTTGTCAAAATAGGCATTACAAATCGACTTGAACTGCTTCCATATTTTGTCACTATCTCTATAGGGAACGGGGCCAATATTGCGCCAATCGGCTTGAATTTTTTTCATCACCGGCGTACTTTTTTGAAAATCATCAGTATCCAAATGTTGCTCGGCAATACGAATCAATTCTCGTTTGGCCCGCAAATTAGCCATGTACTCCTTTTTTGATTTTTGAAAAAGGCGTTTTTTAATTCGTTGTATTTTCTGGTCGTTTCCTTGAATTCTGACCACAAAGACTTGTTGTGCTTTTTCGGGACAGGACCGAGCTCAAAAAACTCGTCACGTAATTTTTGCACTTGGCTCATTGATTTCTGCCACGATTTCTGCTCTTGTTTGTCCTGTGTTGCGTGCGCTTTGATCTCTTGAATGATGGCCTGTTTTCTCGATAAATTTTCCTTTTGTTGGGCGTCGCGCTGGTCAAAAAATGCTTGACGTTTGTCATGAATAATTTTGGTGGCTGCACTAAAGGCTTCCCAAAGGGGTTCACGATGCTCTTTCGCGACAGGACCAATATCTTCTTTCCATATTTTATGGAGCTTTTGTAGCTCTTTAAATGCTAAAGTTTGATCCTCAAGCCCAGCGAGATACTGTGCCTGTTCAATAAGGCGCTTTTTTTGATCGAAATTGTATTTGAAGTCTAAATCTCTAAACTCTCGATTTAAATCTAAATAATCATAAAAATTCTCGACATGATGGCGATAAGTTTGCCAGACCATTTCGTAGTCGTTTTTAGGAATTGGCCCCGCGGCATACCACTCTTCTTGTAGCGCTTTGAAGGTTTTTAGGGTATGAGTGATATTTTCCTCGACCGTCAGTAAGCTTTTAAACGACTCTATGAGGGCCGTTCTTTTCTCAAGGTTTTTCTGCAGATCTTTATTGCGTTCCTCGTAATATTGACGTCGTTTTCTGCGATAATTCCTAGAGAGTCGATGCCAGTGCTCGTGAAGCGTTGTCTCGTCCTGCTGTGCTTTTGGCTCAGTTGAGTTGTGCTGATTCGACTTATCAAGGGAGCTGTTCTTAGCGGATTCATCCTCAACTTGTGATCCCGAATCATCACCGACTTGAGTTGCTGACTCGGCGACAGGTCCGGACGATTTATTTATTTTGAAATAGCCTTCAATTTGCTCGGTCAAGGAATTGATCTCTGGGCTGATTTCGGGTATATTGTGTTCTGAATTCAGTAGGTTCTGAAATTTTGCTAGAAGTGTTTCAATGTTCTCTGAGCTATTTTCTAGCCCGCTTTCAGTTAGGTCTGACATCTGTCTCAATGTTTAGGATCAAAGTGGCGGCAAGATAAGAACTCCACACGCAAAAAAAAATTTGGTCTTATGTTTTGTTGCTCAAACTTTGTTTTGCCATAATTTCCATGCTTCGATTGCTTGATATTCAAGCATTTGCCTGCCATTTTTAGTTTGCGCTCCAGCGTTACGACCACGCTTGAGAAATTCAGTTTCTTCGGGATTGTAAATCAAATCGTATAAATAATGTTCTGGACCAAGGGCAGTATAAGGCAGTTTCGGCGCTTGCTCAATATCGGGGAATGTTCCCAATGGGGTACAATTGACAATGACACGATACTGTGTTAAATGAGCCTGCGTTAATTCATCATAACCCAAGGTCTGTGGGCCTGAATTCCTAGATAATTGCAAAATGTCATAATCTAGTTTCCCAAGTACATATAAAATGGCCTTAGCCGCACCACCTGTTCCCAAAATGAGCGCTTTTTTATGGTCTCGTGGCGCCCAATGTTCCAGTGATTGGCGGAAGCCCAAATGATCTGTATTGTATCCGATTAATCGGGGTTTATTGGATTTATGCGATTTAATAACAACAGTATTCACCGCACCAATAGCTTCTGCGACAGGATCGATTTCATCTAAAAATGGTATTATGGCCTCCTTATAAGGAATAGTTACATTAAATCCGCAGAGCGTATTTTGTGTTTTGAACCAGCCCATAAAGTCTTCAATACGCGAATAATCTAGATTGACATAAATATCCGAACGTTGTTCTTGAGTAAATTTTTTATTGAAAAATTCTCTTGAAAATGAGTAATCGATTTGGCGTCCAAGGAGTCCGTATTTAGCCATGATTATGCGCTTTATTATTTTTGTTTAATCGTTCTAGCGCCACCACCACTAACACTCCTACAACAATGAATCCGATCGCCCAATAAGTCTGTAAGGAGTCTAAATTGGGGATATATCGATCAAAGTCTTTAATGATTTCCCGTCCCTTGGCGTCTTTTAAGATTTCTCCGACAGCATTTGTGGCGTAAATTTTATCTTTCCATGGCCATACTACACCTAGCGACCCCACGATAAATCCAATAATTACGGCATAAGTTGGTTTTCTATACGACTTCAATACGGCAGCCAGCAAATGAGAGAATGACACTAAACCGACTAAGGATCCAGCAGAAAACACCCCTAAAATTTTGATCATCGGCCACAGTTCCAAGGCAATCTCTGAACTTAGATCGCCTTGGACCATCATCCACAAAAAAGTATAAAGAGCATTGACCGAGTCTACCAGCAACAGTACATAATTACCAAGCAAAATCAGTATAAATGACCCGGATAAACCCGGGAGAGTCATTCCTGAAACACTGATGATTCCACAAAGAAATACAAACCAGAGTTGATCGTTTTCACGTGCGGGTTCTAATAAACTGATGCTCAATCCGACCAAGGCTCCAAAGAACAAATACAAGCCGTGACTTGATTCCCAATGCCCGAAGTCTTTAGCGATATAAAAAACGGAGCCGATGATCATCCCAAAAAACCCACTCCAAACATACAGCTCATAGTGCATTAACGCGTAGTCGAGGAGCTGAGAAACACTGAAATAACTGATGATCATCCCAGTCAATAATAAACTCAAAAAACCACCGTTGATATCGCGGTAAAAGGCCGTTATTCCATACCGCCGCAAGACGGCAAATGAACGTCGATTGATGCGTTGAAGGCTGTAAATAAATTCTTCATAGAATCCCGCGACAAAAGCGACTACCCCTCCTGAGACGCCAGGCACTTTGTTGGCAGCGCCCATCGCAATACCTTTCATGACCAGCCAAATCTTGTCGCTTAATGTTCGATTCGGTGTCATGCAGATTCTTTTTCACGCCCCAGATGTTCTAGACCAAATAAGACGATCACTCCAATGAGCATCATCAGTAGAGCGGGTATGAACTCGGCATCGACTCCAGGATTAATTGTGGAGAATTCACTAGGAAGTATGCTGCTTTCTTTGAGCGCCTTAAAACGGTCAAAATCACCAGTAATTCTTTGTACCTCACTCAAGGTGCCAAAATCAAATCGGTCCATGCCAAATCGCTCTCCCGTACTGCGCTCTAATACTTCTTGGGTGGCTTTCCAAGGCCATATTTTATTGAGACTCCCCAGTACAAATCCAGTCAATATGGCGAGCGTTGTTTCTTGATAACGATTAAAGAGCCAGCGCAACAACCGGCTAAAACTCAATAAACCCAAAACCGCACCCCCTACAAACAAAGCTATTTTTTGAAGGTCAAAGTCATGCAAGGCATCGCTCAAGGCTTTATAAGCTCCTAAAATTACCAAAATGAAGGAACCAGAAATGCCCGGCAGAATCATGGCGCAAATTGCCAAAGCACCGGCAATTAAAAGAAACCAAGGTTGATCAACCCCACCAAAGCTCGGCAGTTGTGTCAAATAATAGGCCAGGGCAGTACCTGCAGTAAAACTAAAGAGTCGTAGCGCGTCCCAATGTGTTACTTGCCGGGCCATATACACCACACTGGCTATGATCAGCCCAAAGAAAAATGACCAAATCCAGATAGGATGCTGCTCGATTAAATATTTTGCCAAGCGCATCAAACTCACAAAACTCACGAGGATTCCGGCAACAAGCGTGAGTAAAAAAGGGCCATTAGCTCGATGCCAGAAGACCTTAAAACCTTGATTTTTAAAAGTTTTCAAAAGTCCAAGGTTTAAACCGGAGATTGTTTGTAGCAATTCGGGGTAAATTCCTGAAATAAATGCAATGGTTCCTCCCGATACGCCCGGAACGGCGTCGGCAGCCCCCATGGCAATGCCTTTAAAAAATAGAGTTATTTTATCCTTGGATAGCCGCATTATTGAGCGCATTAACCTCAAAAATAAGACAATTATACTGAAGGATTCTGATGATTTTGGATTAATTCTTGAACGAGTTTCAGGCGGAATACCTCAGGAAATAGTATCTCCAGGATCATTACAAATTCCGAATCCAAGTGCAGGGCATTCACTAAATGAAACTGGGCTTTATTGGTCTCTTGAAGCATAAAACAAAGTCCTGCCATACGAAACTCAATCTCTGGATGTTCTGGGTAAAATTCTGTGGCCTGTAATAGATTATTGCGCCCCGCCTGGTATTCGCCAAGTTCTATGAGAATATCGCATCGCGACAGCCAAGTATCAATTTCATAATTACCTAACTCTATAGTCCGTCTGTAGCCGTGTTCAGCTTCTTCGAAATTATGGAGTTTTTTGTTGATTTTGGCATAACGTTTCCAATACAATACATTATCGGCGTCGATGTTTACAGCCTTGTCTATATAGTACAAAGCTTTTTTGTAGTCTTTTTTCCTGAGATAGAAGTCTGTGATGGCGATCCAAGCTTTATCGAGTAAAGTATCTTCAGTCACACATTTGTTATAAAACTGAGGTGCCATTTCTTCATTACCCAACTTTTCATAACATTTACCAATCCGCAAAAGAGCGAATGAGGTAGGATCATCGAGTCCGAGTGTGGTCATATAGCTATCGATGGCCTCGTTATAATGCTTGAGCTTTTCCAAAACCTTGCCTTTTTCTAGGTAGGCTCCAATAAATCGATCGTCACTGATGATGGCAAAGTCAAAAGCCGCTAGGGATTTTTTGTAATCTTTGAGTTGGTAATATTGTTTGCCAATCTGATGCCAAGCAACTTCACAATAGGGCTGAGTATTGAGAAAATCATTGAGATAAACAATGGCTTGTTCATGCTGATTCAGGAATTCAAAACAGTACACCACATTATACAAAGCCGAGTAATCCTCGGTGTCTTTTTCAACACATTGCATGAAATAATTTTTAGCGTTTTCATAATCCTCCAAAAAGAGATATTCCATGCCAATTAAGGACAATATCTCTAAAGGATCCTCAGTAAGACTGAGCGCTTGTTCTAATAATTTAATAGCGTCTTTGTGTTGGTCTTTACGCGAGAGTATGTTGGCCTTTTGAATAAAAATTTCTTCGTTAAATTGCTCAATTTGATAAAGTTCATCCAGAAGTTTTTCTGCGTGCTCCAGTTTATTTTCAAAAATAAACATCTCTACTTCGAATAATTTGAGATTTGTAGAGCTCGGGTGTTGCTCTAGACCCAATCGAGTCGCTTTTTTGGCCAAGGCCATTTTCCCTCGTTCTAGATAATGATGTATGATGTTTTCGAATTCCTCAGAGTCAAAAAAGTAGACATCGTTTGTCTGCAGCATGGATTCAAAACGCGTAAGAGAGAAGTTGTTATGCTCTTCAGGGCCTAGGTACATGTATGGCATTTAACGTTTGCTCAGTCTAAATATAAGCGACACTAAATGATTTGTCGCCCGGTCAGGAGGTTACTTTTTAACAAGCTTATCAACACGGGGTTGGCGCGAGCGAGACTAAAGGTCATCAAGTATCTCACGAATGATGCGGCAACCCTTTTGAATGTCCCGTTTAGAAATGGTCAACGGCGGGGTAATGCGAACAGCTCTATTTTCATACAATAGCCAAAATAAAATAAGTCCGTGTTCGGCACATTTTAATACAAGTGCGTCGGCCTCGGAGGGATGTTCAAAAATTAGCGCGAGCATCAACCCTTTACCGCGTACTTCTTTAATTTTAGGGTGCTGCAGTTCGGCACGAAACAGCTGCTCTTTGTCGAGAACCGATTTAAAAAATTCGTTTGCCGTGATTATGTTCAGTGTCGCCAATGCTGCTGCTGCAATGACTGGGTGTCCTCCAAAGGTTGTAATGTGGCCGAGTTTGGGTTGAGTCGCGAAGGTATTCATCATTTCTTTGGATGCGGAAAGGGCTCCTATGGGCATTCCGCCACCCATTCCTTTACCCATGACCACAATATCGGGGACGACATCAAAATGTTCAAACCCGAAAAGTTTGCCAGTTCGGCCAAAGCCTGGCTGAATTTCATCCAAAATGAGTAGTGTCCCCATTTTTTGACACTGCGACTTTAGGGCCTTGAGGTAATCAGGATCGGGAACAATGAACCCCGCCCCACCTTGAATGGTTTCGAGAATTACGGCCGCTGTGCTTTTGTCGATTTGATCCAGGGCGTTGTAATCATTGAATGCTATGGAGGCCGTTTGCGGTATTAACGGGCCAAATGGTTCGGTACGTTCGGGATAGTCCATCACGCTCATTGCCCCCATGGTATTACCGTGATATGCTCGTTTCCCGTAGAGAATCTTTTGTCTTTTTGTCCAAGCCCGCGCTAATTTTAATGCTGCTTCAATGGCCTCTGTTCCGCTGTTGACTAAATAAGTTGTATTAAGCGGCATCGGCATTAATTCTGCGAGCCTACGACATAATTCTACTGATGGAGATTGGACATATTCTCCATAGACCATCACATGCATGTATGAGGCCGCTTGCTTTTGTACCGCTTTTACCACCTCGGGATGGGCATGACCCACACTGCAGGCTGAGACACCCGCGACAAAATCTAAATGAGCTCGTCCCTGAGCGTCGTAAATGTAAGACCCCTTTGCGTGATCTACGGCCATTCCGAGTGGATGGGGGTCGTCTGAGCTTGATAATCTAAAAACGCTTTTTTTTGATCCATAACCCCGAGACCAATTGCTTTTTTTGTGTTGCTGAGTCCTCTGTCTCCAACTCTTGTTGACCTCTGGGTCCAGTAAACTCGTGTTTGGGAATGATCAGCTCTTGGGGTAACTCAATGCCGCGCACAGGTGTTAAAGAAGGAAAGGTCTTACCACTGAATAAATCGTCCTTAAAAAATAAGCGCTCCTCACCACGCCAAAGAAAACCTGGTAATATTCTTGCATTTTCGGGAAATTCTGATGGCGGATATACTTTTCCTGGTACTTTGTTGATGAATCTGATGCCGCGAATTTTTTGTTCCTTAACATAAAGTTGCATCGAAGAAGCTACTGTATTATTGATGCCCACCAATTTTTGTTGATCATCACGACTGTAGTAGACCACTTGACTATTTTTAATTACATCAATAGTGTCTAATTTGTTTTGGGTGAATCGACCGATGAGTTGGGCCCCTTTGACCTGGTTATACCCATCGATATCTTCCTGAATCATAAACGCATTATCAAATACAACAAGGGAGTCCAACTCTTGATTGATACGGTCTTGTATCAAGTGTATTGTGTCGCCCGTAATTTGCTGATCTCCAGTCCATAGTGCAGGACGTCCGAGCATCCTAGTCAACCCTTGTTCTTGCAAGACCACTATCGAATCGCATCGGGCACTTGTTCGCTCTGCAAGTGAGCGCCCGGGCTTGAACAGACGCGCGTCGTGAAAACCTCGAATCAACCGCTGCTCCGGTGGTCCGGTCACACGAAGGGTGTCTGCATGAATGAATATTGAATCTTGTTCTTGGACACTGATGGCAACGGCGCGATTGGTAATGTAGACCGAATCCTGCTGTTTAAACACCTCGGCGTAATGACCACGTATGACCATCTGATTGGTCGAATCGATGAGCTTAATATTGTTCGAAGCCGAAGCAAAGCCCAGAGCACGATCAAAATAGATGCTGTCTCCGAACAATATGCGTTGATTGTAATCCACTCGGGATTTTTTGACAAAATGTCCGCGGTTACTGCGCGTGTTGTAATAGCCACGCTCGCAATAAATGGTGCTGCTTGGGCTTTCAATACGAGACGCTCCATAGAGATAGGCCAGACCTGATTCGGAATAAAAATCTAAGCGAGGAGCGTTTAAAGTGTATTCAGGGTTCTCTATAACTACATCACCGGAGAATTCATACTTTTTATTTTCAGTAAAGAGTTTGCCCACCCGACTCGTGAGGACACTACTTGTATCACGTACGGTACCTCCACTTCTGTAATAGGCCTGTTGACTGATGCGATCAAAATACAATGTATCAGACTCAAGACTGGATGTAGGCTCTTTCAAAACAACCTCACCAGCGGCAAAGGCCAAAGAAGTATTGCCGTTATATTCACCGTAATTACTGCGCATTTCTATGGTATCGCCCTGTTTGACAAGCACTCTACCAAAGGCCTTGACAAAATTCTCTTTAAAATACACCAAAGCCTGATCACACCACATATCGACTCCGTCATGCACAATATGCACCGGTCCGTTAGCATCTCTGGAATAAATCACAGCCTCAGGAAATTCGGGTTTTTTTTCGAAGTAGCCGGAGGTAACACGAACTTTGCTCGATTGTTTTTCGGCAGGGACCAGAGAGTCCTGGGCTGTAACTGTACTTTGAGCCTTGGCTGTAACTGTGCTTTGAGTCTTTTGCTGTTGATCCGCTTGTGTTTGTCCAAAACCACAAGCCGTAGACCCTAGAAAAAGTGTTAGGAACCAAAAGCTTTTGAGAAAGGATTTATTGAGCCACATACGGTGACGAAAATAGAAACTAATTTGCAGACTACCGCAAAATGGTTTGTTTTCGGTCTGGTCCAACAGAGACAATTTTGATGGGGACGCCTAGTTCTGCCTCCAAAAACTCGATGTATCCGAGAAGCTCTTTAGGCAATTCATCTGCCTGAGTCATGCCAGTTAAGTCTTCGGTCCACCCAGGTAATTCTGTGTAGACAGGGGTTACGAGTTTTGGATCAATATCATAAGGGAAATGAGTTATGGTACTTCCTTGATATTGATAGGCGGTACAAACTTTTAATTTTTTAAATCCACTGAGAACGTCCCCTTTCATCATCATGAGCTGGGTAACGCCATTGATAGCAACAGCATATTTCAAAGCGACTAAATCCAACCATCCACAACGACGAGGTCTTCCTGTGGTTGCACCGAATTCATTGCCTACGCGCCCCATAGTCTCACCAACACTGTCAAAAAGTTCCGTTGGAAAAGGACCACTGCCTACTCGGGTGGTATAGGCTTTGAAAATGCCAAAAACATCTTTGATTTTGTTTGGTGCTACACCCAGTCCAGTGCAAGCGCCTGCAGCTGTGGTATTGGAAGAAGTCACATAAGGATAGGTGCCAAAATCGATATCCAATAAGGAGCCCTGAGCCCCTTCAGCCAAAATACTTTTGCCTTGGGCCATGGCGCTGAACAAGTACGCCTCGCTGTCGATAAATTCCAAAGACTTTAATGTATCAATAGCCTCAAAAAAGGCGGCTTCTAGTTCTGCAAGGTCATACTGAATATCGACCTTGTAAGAGGCGATCATGGCTTCGTGTTTGTTGGCTAATGCCCGGTATTTTTCTTTCCATTGTGGCAGCTCAATATCTCCGATGCGTATGCCATTACGTCCTGTTTTGTCCATATAAGTAGGACCGATACCCTTAAGTGTTGAACCAATTTTAGCCTTTCCCTTTGCGGCCTCACTCGCAGCGTCGAGTAATCTATGGGTGGGCAAAATCAAATGGGCCTTTCGCGAAATCAAAAGCTTCTTTTGAATGTCAATGCCAAAAGGCGCTAAATTATCCAATTCGCGTTTGAAAATGACTGGGTCGATGACCACACCATTACCCACTAAGTTCACTGCTGTGGGGTGAAAAATACCACTCGGTATGGTGTGCAGTACATGTTTGATCCCATCAAACTCAAGAGTGTGTCCAGCATTGGGCCCCCCTTGAAAACGTGCGATAATGTCGTACTCTTTGGTGAGTACATCGACTATTTTTCCTTTTCCTTCATCGCCCCATTGGAGGCCTAATAACAAATCTACTGCCATACGTTATGTCTGGTCGTTTTTGCGACGACCGTAAAAATAAAGTGAGTGTTTGGTTATGTCCACATCGAACACTTCTTCGATGGTTTTTTTGATGGTTTCTATGCGTGGGTCACAAAATTCCATGACCTCTCCGTTGTCCAAAATAAGGTGGTCGTGTTGCTTGTCAAAATACGACTTTTCGTAATGTGCCTGACTGGCACCAAATAAGTGCTTGCGGACCAGTCCACAATCCAAAAGTAACTCTATAGTGTTGTATAAAGTTGCCCGACTGACGCGGTAGTTTTTGTTTTTCATTTTGACATAAAGAGACTCGATATCAAAATGATCTTTTTGGTCATAAACCTCTGAGAGAATCGCAAAGCGCTCGGGCGTCTTTCGGTGACCCTTTTCTTCCAAAAATGCCGTAAATACATTTTTGACAATGGCTTGATTGTTGATTTCTGTGGGTGTTTTCATCGGAACGGCTCAAATTTAGTTATTTATACCCTGCTGACTTTATCGATTCCACTAATTTTTTTGATGTTTTTAACCAAGTTATCAAGGATTGATTTGTTCTTTACAATGACAACTATCGTTCCTGTAAATGTGCCGTCATCAGTATCAAAATGAACACTTTTCATGTCGATATGAAGGTTGTTAGAAACCACTTTGGTCAGATTGTTGACCATACCAAAGGTGTCGATTCCACTAATTCTCAAAGTTGCTTGGAATTCTCTCTGGGTAGAGTCAATCCATTTGGCTTTCAAAATGCGATAACTATAATTGCTTTGCATTTGAAGGGCATTGGGGCAGGTGGTTTTGTGTACTTTTATGCCGTCGTTAATGGTCAAAAATCCGAATACGTCATCACCCGGTATCGGATTACAACAAGGGGAAACTTTATAATCTAGTTTTTCTTCATCTTTACCAAAGACAAGTTGGTCGTATTTTACTGTGAGCTCCTCTTTATTGAGTTCTTGATTGTTTTGTGGGCGACGAATTCTATTTTTAAAGAAATTCATGAACGCATTGCTCCGCGAAGCAGCAAAGCTTTTGAGCCTTGAATTGTCTATGATTCCTGCGCCAATCCGATAAAAGAGGTCCAGACTTGTTTTTAATTTAAAATATCGAACAAGCTCATTGATGGTTTTTTCGTTAAACGGAATTTTTTGCGCCCTTAACTTGCGCTGTAGGACGACCTTTCCTTCCTCAGCAATTTGCTTTTGCTCTTCTTTGAGCGAGGATTTTATTTTGCTAATGGCACGACCAGTAATGGCGTAGTTGAGCCAGTTTGCCGTAGGTTTGGTTTTTTCTGAAGTGATAATTTCTACTTGATCTCCACTACTGAGTTCGAAACTCAGGGGCACAAGTTTCCCATTTACTTTAGCGCCGCGTGTTCGCAGGCCAATCTGTGTATGCACGTGGAATGCAAAATCGAGGGCTGTCGCGCCCTTGGCCAGGGAATACAAATCACCCTTTGGAGAAAACACAAAAATTTCTTTGGCGTATAAACTCAGTTTAAATTCCTCTACAAAATCTATGGCATTAATCTCCGAATGCTCTAGAGTTTCTTGAAGTTTATTGAGCCAAACGTCCAATCCGTCGTCTTCACTGAGCTCATTTTTGTATTTGTAATGTGCCGCGTAACCTTTTTCGGCAATTTCATTCATGCGCTGACTTCTAATCTGCACCTCCACCCACCTGCCTTTAGGGCCCATTACGGTAATGTGTAGTGCTTCATAGCCGGTCGACTTTGGCGAGGAAATCCAGTCTCGCAAACGCGTAGGATTCGGTCGAAAGTGATCCGTAACAATCGAATAAATTTTCCATGCCAAAAACTTCTCATCCTCGGCCTTAGCGTCGTAAATGATACGAATGGCAAATTTGTCATAGACCTGGTCAAACGACACGCTTTGACGCATCATTTTGCGTCGAATCGAGAATACTGATTTAGGCCGCCCTTTGATCTCGTAGTGAACACCTTCTGTATCCAAAGATTTTTGAATGACTGTGCTAAAATCCGCGATATACGCGTCTTGCTCTTCTTTGCTCTCTTTGATCTTGTCGACAATATCCCTGTACACCTCAGGTTCTGTATATTTTAAACCCAAATCTTCTAATTCAGATTTAATGTTGTACAGCCCGATTCGATGTGCTAACGGTGCATAGATGTACAAGGTTTCCGAGGCTATTTTGACTTGTTTATGCGGCACCATACTGTCCATGGTTTGCATATTGTGCAAGCGGTCAGCGATTTTAATTATGATCACCCGAATGTCCTCATTAAGGGTGAGTAACATTTTTCTAAAATTTTCTGCTTGTATGGATACATCTTTTTGATATTCCATATGAGAGATCTTAGTCAATCCATTGACAATGCGGGCAATAGTTTCGCCGAATAGCTGTTCGATATCGGCTAAAGTATAGGTAGTGTCTTCCACCACATCGTGGAGTAGAGCAGCGGCAATAGAGGTAGCATCGAGTCCAATCTCAGAGGCAACAATTTTGGCCACAGCTATGGGATGAAAGATATAGGCTTCACCACTTTTTCGGCGTTGTTCTTTATGGGCATCTACTGCAGTATCAAAGGCTGTTCGAATCAGTTTTTTATCCGCCCGAGATAGGGTTTGATAACTGATTTTAAGCAATTCCTTGTACTGCTTGGCGATCTCTTTATTTTCTTGCTCTAATACTGCCGGTGCCATAACATAAAATTACAATAAAGTTTCAGAGTGGGCAAGCAAAGGGTAGGTCAGGAGTGCGCCAGTAATGCTTAAAACTCATGAACTAGTGCGCGGATGAATTGTGCGCTGCTTCCATGCGCTGTCGGAGGGCTTCAAAAACAAGAATCCCCGCAGATACAGAAACATTCATACTGTCAATAGACCCATTCATGGGGATTTTTACTTTGGCACTACTCGCAGACCGCCAAGTTTCTGAGAGCCCGTCAGCTTCAGTTCCCACAACTAAGGCCGTCGCCTTGGTGTAGTCGCCTTGTGTATAAGGGATGGCCTCTTGTAATATTGCGCTGTAAATGGCAATTTTTTTAGTTTGGAGGTAATCGATGATGTCTTGAGTGGTGCCTGTAGCTAGGTTAGTGGTAAATATCCCGCCAACACTGCTGCGTATGATGTTTGGGTTATAGAGATCAGTACGTGGGTTAGCCAGTAAAAACGCATCTACACCCGCGGCATCAGCCGTGCGCAAAAGGGCGCCAATATTACCCGGTTTTTCCGGAGCTTCAGCAACCATAATTAAGGGATTCTTGCGCTTAATGTTCAGATCTGCTAATTGATGTTGCTTAGCCTCAAAGACCCCCACTATACCTTCTGTAGAGTTGCGATAAGCAATTTTTTTATAAACATTCTGACTAACCGCATATATTTTTGAATCCTGACCGACCCTATGATACAGCGATGCTATCGATTCGTGATTTTGATTTTGAGCATTGTTTTGGACGATTTCTGGACAATAAAATAACATAGATGCCTGATAATCAGAACCGAGAGCGAGATCGATCTCTCGAAGTCCTTCGACAACAAAGACGCCGTCTTTTCTGCGCGCTCTGGACCGCTCTTGCCATTGAACAACTTGTTTGATCAAGCCATTATGTGTACTGGTCAATGTCGGAGTCTTGTCCATGGCCTTTCTAAGTACTTTTTAAATTATCCTGCTCGATTGCTGACTAATCCTGAATTTGTTGCCCGTATTTATTGGCATAGCGCTTGTAAAGTTCGGTTTGATGTGTTTGGAGTGAAATTTTACGTCCATCGATAAATGCATGACTTAATCGATTAGTACGCATGTCCAATGCATCCCCTTGACTCACAAATAAGGTCGCACTTTTTCCGACCTCTAAGGTCCCATAATCAGCATCAATACCTAAGATTTTTGCGGTATTTGAAGTCACTAATTGCAAGGCTTCCTCAGTGGATAATCCAAAGCCAGAAGCGTGCCCTGCATAGAAAGGCAAATTCCTGGTACTCATACGTTCCATACTGCCTCGTGCATTGAGTCCGACAACAAGGCCTGCCTTGGTCAGCATTGCTGGAAGTTTAAACGGTTTGTCGTAGTCATCATCTTCTTGCTTGGGCAAAGAGTGAACACGATTCAGTAAAATTGCTATGTTGTGGCGTTTCAAAAATGGTATGATTTGGTCAGCCTGATAGCCACCTACCAAAACAACCTCTGATACTCCATGAGTTTTGAGTTGACTGACTGCATCCATAATTTCACGCACGCCATCGGCGTAAACGAAAACTTTTTTACTGCCGTCTAAAGTGCCGGTCAGCGCCTCTAATGCTTGGTTCGGTACCTCAGGTTGTTCACTGCTGTAAGCCGCCGCGCGATCAAAGAAATCGGTGATTTTTTTTGTTTGTTCGTCGTACTTCTTATTGGGTTTCCATCCGCGGTCTTCACCCATCCACCAACGACCGCGTCGATAGGTATTGGGCCAGTATAAATGCACCCCATCATCAACTTTTACGGCAGCATCTTCCCAATTCCATGCGTCGAATTGTACAATGGATGAGGTTCCAGAAAACACCCCACCTTGTGGTGTTATTTGAGCCATGAGGACTCCATTTGGGCGCATGCTCTCAACAACTTGGCTTTCGGCATTGTAGGCAATTAAACTCCGGATATTTGGGCCAAATTCTCCTAATTCATCGTCATCTTTACTTTGACGTATCGCATCAATTTCTACAAGCCCCAAGGAGGAAACAGGCGCTATGATTCCTGGGTATATATGTTGTCCTGTGACGTCGATAATACGACCTGTCGGCGTGATTTCTTCTTGCCCTAAAGCTTTTATTTTACCTTCATCAAGAACGATATGAGCACGCTCTATGACCTTGCCGTTGCCTACATGGACGGTAGCACCCACTAGGGTGATGGTCTCTGATTGAACAGGGGCTGGGGTCTGCTGGGCAAAACCAACAACCATAACTAATGGCAGTATCAATGCGGTAAGTGTATATTTAATTTTCATGACAATTAGTTTATGGTTTCACATTCAAATTTAATTCGGTCTCTTTTTCGGGGCATTCTGCCTTTATTTCCAGATGATTTTTGGTCGGACAACATCATTTGAATGAGTTGATTTTTTTCTTTTTTAAGTGTGCTGCGCATGGCTTTGTCCTCTTCCATGTCAAAATAAAAAGCTCCGTCGATCATAGTTTTTTCCGCATGGGTATAAACCGAGAGAGGGTGGTCACTCCATAGCACTAAATCAGCATCTTTTCCTTTTTTGATGCTTCCAGTGCGATGGTCTAGGTGTAAGAGTTTGGCTGGATTGATGGTGACCATCGCCCAGGCATCCTTTTCGCTCATGCCTCCGTATTTGACAGTTTTTGCGGCCTCTTGATTGAGTCGACGCGCCATTTCATCATCATCACTATTGATCGCAGTAGTCACTCCGGCTCGAGCCATAATGGCTGCGTTAAACGGTATAGCGTCTTTCACTTCGTATTTGTAAGCCCACCAGTCGCTGAAAGTCGATCCTCCTACGCCGTGCTCGGCCATCTTGTCCGCGACCTTATAACCCTCCAAAATATGGGTGAAGGTATTGACGCGGAAATCAAAGGACTCTGCGACTTTCATGAGCATATTGATCTCACTTTGCACATAACTGTGGCAGCTGATAAAACGCTCTCCCTCTAAAATTTCTCCCAATATCTCTAATTCTTCATCAACGCGGTACGGGCCCCCACTTTTTTTCTGATCCAAATAGGTGCGGGCTCTGTTGAAATAATTGATATACAATTGTTCCACACCCATTCTGGTCTGTGGATAACGACTATAGCTACTCCAGTTGCTTTGTTTCACATTTTCTCCAAGGGCAAATTTTATGAATTTTGGTGCCTGATCGTAAAGCATATCCTGAGCCGATCCACCCCATTTTAGTTTAATGATCGCCGATTGTCCTCCGATTGGATTGGCAGAACCAAGTAGAATTTGTGCTGAGGTCACCCCGCCGGCTAGATTGCGATAAATACTGATATCTTTTGGATTGACGACATCACTGATCCGTACCTCAGCAGAGGAATTCTGTCCACCCTCATTAATCGTTAGGGCAGCAATATGCGTATGCTCATCGATAATTCCTGCCGTAAGATGTTTGCCGGTAGCATCGATAACTTTGGCACCTTTAGAGGATAAGTTGTTGCCAATAGCTTGAATTTTACCGCCTTTGACCAGAACATCTGTGTTATTGAGAATTCCTTCTTTTTCGCCAGTCCAAACCGTCGCGTTTTTAAAAAGTACGGTTTGCTGGGTCGGCTGCTGCACTCTTCCAAAGCCTACGTTAGGGTAGGTGACAGGCATAACTTCAACTGAGGCATCCGTCACGGTTGTCGCAGTGGCTGATTCTGTGGAAGATTCATTGCCTTTACCGGCATTTGGATTAATGCCCGGAGTAAACGCTGTTGGGCTGGCTATAAAAGACCGCGAAGATCCATCTTCAAAAAAGATTTGCCCACTGAGTTCAAGACTCGAGGGGTTGATTTGAGCCATTGCTCTGAGCACACCAGAGCCTTCTTTGTCTTTTACTTGCCATTTGAGCCATTGGCCATCTTGGGTTATTTTCCCGGTTTCAAGACTGTCCCCCTCACCGTATTTTACCGTCAGTTTTCCTTTATTATTTTCGACTGTAAAACTTGATTTTCTGCCAGCGATGGCGATTTGATATTCTGCTGCAGTTGTAGCGGCTTCTGGTTTCACATCATAGGGTTTGCCCAAAATCCAGTGGGTCTGTAACTGGCTGTTTTTGGTAAAAAGAGGTTTATCACTGACCAAAAAATTCGCTAATTTTCCAGCATCTAGAGTTCCGATCATTGAACTCAGGCCTAATTGAGCCGCGGGTGTAGTTGTTAATGCGCGTAAGGCATCTTTGGGGTCTAATCCATATTCAATAGCGCGTGACAGATGCTTAGCGAACGACTTAGGACTTTTTAAATCATGAGTACTCAGGGAGAATTCAATGTTTTGTTCCGCAAATTTTGCAGGATTCATCGGTGCTTGATTCCAGCGTCGCAGATCTTCCAAAGAAAGTTGAGCGCTGTAGTAGGGGTCAGAAACATCATATGCTTCAGGGAAATTAATGGGCAGAACAAATTGAGATTTGGTCTTGCTGAGCTGATCTAGATATTCATAGCCGTCTGTCGCCCCAACGATGACATACTCTTGGTTAAATTGGCTGCCAATACTGGAGGCCCTTAGGGCGTTAGCGTTATCTCCCGCCTCAAAAAACGCCGGTTTTTTGATATTGGCTAAAAGAGCATCAAGGGTTTGATCCGTCCCTGAAGCATTGTTCTTGTACCAATTTGCGTCGTGATACATTTGGCGCAGCAAGGCCATGGATCCCATCAAAGACCCGGGGTATGATTGGCTGCTTTGTCGGCTTTTTTGAAAAGAAAAGCACTGGCTTGAGTTGGTTTCAATCAATCGATCAGCGTCACTTGACTCATCGGATAAAGCCACGACAAATCCGCTTCCACGGGCAATACCGTCCTGCAGAAGACTGTGGACTACACCAAAACCTTGCTCTCGCATGCTCTGGGCAGTTTTTTGGTCGTATTTAAAGTGTTCTACTCCGTTTTGTTCGGCGCGAATGTGGTCATTCCAGTAAAATCCTTCTCTAGTGGGTTCGTATTGCGGTGAGCGTCTTCCGCCGCCTTGGGATTTTGGTTTATCGACGCCAAAACTTGTATAGGCATCAATAAAGGATGGGTATATATGTTTTCCTCCTAAATCTTGAACTAATGCGTGCTCCGGAATCTCAATGTTGCTGCCTGCGGCGATAATTTTACCAGATCTGATCAAAAGCGTTCCTGAGCTGATTTCTCGATCGGCATCTTGATGAATTACAGCGTTGGTCAGTGCGATTAGACCGTCGTAATTTTCTTTGAGTTGATCATTTTTTGGAAAGTAGTCTTGAGCACCTAAGGAACTAAAAAGTCCAAACGCGATTAGAGAAAACAAATACTTTTTCATGCAAGCTAAATTTTTTGGACAATAAATATAGCAAAGTCAACGCTTAAATGAGGGTGAAAAAGTAATTCTTTTAAAAGGGGTGGCGCTGATCGTATTGCACCAAAAGGGCAACCATATAACTGTAACTGCGAATCCCTTTGGATTGATTGTTGGCCTTGAGAAATTGATCCCAAAAAACTTTAGAAATGGACTCCAAAGGGTTTTTATAAGACTCCCAAAATTCGCGCATTTCGCGATAACTCTCCAGTATGCCGTAATTAACCTTGGGCAGCATAGCCTGGTAGGCCTCTCTGTCGCTTCGGGCGACTTCATTGAGGCAATAACGCAGGGCAAAAATAGACCCAGAATATTGGATGTACGTATTTTGATGATTGATCGTGGCAAGCGTGGCGATAAAATTAGCTTCGTTTTCTGCGGCAAAACCCATTTGATGCGCTTGTTCATGCGCACTAACGACTGGAAACTTGTAATTTTTGATGCGCTCATTGACCTGAGCCTCGCCGGTGATCGGGTTGTAATAGCCGCTGTAGCCCATGTAGGTGAGTCCTAATGACCAAAGTGAGGGTTTAATGCTTGTGCCATTGTAGTTAAATTGAGGATAAACGGCCCCAAGATCTTTATAGCCCTGTCGAGAATAGGAAAATATCTCTTCCTGAGTATAAGGCAGGTCAATTTTGACGCTGTCTGCATAACCCAATTCCCGGTGAAGCGCATTGCTTTTTTCGATCAGACGCTGGGTTAAGACAATGAGTTGCTCTGTGGTGTAGTCTGGCGAAAGTTCTAACGATTTATAGAGCGGAGGGCGTAAATAATTAAGTCCCCAAATCAAATTGAACATCAGATAAACGAGCCCTAGTGCGGCACATAAATCGAGAAAAAATCCTTTGGCATCGCTGACTAATCTTTTGGCATTGAACCATAACCAACGCAGCACCATTACGCCCATGAGCGTATAAAACACATCGCCAATGGAAAAAGGTAACCAACCAAATAAATAGCGTTGTAGAGTGCTCAAATAAGGATAAATGCCCAGACTGTAATACTCCTCAATAAAAGCCGAATACGGGCGTAAAAACTGTAGTCCAAAATATTGAATTGGCAGCAAAAGTGCGAGAAAAATGCGTCGGTTTTTACCCATGTTCAAACTTACAAATAAATCCCAATGTAATGTTTTACATCAAATATAGAAGGGCTAAATTTGTGGAAAATACAATCATGAGTACAGCAATTTCCTCACTAGAACCCAAAGCTATTTGGGCTAATTTCGATAGCTTAAACGCGGTTCCAAGAGCCTCCAAAAAAGAGGAGGCTGTGATCAATTTTATTAAAGATTTTGGTCTGGGACTTGGATTGGATACCGCGGTGGACCCCATCGGTAATGTTTTGATCAAAAAGCCAGCGTCGCCTGGTATGTCCGGGCGCAAAACAGTGGTGATGCAGGCCCATTTGGACATGGTACATCAAAAAAATGCCGATGTTGATTTCGACTTTGCGACTCAAGGCATTGATATGTATGTCGATGGCGATTGGGTACGGGCCAAAGGGACGACACTAGGCGCGGATAACGGCCTCGGCGTGGCGGCAATTATGGGTGTTTTGGCTGCGACCGATATCGAACATCCCGCGATAGAGGCCTTATTTACTATTGACGAAGAGACGGGGATGACAGGTGCTCTTGAGTTGAAACCAGGCTGGCTTTCGGGAGATATTCTGCTGAATCTAGACACAGAGGAAGATAATGAGCTCGGTGTAGGCTGTGCAGGTGGTATTGATGTGACCTTTAAATCTTGTTATACTCCAGTGAACGCGGAATCAGGTTTGGCTTACCGAATTTCCGTGCGCGGACTCCAAGGGGGCACAGCGGTATGGATATTCACAAAGGTTTCGGAAATGCCAATAAAATCATGAATCGATTGCTATTGTCTGTGACGGATTTTGCTGATTTATCGGAGCTCAGCGGCGGTAGTTTACGCAATGCGATTCCCAGAGAGAGTTTTGCTGTGATTACTGTGTCGGCGGATAAAGACGAGAATTTTAAGCAGGCCATGGCAAAGACGCGTGATGAAATACAATTGGAATACGCGGCGCTTGAACCTGATCTATCCATTGAGGTAACGCCTTGTTCTGTGCCGGATGACGTAATGCCTGCCGATGAATTTAAAAGATTTGTTGACGCAATACAGGTCACTCATAATGGTGTTTATAGAATGAGTCCAGATATAGAAGGCCTGGTTGAGGCCTCGAATAACTTGGCCAAGGTGACAGTAAACAATGGCTTGGTTCAATGGGAATGTTTGACACGATCTTCGGTGGAGAGTACCAAATGGGATTTGGTGCGTCAGCTACAAGCGGTTGGACATCTCTCAGGGGCCACTGTGGAGCACTCGGGTGATTATCCAGGATGGGCGCCAAATATGAATAGTCCGATTCTCCAGGTCATGCGCCAAATCTATGAGGAGAGTTTCGGCCACGAACCCCACGTGGCGGCTTGCCATGCTGGTCTTGAGTGTGGGATCATCGGTAAACACTATCCAGAGCTCGATATGATTTCATTTGGTCCGAATATTCGCGGAGCGCATTCGCCTGACGAACGCGCGAGTATTTCCTCGCCTCAGAAGTTTTGGGACTATCTATGTAAAACCCTGTCGCAGATTCCTGCCCAATAATTTAAATCTTATAATGAAGGGCCATTTAGTGTCGAATCTTGTGATTTAAACCGGGGATGACCGAATAGTTCGGTTTGATCAAACAAAAAAGTCACTGCACAGCAGCGACTTTTTTGTTTGGTTTTCCTCCAAGATTTTGCATATTACATGCATGTACCTCGGAGTATTTTAGAATGAGTCCTTATTTAACCGGACCTCCGAATTACTCAACCGGACCAACAAGCTCGATTTCAAAAATCACATCGCTGTTTGGTGGGATGACATTTCCGGCCCCTTGTGGTCCCCAAGCTAAGTGTGAGGGGATAAACACAGTCAATTTATCGCCATAACTCATTTCGAACATCGCCTCTTTGAATCCTGGGATTAATCCTGCTTCTTTGCTGTATGGAGAAGGCAGCGGCGCATATTGATTATTTGCCGCACGCTGAGCATTAACGCTCTCGAATTGTTCGGCTACAGCCTGAATACTTGTGTCTAAAAGATTGCCATCGCTGAAATAACCTGCGTAATCCAACAGAACTTTGGTTCCTTCGGCAGGCTTCATGCCTTTGCCTTTGTGGTTCCAGTAAATTTCGATCCCTGAAGGATAGGCCTGGGCCTCAAGCGCTAAGGCATCAAATTCAGCTTTTTTGGCTGCAGCAATTTTAGCAATACGCGCCTCTTTTTCGGCCTTTGCCTCTTCAATTCGTGCTAACTCTGTTTCAAAAGATGGTTCTTGAACACCTTTATTGATGATGCTCACAGAATTTATGTATACTGGGTCTACTGGCTTATCACCGGGTTTGCTCGTCGCCACGGCACCAATGGAATCAACAACATCTTGCCCCATGACGATTTCACCGAAAACGGTGTGCTTGCCATTGAGCCATGGTGTTTCTTTTAGAGTGATAAAAAATTGGCTGCCGTTTGTCGCCGGACCCGAATTGGCCATAGACAGGATTCCTTTACCGCTATGGCTGAGACTGTCTACGATTTCATCTGGGAAGGCGTAACCCGGATTGCCGGTACCATCACCTTTTGGGTCGCCTCCTTGAATCATAAAATCTTTGATCACTCTATGGAAGGTCAGTCCATCAAAATAGGCTTTTCCTTTGTAGATAGAATCTACTCTTGGATGTGTTCCTCTGGACAACTCCACGAAATTTGCCACCGTTAGGGGGGTGGCCTCATGATAAAATTTGGCAACAAAAGTCCCTTTGTTGGTCACAAATTCTGCGTAAAGTCCGGGTTCTAAATCTGGATATTTTGTTTTACAACTGGTGAATGTTAACAACAATACACTGGCGTAAAGCACTAAATTTTTCATAAGGATTTAATTTATTGGAAATAGGGTTAATTCGTTAAAATTTACACTCGTTATATGGGCTATTCGCGTAGCGATTTCGCCTTGCGAATTTTAAAGCGAATATAATATAACTATTACACAATGTAGGGTCTGGATTACGAGAATCGTTCATAAGATGAAATTCCAAAGTACATTAATTCTGCCGCACAAGGTCTATGACCACTGGAGTGTTGGGTGCGATCACACCAGGAATACCGCGATAACCATAAGCCAAAACCGAGGGAAGCAATAAGCGCACCGAGTCCTTGTCTCTGGTCAATTTGATTCCTTCGCGTACTCCGTTTACAAGCTCTTGATTGCTTTGGTCGACTTGATATTCAATCCAACCATTTTGCTGGGCGCTGATCAATTGGTTTAAAGATAAGTCGTACACGCTGTAGGTGAATACTACGGTGTCGCCCTTTTTTGCGGTGGATAATTGGGGCGCATTGTTGGACTCAATCGCATACCAAAATCCTGATTCTGACAGGCGATAGTTACGCAGACTGTCTTGAGTGCTTATAAAATTTTTGATTTCAGCCTCTTCTTGGGCATAAAGTGCTTTGTTGCGCTGGGCCGATTTTTCCATAAAGCTTCCTGAGCGTTTTTGCAAGGGCTTTCGCGGCTCTGGTTGTGCACAAGCCAGAAGACTAACAGAAATCATTAAGGATAAAATCAGGTTACTGAGCTTCATAAAGGTTGTTTTTATAGGCGGGCAATTGGGTCAATAGATGATCGATGGCTGCCGAGAGGCTTCCTTCATAACGTCCTCCTGCGGCATTTGTATGTCCTCCACCGTTAAAATGATTGCGGGCAAAATCATTAACCGAGAAGTCTCCGATGCTGCGCAAAGAAATTTTGATGATTCGCTCGCTCTTATTTTCGATGAATATTAGAGCAAACTTAATGCCTTCTAACTGAAGTCCGTAGTTCACAAACCCCTCTGTATCGCCTTTTTTAAATTGACACTCGTCCAAATCGCTTTGGCTCAGAAAGGTGTAAGCGGTCTGCCATTCGCTTTTGATGACCATGTTGTTTAAAGCCCGCCCCAGCAGTTTCATGCGACCCCGACTTTGATTGTCGTAGACGGCCTGATGGATCGAGCTGTGCTCGGCCCCGGCATCGATAAGGGCCGCTACTACGCGATGTGTTTTGGCTGTGGTGGCCGGGAATTTAAAGGAACCCGTATCCGTCATGATCCCGGTGTACAGATTGTTGGCTATAGCTTTGGACAGTCCGGTCCATCCTGTCCATGCTTCGATCAGATGGGCGATCATTTCGCTAGTACTGCTCATGGTAGTGTCGCTCCAAGTCAAAACGGCGTAATCCGACGGCTGTTGATGATGGTCTATCATTACAAAGGGCTGACTTGCCGCTTGAAGAAGCGCCTCTAGGCTTCCGACCCTGGATAAGTCATTAAAGTCCAAAGTACAAATGAGATCAGAATCTTTGATGACTTGAGCGACTTGATCCGCTTGTTGCTCAAAGTTTAAAATCAGATCATTCCCGGGCATCCATTTTAAAAAATTTGGAAAGTCATTGGGCATGACCACGGTGGGTTTATGACCAAGCTCCAAAAGAAACCAATAAAGCCCAAGGGTAGCTCCGACGGCATCTCCATCGGGGTTTTTATGACCGATGATCACGACATTTTTGTGGCCCGAAAAAAGGCTCTTAAATTGGGATAAGATAGCGGTGTTCATGTTTTGCGAAGATACAATTTCTTGACGTGTTTACATTTGATATTTGGTAATTAAAACACTACTTTTGCGCCCAAATTAAAACGTACCATGAGAACAGACCGTACATTTACTATGCTTAAGCCCGACAGTGTTGAAAAAGGATACATTGGGGCAATTTTAGAAAAAATCACTGGCGCAGGTTTTAAAATCGTCGCTATGAAATTAACGCAAATGACCCAGTCAGATGCGGAAACTTTTTATGCCATTCACAAAGAACGCCCTTTCTTTGGTGAGTTGGTCGAGTACATGACTCGTGGACCAATCGTTGCTGCAGTTCTAGAAAAAGAAAATGCCGTTCAGGATTTCCGTACCCTTATTGGAGCCACTAATCCTGCCGATGCTGCTGAAGGAACGATCCGTAAAATGTATGCCGCTTCGATGGGGGAAAACGCTGTACACGGAAGTGATAGCGATGAAAATGCTGAAATCGAAAGTCAATTTCATTTCGCGGGAAGAGAGATTTTCTAGGTTAATACTGTAGTATTTTTCTGATCACTTAAGTGAGCATCATCGCACACCCAGATAAGCATAAGGCCCAAGCTGGATTTAGGAGTTCAGTTTTGGTTTGAGACAAAAAAATCGGCGCCTTGGCGCCGATTTTTTTATTTAAAGACAATGGATTCGACCAGTTCTTGGCCGAGTTCTTTATTCATGAGGGCCATTATTTTATCCTTGCCATAATGCAACTCCTCACGCAGCACCGAAGAGCTCAAATACACGTGCAATACCGGTGGCGACCAGCGCAAACTCTTGGTGTATTTTGTGATCGGCGGACCCATGACCTCATGCCAGGTAGATTCTACGGTGACTTTACTCAGACCTTTCTCCAGGTTAGAACCCGTCAAAAACTCGTGCAGTACTGAAGAAATGGGTTGAGATTCTGTATTGCGTTTTGGCATGACGGTTACAAGTTAAAAATTTTATAACTCTGATGTACCGATTTGACCACGCTTTCGGTGCGCTCGCTATGGGTATCGCTGATGAATATCTGCCCAAAGGATTCTTGATCAACCAAGCCGATGATTTGGGACACCCGTGTTTCGTCGAGTTTGTCAAAAATATCATCCAGAAGTAAAATGGGTGCCGTGTCGCTGAGGTCTTTTAGAAAATCAAATTGAGCGAGTTTTAGGGCGATGAGTAAGGATTTTTGCTGTCCTTGAGATCCAAATTTTTTTATTGGATACCCGTTAATATTGAAAATCAGGTCGTCTTTGTGTACGCCATAGTTTGTGTATTGCGATGCGCGGTCTCTTGCGCTATTTTGCACCAACAGGTCCTTGAGTTCTTCTTCGTGCAGTTGACTCTTGTAATCGATGTGGACTCTCTCTTTTCCTTGACTGATAAACCGATAGCGCTCTGCAAATATGGGCAGGAAGGTCTCGATAAACAACCGTCTTTTCTCGTAAATGGCATGGCCCAGTGTACTGAGCTGCTCGTTATAAATGGAGAGGGTTTCGTCGTCAAAAGTATGGTTGAGGTGGAAGTATTTGAGTAAGGCGTTGCGCTGACCCAGTGTTTTCTGATAGTCCAGTAAATTTCTGAGGTATTGCGCGTCTCCTTGAGCAATTACTCCATCGATGAATTTACGTCGTGTCTCACTCCCTTCTGTAATCAAATCTCGATCACTAGGCGAAATGATCACCAGCGGAATAAATCCAATATGATCACTGATTTTGTCATAAGGTTTGCCATTGCGTTTGATGGTTTTCTTTTGACCTTTTTTTACTCCGAGCACCACCTGTTCCTCTTGGTCCAGTTTGTGATATCGACCATCTATCACCAAGAAATCTTCTCCGTGTTTGATGTTTTGTAGTGCCACAGGGTTGAAATAGCTCTTGCCAAATGACAGCTGATAAATGGCATCCAGTACATTGGTCTTACCTACACCATTAGGGCCGACAAAGCAGTTGATTTTGGCATCGAATTCAAAAGAATGGGCCTCAAAATTTTTGAAATTCACTAAAGCGAGGGAAGATAAAAACACAAATAATGATTTCGACTGGGTTGTAAGGAATTAAGGGACCTGACCTTGGGACTCTAATTCGTTGCAAATTATTGATTTTTCACTTTAAAATTGTAATAAAAATCATATTTTTGCCCCTCAAATTAAGGAATATGGCGACTTATAAAAAACGCGGATACAAACCCAAGAATCGTGCAGAAAAAGAGGTAGCTCTCGAAGATGGAAGTACTACAGCAGAGGTGTTTGGTAGCCTTGATGAGGGGGCTTCAAAAACCGAGGCCTGGGTAGAAAAAAACCAAAAATCCATCTTTACATTGGTGGCGGTTATCGCCGTTGGTGTTTTGGGATATATTGCCTACCAGAAATTCGTTTTTGAACCAAAACAGACAGAGGCAGCCAATGAAGTGTATCAAGCCAGTTCGTATTTCGAGCAAGCCTTGACTGCTGAGGTACAAAAAGATTCGCTTTTTTCGATGGCCTTAAACGGTAATGCAGGTCGCTATGGTCTGCTCGATATTGCCGATAAATTTGACGGAACACCTGCTGGGGATTTGGCCCGTTACCAAGCAGGAATCGCTTATTTCAACCTAAGTCAATACGACAAAGCGATCCAATTTCTTGATGGGTTTAGCTCTGGTGATGCGATGATGACTCCTGTCGCCAAAGGGGTTATCGGTGATTCGTTTGCTCAACTAGAACAATACGAAGAAGCCTTGAACTACTATCAGCAGGCTGCCGATTTAAGCACTAACGACCTAACGACACCGAGATATCTCTTAAAGGCTGGAACAACTGCCATGCGTCTGGGGCAAAATGCCGTCGCGCTAAAATCATTCACCCGCATCTTAGATGAGTTTGAGGACGCCACTGAGGCAACACAAGCCAAGGCCTATAAAGCCCAAGCAGAGGGCAGCACAATAAATCATGGCTACGGCGCAGAAAAATCTTTCTGAATTTGACTCCAGTAATTTACCGGATGCCTCAGGGCTTAAAGTCGGTATTGTCGTATCGCAGTGGAACCCGGAGATTACTCATGCGCTTTCCCAAGGTGCTGTAGAGACATTGGAGCATTGCGGTGTGTCCAGCGACCACATCCTTAGGTGGGCTGTACCCGGTAGTTTTGAGCTCGTCTACGGTTGCCAAAAAATGATGAGTACTCATCAAGACCTCGATGCCATCATTGCTGTAGGATCTGTAGTGGAAGGAGAAACAAAACATTTTGATTTTGTCTGTTCGGGAGTCACTCAAGGAATTAAAGATTTGAATCTATTAGGCATAATGCCCGTTATCTTTTGTGTGCTCACAGATCATAATATGGAGCAGGCCAGAGCCCGTAGCGGTGGACAGCACGGCAATAAAGGAGTTGAGGCCGCGATTGCTGCCATCGAAATGGCCGTTTTAGGGAGACAGTAACCGTCACCCCCTTTTTTTCGATTATTTTTTGTGGTGAAAAGATTATCTCTCAATCAATCCGCTAATGTTCACCCTTTTCGGTTGACTCATGCCGCGCTTGTATCGCCGAAAAAACCAACAAGAAGTAACCCCAAAACTCTTTATAAATCCTTATTTTTGAGCTTAGGATTATGATTAAATTAACTTTAATAAAGCGCTTAAAAACGAATAATCGTTTTAATTATACCCCGAGGTATTATCGAGGTAAGTCAGAGGTGGATGCCAGTCAAAGTGGCACTAAGATCGATCATTATGTCGATACGTTAAACCAAAACGATTATTCGGGTCAGTGGCATGCAGCACGCAATAAATATCGCAATCGTGAGAATTCCTCTTGGAACCTAACGGTCTGGGCTTTGATTGCCTTTTTTACTTTGGTATTTTTATGGATTATTGACTTTGACTTATCAATTTTCTTGCATTGAATCTTCCAAAGGACATAAAACTTTTACCAGATCACGTCGCTAATCAAATTGCTGCTGGTGAGGTAGTTCAGCGGCCAGCATCTGTGGTCAAAGAACTCCTCGAGAATGCGATCGATGCGGGAGCGACCCAAATTACTTTAGTTTTGAAAGGGGGCTGGTAAAACCCTGATTCAAGTCATTGATGATGGCTCAGGAATGGCACCTGAGCATGTCTCTTTGTGTTTTGCACGTCATGCCACTTCTAAAATATCCTCGGCTGAAGATTTATTCGCCCTGAGGACCAAAGGGTTCAGAGGAGAAGCTATGGCCTCTATTGCCGCCATCGCCCACGTTAGTCTCAAGACCAAGACTCGTCAAGCGCCACAAGGCACAGAGTGCGTCATAGAGGGTAGTGAGGTCGTTTCTACAAGCCCGTGTGTCATGCAACCCGGCACGGTGGTCTCGGTTAAGAATTTATTTTACAATATTCCGGCACGACGTAACTTTTTGAAAGGGGACCACATTGAGTTAAAGCATTGTATTGAAGAGTTTCAACGCGTGGCCTTGGCGCACAGTCAAATTGGTTTTAAGATGGTGCACCGGGACAGTGATTCATTTCATTATACCCCGTCTAATGTACGACAACGCATTGCGGCGGTACTTGGCGGAAAGTCCAACGAGCGTTTGGTGCCCGTTGAGGAAAATACTGAGATTGTCGATATTTCTGGTTTTGTACTCAAACCTGAATTTGCCAAAAAATCTCGAGGAGATCAGTATTTTTTTGTCAATGACCGCTTTATCAAAAGCCCGTATTTAAACCATGCGGTAAACGCGGCTTTTGAGGGAATGATCAAACCGGGCCTGCACCCGGGATACGTTCTTTTTTTACAGGGTAGACCCTGCGGCCATTGATATCAATATTCACCCCACTAAGACCGAAGTTAAGTTCGAGGAGGAGCAGTCAATCTATGCAGTGCTCAGAGCCTGTATCAAGCACAGTTTAGGACAGTTCAACATTTTGCCCTTGTTGGATTTTGAGAGAGATTCAAGTCTCGACACGAACTATGCCACCCAAAGCCAGACTCCGAAAATACCTCAAATCGAAGTCGATGCCAATTTTAACCCTTTTGCCCAGTCTGCGGCTTATCGCGCAAAAGAGGAGAAGGGTGCTTGGTCCTCTCTGTATGTTGGATTGAACGCTGAGGAGCCTTGGCATAGTCTTGAGGTAGAAAGTCAAGAAGTCACGGGTACTTTGTTTGAACAGCAGGACCAAGAGATTGATCAACTCACCACCCAAATTCAAAATAAGTTTATTGTGACCACAATTAAACGGGGACTCATTGTAGTGCATCAAAACTTAGCCCATCAGCGCATCATTTATGAGCGACTATTGAGGTCCACCACACTAAATCTACCCGCTTCTCAAAAAAAGTTATTTTCTATGGAGATTGAATTGAGTGCGGCACAAAGTGTTTATGTTAAAGACATACAGGATGCGCTTAAGAGCTTAGGCTTTGAATTTGTCATTCAAAACCAAGTCATGAAACTCAGTGCTGTTCCATCCGGGCTTTCAGATGCCGAAGCAGAGCGAATAATCCTTGAGGTTTTAGATCAGACGAATAAGTGATCGTCCAGAGGACGGCTTTGCCTTGATCAACACTTTGGCGGGTTCTCTTGCGGCCAAAATGGCCATTAAATCAGGACATAAGTTGTCACAAACAGAACAAAGAGAATTGATCAATGAATTATTTGCCTGTAAGGAGCCCGATCGTTCTCCGAGTCAGCGACCAACCTTTGTTACCTTAGATGCTCAAGATTTAGAACAAAAATTTACTTGATGAGACAAATTTCAGAGACAATAAAGGTTTTGGTAATCAGCAATGTACTGTTCTTTTTGGGTACTTTGGTGTCAGGTGATGCGATCTATCAAATCTTTTCATTGTACTACTTTGACAATCCGCAATTTGCTTTTTGGCAACCGCTCACGCACATGTTTATGCACGGAGGATGGATGCATTTGTTGTTCAACATGTACGCACTCTGGGCCTTTGGTGCTCCACTCGAGGCGCAATGGGGGCGACATAAGTTTCTGTTTTTTTATTTTTCTGCGGGACTTGGGGCGGCATTGATTCACTCTTTGGTCAATTGGTATTATGTGTCTGAAGGCATTGAGGCATTAATGTCCATGGGCATGTCTTCTCAAGAAATCACTCAATTGCTCAACAATACCCTAGCACCGGGATCTTATCGTGTAATTCCCGATATGGGAGCAGGAGTGGATCAGCAATTTTTCACTGCGTTCAATACACCAGCGGTGGGCGCATCGGGGGCCATTTACGGCATACTTGTGGCTTTTGGGATGCTCTATCCTCATGTTGAATTGATGCTGATTTTTGTGCCATTTCCCATCAAGGCGAAGTATTTTATTCCAATACTTTTGGCTTTAGATTTATTTTCTGGACTTACAGGTTCTTCATTGTTCGGACAGAATATAGCCAATTGGGCGCATTTGGGTGGGGCACTTTTTGGCTTTATAATGGCATATTATTGGCGAAAGAATAGTTTTAATCACAAACGCTGGTATTGATTATGGGCCCCAACGAAACACTATTGAATAAATTCAAGCGTCAAGACATCATGACCAAAATCATCGTCCTTAATGGGCTGATGTTTTTGTTAACGAGTATTAGTGCAGCCCTTATGGGTTGGTCTCGTAGTGGTCTTTATTCCTGGCTCGCTCTGCCAGACGATCTGATACGTTTGATGGGGCAACCCTGGTCCTTAGTGACCTATAGTTTTTTACATTCTGGTTTGTTTCATTTGATTTTTAATATGTTGTGGTTGTCCTTTTTTGGACGTTTTGTATTGAATCTTTTTCCACCGCGTCGTTTTTTAACAGTCTATTTACTTGGAGGTATCGTCGCCGGATTGTTTTATCTTATTTCATACAATGTCTTTCCTGCGTTTCTTGCAGGTCCGAGTGGTCAACTCGTGGGTGCCTCTGGTGCCGTAATGGCTATAATGGCCTTCGCTGCGTTATACAGTCCAAACGCTGTCGTACGCATTTTCTTCTTTTCGCTTAAATTGTGGCAACTGGCGGCAATTATGGTGCTGTGGGATTTAATCCGTTTGCCAGAGATGAATAATGCTGGTGGATTAATTGCTCATTTAGGTGGAGCTGCTTTCGGTTTTTATTACGGACGAAATTTACAAGCTGGTCGCGATATTGGGCTTTGGTTTGAGCGTTTGGTGGATCGTATAGTGGGTTTGTTTAATGGTGTCTCTTCGAACAGGCGCACCGGTAATTCAAGACGTTCTACCTCCAACAAACGCTCTAGCTCATCCCGGAAAAACCAGTCGCGCAATACCACTCCAAATACCCAGCAACAAAAAATCGATGCCATTTTAGATAAAATTGGGCAGAGTGGTTATGAGAGTTTGACCAAAGAAGAAAAGGATTTTCTATTTAAATCTGGGCGGAATTAATCCAGAAAATTGGTTCCATGACACGCAAACTTCTTTTTGGCATCAACATTTTAGCGATATTCCTTTTGATGTTCTCTTTTTTGGTGCCACTTATCGCTCCAGATAAATTTCCAATACTTTCTTTACTGAGTTTATTGACCTTGCCCATTATTGGGGTCAATGCCGTTTTTGCTGTGTACTGGTTGATGCGATGGGATCGCCGATTTTTCCTGTCCGCGCTGCTGCTCATTGGGGCACATGTGTATTTTGGTCCTTTTGTCCTTGGTCGTAAAAATGATAAAATGGTGCGTGAAGAGGCACTGAAGGTTCTCTCACACAATGTGCATTTATTTGATAAATATGGCGGTGGGTCCACCCATGATAAGATGAGTGCGGAGTATGAGCGTCTCATATCCGAGCAGCAGCCCGATATTCTTTGTCTCCAGGAGTACACCGATGCTCATGATGTCGATTTAAGCCACTATCCCCATCAATATACTTATTTTAACCCGCCGTTCAAGCTCATGGGTCAGGCCATTATGTCTCGATATCCGATTTTAAATCGTGGTAGTTTGGATTTTGAAAATACGGCGAATAATGTCATTTACACAGATCTTCTTGTGGGCAACGACACCTTGAGGGTTTATAATGTACATCTTCAATCTCTTGGGATCAATCCCACTGAGAAAATTGCCAATCAAGGAGCCGCCGAAAAGTTGAAAACACGCATTTCGACTACGTTTGTCAAGCAGCAACAACAATTAGAACAATTATTGCTGCATATGAAGGGAACGCATCACCCAAAAATCATTGCTGGAGATTTTAATAATACGGCCTTCTCCTATGTTTACAGAGAGGTTGCGGGACGCTTTCAGGATACTTTTCAAAAAGAGGGTCATGGGTTAGGGGCGACGTATTATTTTAATCGATTGCCACTGCGGATAGACTTTATTTTTTCTGATCCTGAATTAGAAGTTCTGAATTTTGAAACTCTAGAAAAGTCTTTGTCAGACCATTTGCCGATAATCGCCCAGTTTAGGCGTTAAGTACAAAGCTTGAGGGCAAAACTATATGATTTTGCCATCCAATTAAGATAAGTCGTCCAAAGGGATATCTTCGAGATATTGAAGGGTTTGGGGGCCTAAGTTGAATAGCGCGTCCAGCACTGAACAATTTGGAATAAAGTCGTGATAACTTTGAAAGACTTGAATGTACTCGGGAAAATTAGTGGGCCTATTGCGTTTACGCTCTGCGTATTGTCGCCAGTCGTTACCTGAAAAGTCCACCTCATAAGTCTTTGTCTGGGTATAGCTAAAATCTTTACCGATGAGTTCCATTATTCGCGCTATGATTTTCAGGTTGTGCTGTTGTAAAAAAACCGATTCTGAATTGAACAGATCCGCCAAATCATCTTCGTAAAATTCAAAAAATGGGGCCGTACGATAGGCCGTCTGAATGGACTTCCAATGATTTGATGCCCATCCAAAAGCGCTTTCGCTCTGTACTTTCTTAGTTTTTTGTCGCCCACGGCTTTTATTGTGTTTTATCGGGACAAACTACGGCAAGTTGCCTTGTGCATGAGTGATGTACTTACGGTTACGCATGGTTTGTTTTTGATTGTTATCGCAGACTTCAAAAACGACTTTATCACTGCGCACCATCGCCGACATTTGCAGTAGGTCAGGAAAATATGTGGGGATGAATAAATCCAAAATGGCTTAAAATGCTTTGAGCGTGCTGCAATTATTTTTTCTTTTTGCGTTTTCGCCAGAAATCCCAGCCGTAATAGCCGGCCAAAGCAATCAAGAAATAAGAAAGATAAGATTTAGGTGCTCCCGATCCCCCGACTGTGGTGAACATGCGTTCCCATCTGATTTTACTCAATCCTTTTTTGTTGGCATCAAGGCTTAGCCAGATGAAGACAGGTTTACCAATAACGTGGTTTTCGGGAACAAAGCCCCAGCTTCGGGCATCTTGAGAATTATCGCGATTGTCTCCCATGAGCCAGTAATAATTCATTTTAAACGTGTATTCGTTAATCGGGGTGCCGTTGAGTAGAACTTGGTCGCCACTAATCTCGGTGGCCTGAGTAATGCCTAGCTCACTCCCTTCATAAACTTCAATGATTCTGCGATAAAGGGGTAGTGTTTTTGGGGTAATCGTCACTTTTTTCCCCGCTTCCGGGATATAAATCGGGCCAAAATAGTCGTTGTTGTTGGCGTAATCCACGCTGTAGGGGAATACGGATCTGTCGAAATTACCGGCACGTTTCTTTAACTTGGTTACAGACACCACATCACTCAGGGACTCCAGCCGACTGGCAACGGCCTCACTCATATGAGCGCGCTGTTTGATCAGTCCCGTGGACTGATCCATGCCTGCAAAACTGATGTCCGAAATTTTAAACCGATCATAAATGACCGGATTTGGCTCGTTATAAACGCGGCCTCCACGTTCGACTCTGATCAAGGGTTTTTTGGAAACGACCTCGTAAACGAATTGAATCTTTGCACGATCTGGCAGATCATTTTGTTGTCCATTGATGTACACATAACCATCGACAACTGAGAGCGAATCACCAGGTACACCCACGCAACGCTTGACATAATTTGATTTTTTGTCAATGGGTTTTTGTACGCTGCCGCGCATAAAACCGGGGCGAATATCCACCAGGGTATCGACCGGCCAGTTAAACACCACGATATCGTTGCGTTTAATGTCTTGAAAACCAGGTATTCTGAAGTAGGGGAGTTGCGGTGTGCTTAAATACGATTTAGTGCCCACAAAAGGAATTGTGTCGTGGACCATAGGCAATGCAACGCTAGTCATCGGTGTTCTCGCCCCGTAATGAAATTTACTCACAAACAAATAGTCACCTACTAGGAGTGTTTTTTCAAGTGAGGAAGAAGGAATGGTAAAGGGTTGCATAAAATAGGTATGCACCAGGGTTGCTGCGACTACAGCAAATAAAATACTGCTGACCCATTCACCGGCAGAGCTGCGCGGCATAAGACTGCGGTCCTTCTTGTGGTTTAGGGTTTGCGTATAGTTGATGTAAAATAAATAAAAACCTAGGGTCAGAACGGCAAGAGCATTTTGTGAGCGCTGGTTAAACCCAAAACTACGCATGGTTTCTACCCAAACCACAGGCAGCATAATCAGATTGATGATGGGGATATACATTAGCACCACCCACCATTTTGGGCGATTGATGATGCGCATCAAAACAATGGCGTTATAAATAGGGATAAGCGCTGTCGCAGGGGCAAAGCCTGCTGCTTTATACATTTTCCAAGTACCCAAAAAATGGATTACATGAATCAGGCCTAAAAAAATTAACCATTGGGTAAGCGTCATAATAATATCTTTTACTGCTATTTTTTGTCTGACAAATGTAAGACATCTTTCATTGAAAATATTCCGATTTTACCCGCGATCCATTGGGCGGCCAATAGGGCGCCACTGGCAAAACCCTCTCGAGAATGGGCTTTGTGTTCTATCGTGATTTGGTCTATCGGACTTTGGTAATAAATGGTATGAGTCCCTGGGGTATCGGGCTGTCTTATGGCCTCTATGGGTAATTCATCGTCGGAGCTCGCCGGTCCTAAAACCCAATTTTTGTGCTTTGAAGATGCCATAGTGATTTCAGCAAGGCTGATCGCCGTGCCACTTGGGGCATCTTTTTTTTGGGTGTGATGACGCTCCTGTATGGACACTTTATATTGTGGGTGTCGGCTCATGATCTGAGATAAATGTCTTTGCATTTCAAAAAAGATCTGCACACCGACGCTAAAATTTGACGCATAAACAAGGGCTCCTCGGTGCTTAGTGCAATAGGTCACAACCTCATCCCAACGATCAAGCCATGCGGTAGTGCCGCAAACCACGGGAATTTGTTTTTCAAAACATAGCTTGAGGTTATTCGCAGCGGCCTCTGGCGTGGAGAACTCAATGGCAACATCGGCAGCGTCAAGACGGCCTTCACTTGCCTCACTGGTACTTTTAAAGACAATTTGATGACCCGCCTCTAAGGCGAGGGATTCAATGACGCGCCCCATTTTTCCGTAACCTAAAAGTGCAATTTTCATGGCAGTGAAATATTTAGTGAAAGTCCATAGGTGCTGGGTCTAAAACCAGATTGATAATGAAATTTAGGGCGCAGACTCAGATCTTCGTTTAGGTTATAGCGCAATAAATGCGCGTCGACATTGGCGTCTAAAATATTGAGTAAATAAACTCCGATGGCCATGGCCAAACTCACATCGCGATTACGTCCTGCTGTTTTTTGCGCATCACGCAGCCGGGCGTCAGAGACGCCCTGAAATTCGTCATCTTGATAACCCGCCAAACGCCGCTTATAGGCATCTCGAAATCGGTTGTAATCCTCTGTATTGCGCTGATAGAAGTATACTCCGGCAGCAATTCCGCCATACACTATGGGTATTTTCCAGTATTTTTTATTGTAGGCCTGTCCTAGTCCGGGAAGCACCCCAGAATAAAAAGCAGCTTTTGCAGGAGCCAAGGGGTTATAGGGTTCTTGTTTCGTTGAAGCCTCAGCTTTAGCGGCCTCTCTGGATCAGTCATCACTCAGCTTTCGCGGTCATCTCGGTCTCCGGATCCGCTGCTGCATTCCCACGATCCTGAGCTAATGCCCCTGGGCCAAAGGCCCAAAAAGCTAAAATAATCAGGCCGATATATTGGTTAGTGTTCACCCGAGAGTTTTTTACGCAAAGCGTCGAGTTCCTTTTGATTTTTGAATTTGATCTGAAGCATACCGGCGCCTTTAGCGTTACTTCGAACAGTGACGGGCACCTCAAGGATTCGCGACAATTCTGCATCTTTATCAGGACGAGCTTTACTGGTTTTTGGGGTACTGCGTTTTCCTTCCTTAAGCGCCTTTACCCGCTCCTCAGTTTGGCGTACAGAGAGTTTTTTGTCTAAAATTTCTTCATATATCGCTAACTGATCCGTCAGATCGTCAACGTTGATCAAACTTCGGCCGTGCCCCATAGAAATAAAACCATCGCGCATTCCTGATTGAATTAGTGGATCTAATTTTAGTAGGCGCAGATAATTAGTCACCGTCGTACGGTCCTTACCCAAACGGTCGCCGAGGGCACTGACCGAAAGAGAAACATCCTCGAGAAGTCGCTGATAAGTGAGGGCAATTTCGATGGGATCCAGATCTTGACGCTGAATATTTTCTACCAAAGCCATTTCCAAGAGTTCCTGGTCATTGGCCGAGCGGATATAGGCAGGAATTTCTTTGAGTCCAATGTTTTTAGAGGCTCGGTAGCGCCGTTCTCCACTGACCAGTTCGTAATGTCCTTGCTCAGTTTCACGCACCGTGATCGGTTGAATTAGGCCCAATGATTTTATTGAATTCTCAAGCTCTTTAAGGGCGGTCTCAGTAAATCGAGTACGCGGTTGATAAGGATTAACCTTGATCTGACCCAGGCTTAAGTTTACAAACCCAGCGGCGGATTTAGCTGAATTACTTGAGGAAGCACTCTCATCGTTTAAGAGTGCTGAAAGTCCACGACCAAGGGCTTGTTTTTTGATTGCTTTTGCCATGATGGGTTAACGATTTTTTTCGATTAATTCGTGTGCCAAGTGTAGATAATTGTTTGCTCCGGTACTTCCTGCGTCATAACTGATAATACTTTCTCCGTAACTGGGTGCTTCCCCTAAGCGTACATTCCGCTGAATAATAGTCTCAAAGACCATCTCTTCAAAATGCTTCTTTACCTCATCGACCACTTGATTCGAGAGGCTCAAACGTGAGTCATACATGGTGAGGAGCAATCCTTCAATATCCAGTTCTGTGTTGTGTAATTTTTGAACACTTTTAATGGTATTGAGAAGTTTACCCAAACCTTCCAGAGCAAAATATTCACATTGAATGGGGATCATCACCGAATCCGCCGCCGTCAAAGCATTCAACGTCAAAAGCCCGAGGCTTGGGGCACAATCAATTAAAATATAGTCGTATTCTTCTTTGATGGGTTTTAGAGCCTCACGCAGCATGTATTCTCGAGATTCTTTGTCCACGAGTTCAATTTCGATGGCCACGAGATCTATATGCGCTGGGATTACCCATAGGTTGGGGGAACTAGTACCCACCACACACTCTTTGGCCGAGGCTGTGTGCTCGAGTAGCTGATAGGTTCCTGAGGTGGAGGGCGTCACATCAACACCAAGTCCCGAAGTAGCATTGGCTTGAGGATCTGCGTCGATCAGCAGGACCTTTTTTTCCAAAACACCCAGAGAGGCAGCGAGATTGACAGAGGTGGTGGTCTTTCCAACCCCTCCTTTTTGATTGGCTATGGCAATTATTTTACCCATAAAAAGAGCAGACAGATTTGAACTTAAAAATACAACTAATAAACCGCACACGAAATTGTATTTGTTAACAACAAGTCAACAAAGCTCAGCTTTTTTTGGCGCGAATCATGGCCTCTAACATATCCCAAAGTTCTTCAGGTATGTCTTCCAATAAGTTGAATTGGCCGGCCCCTTTGAGCCACTCGCCGCCGTCTATGGTGATGACCTCACCATTGATGTAGGCCGAAAAGTCAGAGACGAGATAGGCGGCCAAATTGGCCAATTCCTGATGGGCCCCGACGCGTTTGAGTGGGACCTTTTTGGCCAGGTCAAATTGTTCTTTGAGGTTTCCCGGAAGTAGTCGGTCCCAGGCACCTTTGGTCGGGAAAGGCCCTGGCGCGATGGCGTTAAAACGCATGCCGTATTTGGCCCATTCCACAGCCAGTGAACGGGTCATGGCCAATACACCCGCTTTGGCTGTCGCGCTGGGCACAACATAGGCCGAGCCAGTCCAAGCGTAAGTGGTCACTATATTTAAGACTACTTTTTGGGTTTGTTTTTGCTCGATCCAATGCTTTCCAAAGGCCAAAGTACAGTTTTTGGTGCCCTTCAAAACAATGTCAATGATGGTATCAAAGGCGTTTGAGGACAAGCGCTCGGTCGGTGAAATAAAGTTACCTGCGGCGTTATTGACCAGAATATCGACCGAACCGAAGGTGTCATTGGCTTGTTTGACTAGTGCCTCAACTTGATCGTAATGGCGCACGTCACAGGGTACTGCCAATACAGATCCGCCTGTTTCTGCTTCGAGTTCCCGGGCTGTATTGTCGATTTTTTCTTGATTACGGGAACTGATCACCACATTGGCCCCAAGTTCCAGAAAATAGGTGGTCATGGCCTTACCCAGTCCACTTCCGCCTCCGGTGACCACAATGGTTTTTCCTTTAAGCGCGTCGGCTTGCATCATTTTTTGGGTATAGTCCATAACTCAGATTTTAAAGGTTTTACTCTGGGCTTGATCCCATGAGTATTTCAATCAATTCTAATGCGGCCTGGCTTAAGTTAGTGCCAGGACCATAGATGGCAACCACACCGGCCTCGTAAAGCGCTTTGTGGTCGTCCTCGGGAATCACACCCCCACGATAACCATAATGTCTTTGCGTCCAAGGTTTTCTAGAGCCTTGATTACTTGAGGGACCAGGCGCATATGGCCCGCTGCCAAAGAGGACACCCCGAGTATGTGTGCATCATTCTCTACCGCCTGTTTTGCTGTTTCTTCTGGGGTCTGAAACAAAGGTCCGACATCGACATCAAAGCCTAAATCGGCATAACCTGTGGCCACCACTTTGGCCCCGCGATCATGTCCGTCTTGTCCCATTTTAGCCACCATAATTCGCGGTTGACGCCCTTCTTGCTCGGCGAATTCACGCACCGCTTTTTGGGC
Organism: Flavobacteriaceae bacterium; assembly: GCA_038141525.1. Lineage (GTDB taxonomy): Bacteria > Bacteroidota > Bacteroidia > Flavobacteriales > Flavobacteriaceae > BACL21. The sequence continues at coordinate 243,123 of JAYQIF010000008.1, read as the reverse complement.
TTTTTCGAACCATGGATCGTTGCTTATTTCTTTTTTATACACGCCGCTAAAGGTTTGTATTTGTGCTTGATATCGGCCAAATTCTACAACTAAAGCCTCGGAGATTTCTCCCAAAGTCGCTCTGTGCTGGGCAGCCTTTATCGCTAAAGCTAATAAATTTTGGTCATTGGTCTTTGCTGCTGCCGTTAAATTATCCAAGGCATGGCGCACGGCTGTCTCATCGCGCTGCTTTTTGACCTCGTTTAGTTTTTTCAATTGAGCCTTTAATACTTTAGCCTGATCCACCTTGAGAATGTGCAGGGGCTCATCACTATTGCGTTGATGCTTATTCACCCCGACAATGACCTCTGTTCCTGAATCAATGCGGGCTTGTTTGCGTGCAGCCGCTTGTTCAATGCGCAATTTTGGCAAGCCATTTTCTATGGCTTTGGTCATCCCCCCCAAATCCTCAATTTCTTGAATTAAATCCCATGCTTTTTGCATGAGGTCTTTGGTCATGCGCTCGAGTTCAAAACTTCCAGCCCATGGGTCAACCGTTCGGGTCACTTGCGTTTCGTGTTGTAAAAATAACTGCGTATTGCGCGCTATACGGGCTGAGAATTCTGTGGGTAGGGCCAAGGCCTCATCCAGAGCATTGGTGTGCAAGGATTGGGTGCCGCCACAAACGGCGGCTAAAGCCTCAACAGCGGTTCGCGTCACATTATTAAACGGGTCTTGCGCGGTTAAACTCCAACCACTGGTTTGACAGTGGGTGCGTAGCGCCATGGATTTATTGTTTTTTGGACCGAAGGTTTTAATCATTTTAGCCCAAAGCATTCTTGCCGCGCGCATTTTGGCAATTTCTTCAAAGTGATTCATGCCGATCCCCCAAAAAAACGATAGTCGTGGGGCAAAATCATCAATATTTAGTCCAGCCTTAAGGCCTTCACGCACATATTCTAAGCCATTAGCCAAAGTGTAAGCCAGTTCTATTTCTGCCGTCGCCCCAGCTTCTTGCATGTGGTATCCCGAAATCGAAATAGAGTTAAATTTAGGCATGTGTTCACTGGTGTACCTAAAAATATCCCGGATAATGCGCATCGAAGCGGCCGGTGGATAAATGTAGGTATTGCGCACCATGAACTCCTTGAGGATGTCATTTTGAATCGTGCCAGAGAGTTGCTCGAGGGGCACGCCTTGTTCCAGGGCTGCAGTGATAAAAAAGGCCATAATGGGCAATACCGCACCATTCATGGTCATTGAGACACTCATTTGATCCAAAGGAATTTGGTCAAAGAGAATCTTCATGTCCTCAACGCTGTCTATGGCTACCCCAGCCATACCCACATCTCCGGTTACTCGTGGGTGATCGCTGTCATAGCCCCTGTGCGTGGGTAAATCAAAGGCCACAGAGAGTCCTTTTTGTCCCGCTGCTAGATTTTTGCGGTAAAAGGTATTGCTGTCCTCGGCCGTTGAAAAGCCTGCATACTGTCTGACGGTCCAAGGTCTTTGCACGTACATGGTGGCATAGGGCCCTCGCAAGTAGGGGGTACTCCTGCACCGAATGACCCGAGCTTGGCCACATCCTGGCTCGCCTTGGAATCTTCCCATTTTTGCCCTTTTTTTAGGCTGATATGTGCTACGGCCTTGCGTTGACTCATCTTTTTGCGCTGCGGTTGATCAGGGGTTGATAATAACCATCTAAAGCCATATACATGGCGAGATTTGGATCAGCTATAACTTTTTGAAAATTGATCCTCATGGTCTCGGCAATAAGTTCGGGAGTCAGAGATTTGGCCTGACGTAAATTTTGTAAAGACACTCTCAAATCGTCATCGGCCACCCCATCAATAAGACACTTTAGGTAAGGGTGATTGTAATTCAGCCGCTCTTGGCCGTCTTTTACAATCCAAAAATCTTTGTCTTTTCTGAGCTCTTGGAGAAGAGCGCGACTGTGCTCGGAGGCGATATCGTCAAAACGCGCCGTACCGGAAAACCCAAAATAAATGTATTGGCCGTAGGCCTCGTAGTAATAGCTTGTCGATCCTGGAATGTAGTCGGTGTACTGGTTGTAAAATGCGCCAATATCCTCTCTGAAGCTGTACAGGAGCTCGTGCATAAAATCTTCAGACATACCCGGACAATCGACCACTCTGGGCTGATCTTCATAGCGATATTCCGGACCTTGATGACAAGCGGTTAAGGTCAAAATCAGCATCAAAATACTGGGTATAAGCAAAGTTTTTAGACGCATCATGGCTTTTGAGTTGTAGGGTTTATTGTTCATGGTTCAATCGTTCTAATTCAATATTTTGGGTTAATCTTCGGGCAACTATGGGAGCGACCAAAGTTTTTTGCGGATTCATTTTTTGAAAAGGATACAATTCTATTTGATCCTTCATTTTTTGCGCGGCATCGGCATATTTATTGATGCCGACCACTACGGCTTCCAAAGCGTCTAATGCGCGAACAGATTTTTCGTGACGTTCTTTAATTTTTCTTTGAATCGTCCCATTTTTAATGGCTTTTAGCCAACCTCCTGCGGCCTCTATTGATTTGAATAAAGTCAAAGCATGATCGGCTAATTTTTCGGTAAGCTGTTCTATATAATAGGCCCCATTGGCCGTATGGGCATTAGTGTCTTGAAAGACCTCAGATTCTAAAATATAGAGCTGATTCTGCGCCAGACCTTGAGAAAATTCATGACTCTTTTTATAGTGATGATCGTAAGGCAGGTTACACAGGACATTAGCCCCGCCCAAGACAGCAGCCATCATCGCTGTGCTATGTCGCAAAAGATTGTTATTAAAATCGTATACCGTCATGAACCGCTGCGCCGGCAGGGCCGTAATGTGTGCATGAATGGTACATTGGTGTATTTCCCCCAATAATTCATTGAGCAGGCGCAATGCGCGCAGTTTTGCTATTTCAAAAAAGTAATTGGGCCCAATACCCACGACATAATTCAGCGTTAGTTGCTTGGGTAATGCGCCAAAATGACTCAGCTGTTCGAGGGTTTCATTGGCTTGGGCTAGGGTATAGGCCAATTGTTGTGTATTGTTGGCCCCCGATTCGGTGTAAAGTAGTGTATGCACCCCAAGTACCGGGTCTGTAGTTTGCTTACTGGTCAAAACCTCGTAAAGCGGTTAAACACGTTATCAGGATGGGCGGGCCAATTTCCTGTTTTGGCCAAATGATGCAATGGATCTTGATTCAGATGTAGTGTTACATCATTGGCTTTGGCCTTCTCGATGAGTTCTTTAAGCCAACTCCCGTTTAAAAAACTACATTCTAGCATTAGGGTTACTGACTTATGGGCCACCAGATTCATCACTTCTGCAGGGTCAAAGGGGCCATCGCAAACCAGAATAAAATGGCGAATTCCTTCATCCAGCCTTTGATTTATGAGGCGTGCTACGACCTCAGAATTTCCCATATAAATTTGAGCACTGTTGCTCCAGGAGTCGGGCAGATCAGGGACAGGATTGGCCTGAGTCTTGTTTTTGGTGTAAAAGGGTTGGACGGGTATACCGTCGGGACTCTCCCAAATTAGCTCTTGGTTGTAGTCTTTGCCTTTGAGATTGAACTGGATTTGTTGTTTCCAGAGCTTGTCGTCAATGGGGTTAAATTCTGAAAAATCTAAAGCGCTCATTGATCAGAATTATTTTTTGTGCTGTCGGCCTCTTCGATAAGAAAAATGGTTTCGTTTTCCTTTTTTAAATAGTATTGGCTCCGTGCATAGCGTTCCATTTCAAAGGTGTCTTGCATTTGCGTTACAAAATCACTGTCCTTTTTTATATCCTGCTCAAATTGACTTTTGCGCTGCTCTAAAACCTCAATTTCTTCGTCTAATTCTCGATGAATGAGCCATGAATTGGTGTCGAAAAAAACCATCCAAACCACAAAGGCGATACTCAGCAAAACATAACGATTGCCGATAACAGTAAGCCAGGTTATTTTGGATTTGTTTTTACTCATAGCCTTGATCTATTGACGGATTAGATTTTCGATTCAATATAAGTTTGCAGCAGTGCCACCGCTTGCGGATTTTTTTGATGAGATAAAACCACGATATCGGCAGAGGCTTTTGATGGCTCAATATAGGTGTCGTGCATGGGTTTTAAGGTATCTGTATAGCGCTCCATAACTTCTTGCTGATTTCTGCCGCGCTGTGTTATATCGCGCTGAAGACGTCTGTCGAGCCTCAGGGGAGCAGGGGCGTCCACAAATATTTTTAGGTCCATCAGATCTCTCAATGCTTTGTGATGCAGCACCAAAATACCCTCTACAATGAGCACTGGTTTAGGTGAGATTTGCAAAGTATCGGCAGTGCGATTGTGTACTTTATAATCATATACCGGTTGATCAATTTCTTGGCCTTGCTTTAAAGCCTTTATTTGGTCAACCATAAGGTCAAAGTCAATGGAATCGGGATGATCGTAGTTCAAAAACAACGCTCTTCAAAACTCAAGTGGCTGTTGTCTTTGTAATAGGCGTCTTGAGCAATGAGCCCCACATATTGGGCCTCAAAACCACTCAAAACCTCTTGAACAAAGGTCGTTTTTCCACTTGCGGTACCTCCGGCAACCCCGATGATTGTCATGCTTGTGCGTTTTCACAAAGATAGTAATTTCTGACCCGAGAATTAACCTCTGTCCAAGGCTAAAATATCACTTAATTGGCTTGAGACGCACCACACCTTCTCCTTCAATACCCACGTAAACAATATCGTCTGGGCCCATTTTTACATTGCGCACACGCCCGATGTTTTCGGCAATTTTTTGGCGCCCAATGACTTTTGTGCCTTCGAGCTCGAGCATTTCGATATAGGCAAATTTTAAAGAGCCCACTAGGAGTTGATTCTTCCAATTTGGGTAGCGGTCACCGGTCACAAAGGTCATACCGCAAGGAGCAATGGACGGTACCCAATAATACAGCGGTTGTTGCATTGCTGGATCTTCAGTTTGTTCTGTGATTGTGGTGCCATTATAGTTGATGCCGTAGGTGATCACCGGCCATCCATAATTGAGGCCCGGCTGAATGATATTAATTTCATCTCCACCGCGAGGCCCGTGTTCGTGTTCCCAGAGCACACCTGTTTCTGGATGCATGGTCAATCCTTGGGGATTGCGATGCCCGTAGGAGTAAATCGCTTTCTTGGCGCCTGGGGTATTATAGAACGGATTATCCTCTGGAATGCTGCCATCGTCATTCAGGCGATAAATTTTACCCCCATCTATGTTGATGTCCTGTGGATATTGGTCACGGTGAAAGCGATCGCCCACGCCAAAAAATACATGGCCTTGATCATCAAAGGCAATCCTGGATCCAAAATGCTGTCCGTCGGGCACATTGGGTGTGGCTTTGTACAATATTTGTACCGAGTTAAGTCGATTTTCTATAAGTTGGCCGCGCACGAGCGAGGTATTTCCGCCTTCGCCACCACCGATAGTGGTCGCCATGGTGAGATAAACCCAGCGGTTCTGAGCAAAATCAGGATGAAGCGCCACGTCGAGCAGTCCGCCTTGTCCCCAATTGAATACTTCGGGAAGACCAGAAATTTCTGTAACCTGATCGCCTTTTACGTGGTAGAGTACCCCACTTTTTTCTGTGACCAGCATGCTGCCGTCGGGAAGCCAATCCATGCCCCAAGGATTTTGTACCCCATCAAAAACCATCTCTATGGTATAGGGTCTCTCGTTAGGCACTTTTAGGCTTAAATCACTTTGCGCATTGGGGTGTTGACAGCTGATGATTAATAGGGATAAAAGGGGTAAGAACCGATTCATTTTGGTGGATTTTTGCTTGAGTAAAAGGTACTGAAATAGTTTGAATAAAGAATAAAAGAAATATCTTTGCACACCATAAATCGGGATGTGGCGCAGTCTGGTAGCGTATACGCCTGGGGGGCGTGGGGTCGCAGGTTCAAATCCTGTCATCCCGACCAAAGAAAAGCCGAGCGATTCGCTCGGCTTTTTCAATTTTCTGAACGTCATAAGAACAGGGTTTTTATGGCTCACCATCCTTTGGGTTATCGATACATCACCCCATCCAAAACATCGCTTGGGACTTGAAGTTCGCTCCATTGACCAGCGCGCGATGGCGGCTGGTCGAAGGGCAGAGGCTGACCTAAAATTTCTGAAATAGCCCGGGCAAGAAGTGGTTCGTCAGTCTGTCCGAGTTGCCCGAGGTTACTGAAATCTTCGGATAGTTCGATGTCAGGCGTTAAGCCATTGGCATAATCAGTGACTCCGGCAGCGTTTAACGTTTTAAAAACCAGAGGCAGCATGGCGTAGCGGTGTCCGGTATTGGCTTGATTTCTGCTAAAGGACGGGGCTGGGGCGTCATAGAGCAAAAATGAGGCCTGATATTTTCCGCGGGTCGGCAATCCGATCTGCACCACATCGATATAGGGTTTTAAGCCGTTAATCACCAGTTCGCTGGCTGAGGCCGTGCGGCCCGAGGTCAAAACATAGACCCGCGTGAGCTCCAGACTGTTTAGGCCAGCCCCATTGGCTAGGGTGCTCACAAAATAACCTGGTTCTGCGTATTGGGCTTGTCGATCAGCATTCCACTGCTCAGTAAAGAAAATTTCTCCTTGAAATTGCCCGGTAATCATGCCCGCTAGAGAGGTGGCCGTGCGCACTGAACCCCCTCCATTATAGCGCAGATCTAAAATCAGATCGGTTACCCCTTGGGCCGCAAAGTTGCCGAAGGCAGTGTTGAGGTCGTTGTCGTATTCATTGGTAAAGCCATTGTACATCAAATAACCGATGGTATGTCCATTTTCTGAGAAGACCGCCGTCTTGTGCACTGGATTTTCCGAAAGCTGAGTTTTGGTCAAGGTCGTGGTTTCACTAAGCGGGGTAATCTCGGTGCCATCATAGGTGGCCCATCCCAAAGTATAAGTGTCGGGCGATAGCAGGTCATTGTAATTTGTGGCCGTGAGTTGAGTTCCGTCCACGCGATTAAAAATCATCCCGCGTTGCAGATTTTGTGTCGCTGCATCGCTGCCAGGAAGCACATAACGCACATAACCAAAAATAAGCGAATTGTCTTGTGGATAATAAACCAGACCATATTCCATTCCATTACTGAGCGATATACCGGCCAAAGAATTTTCTAGGGTCAAATAATCTTCAACTAGGAGGCTAAAAGGGTCGCTTGGATCGGTCAAAGCCTCGAAGCAATCTTCGGGCGTGTCGAAAGAGGCTAAATAGGCTTTTTTATCGCCCTGTGAGTCAAAGGCGTTGTCTTGTAGGTTAGGAACTGAGCCTTTGTAGAGGTAAAAATAGTTCAGCCCACGCCAGATAAAGTCATTGATCTCTGTAGTTGAGGCCTCACGGTAATTGTCGTCTAAATCTTCAAAACAAGAGACACTCAATAGGCTGGCCCCGACCATGGCTATTGCCATGAGCGATTTACCAAAGCGCATTCTAGACCAAACATGCCGAAGTTTCCCTTTAGGGATTTGGGCAATTTTCAGTCTTGAAGCGTCTGGAGCTTTCATGCCCTAAATACCAGTGTAATTTTGAGGGCTGATGGCCTTGAGTTCATTTTTAAGGGCCTCACTAATTTCAAGTCCCTCAATAAAGCTGTGAATCGCCTGTTGATCAATACGCTGGTTGGTGCGGGTGAGTCCTTTGAGCGCTTCATAAGGATTGGCAAAACCTTCACGACGCAAGATTGTCTGGATGGCTTCGGCCACTACGGCCCAATTGTTTTCGAGGTCTGCGTTTATTTTTTCAGCATTCAAAAGCAACTTGCCTAGCCCTTTTAAAGTCGATTGAAACGCGATCAAAGTATGGCCAAAAGGCATCCCGATGGTACGCAAAACCGTACTGTCGGTGAGGTCTCTTTGTAGGCGAGATACCGGCAATTTTGCCGCCAAATGACCCAGTAGGGCATTGGCAATACCTATATTTCCTTCACTATTTTCAAAATCGATCGGATTGACTTTATGCGGCATCGCCGAAGAACCTACTTCACCAGCTTTAATTTTTTGCTTGAAGTAATCCATAGAAATGTAGGTCCACAAATCACGATTCAGATCTAAAATGATTGTATTGACCCGCTCCATAAGGTGGAACAAAGCCGCCATATGGTCATAATGTTCGATTTGGGTAGTCGGAAAAGAATGGTGTAAACCAAGACTCTGCTCCACAAAATTACGCCCAAATTCCTGCCAATCAATCTGTGGATAAGCGACGTGATGCGCATTAAAATTCCCGGTAGCCCCCCCAAATTTAGCGGCGTGTTTCAGACTGCTGAATCCAGCGATTTGCTCGTTTAGTCTCGTCACAAAAACTTGAATTTCTTTAACGAGTCGGGTAGGAGAAGCGGGCTGACCATGGGTACGGGCCAGCATCGGAACCTCGGCCCATTCTTTGGCGTAAACTTTGAGTTGATCTTTGAGCGCCCCGAGTTGAGGCAGATAAACGGCGTTTACGGCCTCCATCATGCTCAATGGAATGGCTGTATTGTTGATGTCTTGAGAGGTTAGACCAAAGTGAATGAATTCTTTGAACGCGCCGAGTCCAAGAGCATCAAAACGTTCTTTGATAAAATATTCGACGGCCTTAACATCGTGATTGGTCACGGCCTCAATATCCTTGATGGCTTGTGCGTTGTCAGCAGTAAAATTCTTATAAATATCGCGCAAGGCTTGCGCCTGACCTAAGATCAAAATCTTTGAGCTGTGGCAAGGGAATAGCCACTAAGGCCAAAAAATATTCAATTTCTACGCGCACCCGGTACTGGATCAGCGCTGCTTCTGAAAAATAAGGAATAAGACTTTTTGTTTTGGCAGCATAGCGCCCATCTATAGGAGTTATGGCTTGAAGACTGGTGTGTGACATCGTTTTGCGATTCAAAAAGCAAAGATAATCATCACCCATGAGTTGACCCACGGCAGAGGGAATTTTTTAATCAAGAGTTGTCGCCGATTGATTTCGAATTAAATTATCTTGAAATTAAAACAAATATGGCGTTGCTGCGCGCTGATTTACAGTGAATTTAAGTTGAGGATAAAAGTCACTATCCTCGATTCAAGTCCTGGAGAATATGCCGGGCTCGGGCGCGATAACCCGGGCTTTGATGGGGCATGTTTTTTATTAAAATGTCTGCTAAGGGTTCTTTAATCCAAGGATTATTATGACTTAAGTGCAATAAACAACTCATCGCATGAGCTTGAACCGCCACGGCAGCTTCAGGTTTTTGGATCAGTTTGTCGAAACAATGCTCCGTGAGACATTCGATGACGTTTTCATCTAGTTCACTGATGGTTTTTGGCTTTGAAAGCCATAAATTCATGATGTGGAGTAGGGCTCTTTGAATTGAATCTGATTTAAATTTAGGCAGATGACAAGCGAGTTCGGGAGTTGGTCAGCAACAGCCTCCAGGTTTTTTATTGCCATCATTTCTAGGATATACGCGGCTTTTGTGCTCAGCGCCTGATCCCTTGAGTCAGAATCGGCTTTGATCCCAGATTCGTCTAATCCAGCGTATAAGGCAGACATCAACTCAGGTAAAGCACCTAGGTGATCCAGCATCCAAAGGGCCGCATTTTCTCGATGTTCACGGGTCGCTCTTTTGAAATTGATATGCTGCCAAAGGTCATTTGCCATGACTGCAAATTAAGAAATTATAGAAGGGTCAGTAAGCAAGGCTAAAAGTATTTATCAATTAGTGCTCGACATTTTGACCCAATTCGAACCTTGTCACTTATTCATTATCTTGCAGGCCATATTACAAAGGCATCTAGATTCTATAATGACTCCAGAATTGTTGGCATATCTCCAAAGTCTTTTGACCCCACGTCGTCGTGAACTGTTTAAAAAGGTTCTGGAGCAGCGCACGCGCCATTTTACTGTGGTTACCGAAGATGTTTATCAAATGCATAATACCAGTGCGGTCATGCGCAGTTGCGATGTGTTTGGCATACAAGATCTTCATGTGATCGAAGCCCGTTTTGGAAAGCGCGTGGATAAAGAAATAGCCATGGGAGCACAAAAGTGGGTGGATATTCACCGACATTCGAATGCTGAGGATTGTCTAAATACCCTACGCGCTGAAGGTTATCAAATCGTCGCGACAACCCCTCATGATGGGGTGCCGCTCGATGCCTTTGACGTTTCACAAAAGTCCGCTTTGCTCTTTGGAACAGAGAAAAAAGGACTCAGCCCAGAACTCATGGCTCAGGCCGATGTGGCCCTTACCATCCCCATGTATGGTTTTACAGAAAGTCTCAATATTTCGGTCTCTGCAGCGATAATCCTCAATGAACTGGTAGGGCGAATGCGCAGAGAACACGCCCCGTGGCCATTGTCTGATCCCGAACGCTACGACCTCGAGTGCGCCTGGACCGTTGCCTCCATCAAAGATGCCCCACGCATTATCGAACGTTATCATCAAGACCAGACGAAATGAATTTAATCTTTGCCACCCATAACATCAATAAATTCAAGGAAGTAAAGGCCCAGATGCCTCCGGGGATTGAATTGGGATATCTGGGTGATTTGACTCAGGATCCCCCGGTTGCTGAAACGGCCGACACCCTAGAACGGAAATGCTGAACTCAAAATGATGGCTTTGGCCAAGAGTGCCTGTCTCAATTGTTTTGCCGACGACACGGGACTAGAAGTGATGGCCTTAGACGGTGCGCCCGGTGTTTACAGTGCCCGCTACGCTGGATCAGAGGCTACAGATGCCGATAATGTTCAAAAACTACTTCAGGCTCTTGAAGGGCAAACCAATCGCCAAGCGCAGTTTCGTACCGTCATCGCTTTATATTGGGAAGGGTCGGTCAATTTTTTTGAGGGCGTTTGCCGTGGTGCGATTCTTAAGGAGCCTATAGGTAATCAGGGGTTTGGTTATGATCCTATTTTTATGCCCGAGGGCTACGACTTGTCTTTTGCCCAAATGAGCATAGAACAAAAAACCCAAATCAGTCATCGCGGTCTGGCCACGCAAGAACTGATCAACTGGCTTCGAGACAAGGTCGGGTAGAATTCCTTCAACAAACACGGCGTGATAATCATGGGAAAAACCTTATTTACTGCATCCTATTTCGGGTTACGAGGCAGGAAATTATTCGAATCAATACCTCAAAATCCTCCATCCATTAAATAAAACGTACTTTTGCAGCAAATTCCTCAGGGTGAGGAAGTGTTGTACATAAAGCTTTGGGTTAACTCGGGTCGTATGCTTTGGACAACACATAACGAGTAAAACCATATAATGACAACATTTCAATCACTAGGATTGGAGGATGAATTCCTTCAAGCCATCGCCGACTTGGGTTTTGAACAACCAAGTGAGGTCCAACAAAAAACCATTCCTGTATTACTGAGCCAGGAGACCGATATCGTCTCATTGGCGCAAACCGGCACGGGTAAAACCGCCGCTTTTGGCTTTCCGATGCTCCAAAAAATACGTGTCGAAAGTCGCGATACGCAAGGACTGATACTTTCACCCACACGTGAGCTTTGTTTACAAATCACCCAGGAGTTAAAACTCTATGGAAAATACCTTAAAGGCCTCAATGTCGTGGCCATTTATGGCGGAGCAAGCATTACCGAACAAGCCCGTCAAATCAAAAAAGGAGCACAAATAATTGTGGCTACGCCCGGGAGAATGAAGGATATGATTGGTCGAGGGATGATCGATATCTCCAAAATCGAATACTGTGTATTGGACGAGGCTGATGAGATGCTGAACATGGGCTTTTACGAAGATATTACCGAGATTTTATCGCATTCACCTCAAGACAAGAACACTTGGTTGTTCAGTGCGACCATGCCCAAGGAGGTCGCTGCGATTGCGCGCAAATTCATGCACCAGCCTCAAGAAATCACAGTCGGGGCTAAAAATGTTGGCGCAAACAGTGTGACCCACGAGTATTATATGGTCGCTGCTCGAGACAGGTACCAAGCATTAAAACGGCTTGCCGATGCCAATCCAGATATTTTTTCTGTAGTCTTTTGTCGCACTAAACGGGACACTCAAAAAGTAGCCGAGATGCTTATTGAAGATGGTTATAACGCGGCCGCTTTACATGGGGATTTAAGTCAAAATCAGCGCGACTTGGTGATGAAGTCCTTCCGTTCGAGACAAATCCAAATGTTGGTGGCAACCGATGTGGCCGCTCGAGGCATTGATGTAGATGACATTACCCATGTGATCAATTATCAGTTGTCAGACGAGGTCGAAACCTATACGCACAGAAGCGGTAGAACAGGGCGCGCAGGCAAAACTGGGATTTCTATGGTGATTATTTCCAAAAGTGAGGTGCGCAAGATAAGAGCCATCGAAAAAATCATACAAAAATCCTTTGTGGCTAAAGAAATTCCCTCGGGCATTGAGATCTGTGAAAAACAATTATTTCATTTGGCCAGCAATATTGCCAAAACTGAAATCAATCATGAAATTGATCCTTATCTCCCGGCCATCGGTGAAGTCTTAAAAGATTTTGACAAAGATGAGCTGATCAAAAAGTTCTTTTCTGTAGAGTTTTCTCGATTTTTCAATTACTACAAAAAGGCAAAGGATTTAAATGTTCCTCAAGGACAGGAGAGTGAGCGCTCTGGTGGCTCAAAAAAATCTGATAATAGTGTACGCTTTTTCATTAACCTAGGACGTAAAGATGGCCTCGCTTGGATGGATCTCAAAGATATGATACGCGAGGTGACAGGACTGAGTAAAGATGAAGTATTTCATGTCGACACCATGGATAGTTTTTCATTTTTCAATACCGATAAAGCTCATGAAAACCGAGTGAACGAGGCTTTTGAAGGGATCTTCTTCCACGATCGTGCCATTGAGATTGAGCGTTCGGATGATCGCGGTGCTCGCGGTAAGTTTAAAGGTAGAGGATCTGGTAAAAAATTTAAAAAAGGTAAGTCTTACAAAGGAGATCAACGGGACGGTGGATTTTCGTCTTCCTCAAGATCCAAAAAGGGAAAAAAATCTGATTCTAGTGGGTCCTTTCAGGGCAAGAATCGGCGTCGTGGCGAAAGACCTGATGTGCCGGGGACACGTGGAAAGCGTCGTCGGCGATAAATCCTGGCTGTGATTTTCACAAAATATTCAAATTTAATTGTCGGTAATTGGTTAATTTTAGCCGAAATCGTTGTGATGAAGATCCGTTTGTTGTTTTTCATATTGGTTCTGCCGTTTTTTGCTTTGTCACAAGAGACACAGCCCGATGTGGCGTCCGAGGATGATCCCGGAGTAATCATTAACGGTGTTGTGATAAACGATGCCGATGACAGTGAACTGGAAAACGTAAATATCGTCAACCTAAACAAAGTTATTGGCACCACTACGGACGTAGAAGGAGCCTTTAAATTGCGTGCCTCTGTAAACGATACCCTATATTTCTCTTATCTTGGATTTCGATCCATTCGTGTTCGCGTGACCAATGACTGGCTCAAATACGACTTTATTAAGGTTAAAATGACTGAATTAGGGATTGCGCTTGAGGAAGTTGTTGTCAAGCCGGTTCAGCTGACAGGTTACGTTGAGGTTGATGCCAAAATCATTCCCATTTACGACGATTATAGATACCGCATCCCTGGAGTGGGTGGCGGCTATGAAGGCGGAAAGAAGCAACCTGGAGCGGTAACCAAGGTCTTGAGTGCTTTATTTAACCCTGCGGATTTTTTATATAATGTCTTTGGTAAGCGCCCTAAACAGATGCGCAAACTCAAACAAATGAAGCAAGACGATCAAATCCGCAATTTGCTCCAATCTAAATTTGATCGAGAAACCTTAATGGCTGTGCTTCAACTCGAGCGTGCTGACATTGATGAGATTCTGAACAATTGCAGTTATTCGGCGGAATTCATCCAAACGGCTAATGACCTACAAATTCTTGACGCCATCAGTGAATGTTACGAGGAATACCGTATCTTGAACAGAGAAAAACAATAATTCCGTGTCCTCTTTTCACGAGCAACAACGTATTTATTTTGACCGTGGTTTAACCCTGAGCTATAGCGCACGTATGAGCGTGTTACGTCAATTTGACCATATGCTTAGGGCCTACGAAGATCGAATTGTCGCCGCTCTTTATCAGGACTTTCAAAAATCTGAATTTGAGAGTTTTACCACTGAATTTTCTATGCTCTACGAAGAAATAGCTCGGGCCAAAAAGCACCTCAAAAGTGGATGCGCCCTAAGCGTGTACGCACCAATTGGATCAATTGGCCAGCCAGCAGCGCCATCTGGCGAGAACCTCTCGGGGTTAATTTGATCATAGGCGCTTGGAATTACCCAGTGCTTTTGTTGTTACAACCTGCTGTATCGGCTATTGCTGCTGGTAATACCGCTGTGCTGAAGCCAAGTGAAAATGCACCAGCAGTGGCTGCCATCATAGAAGAAATGATCAACTCGAATTTTGACCCTGGACATTTAGTGGTGGTTCAAGGTGATGCCAAAGCAACGGGTGATTTATTGAGTCTAAAATGGGACCATATATTTTATACGGGCAGCACTCATGTGGGGAAGATTGTTTATCAGGCAGCGGCAAAGCACCTGACGCCTGTTACCCTGGAGCTTGGAGGCAAGTCACCTGCCATTGTGAGTCAATCGGCTAATTTGGGATTGACTGCCAAAAGACTCATCTGGGGAAAATTCTTGAACGCAGGGCAAACCTGTGTTGCACCGGATTATGTTTTGGTGCACCGGTCCGTGCGTGATGACTTTCTTAAGGCCTGTACTACTTGAATTGAAGCGCAATAATTACACTCATGGCCAGCGGCACTACTGTCAGATCATCAATGAACGCCATTTCGATCGACTGAAGACATTAATCGATAAGGATAAAATCTTTTACGGTGGGCGATACGACAGAGATCAACGTTATATTGAACCGACAATCATGGTTGATGTAACTCTCGACGATGCCGTAATGCAAGAAGAGATCTTTGGCCCCATTCTGCCTGTGATGACCTACGATAACATCAATGATGCCGTGGTGCAGATTAAAACTCTGGAAAAACCTTTGGCCGCCTATGTTTTTAGTGACCGCAAGAAAGAATATCAAAAAGTGCTCTCAGAGCTTTCTTTTGGCGGCGGTGCGGTGAATGATGTTGTGATGCATTTAAGCAACCCTTATTTGCCTTTCGGCGGAGTGGGGCACAGCGGAATTGGCGCTTACCACGGTGAGCATGGCATGGATTGTTTCAGTCATCGCAAAAGTGTGATGTACAAAAAAAATTGGTTTGAAGCACCCCTGAAATATCCGCCATTGGGCGATAAAAAACTCAAGTGGATCAAAAAAATGATGAAGTAATTACTAATTCGATGATCCTGTATGGGGTCTGAAAAAACCTATCTTAACATGATTAATTTGTTCTTCAAAAATGTTTTTAAGACCAGACCAGCAAGATTAAATCAAGGAATCTTGGTTGTTTTGGTGAGTGTCATGTTGCCTTACGGCGCTGGCATTAGTGCACAGACCCAAGGGCGCTTTTTTGCTCCTCCAAACCCAGACTTCTATCCTGAACGTTCAGTGGTGTCAACCATTACTGCCAATATTGCTTATCAGGGTTACGGTGAAGCGCAGCCGTACTTTGGACAGGGAGAATACGAGATATTTTTAGACAACGTCGATGGGGTTCTTGACCGACCGGTAATTGTATTAGATGGTTTTGACCCAGGGGATGGCCGAGGTATTGGGGCCTTATATGCCAGCTTGAGTTATGGGGGTCAGAATTTGGCCGATGAGCTACGTGATTTAGGGTTTGATATTGTTATTTTGAATGCGCCAAATTACACTACAGATGGTTATGATATCGGTGGTGGTGCAGATTTTATACAACGCAATGCCATGGTTCTTGTGGCTTTAATTCAAGAGATCAATGCACAAAAACAAGGCAGTGAAGAGCTCGTTGTTCTGGGACCGAGTATGGGCGGTTTAATTGCCAGATATGCCTTAGCCTACATGGAGCAGGAAGGATTGCCGCACGAAACGAGATTGTATTTATCTTTTGATTCCCCGCATCGTGGAGCCAACATTCCTATTTCTTTGCAATATTTGATCAATTATTTTGCTGTTGTTGGCGGGGATCCCATTGCTCAAGCTACAGTGGACTTTGTGCTTAACTCGACCGCTGCTAAGCAAATGCTCATCGATCATTTGTCGGGTCATTTACTGGCAGGTTCCGATTTGGAACAAGACCCGAACCTGCTTTTGCCCGCTGGAGCGCCTAATTTTCGCGATGAGTTTCAGCAAGAACTCGATGCTTTAGGCTTTCCACAGAACGTGCGCAATGTAACTATGATTAACGGTGACATTGATGGTACCACTATTGGAAGCCCAGGAATGGAAGTGGTCAATACCAGTATCGAGGTGGACGCGCTAACCGATATCGATATCGCTTTATATTTTACCCCTGAAGCTGCGAGCCAAAACATAACTGTGACCGATGTGTCTACCTTTTTCATAGGGATCCCAGTTTCTACTTTTTCGGCAGATGCGGAGTCACCATCGACCTCGGACGGCGTTGATAGTGCCCCCGGAGGAACAGGGAATATATCTGCCGCCTTAACTGGAGGGGGAGGAAGTCCAGTACTTCAGGAATTTATCGATGCCCTAAATCAGGATGAGTATAGTTTTATACCCACCATGAGTGCCTTGGCCATTGATACAGATAATTGGCACGGACCAGCAGATGTTTCGGCCTCGCCTTTTGATAATATTGAAGCCTCTACGGTGAATTCTGGACATGTGAGTTTGACCCAGTCTATGGCCAATTTTGCCATTATTGAAATCTATGGGTCCTTGTCCAATGAGGACTTTAGCGCAGACCCTACGCCTTTGGTCATCAATCCGGTTAAAGAGACCATAGAAGTTTATTTACCCCGGACTTGGCAGCAAAATTTTGTGAGTGCTAAATTATACAGTCTAGACGGTCGTCTTATCGCTGAAAAACAGTGGTTGTTTGCACAGCAAAATTTACAGTGGAATCAGACATTACCGCAAGGTGCGTATTTGCTGGAGCTACAAAACGCAGCACAATCGCACTATCTGCGCTTGATCAAGCCGTAAGTTCAGGCGCTGTAAAACTTGAGCCGACCTGTACATGAACAATCACTCATGATGATAGGGTTCTCCTTTGAGTATAGTGAAGGCCCTGTAGCATTGCTCGACCATAAATAAGCGCACCATTTGGTGGCTAAAAGTCATGGATGACAAAGACACGCTGCTGCTGGCTCGTTTGCGGACCTCTGGCGAAAAGCCATAGGGGCCACCCACGACAAATACTAATTTTTTTCCTCCGGCATTGAGTTGTTTTTGCATGAACTGAGAAAAGCCCACCGAGCTCATTTGCTTGCCTTTTTCATCCAGTAAAATGATCCGGTCAGCGGGTGCAAGCGCGGCCAAAATCATTTCACCCTCTTTCTGGCTTTGTTGATCAGGCCTCAAATTTTTGGTGTTTTTTAAGGTTGGAAGCGTGTGTAGATCAAACTTAATGTAGTGATTTAGTCTTTTGACATAGCCCGTAATGAGCTGTTCCAAATTTGTGTCATCGGTCGGTCCGACCATCAGTAAACTTATGTTCATGGAGTAAAGATATTCATTTTGCTATTTGTGATAAGTTAGCGCCTTGTGCAGGAACTATTTGTTGGGTATTTTAGTAATTTAGCTCAAAACCCATTTTTTGATTTCAGCGGCACAAGAACAAGAAGAAATTAAGGGCATTATTAACAATGCCTTGCGCGAGGATATCGGTTCAGGAGATCATTCGACTCTGGCCTGTATTCCTAAATCAGCGCGGGGTAAAGCCGCTTTAATGGTGAAGGAATCTGGCTATATCTCTGGACTTGAATTTGCTCAAAAAGTATTTGCCACCTTAAGTGATGAGGTCGTCTTCAAGCCCTTACAGGAGGATGGTGCTTTTGCTGAAAAAGGGAGTATTGCATTTACTGTAGAAGGCCCGAGTCATATTTTATTGCAGGCAGAGCGATTAGTGCTCAACGCCATGCAGCGCATGAGCGGGATTACCACTAAGACCCGTGCCTATGTCGCTGAGCTCGAGGGCACTAAAACGCGCCTTTTAGACACCCGCAAAACGACCCCAGGCATTCGTGCTTTAGAAAAGTGGGCTGTTCGTCTTGGGGGCGGAGTGAATCATAGATTTGCACTCTATGATGCAATCATGCTCAAAGACAATCACATTGATTTTTGTGGGGGGATGGATCGCGCAATACGGGCTACAAAAAGTTATCTGCAGGAGCGCGCATTGGATCTTCCGATTATTGTTGAGGCGCGTGACTTTGATGAAATTAAGGCCATACTAAACCACGAGGGGATCACGCGTATTTTAATCGATAACTTTAGTACCGAAGACACAAAAAAGGCCGTGGCCCTCATTGGCGATCACTGTCAGACCGAGTCCAGTGGTATGATTAACCTGCAGACCATTCGGGATTATGCCTTGTGTGGTGTAGATTTTGTTTCTTGCGGAGCCATCACTCATTCGGTACAAAATTTAGATTTGAGTTTAAAAGCTGTAGACTAAGGAGTTAATTATGGGTACAACAACTGCCAAAACATATTCTTTTGAACGTTGGCCTGTGGTTGGGGCACTGGCTAAACTGCTGCGGTGGATCGCCTTACCTGGTTTTCAGGGGTTGTCCCTTTTTGATTTGATTGAAATTTACATTGTAGGCTTGATTAAAGGAGCGCTCTCTTCTCGCGCAAGTGCTATTGCCTATAGTTTTTTTATGGCCATTTTTCCGTTTTTGCTGTTTATGCTAAACGTCATTCCTTATATCCCTATTCGCAATTTTCAGGAGCGTTTTTTGCGATTTATTGATGAATTATTGCCCGCACAAACGCATGAGTTCTTTTATCCGGTGATTGAGGATATTGCCACGAACCCGCGTACTGGATTGCTTTCGTTTACCCTTGTTTTGGCATTATTTCTCATGGCCAATGGGGTCAATGCGATATTCAGTGCCTTTGAGTATTCGGTGCATGTGACCATAAACCGGGGCTACATCAGACAGTATATTATCTCGGTTGGGGTTGCTGTCTTACTCTCCCTTATTTTAATCGTGACCCTCGGCGGAATTGCCTACGGTGAATTCCTGATCAATTGGCTCAAATCTGATACCCTAATCGATAATGATTTGTTTTGGATCGCCGCCGTTCAATACTTGTTTTTCGTAGTGATGCTCTACGTGATTGTAGCAGCGCTTTATTTTTTTGGTGTTCAAAAGCGAGGGAGCAAGGGCTTTTGGTCTATTGGCGCCCTAGCCACTACGGTCCTTATCTTACTCACCACCTATGGGTTTGGGGTGTATATCAATAACTTCTCAAAATACAATGAGCTTTACGGCTCCATAGGTGCTCTTTTGATCATGCTAGTGTATATCTGGCTCAATGCGAATTTGCTGTTGCTTGGATTTGAATTAGATCAGTCCTTAAGGCGATTAAAAGAACGATCTGTGCCATTGGTATAAATTACCTCAAAAAGTAATTATGTCCTTTATTGATGTCATCATTCCTCTGCCCATTAAACAGACCTTTACCTATAGGGTTAGGGATGCTGAGGCTGCATTTCTAAGACCCGGGATGCGGGTAGTGGTTCCGTTTGGCCGGAATAAATTGCGGACTGCTTTGGTGTTTGGTGTGGGAGCTGACGCACTGCCCGAGTATGAAACTAAGGAGATTGATCAGATATTAGACCAGCAACCCATTGTAACCAAGACACAGCTTTCTTTTTGGCAATGGATGGCCGATTACTACATGTGCACTTTGGGCGAGGTCATGAAAGCGGCCCTGCCAGGAGCGATGCTTTTAGAAAGTGAAACCTTCATACAACTGTTGAATCCAGAACCCGATCAATGGCCAGAATTGAGCGATGCAGAATACCTGGTTATGGAGGCGCTTTGCACCCAGCCCCGAATTTCTATTGATGAGGTTCGTGCGATACTGTCGCGTAATTCGGTAATGGGGGTAATTTATGCGCTTATCGATAGGGGACTGGTTGCGGCACAAGAACAGCTCGATGATAAGTATAAACCACTTGTACGACCATTCGTTCGGTTAAATCCAGAGATACTCAATGAGACGCGCTTGAATCAGGTTTTGGAAGGATTGAGTAGAGCACCAAAACAGCGCGAACTTTTACTTTTTTTACTGTCCAAGCCACATGAGGAGGAAATTCAGCAGGCTCAATTACTTAAGTCCTCACAATCTAACTCGTCGGTGCTCAATACCTTAGTAGATAAAAACTTCGTTGTGATTAAGCGGCGTGCTGTTGATCGTGCCCCGGTTCACGAAGGCCCTACTGAGGATCTTTCTGCATTATCCCCCGCTCAGCAACAGGCCCTGGGTGAGATTAAGGCCTACTTTGAGCAGGGCAGTATTTGTTTGTTACACGGCATTACCTCTAGTGGAAAAACCCGGTTGTACATGCACCTGATGCAGGAGGTTTTGGCCAAACAACAACAGGTCTTGTTCATTGTCCCTGAAATTGAATTGACCACACAGTTGATCATGCGGCTCCAACGTTTTTATGGCCCGCATGTGGGAGTATATCATTCGAGACAATCGTCAGCAGAACGGGTCGAATTATTTCAGAAAGTCAAACAGCGAGACCCATCGGTCCAAATTGTGGTGGGAGCGCGCTCGGCTATATTTTTACCTTTTGGTGACTTGGGCTTGGTGGTCCTAGACGAATCACATGAACCGTCACTAAAACAACACAATCCTGCACCGCGCTACCACGGCAGAGATGCCGCCATTATGCTCGCGCATAGGCATGGCGCCAAAGTTCTTCTGGGCTCCGCAACCCCATCGCTCGAGTCGTTCAGCAATACACAGCAAAAGAAGTTTGGTCTCGTTTCTTTGAACCAGCGCTACGGAGGAGTACTTCCCCCTCATATTGAGCTGGTTGACCTCAGTGAACAATATCGAAAAAAGCTCATGAAACATCATTTTAGCGCACCGTTAATTCAGGCCATTGAGCAGGTCTTATCGCGCGGTGAGCAGGTAGTGCTTTTTCAAAATAGACGCGGTTTTTCGGCCTTAATGGAATGTTTGACTTGTGGTCATGTACCTCAGTGTCCTGATTGCGATGTGAGTCTTACGTATCACAGTCATCAGGAGCTTTTGCGCTGTCATTACTGTGGTCACGAACAGGGTGTTCCTCATAACTGTGTGACTTGTGGCGGCCATGAGCTAGATCGTATCGGTCTTGGGACCCAACAGATTGAACAAACCTTAACAGCATTATTTCCTGAGGCCCGACTGGCGAGAATGGATCAAGACACCACCAAAGGTAAATACGCGTTCACCCGACTCATCGAGCGCATGAACCAAGGGGAAATAGATATTTTAGTAGGGACCCAAATGTTGGCCAAAGGTCTAGATTTTGATCGTGTTTCATTGGTGGGCATCCTGAATGCTGATCAGCTCATGAATTTTCCCGATTTTCGCGCTCAAGAAAGAGCCTTTCAGTTAATGTCTCAAGTCAGTGGTCGTGCAGGTCGACGTGGGGTTCAGGGCCGCGTCCTTATTCAGACTTATTCCCCTGATCATCCGCTGCTCAGACAGGTCGTTAACGGAGATTACACTACGATGTACCAGCAACAAAACGAGCAGCGCCGTCAGTTTCAGTATCCTCCTTATTGTAAACTGATCAGGGTGACCATCAAACACCGGGAACTCGGTCTTTGCCAATCGGCAGCCACTTGGCTTTATAAAGTCATGGAGCAAAAACTGGGTCCTTTGGTTTTAGGGCCCGTCGCGCCACCAGTATCGCGAATTAGAAACCAATATATTCAGCAGTTGTTGATTAAGGTACCCCAAGAACAGTCCATATCTGGAACCAAAGTGTTTTTGACAAAAGTATTACAACGATTTACGCTGCAAAAGGAGTTTGCCCGAGTCAGCGTATCCTTTGACGTAGATCCAATACACTAATGGCTTAATTATTCGCAGCTGCGGCAAGAGCCTCAACGAGGGCTACTTTCCGATTGCGGCTTAGCGGGAGACTTTGATTTTCGAGTTCGATTTGCTTGCTGTTGTAGCGTTGTACTTTATCTAGATTGACAATATAGGATTTATGTATGCGCAAGAAGCGATCTTCAGGAAGTAATTGTTCGAACGCTTTCATGGTCGAGAGTACGACAAGCGAGTCATGCTCTGTGACGAGTTTGACGTAATCACCTAAAGCCTCAATGTATTTCAGTTCACTTAAGAACACCTTACGCTTTTTAAGGTTGCTTTTGACGAAGATAAAATCCTCATCGTCAAAGCCTTCCTCATTGCGTAATTTGTAATTGACAATGGCCTTGTGCACCGCATTTAAAAAACGATCTTTGGCAATGGGTTTACGCAAATAGTCAATGGCATCATAATCAAAAGCCTTGAAGGCGTATTTGGTCTTACCGGTAACAAAAATAATCTGTGGCTTCTGGGTCATGTCGTCTAAAAGATCGAAACCCGAAACTTTCGGCATTTCGATATCTAAAAAAACCAAATCGATTGCTTGAGCGGTTAGGCCTTCTTTTGCTTCCACGGCACTGTTATATTGAGCAGCAAGCTTTAGTGAGGGATGTTCATTGATAAGTTTTACGATCGAAAGACGCTGCAGTGTTGAGTCGTCAACAACAGCACAATTAAGCATGGTTTGATCCATATCTAAGCGAGGTTTTAGGTCAAACAATATTAGTTAAATAAAAACAACTTCACAAGTTTTGGAGTGCTTTAATCTGATAAAATGTACCATTTAACTGAGTTTTACCCTTGTTTTGAAACAAGTTTACCAATGGACAATATCCTGAGTACTCATCCTTTGTAGTTTGCAAATAAAGCTTTATTTTTGCACGCTCTCAGCATGGTGCTGATTGCTAAAACAATATATTATGACTCATTACGAAACTGTTTTCATCTTGAATCCCGTTTTATCTGAAGAGCAGATAAAGGAAACAGTTAAGAAATTCGAAAGTTTTCTTGTTTCTAAAGGTGCAAAGATGATCGCCAAGGAAGATTGGGGCTTGAAAAAGCTGGCGTATCCAATCCAAAACAAAAAAAGTGGATTTTATCACTTATTTGAATACACATGCGATGGAGAACCCATCAACGATTTGGAAGTTGAATTCCGTCGTGACGAACGCATCATGCGTTACCTCACTGTGAAGCTCGACAAGCATGCTGTTGCCTGGGCCGAAAAAAGAAGAAATAGAAACAAACAATACGCATAAGCTATGTCATCAATAGAACAACAAGCAAAAGGCAAGAAAGACGGTGAAATTAGATATCTCACCCCACTCAATATAGAAACCACCAAGGCGAAAAAATACTGTCGATTCCAGAAATCAGGCATCAAATATATCGACTACAAGGATCCAGATTTCTTGTTGAAATTTGTCAACGAGCAAGGGAAGATTTTGCCACGTCGTTTGACCGGAACTTCGTTGAAGTACCAACGTAAAGTCGCAGTTGCTATCAAAAGAGCGCGTCATTTGGCCCTCATGCCATACGTCGCCGATATGTTAAAATAATACAGAATAAGGACATGGAAATAATACTCAAAAAAGACGTTGAGAATCTCGGATTCACAGACGATGTGGTATCGGTTAAAAACGGATACGGAAGAAATTATTTGATTCCTCAAGGCCTTGCTGTATTGGCCACTCCTTCTGCGAAGAAGGTTTTGGCAGAAACATTGAAGCAACGTGCCCACAAGGAACAAAAGCTAGTGGATGATGCAAAAGCAGAAGCAGCCAAACTAAATGGACTTGAAATCAAAATCGCCGCTAAAGTTGGTGAAGGCGACAAGTTATTTGGTTCTGTAAGTAACGCAGACGTAGCTGAGGCACTTGCGGCTAACAATATTAGCCTAGACAAGAAATTCATCACTGTTCAAGGTGGTTTGGTTAAGCGCCTCGGAAACTATAACGCTAAAGTTCGTTTTCACCGTGAAGTGATTGCAGACCTTAGTTTTGATGTTGTGGCAGAAGCCAAATAATCGATTCAAAACAATGCAGCAAGTCAAGAATCATTGACTTAAAATATTGAAAACCCTCTATGTTTATTGTAGAGGGTTTTTTATTCATTAGAATTCATGAAATACCGCAGACTTACCAAAGAACAATTTGAAAGCCTCAGTGTTGAATTTGCTCAATTTTTAGCCAGTCAGTCTATTGACAGCAATCAGTGGCAAGAAATAAAAAGCCATGAGCCGAATCGCGTGGACCAACAATTAGATGCCTTTAGTGACTTGGTATGGGAGGAAAGTTTACGTAAGACTTGCTTTATCAATCATTATTCTCCGGGCGGAGTTTTTGTGTTCCACGCCGGGCAGATGTCCATGAGGCTTTTGGGGGTTAAAACCCCAACCGATTTGGATTTCAACACTCCAGAGGCTTGGCAGTGGTTAGCGGAGCATTGGCAAGAAGATACGGTGTCTTTTTATCGCCAGCAGAAGCCCTACGACAAACAGCGCACGCAGGTTTTATTTGATTTAATTGAGCAAGGCGGCGTTTTGTCCAGTGGAGACATCGCTGGGCGCTTAGCAGCGTTAATCCCTGAGGATTACTCGTAGCGCAAGCTCTCTATAGGGTCCAGTTGTGCGGCTTTTGAAGCAGGATAGGATCCAGCAATCACCGCTACAATAAATGAGATGATCACGGCCGCAATCATGGCGCCCCAAGGTAGTGCATACTCAAAATCAGCGACTGTGGCAAAAATGAGTCCGGTACCGATCCCCAATACAATGCCCAAAAGACAACCAATTTGTCCAATAACAATGGTCTCAATAAAAAATTGAGTCATGATGGTACGTTTTTTGGCCCCCATGGCTTTACGCACTCCGATTTCGCGAGTGCGATCAGTAACCGATACAAGCATGATGTTCATTAGGGCTATAGAGGAGCCCAGTATGGTAATGATGCTGATGATCCATGCCGCAGTCTCCAATACTCCAGTGATGCTGGCCACACGGTTGATTAAATCTTCACTGCGCTCAATGGCGAAGTTATCTTCTTCCAAAGGAGAAAGGCCGCGGATATTTCTGAAGGCCACCAGAGCAGCACTCTCAGCTTCTTTGAGCGCTTCTTTTTGGTTGACCATCACGCTGATGGTGTAATTGATGTTAGGCTGGGTAAAAATACCACGGGCTATTTGAATCGGAATCAAGACGCGAAGGTCTTGGTTATTGCCAAAGGTAGAGCCTTTGGATGCCAGAAGTCCAATTATTTTAAATTTCGCCCCACGAATACTTATCGTTTTGTTGATGGGGTCTTCGTCTTTGAACATTTTCTTGAGAAAATCTGAACCGACCAAACAGACGCGGTTGTTGTTTTGAATGTCAAAGAAATTAAAGGCTCGGCCAAGTTCTATTTTAGTGCCTGTGTTGGCTAAATAATGCTCATTTACCCCGTAAACACTGACTTCGGGGTCTGTTTTGATGTTATTGTACTTGACCTCGGCGGTGCCAGTACCTAAAAATGAAATAGAGGTTTGGGTACCCGGAAAATCATATTGTTCGTTAAAAGCGCGAATTTGATTGTAGTCGATTATAGGGTTGATTTTCTTGCGCTCACCACCATCTCTCGAGTTTGTTGCAAAAGCATAGCGCTGCAAATTAAAAGTATTGGCGCCCATGCTGGCAAAATTCCCCGCAATTGAATTTTCCAAAGCATCAACGGCACTCAAAATCCCGACCAAAGACCAAATCCCAATCCCAATAATTACTATAGTGAGTACAGTTCTTAGCAGTTGGGTTTTGATCGAGTCTAAGGCAATCAGAATATTTTCTTTGAATAATCCGAGCATGAAATGGAATAATATAGTGCGACAAATTTATCGAAATCTTTTGGCCCAACTCAACTATTTGAGGGAATTCTAGGGTATAATGTCCCTAGAAATCCATCTATTTTATGATATTTGTAATTCACGCAAATACGCAAAGAAAGTGGCACAAAAACCATCTTTACCTAAAGGAACGAGAGATTTTTCACCCGAGGAAGTGGCCAAAAGGACTTACATTATGGATACCTTGCGCCATTGTTTTGAAACCTTTGGATTTCAGCCCATTGAAACGCCAAGCTTTGAAAAATCCCAGACATTAATGGGTAAGTATGGTGAAGAAGGGGATCGCTTGATATTTAAGATCCTCAACAGCGGGGATTATTTGGCCAAAGCCGATCAAAGTCTCCTCGATGAGCGTGACAGTCAGAAATTAACGGGGCAAATCTCAGAAAAGGCTTTGCGATATGACCTAACGGTTCCTTTGCCCGTTATGTGGTGCAACACCAAAACGAAATCAATTTTCCGTTCAAACGTTTTCAAATTCAACCTGTTTGGCGCGCAGATCGTCCTCAAAAAGGAAGGTTTCGTGAGTTTTATCAGTGTGATGCCGATGTGGTCGGGAGTAAATCCCTTTGGCAGGAGGTTGAACTCATTCAACTCTACGATCGTGCTTTTGATGCCTTGGGACTTAATGGGGTAACGATACACTTGAACAATCGTAAAATACTCTCGGGTATTGCCGAGGTGATTGGCGCCGCTGATCAGCTCATTGACTTTACCGTGGCTCTCGACAAACTCGATAAAATCGGCCGCGAAAAGGTAGAAGAGGAGATGCGTCAAAAAGGAATTAGCGATCAGGCTATAGAGCGTTTGGCACCACTTTTTGAAACTTACTCGAGCAATGCAGATCAGCTTGCGGCCTTGGAGACTTTACTTGAACCCTCTGAGGTGGGGCTTCTTGGGCTTTCTGAACTCAGATTTGTCCTCGAAGCACTGGAGTCCTTGTCGCTAAATCAGCGATGGTTAAAATCAATTTGACTTTGGCGCGCGGACTAAATTATTACACCGGGGCCATTTTCGAGGTTTCGGCACCCGAGGGCATTAGCTTAGGCAGCATAGGGGGTGGTGGACGCTATGATGATTTGACCGGGATTTTTGGGCTCAAGGATATGAGTGGTATCGGCATTTCCTTTGGCTTGGATCGTATCTATATGGTTCTGGAGGAGCTGAATTTATTTCCAGAGCATGTAGCGGCTTCAACCAAGGTGTTGTTTATCAATTTTGGTGACAAGGAAGCGCTTTACGCGACTCAGGCGGTAGGTGAATTACGCGATAGAGGCATTGCTGCGGAGCTTTATCCTGATGCGGCCAAAATGGGCAAACAAATGACTTATGCCGATAAAAGAGGTATCCCCTTTGTGGTTTTGGCGGGAACCGATGAAATTAAAAACCAGCAATACACCCTTAAAAATCTTAACGACGGTCAGCAGAAACCTTTGACTTTTCAGGAGTTAGCGGACATTTTATCCTAACCCAAAAGAAATTTTCATGAGATTTAACCTTATTAATGGATTTGTATTACTCTGGCTATTTTTGGCTTGTAATAATCCGGCTGAGGTTTCTGATATACCACAATCTGATGTAAGTATTGATCGGGCAGCTGAGCATACTCGCGGTAAAGCACCTGAGTCTGCTTCACCTACCATGGAACTCCCTGATCCAAAGGCTAAGGTTGTCTTGTCTGTATTAGGTGTGATGCAGGACGGTGGAAGGCCTCATTTGGGTTGTCAAAAAAGTTGTTGCGCGGCAGATTCTATGCCAAGCGATGTTGATTATCGCGTGGTTTCGCTTGGGCTTTTTGATCGCGAGCATACTCAAGGCTATATGATCGAGGCGACGCCAGATTTTGTGGCTCAGTGGCGGACATTCAAAGGCCTTTTTTCCGAAATAACACTCAATACACTCGGCGGTATTTTTTTAACCCATGCCCACATCGGCCACTATTTGGGTTTGTCCTATCTAGGGAAGGAGGCGTATAACGCCAAAAGCATTCCTGTTTACGCCATGCCGCGAATGACAGATTTTTTAAAAAACAATGGCCCCTGGAGTCAGTTAGTGACCCATGAGCATATTGAATTGCGCCCTACTGCGGCAAACGACACGGTGCAATTGACCAAAAACCTATCGGTGGTCCCGCTATTGGTCCCGCATCGCGATGAATATTCTGAAACCGTGGGCTACCAAATAATCGGTCCCGAAAAGACCGCCGTATTTATACCCGATATCGATAAATGGGACCGATGGGATCAGTCTATATTATGTCTGATAAAGCTGGCAGATTACGCATTTTTAGACGCGACTTTTTACGACGGACAAGAATTGCAAATCGAGATATGAGTTTAGTGCCGCACCCTTTTATAGTAGAGAGCTTGGAATTATTTGATGTGCTCGAAACATCAGATCGCAACAAGGTTTATTTCATCCACTTTAATCATACTAACCCCGTCTTGGATAAAGATAGTGAGGCGGCAAACCGCGTTAAGCGTGCAGGCTTCAATATTGCCGAGCAAGGGCAGCATTTTGTGTAAATATAAAAAATGTAAACAAAACTGCTCAAAATGAGGCGTTATGAAGGTGATTTTGAAACGCCGAAAAATATTTTAAACAAAGAAATCGGCATAGATAAGGTATTAAAAAGAAAAAAAAGTATGACACATAGATTTAAGTATAAAACAAAAATGTCATTTCAGAATTTATGGGTTGTATCAACAATTTTTATTGTTCTGATATTCTTTTCCTGTAAGGAAAAATCCAGCACTGTAAAAAACACAGAAAGCGATTTGATGATAAAAATAAATGCTGTTCAGGAACAAATAATGGCCCAAGGAAATATGACGAAGAAGGAGGAAGAGGCCTTGTTGAGTTTATGCAGCATTGTATCGCATGATGACGGTTTAGCCGCATTCCCCTCTGACAATAGCGTGATCTTAAAAGATGTTGAAATTGTGCCAGTGTATGATGGATGTGAAGATCTGAAAATAGAAGAAACGCGAAAATGTTTTAATGATAAAATATCGGCATTTGTAAAGCGAGAGTTTAACTTGAATATCTCGCAAGACTTAAAACTATCCGAATCAAAACAAGTAGAAGCATTTTTTATAATAGACGACAGTGGCAATATAACAGGTTTAAAGGTAAGAGATTCAGAAGTCACTGTTCAAGCCGAAATCTTAAGAGTGCTCAGAAAGATCCCTGTGATGAAACCCGCAATCCAAAATGGGGAAAGTGTTTCTGTATTATGTTCTTTGGTTATAACCTATGGAAACTACATAGATGTTGATGTTGTTTACATACCTGAAAGACCAAATAATGATTAAAAATCGAAAACTCAAATCTCGAAATACTTATTGATTTTGAGATTAATTAGTTTTCTAAATGTACTGATCAACATCCCACCAAGCGTTTTTGATATTTGAAGCCTTAACGGAAATCTCTAAAACGGTTTATGAAAATATCGACGCCTTGAAAATCATGAGGATTTAAAAAATGAGGTCATTCAGTAAACTAAAAATGGCCACACTTTTAAGTGTGGCCATTTACTTCTCTTGTAGCGAGAGGGAGACTTGAACTCCCGACCTCCGGGTTATGAATCCGACGCTCTAACCAGCTGAGCTACCTCGCCAAACACTGCACTGTTTTTCAGTGCGTGCAAATATAGAAACAAAATAAAGTATGGCAAATGCTTGTTGGCGATTTTTAGGGCCACAAAAATTTACAGAAAAATAATTACTGCAGTTTTTGGGAAAATAGAATTAATATCTATATTGGCTTGCAGCTAACAATACGTTATGGAACAAAAGGTAAAATACGAGATGGAATTTCCGATACATGTATCGCCATCGCTTTTATACCAATATATTTCAACCCCGTCAGGGATGAGTGAGTGGTACGCCGACAACGTTAACTCTCGTGGGGAACTCTTTACATTTATTTGGGAGGGTAGTGAAGAGCAGGCCAAGCTTTTAGCTAAAAAAAATGGAGAGCGCATCAAGTTCAGATGGCTCGATGACGAAGATACAGACTACTTTTTTGAACTCAGAATTCAAGTGGATGACATCACCAAAGACGTTTCATTGATGGTCACAGATTTTGCCGAAGAAGACGAACTAGATGAAGGAAAAATGCTTTGGGAAAATATGATCGCTAATCTTAAGCATATTTTAGGCAGCGCCTAGAGTGTATTGCCTTATCTTTGCGCCACCTAAGGGTGGCTTTTTTTATGACTAATTTTAACGGGACCATACTTGAACCAGCTCAGCTCGATCTGACCCTAAATAGTCGAGGCTTGCATTACGGTGATGCGCTTTTTGAAACCATGAGGGTTGTCGGGCGTCGCATTTTGTTTGCCGAGGCTCATTATTTTCGATTGATGGCATCTATGCGACTCATGCGTATGGAAATCCCCATGAATTGGACCCCAGAATTTTTTCAAGCCGAGGTGAACAAAACCCTCAAAGGACATACGGACTCACCCGCATTTCGCATAAAAATACTCGTGTGGCGTGATTGGGGAGGCCGCTATACGCCTACTTCAGAGGGCGTTGTCTACAGTATATTCGCAGAGCCTCTGGCCGAATCCCGTTACCGGTTCAATCAACAGAGCTACTTGGTCGATTTATTTAAAGATCATTATGCAAACAATGGCATGCTTGAGCAGCTCAAAACCAACAATAAACTGCTCAATGTTTTGGCCGGTATTTATGCCAAAGAAAACGACTATGATAGTTGTCTTTTGTTAAATCACAAAAAGCAGGTTGTAGAAGGGATCAGTGGTAATTTATTTTTGGTCAAAGACTATAAAATAAAAACGCCACCGCTGTCCGATGGTTGTCTTAAAGGGGTTATGCGCGGGGTGATACTCGAGATTTTGGCCAAGCATCCCGATTATGTAGTCACTGAGGAATCCATCTCTCCCTTTGAGTTGCAAAAAGCCGATGAACTATTTTTAACTAACGTCATCACGGGAATACAGCCCATAACTCAGTATCGAAAAAAGAAATTTGTACATAAAACAAGTGCGGAGTTAACTCAGAAGTTAAATGAGTTTGCTGGGTTAAGCACACATTCTGGGCCTACTGCTAATTCATAGTCGGGTTCTCGGGTGCGTTCGACCACATGGCGTAGGTGCCACCGAGGGCATTCATGGTATCGCGCCAATAGTTTTGATTTGTTTTGAGAATATGATTCGAGTGCAAGTCATTGGGCATCACAAGCCAATTATTTTGTTTGCATTCCTCGGCAAGTTGATCAGGACCCCAGCCTGAGTAGCCAAGAAAAAATTGTATTTGGTCCGAGCATAACTGACCAGAATTCAGCAATTCAATAATTTGATTAAAATCGCCCCCCCAATAAATCCCGAAATCTATATACACACTATTGTTGATGAGCTCCGGCGCATTATGGATAAAATAAAGATTGTCTTCTTCTACAGGCCCTCCTTTAAATACTGGAATTTCTGGATTAACCTCAGGAACTAAGTCATTGAGGTCATAGCGCAATGGTTTGTTGAGGATAAATCCAATGGACCCCTCATCATTGTGTTCTGCCAACAAAATGGCAGATCGGTTAAACGATAAATCTCCAATGATGGATGGTTCTGCTATGAGCAAATGCCCCTTGATGGGTATAATATTATTGGTAGGTGTCATTACTTAAAGCTACACTAAAAAAACAACATCTGCAACTATTTGATTTTCAGGCATAAAAAAACCCCGCCGAAGCAGGGTGTATATTGCTCATCAAAATGATTAATTCACGCTGGCTGAAAGCTCAGATCCTGCCTTGAATTTTACAACATTTTTCGCTGCAATCTTGATGGTTTTACCAGTTTGTGGGTTTCTTCCATCTCTGGCAGCACGCTTAGACACTGACCAAGATCCGAATCCTACAAGAGAAACACGGTTTCCACCTTTTAAAGATCCTTCTACATTTCCTAGGAAAGATTCTAATGCTTTTTTAGCTGCTGCTTTTGTGATGCCAGCATCTGCCGCCATTGCGTCGATTAAATCAGATTTGTTCATACGATAGAATTTAAATTAAAATTTTGGTTAAATATGCACATAATTGCTCTACAAATTTAACGGGATAATCCAGCCACGCAAGGAAACACGCAGGAAAACGGGGTTTTTGTTAATAAATCAAGCCCATTGTTGATAAAGTCGGAAGAAAAAAAGAAAAATTTTCGTTAAATCAGCAATAACAAGGCTTTACACGAATTTGTCCTCATTTTCGAAACTGTATCCATTGAGAAGCGCTTCAATCGGCATTTTTTTCTTTCCCGGGAACTGAATTAATGTGATCGATAATTGTTCGTCCGCGGTGTGCACGTATAGTGATTTTTTTGTCACGTCTATACTTCCCGGTGCTCTATTTGCGGTTAACCCGGTGCGCTTCGCTTGGTTAATTTTCACCTTTAAAACCTCGCCGGAGCGCAGCAATGTGGTCCAGGCCCCAGGATATGTATCCAATCCTCTAATGAGATTAACGGTCATCTCGGCCGTAGATGCCCAATTAATTCTGGTGTTTTCAGCATTGAGTTTTGGTGCAGTCCTTAGTGGCCCCTGCGTATTTTGGGCTTTTGGTTTTGCCTGGCTCTGGTCTATGGCGTCTAGAGTACTCATCACTAAATCTCCCCCAAGGATCATGAGCTTATCGTGTAAGCTAGACGCATTGTCGTCTTTTTCTATTGGACAAGTGCGATGATCAATAATATCGCCAGTGTCGATTTGGTCGTCAATAAAAAATGTGGTCACACCAGTTAAGTGTTCTCCATTAATAATGGCCCAATTAATTGGGGCCGCTCCTCTATATTGGGGTAGGAGTGATGCGTGCAAATTAAAGGTTCCTTTGGGAGGTAGTTTCCATAAAACCTGAGGGAGCATGCGAAAGGCAACCACAACGAAAACATCGGGCTCATAAGAACGAATTTGGGCTAAAAATTCTGGTGCCTTTAATTTTTCGGGTTGCAAAAGAGGTATGTTTTGCTCAATTGCAGCCTGCTTGACGGCACTTGGTCTTAATTGGCGTCCACGACCCGCTGGTCGGTCTGGAACTGTAACTACAGCCACTAAATTATAGTGGTGCGCATGAAGCGTGTTGAGGATCACCGCGGCAAAGTCGGGGGTACCCATGAATACAATACGCAATCGGTTGGTCATTTTAAATAGTACTTATTAACTGCATTAATGCCTATTTTTTGTTCGTTATGGAGATGGGTCAATACAGTCGTGACGTCCTCGGGATCAAAGGTAATGTTTTCTCTAAGCTCTGCGATGGTCAAACTTTGATCTTTAAGCAGCGCTATAATTAATTCGGCAATGGCATCGCTTGCATTTGCGCCAGTCGGTTTATTTTTCTTCAGGCAATAGGAACACATACCACAATCAGTGCTCAAGGTTTGCCCAAAATACTGGGCTAGTCCAATTTTCAGACAACTTTGAGGTTGGTTGAGCAGTGCCAAAACATCGCGCTGTTGTAATTTGACCCGCATGGCATTACGCTCTATCAGTGCAATGTGGGGATTCACACTGCGCGCATCTTCTCTCGGCTCCAAAAAAGTGAGTTGTAAATCAGTTTGTATTTGTTCGAGTTCGATAAGTTCCCTTTGCTCTAGCCAGATCAAGGCCTCTTTTATTTGCTCCGGCGCCACCCCTGTTTTACGTGCCAGTTGATATAGGTCAATCGATATTTTGCTTTGAAAAATACCGCCGTATAACCTCAGTATATTGCGCGCGATGAGCCCAAAACTTGGATGTTGATCCAATGTTTGATTTAAAACTTTATTTTCCGCTATAAATTGAAGCCGCGTTTTGCTCCCATACTGTTGTTTTAATCCAATAATGCCAATACGATCAAGAATATTTAGGGCGGCCAATGTCATTGTCGGACTCAAATGATAGGCATTACAAAATTCACCAATCGGCAATCCATAGGTTTTGCCATGGCCTTCACCAAAGGCAATTTGAAAATAATTACACAAATGACGATAAAATTTTATCACGTCCTGAGGATGCAGCAATTGATTCTTTTTTCGGCGTTTGAATTGTGTGATATCTTGTTTGTGATAAATCAACCAGGCTTGGGCGGTCTGCCCGTCCCGTCCAGCGCGCCCGATCTCTTGCACGTAGCTTTCAATGGAGTCAGGAACAAATGTGTGCACGACAAAACGCACCTTTGGATGGTTAATGCCCATCCCAAAAGCGCTGGTGGCAACCATGATTTGATTGGGTCGATTTAACCAATGGGCTAAGGCTTGTTTTTTTTGTTTTTGATCCATGCCACCGTGAAAAAAAGCACAATCAAGTCCCGAACTACTCAGACTATTGGCATAGGTTTCGCTGAGTTTTCTACTGGGTACATAAACTATACCCGTACCTTTTTGCGCCTTGGCAATAGCGGTGATGCGGCCCAAAACATCTTCTCTTTGTTCGATAAGCAACTGTATGTTGTCTTTGATCAAAGGCCGGCTAAAGATGGCCGGATCGACCATACTCAGGGCATTGATGATTTCCGCAGTGATTTCTTGAGTCGATGTACCGGTTAGCGCCAAAATTGGGGCTTCGGGTTGTAACTTTCGCAGTATTTTGAGCTGTTGGTAAGCGGGGCGAAAATTAAAACCCCATTGAGCGATACAGTGGGCCTCGTCAATGGCCCAGAAATTGACAGGTGTGGATTTAAGAAAGTCGATCACCCGTTCCTGCTTGAGTCGTTCTGGCGCCAGGTACAAGAATTTATAACCTCCGTATCGAAATAGGTCGAAAATTCGAGTCATTTCATCGGGAGGTTGAGGCCCTGTCAGTGCAATAGCCTTAATATTGCGCGTCTTAAGGTCATTGACCTGATCTTCCATCAAGGCCACGAGCGGAGAAATGACCACACAAACACCTTCTTTGTGCAATCCAGGAACTTGATAGCACAGAGATTTTCCGCTGCCCGTGGGCAGCAGAGCCAATACATCCTTTCCAGAAATTAAAGCATCAATGATGTCTTGTTGAGGCTCGCGAAACGAACTGTAACCCCAATACTGCGTTAAAAGTTGCTGGGGGCCATTCATCATTTGATATTTAAATGATTCAAAATAAAATCAGTCCGCTGGGTTACTGTTCCAGTGGGCACCGTAATAATGGGATAGCCAAGATGTTTGTAGCGATCGACAATATGTCGGTGTATGTTCTCGCTTTGCTCAAAGGATTCGTAACGTTCATTATCTTGAGTATGTATGGCTTGCCAGGGGGGCAAAATAAACACGTAATCATAGCGATATGTGTCACAATCACTGAGGAAATTTTGTGGTGATTCTTGGTTGAGATAATCCATGTAAGCGATTACATCGGGTAAGCCTCGATCAAAAAAAACAGCAGTTTTTGATGGACTTTCTGACGTTTCGAGTGCCTTGAGATATTGTACTTTACGGCCGTTAAAAAGAGCTGTGCTGAAAGCCAAAGGGTCCTTTAAAAATAATTGATCAATGCCTTTCTTTTTGCCTTCGAGTATGACTTGTCGGGAAATCTCATGCTGACAATAGTGCCCGAGCGCGTCGAGTTGCTTCATGATTGTGGTTTTTCCCGTACCTGGACCCCCGGTAAGCACTATTTTCATTGTGATGAATTAAATTTAAAGACCAAGACAAAGTTAGTTATTCTTGAAGGCTTCCGCTATCTTTGACTCAAATTCGTTGTTCATCGCTATGCCTAATTCAAAATCTCAGGAGTTTTACAAGAGACTAACTCAGCAGTTGGCCGATGACCGCAGTTGGCCAGCTCCCTATATGTTTAAATTCATCGTGCCAGGTGGGGAACACCGTATTGATGAAGTTTGCCAATTTTTTGATGCCTCAAAAGCCGAAATACGCATTAAGGATTCTTCTAAAGGAAGTTATAGCAGTATTTCCATCACTATGACCATGGCCTCTCCTGAAGCTGTAGTACAAAAATATCAGGAAGTTTCTGCGGTTGAGGGCATCATTTCTTTATAAAATGATTACTTTGCACACTCAGTTCAGGCTGAATTTCCTCTTATTTTTGATTGAGAACACCAACTATGTTAGTAGATAATTTAGAATACAACACCGAGCGCGAACATTTGATTATTCCCGAATACGGTCGCCATATCCAAAAAATGGTGAACCAGGCGATCGCCATGGAAGACCGTCAGGAACGCAATAAATGCGCTCAAAGCATTATCGCTGTAATGGGCAATTTAAATCCTCATCTTCGTGATGTTCCGGATTTCCAGCATAAATTATGGGATCAATTGTTCATGATTTCAGATTTTAAATTAGATGTGGATGCCCCTTACCCAATTCCTTCACCCGAGGAATTAGCGGAGCGTCCAGAGCCTTTAGCTTATCCACAAAATTTTCCGAAGTATCGTTTCTATGGAAATAATATCAAACGCATGATCGATGTCGCTGTACGTTGGGAAGATGGAGATAAAAAAGATGCATTGGTGCTGACTATTGCCAATCACATGAAAAAGTGTTTTTTGAACTGGAATAAGGATACCGTCGAAGACCAAGTCATTTTCAATCATTTGTTCGAGCTGTCTGACGGTCAGCTCAACATGAAAAATAGTGACGAGGATTTGACTCAAGCGACTGATTTAATCAAACACAAAAAGCGATACGTCAAAAAATCGCACAAGTCTGGCCGCGGACGTAAGCGCTATTAATCCTGCGAAATATGGGTACTTTTCACATAGAAGGAGGACATGAACTTTCCGGTGAAATCCGTCCTCAAGGCGCGAAAAAATGAAGCACTTCAAATACTGTGTGCGGTTCTGCTCACAGCGGAACCGGTAATTATAGAGAACATCCCTGACATCATTGATGTCAATAAGCTCATTCAGATATTGACTCATTTAGGAGTAAAGGTAGAAGCGCTCTCTTCTGACAGTTATCGTTTTCAAGCCGATGAGCTTGACTTAGCATATTTAGAATCAGAACTATTTAAAAAGGAGGGCAGCAGCTTGCGCGGCTCCATCATGATTGTTGGGCCGTTGCTCGCACGCTTTGGGAAAGGATATATTCCCCGTCCTGGGGGAGACAAAATTGGTCGCCGTCGTTTGGATACTCATTTCGAAGGATTTATTAAACTCGGGGCGAATTTTCGATACAACAAGCATGAGCGTTTTTATGGGGTAGAGGCACCGCATGGCCTAAGCGGAACCTACATGTTGCTCGATCAAGCTTCAGTCACTGGCACAGCCAATATTCTTATGGCAGCGGTCTTGGCCAAAGGCACGACCACTATTTACAACGCCGCTTGTGAGCCTTATTTACAACAGTTGTGTCGCATGCTTCAATCTATGGGGGCCAACATTCAAGGCGTTGGCTCTAATTTATTGGTTATCGAAGGGGTTGAACGATTAGGCGGATGCACCCACCGCATTTTACCCGACATGATTGAAATTGGGAGTTGGATAGGTCTAGCCGCCATGACACGAAGCAGCATCACCATCAAAGATGTCTCCTGGGATAATCTGGGGCTCATTCCAGATACCTTCAGAAAACTTGGCATCAAACTTGAACAAAAAGGAGAGGATATTTATATCCCGCGTCAGGATTCTTACGAGATTCAATCAGATATGGATGGTTCTATTTTGACAATTTCAGATGCACCATGGCCCGGTTTTACACCGGATTTATTGAGTATTGTTCTGGTAACTTGTACTCAAGCCAAGGGCAGTGTCTTGATTCATCAAAAAATGTTTGAAAGTCGGCTATTTTTTGTCGACAAACTGATCGATATGGGTGCGAAGATTATTCTTTGTGATCCACACCGTGCTACGGTTATCGGCCATGACTTTACCTCAACGCTGAAAGCCACCAACATGGTCTCTCCAGATATCAGAGCGGGTGTGTCACTGCTGATTGCGGCGTTATCGGCTCAAGGAACAAGCGTGATTCAAAATATTGAGCAAATCGATCGCGGATATCAGCGTATTGATGAGCGTCTGCGCGCTATTGGCGCGAAAATTACACGCGTAGCTTAGATTAGTGAGCCTCAGTAGCTAAATGCATGTCGCTGCTTAATCGTTGCGATTCAAGGCCGATTTGTAGGTTTCTAGACAGCGCGTACGGGCCATTTTGTGCTCTACTACAGGTTTTACATAACGAGGTAAGTCGTACTCGGGCACCCATTTTTTGATATAGATTTTTTGCTTGTCAAATTTATCAACCTGTGTTATTGGGTTGAAAATTCTAAAATAAGGTGCTGCGTCTACACCGCTTCCTGCGGCCCATTGCCAATTGCCAACATTCGAAGAACATTCGTAGTCCAATAATTTCTCGGCAAAATAAGCTTCCCCCCAGCGCCAATCAATAAGCAGGTGCTTGCATAAAAAACTTGCCACTAGCATGCGCACGCGATTATGCATATAGCCTGTGTTGTTGAGCTCTCTCATACCCGCGTCGACTAGCGGATATCCTGTTTGCCCTTTTTTCCAAGCCTCAAATTCCTCGGGGTTGTTGCGCCACTGAATCCTGTCGTATTGCGACTTAAAAGACTGGGTTACCGTATGAGGAAAGTGCCACAGAATTTGCATAAAAAACTCACGCCAGATCAATTCTTTGAGCAAGGTGATGTCTTGTATTGGCCTTAATGCTGTTACGATTTGCCGCACGCTTATGGTCCCAAAACGCAGGTGTGGGGATAATTTTGAAGTGCCTTTAGTGTTGCCTGGAAAATTCCGTTGCCCTTGATATTTAAGTGCTAAATCGGGACTGTAATCGTAGGGCAAGACGCGTTGTTTGCTGGGCACAAATCCCATGGCTTCAAGGGTGGGCATGGTGCCAAGATCCCCCGCATATAAATTTTCTTTGTGTTGGCTTACATTATAGGTCAATAAGGGCTCTATTTTTTCTAAAGCCGCAAGCCATTTTCTGCTGTAGGGTGTGTATACGACATAGGGTTTGCCATCGTCTTTGACAATTTCATCCATTTCAAAAATCACTTGATCCTTGAATTGATGAAATCCGATATTACAGTCAGCACAATATTCCTTAAGGGCCTTGTCTCGTTCAAGAGCATAGGGCTCATAGTCCCGATTACTGATGAGGTGCTGGATAGAAAATTCTTGATTTAAGGTGTCGATGGCCTCCTGTGGCGTCCCATAAAACACGTTTAAATCACTGCCCCACGACCGTAATTCGTGTTTAATCTGGGTCAGTTGCTCATGGATAAAACTCACCCGGCCATCGTCCGGGGCACATGAGTCCAAAATGTTTCGATCAAAAACAAACATTGGCACCACAGGGAATGAACCTCCTAGGGCCTTACTTAAACCGTGATTGTCTCTGAGCCTCAAGTCTCTTCTAAACCAAAATACATTGACTTTGGGTGCTTTGTACTGACACGCCATCTTTGCGCATTTGCTCTGCATTCAAGAGCGTGATCAGCGTGTATGTCATTTGCTTTTGAGGACTGACTCATATGATATGAACAAGATTTCGATTTACCTACCGGGTACACGGCAGTGGTTAGTTGAGTTTTAAAGCGCCCATTCCACCATCTAAGCCAATGATCTGTCCGGTCATCCAGGACGAAGTATCACTGAGCAAGAAATAAGTACACTGCGCAACATCCTCGGGCGTGCCTACACGCTTTAAAGGATGGCGTTCATTCATTTTTTCGACTTTCTCATCACTAGATAAGAGTTTACCAGCCAGCGGGGTATTGGTCAGGGACGGGGCTATGGCATTCACGCGCATCTTTGGGGCATACTCCGCTGCTAGGGAACGTGTCAAACCTTCAAGTGCGCCTTTAGCCACCGCTACAGATGCGTGAAAAGGCATGCCTTGTTGAACCGCAACTGTACTGTAGGCTACAACACTGGCTTGAGTACTCTTGAGCAGGCGGGGCAGAACACTTTGTAAACTGCGGATCATCCCCATGGTGTTGATCTCGAAGTCTGATGCGAAGGCTTGGGGTTTGAGGGCGCGAAAGGGTCTTAAATTAATGCTGCCAGGTGCGTATACAAAACCATCTAAGTGCTCAGGAAGCCCATCAATAGTAGCCTCTGGATTCAGCACATCATAGGCAATATGATTTACTCCTGCGATTTCTGGGTTATTGCGACTCGCCGCATATACATTATGTCCGTGTTCAACACAGAGTTTAGCTACGGCAGCACTAATTCCTGAAGACCCGCCAATGATGAGGATATTTTTCATGTGTATTGACCGAATAGTTCGGTGAGTTTTTGAGTTCTATAATTGAAAATTTCTTCCAGTTTTGGTGTGACGATAATAGGAGTGAATAATGCGCCCAAAGCACCGAGTGGCGCCTTGTAGTGAATGAGGTCTTCCATAGCGACACCCCCGTTTATGGCCTTAAAGAAATGTTTGTGATGCCATAGAGTATAGGGGCCAAAACGCTGCTCATCGACAAAGTATTCTTGCGGTACCACATGTGTGATTTCGGTAACCCATTTCGTTTTGATGCCCAGTAGTGGGGAAACCCGATATTCGATAATTTGACCAGGGTACATTCGGCGGTCTGCGCCAGCCACAATGTCGAACCCCATATAATCAGGGGTAATGGTCTTTAAGTTCTTAGGGTCAGAGAAAAAATCCCAGGCCTGTTCCAAGGTTATGGGTAAGTTTTGTGTTCGGTGAAAAGTGTACACGATAATTTTTTTGTAAAGATACAATTGTTTAACAAATATGATAAAAGGTTAAACAAAATGATTTCGAGGTTTTATCGTTTCTTTAACGATTCTTTCCCCTGAGTGATTTATCTTCGTCAAAAATTAATACAATATGAAAAATTTAATCATCTCATTTTTTCTTCTTCTTGCGTTTTCTTTGGGGTCAATCGCCCAAATTCAAACTCCGGCAGCTTCTCCAAATCAAACCCTAACCCAGAGTGTGGGTTTAAGCAAAGTGAGCCTTGAGTATTCTCGTCCTGCAATGCGTGGACGTACCATTTTTGGTGACCTTGTGCCTATGGATGAACTTTGGCGTACTGGAGCCAATAAAAATACGCTCGTCACCTTTGATAGCGATGCAACTATTGGTGCGGCCACTTTAAAGGCCGGAACTTATGCCCTGTATACCATTCCGTCAAAAGACCAGTGGACGGTTTATTTTTACACCGACACTGATAATTGGGGCTTGCCGAGTTCTTGGACGGTAGAAAAAATTGCCGCTGAGTACAAAGCCATGCCAAGGACTCTAAGCCAGGCTGTGGAAAGTTTTACCATAACGGTAGATGAGGTTACAGATTCTGGGGCTGAATTAACACTTGTCGTGGGAAAATACTGCCGGTCTCTGATTCCTTTTAGTGTATGATACTGAAACTGCGGTAATGTCTACCATTGAGCGCACAATGAATGGGCCTTCTGCAGGGGATTATTATCAAGCTGCGGTTTATTTTCTAAATGCAGATAAAGACATCAATAAAGCGAAAACTTGGATTGATAAGGCCATCGAAATGAGAAAGGATCCCGCATACTGGTATCACCGCCAACAAGCTTTGATTTATGCCAAGTCGGGTGACAAAAAGGGTGCTATTGCAGCTGCAGAGCGCTCTACCGCCTTAGCCAAGGAAGCCGGCAACAAGGACTACATTGCCATGAACCAGAAGTCAATCGCTGAGTGGACGAAATAGGTTACAGTATTTGTCGCAGGGCGTTACGGTAATGCGAAGGACTTTTTCCGGTTTGACCCTTGAAGGTCTTATTAAAGTGCGAAAAATTGTTGAACCCAGACTCAAAACAGACGTCGGTAATGCTCAATGATCCTTCTGCGAGCAATTTACACGCGTGGGTTACGCGATATTCGGTGACGAACTGGATAAAAGTTTTCCCCGTTTTATTTTTAAAGTAGCGGCTGAAGGCTTGTGGGGTCATGCTGACCTTGTCGGCCATTTCACTTAGGCTGATCGGGCCTTTAAAATTGTGGCTTACAAAATTGTAGATGACATCAAGTCTTGCGGCATCTTGTGGCTTTGTTTCCAGAATAATATGATCGGCATTGAGCAAAGTGTATTCTTTGGCTTGTGCCAGCTCATTGAGCAGTCCTAAAAAGTTGATCAACCGATCGAACGGATTCATCTCCAATAATGCTTCAATTTTTGGACCAATGTGTTTTTTTGTTTTTTCAGAGAAGACAATACCCTGCTTGCTGCGCTGTAAGAGCTGTTTTATCGAAATAAACTCAGCAGCGTCAAAAAAATCTTCCCCCAGAAAATCCTCACGCGCTTGTATGACGATTTCACTTTTGTTGTTGGTTAAATGATTTGTAAATCCGAAGTGAGGTAGTGACGCTCCGATAAATATCAAATCACCATCGTTGTAATACGAAATATGATTGCCAATATGCCGCTTGCCACTGCCGCCATTGATGTAAACGATCTCCATTTCTGGATGATATTGCCATGAGGAGGGGTTAGCAGCATTAAAGTCTCTTAAATTTTCGATGTATAAAGAACTCCCTGGAGCAGGGGCAATGGCCTCGAACTGTGGATTTTTTTTCATAGCCGTATAAAATTACCAAAGGAGGTCGTGGTATAGTGAGGGCAAAATTAACCATCTTATGTGTTATTATAACATATTTTGGATATTATTGTTGTTAATGGGTTAAAAATAGATATAAACTGGTCAAAAATTGAGGAGTCAGAGTCACACATTTGCCGCATCTTTGAACTGTAGTTAATAATACAACAATGTACTGTCGTTTGACTGTCAGGCATTGGAAAACATTAAAATCGGTAATTTAGATTTTAATTTTTGGTCGTTAGTTGTGAAAGGGAGTCTTGGTCGGCTCCCTTTTTCTTTGTATATCGCCTAAGCAAATACTACCTTTGCCCGCTCATAAATATTTTTAGACATGGATAATGGAATTTACGCTCGTTTTCACACTAGCAAAGGCGATATAGATGTAAAATTAACGCACGACAAAACTCCTGGTACTGTAGGGAATTTTGTGGCTTTGGCAGAGGGAGATCTAGAGAATCAAGCCAAAAAACAAGGAACGCCGTATTACGATGGATTGAGCTTTCATCGGGTGATTACCGACTTTATGATACAAGGAGGTGATCCACAAGGTACTGGTGCCGGTGGGCCGGGTTATCAATTTGATGATGAATTCCATCCTGAACTAAAACACGATGGTCCAGGAGTGTTGTCTATGGCTAATGCGGGTCCTGGGACTAACGGAAGTCAGTTTTTCATCACCCATGTCGCAACCCCATGGTTGGATAATAAGCATACTGTTTTTGGCCGTGTGGTTCAGGGACAAGAGGTTGTGGATAAAATTGAGCAAAACGACACTTTAGAGCGATTAGAAATCATTCGCGTAGGTGATGAGGCCGAGTCTTGGAATGCTGTGGAGGCTTTTCGTCAATTTAACGGGGCGAAAGCCGAGCGCGAGGCAGCAGCCAAGCGCGCCCAGCAAGATTTGCTCGATAGCTTGTCACAGGGATTTACCCAGACCGAAAGCGGATTGCGCTACCAGATCATACAACAGGGCGATGGTGCCCAACCTGATGCCGGACAAAATGTTTCCGTACACTACAAAGGAATGTTTGC
This sequence comes from Flavobacteriaceae bacterium, assembly GCA_038141525.1. GTDB lineage: Bacteria > Bacteroidota > Bacteroidia > Flavobacteriales > Flavobacteriaceae > BACL21. The sequence goes on along the minus strand of JAYQIF010000008.1, from coordinate 199,781 downwards.
CGACGGTAAGGAATTTGACAATAGCTACAAACGAGGCAACCCCATTTCTTTTCCAGTAGGTCAGGGCAATGTCATCCCAGGATGGGATGAGGGCATACAACTGCTAAAAGTAGGGGATAAGGCCCGTTTTGTAATCCCGAGCCATTTGGGTTATGGGTCACGTGGTGCCGGTGGGGTCATTCCCCCAGATGCTACATTGATTTTTGACGTTGAATTGGTCAAAGTCGGTTAATTCCTGTAAATCCCGTCAATTCGGGTCTTACCAGCCGGTTGACCTTTTTTACATTTTTACATCTGATCGCCAAAGAAAATGGCGTTCATCATGAGTTTATTCGTGCCATACCAAAAGGCTCTAAAGTTGGTATTGTCTGTAAAATAGCTCACTCTTCCGCGGCCGCTGCGTTTCGTTTTAAAGGCGCTGCTGCCCGACAAGGATTTTAAATTCTCCTTGGAAATATATCCGGAGAGCAAGGGATCTTTTTGGTACATAATCGGATTGTTGGCCGCATGCTCAGCTGGTTTTAAAAAGATCGTTGTATTGCGAAATAGAGGTAATTCACTCTGTTTATAGCCAAAGGTTATAGGGTGAGAACGATCCAATGACGCCTTAAAAATAGCGCCGCCAATAACTTGAGCCCCGCTGTAAAGCGATTTTTGTTCAAAGCTTGCTTTTTGTCCTGTTTTATCGGCAGTGATTAAGGGTAGCTTCTATTAATTCAGAGTTGTTCATCCAGTAAGCGGCTGATCTAAATCCAATGAGGTGGCCGCCTTGATTTACCCATGATTTTATGGCTTTACTTGCGTTTGTTTCTGGACCTCTTCCCCATGTAGCCGGCATGATTATGGTCGTGTATCGACTCAAATCTTTACGTCCGAGTGTGGACACATCCAGTTTTGTCACCGTAATGTCATAACGGGTATCCATAAGATGCCAAATTTCACCAGCATCGTAAGGATTGATTCCTGGGCCCACCAAAATGGCAACTGTTTTAGGTTCAATAGTTTTGAAATCTCTGCTGCCGAGATTCATGCCAGATGTCGCGCCACTTGAGAGGCCGTGAATAGAGTGTTGAGCGCTTAATTCTTGCATTATTCTGTGTATTTCTTTGGATGATTTGGTTTGGTTGTGTCCAGGAATCATCAGGCTTCCGTAATCAAACCTCTGGTTCCCCACGCCAAAAGGGCGCATGGCTACTTTGACTCGGATATTTTGGTCTAACAGATAATTTAAGGCTTTGGGTGCGTAGTAATCTTCCCATTTTAAGATGTAGGCATAACTTTCCTTTAAAGTTCGAGCCTTGGGCAAAATCTCATGTGGTTCGAGTTTTGAGCCAAGGGCTTTAACCTTTGTACTGGCATGACGCAAATTAAAAGCCAGTGGTAGGCTCCATGCACTGATGTCATAAAACAAACTGTCTTGAAACTGTGTTCTGCGTTCAAACATGGCCTCGATCAGCGAACCTTGAGTTTGATCTTTGGGAATCGCTACCGCATGCATTGGGTCAAAATTATTTCCGTTAACGCGTAAGGCCTCATTGATGCGGTAGGCTTTGATGTTTTGACGTGCCAAGAGCTCGAGAAAAGCATTCATTTTGGCTGGATCATGGGCGTCTTGGACCAAGTAAACCTCGTCGCTGCCAATATTTTTGCGCAGCTCACTATAAAAATCACTCTGGTAGGTCAATAACTCTTTTTTGAGTGCGATCCCCGCTTCAAGGGTAGATAGAGCCGCTGTCAATTGATTTTTAATCGTAAAAGGAAAAGTCAGGATACCGTTATCGCTCTCCTGAGCATGTCCACGTGAAGAGGCCTGTTCAAATAAAATACCAATACCACCGTGTATGTCTGGAAAAGTTGAGCCTTTCCCGTAATAGAAATCATCATAGTCTTCTTCAGAATAATACAGACTACCGATTTTGTCTAGAGCTCCTGCGTGGTAGCGCCCGATAGCACGGGTTAATTCTTGATTGAGTTTTGGTGTGAGGGGGTGGGTTCTGGATTGAATTCCAGGTTGAAAAAAGAAGGTCGAGTTGGTCCCCATTTCATGATGGTCGGTCAATACATTGGGATGCCACTGATGGAATGTTTTAATCCTGGCTTGACTCTCCGGAAGTTGGCTCGGTAGCCAATCTCTGTTGAGGTCAAACCAATAGTGATTGGTACGACCACCAGGCCAGACCTCGCTGTATTCTCGGTCATTGGGGTCAGGGTTTATGTTATCGCTCTTGTGCATGTTCGCCCAAGTCGAAAATCTCTGTAAACCGTCCGGGTTGAATGAAGGATCCAGCAGTATCACACTTTCCGACAGCGCTTTTTCTATTTCTGGGCCCTGAGCGGCCGCCAGAAAATAAGCGTACAAGAGGGCTGCATTGCTACCACTAGGTTCATTGCCATGGATGGAAAATCCCTGATTTAATACAATGGGAAGTTTGTCTATATCCGAAGTATTGTTCTGGTTGTTGAGTAATTTTTGTCGCTCTGATTTTATTTGCTCTAGTTTCTCGTGATTCTCTGGTGAGGTCACGGTCAAAAGCCAAAGAGGTCGCCCTTCGTAGGTTGTCCCACGGTTTTCTATGCTCATTCTAGGGCTGCGCTCTGCCAAAACCTCCATGTAGCGCGAGATTTTATCATGAGTGACATGCCAAGCCCCAACCTGGTGTCCAATGACCTCATTTGGGGTTGGGATTTCTGAATTGTAGCTGATGTCTTTTGGCAGATAGTACTCTAAATCGATTGTTTGGGCATACGCACTGATGCCGCATAATAAGGCGAGGCTGCAGAACAAATATTTAGTCATAAATCATGTTTTAATGGTCGACTTAAATATAAAAAAACCGCCTCACTTTGGGCGGTTTAGTGTCGGTTATATGGTGTGTTAAAGGCTATATGTCCTCAAAATTCACATCTGTATATGATGAACTAGATTTGCTGTTCTCCTTAACATTCTGATCTTCAGGATTATAGTCTTTTTGATGGCGTTCACTGATCACCTCATTTCCTTTAGCATCGATGACATAGTCAATCATGTCAACAAGGTGGTTTTTGAACTCTACAAAATCTTCTTTGTAGAGGTAAATTTTGTGTTTTTTGTAGTGAAACGATCCGTCGTCGTTGGTAAATTTTTTACTCTCAGTGATGGTTAAATAATAATCGCCAGCTTTGGTTTCGCGAACGTCAAAGAAATAAGTTCGTCGGCCAGCGCGCATCACTTTTGAATAAATTTCCTCTTTACTGGAGGTGAATTGCTGATTCATTCTAGAAAGGTATTATTGAGTATGGTTGTTACTCAAAAATCGAAAAAAAAACCAAATCATCAAAAATTTTAAGACAATTCTTTTTCGATGAGTTGCTTCTCATAGAGCTCTTTGTAATAACCTTCTGTTTTTATCAGCTCATTATGAGTCCCTTGCTGAATGATGTGCCCTTGATCCATGACTAAAATCTTAGAAGCATTTTTAACAGTTGACACCCGGTGACTTACAATTACGGTAGTTTTTTGCTCCTTGATTTTCGATAAACTGCTCAAAATTGCCTCCTCAGTCTCTGTATCGACCGCACTGAGACAATCGTCTAATAGCAGTATTTTCGGGTTTTTGATCAAAGCGCGTGCGATAGAAACCCGTTGTTTTTGCCCTCCACTGAGCGTAATTCCGCGTTCACCCAAAATTGTATCATATCCTTTGTCAAATCCTTCGATATTGTGATGAACATAAGCTGTTTTGAGCTGCGTTTTCAATGGCGTCTTTCGAAGCGTCTTTGGCGCCAAAACGAATATTGTCAGCAATACTTTCGCTAAATAAAAATGCATCTTGTGGTACATAACCAATAGCCCCTCTTAAATCGTCTAAATGCTGCTGTTTTGCCGGTATTCCATCGAGTAGATACTGTCCTTTTTGGATATCGTACAATCGCGCAATCAATTCTAAAACGGTCGATTTACCAGAACCAGTATGGCCAATAATCGCAAGTGTTTCTCCCGGTCCCACAGAAAAAGAAACATTATCCAGGGCTTTAATGCCCGTATCGGGATAGGTGAATTCTACCTGGTCAAAAACAATCTGCCCCTGCACGGGATGATGTTCAGAGGCCTCATTGAGAATTTCTGGTTGTTGGTTTAAAAATTCGTTAATCCGTTTTTGAGAGGCTTCGGCCTGTTGGACCATTGAAGAAACCCAACCAACAATAGCAACTGGCCAGGTGAGCATATTGACATAGATCAAGAATTCCACAATGGTCCCAAAATCGATAAGTCCATCGATATATTGTCTTCCACCGACATAAACAACCAATACATTACTCAATCCAATAAGGAGAATCATCAGTGGGAAAAATAAGGCCTGAACCGCCGTTAATTCTATGTTTTTGTCCTTGCTGATATTGGCCAAATCTTCAAAATCATTTTGTGTTCTGTCCTCGAGGCTATAGGCCTTAATTACTGAGACACCGCTAAAACGCTCTTGGGTAAAGGTGGTGAGTTCCGATAAATATTTCTGAACCACCGTACTGCGCTGATGTATTAGAATGCTGAGTTTATAGATACCTACAGAAAGCAGAGGCAATGGTGCTACGGCATAAAGAGTCAATGTCGGCGCCGTATAAAACATATAACTGATGGCAACAATAAACAAGGTCACCGTTGTCGTACTGTACATCAGGGCCGGCCCGGCATACATACGTACTTTACCTACATCCTCACTAATTCGATTCATCAGGTCACCCGTTCTGTTGTTTTTATAAAAACTCAGTGAAAGTCTCTGGTATTGTGCAAATATTTCGTTTTTCAGATCATATTCGATATTGCGTGAAACCACAATGATCGTTTGTCGCATTAAAAACGTGAAAAAACCAGAAAGTAATGCTGCACCGATGATCATGCCAATATCCCAGGCCAATAGCTCAGTGAGTTGTTCATAGCTTACCTGACCCGTGATATAAGCCTTGATGCTGTCTATAGAGTCGCCGATTTTTGACGGTACGACAATCCGAAACACCGTGGCAACAGCGGTAATTAACAGTCCAACAATGAGTCTGCCACGGTATTTGAAAAAAAACTTATTGACGTATTGCAATGCTTTCATACGCGTACATCTTGATAAATTATCAATAATAATTAATTTCTTTGCAGAATCGTCAGTTCTTAGGTATTTTTGCCTTGGTTTTTTAACGGATCCGTAAATGACAACAACCCCAATCGACCTAAAGACGCAATCTTCAGCGCATTCCGTATTCGGCAATACGGCTTTTGATAACCACGAACAAGTTGTTTTTTGTCAAGACAAAGATACTGGATTAAAGGCAATAATTGGTGTTCACAGTACGGTTTTGGGCCCAGCACTTGGTGGGACGCGTATGTGGTCCTATGCCAGTGAAAACGAGGCCCTAATCGATGTGTTGCGACTGTCGAGAGGGATGACCTATAAATCTGCGATAACAGGATTGAATCTCGGTGGAGGTAAGGCAGTAATTATTGGAGATGCCAAAACCCAAAAGACACCCGAGTTAATGTTGAAGTTTGCTGAATTTGTGCATCGTCTGGGAGGGACCTACATCACCGCTGAGGATGTCGGTATGGAAACTGCCGATATGGATTTGGTGCGAACCGTAACGCCTTACGTTACTGGAATTTCAGAAGAAAATGGTGGAGCGGGGAATCCATCACCAATAACGGGATATGGTGTGTTTATGGGAATGAAAGCTGCGGCCCAGCACGCTTTTGGTAGTGCACTATTGGAAGACAAAACCGTCTTAGTTCAGGGCATTGGGCATGTCGGCGAGGCTGTGGTAGAACATCTGACCAATGAAGGCGCCAAAGTACTTATTGCAGATATAAATCAAGAACGTCTGGAAGCCGTAAGAGACAAATATCACGTGACGATTTATGCCGGAGACAATTTGTACAACGCTCCTGTAGATATTTATGCACCCTGTGCCTTGGGAGCGACCATTAATGATCAAACAATTGGTCAATTCAAAGCCAAGGTCATTGCAGGTGCGGCGAACAATCAACTCGCAGACGAACGGCGGCATGGTGCAATGCTCAAAGATCGCGGGATAGTCTATGCTCCTGATTTTGTTATTAATGCCGGAGGAATCATCAATGTTTATGCAGAACTAGAGCATTATGGTCGAGCAGAAATCATGCGCAAGACCGAGCATATTTTTGATACCACTTTAGAGCTATTGCAAATGTCAGATCGTGAGGATATTACCTCACATCAGGCCGCTTTTAATGTTGCCCAGCAGCGTATTGATGCGCGCAAAAACGGCAATTAATGGCCAATAGTCTTATATTTGCCTTACAATTCTACCAATTAAGCACAAGTTCTTTACAATTATGTTGACCAGACGACACATTCGGGTAAAAGTTTTACAAACTTTATATGCGCACCACCAAAGCGAGGAACTCGATCAAGTCGGTCAAGAGAAGTTCCTGACCCAGAGTCTGGAACAAATGCAAGAGCTTCAGGCCTTACTCTTGCTCATGATTGTGGCTGTTCGTACTCAAGCCGAAAAATTCACTCAACGCGCACAGAATAAGTATTTTGCAAGTGACCATGAGCGCAACCCAAGTAAAAACTTTATCGATAACAAGCTCGTTGATTTAATAGATCAGAACGAAATCTTAGCGCAGTTTGCCAAAAACAAGAAGCTCAAGCATTGGCAACAAGATGACGAGTATGTGGTCATTTTATTTAATCAGCTCAAGCAAGCACACTGGTATCAAGAGTACTTGGATATACAACAGCCGAGTTTTGAACAAGATCGCGAATTTATCGTCCGGTTTTACAAAGAGATTTTGGCCCAAAACGACAAGCTCTATGACTATATAGAGGATAAAAGTCTCACCTGGATCGATGATTTTCCATGGGTCAATACATCACTGGTAAAACTTCTGGGTAAAATAAAGCCTAGCCGATCAAGTGAGTTGTTCACCTTGGGCGTATTTAAAGATCAAGACGACCAACAATTTGGGCAAAAGCTCTTTCGTAGTGTATTGAGACATCAGGATGAGTTGCAAGAGGTACTTCAGGGAAAAACACCGAATTGGGATCGAGAGCGCATCGCGGATTTGGATTTGCTCATGCTGCAGATGGGTATTTGTGAGTTTTTGCATTTCCCCTCCATCCCTGTGCGTGTCACGATAAATGAATATTTGGAGAATGCCAAAGAATACTCCACCCCAAAAAGCAGTTTGTTCATTAACGGTATTTTGGACAACGTCGTGAAGGATTTAATGTCCAAAGACGAACTCAACAAAAATGAGCGCGGGTTGAGATAAAACGCGAAAAAATCCCTAAATTGGGCACCCTTAAGTCAACAAATCAATTTTAATCTATTTTAAATTAATTTATCATGAAAAAGACATTGTTTTTAGCAGCACTAGTGGTACTAGGAATGACCTCGTGCAAGGATAATGCTGCAGACAAAGTAAGTGCAGATAACGTTGCGGCCGCGGCAGAGCGTGACACGCAAGCGGATAAGTATCCTGTAATGAGTTTTGCAGAAACTTCTTATGATTTTGGAACCATCAACCAAGGTGAGGCCCAAGAGCACGTATTTTCATTCACCAACACAGGAGAGGCTGATTTAGTGATCGTTGATGCCAAAAGCTCATGTGGATGTACTGTGCCACAATACCCAAGAACCCCAATTGCTCCGGGAGAGACTGGTGAGATGTTGGTGAAATTCAACGGTAGTGGCAAGAATCAAGTGAGCAAAACAGTAACCATTACCGCCAACACCCAAAAGGGAAAAGAAATGATCAGTATCAAAGCCTTCGTAAATCCTAAGAATGGTGCTGTGGAAGGTTCACCGATCAAAGTACAATAAGCGATATAATTTGCGATAAAGATGGAGAATATTTCAAGCTTCATGCCGCTCATACTCATGTTTTTGGTGGTGTATTTTTTTATGATACGCCCTCAAATGAAGCGTGCCAAACAAGAAAAAAAGTTTGCAGCTGAGCTCAAAAAAGGAGATAAGGTAGTGACCAAAAGTGGTTTCATGCCAAAGTACTTGATCTTACCGATGAGCAGACGTGTATTTTGGAATCTGGCGCAGGAAAAATGAAGTTTGAGCGCTCCAGTATTTCTCTGGAATTGAGTCAAAAGCTCAAGCACAAGAAGTGAGTCGCATGATTAAGTAATCAAAAAAGCCTCCCATGGGGAGGCTTTTTTTTGTTTATCTTATAAAGGCTTACTGCTTAATTAAAGAGTGACTGACCGTGCCCTTATCGGTCAGCGTTTTGATGTAATAAACCCCTAGGTAAGCTTTAGGTCGAGCTTTTGGCTCATTGAAGTTTGAAGGATAACTTCCAAGAGTGGAGTAGATGGTCATGATCTTCACATCAATTCCTTCACTTACCGATACGTTTACCCTACCTGATGATGGATTGGGATAAAATTTAATAGAATCCCTTAACCACGCCTTATCACCAATGGCCAAATTTGGATTGATATACTCACGATTGGACTCTAGCTCAAAACTTTGAATGGGATCAGTGCTACAAGAGGCTACGTCGATTGATATGTAGTACTCATAGAAGTTGTCCACCACATTTGCAGACGTATCATTGTAGGATGTATTGGTCGATGAGAGTGAGGTGAGGAGCTCATAGTTCGCTCCATTGACACTCCTGTAAACATTGTAGGTGTTGAATGAAACACCTATGTAAGGGTTCCAGGCCAAATTTACAGAGTTGTTTGTTGCGATACTGCTTTGCAGTAATATCGTTCTTGTGAAAATCTGAAAGAGTCAAAACTTGACCGCAGACATCTGTGGTTTGCACCTTGTATCTATAGGCCTGAGTATTGTTATCTGATGTTACATCCAAGAATGAGTCTTCTGGTGGAACAATGAACCCGATGGTTTCATAACCACCTGAAGGGGTTTCACGCTGGACTTCGTGAAATTCAACGTTTTGACCGCTAAGAGTAGGATCTGATGTGATAAATACTCTATTGACGTTCGGTTGTACTGTGTCGGCAGTGACATAACATACCTCAGCCTCATCTGCGACCATTATTACCTCAACTTGTTGGGTATCAGTTACAGTGGTTCCATTTACATCAATAAGAGTCCAGGTAACTGTAGTTATTCCAAGAGGGAATTCAGTTGGGGCGTTATTTGTGATAGAAAGTGTTCCACAGCTATCAGCGGTTGGTTGTCCTAAATCAACGTTTGAGACTGCGCATAGGCCAGGGTCTGTTTCATTAATAATATCTGGAGGAGCAGTTAAGGAACCAATAAAAAGACCTTCTTGTTCTTCAAAGATCCAACCACGATCATTTATAAGTCCGTCATGATCAATTAAATTGCAATAATTTAAATTTAAATCACCGAAGAATTTATTATTTAAATTTTGATCGTAGAGACTTTCTAGTAATGCGTCATAATTCTCAACGCTTAAAGAGGCATTATTAAGAAATCCCAACTATTAAGAGGTTGATCAAAATTGCTATTTCCAAACATGTATTTCATGTTCGTTACATTACTGACATCCCAATCAGTCAAAGGATGATTAAATTGTGATTGGGCAAACATATCTTCCATTATGGTTCCGGAAGAAACATCCCAGTTATTTAGTGGATGGTTATATTGTGATCGATAAAACATCGCCCCGAAGCTGTTAATATTACTAACATCCCAATTGCCTATGGGTTGATTAAATTCTCCCTCACCAAACATAACCCAAGCCTCCTCTGCATTACTCATGTCCCAATTATCAAGTGGTAAATTATAAGCTGCACCAATAAATGTACCCTCAAAAAATTGACCTGATGATACATCCCATCCGTTCAATGGTTGATTAAATGACTTTGCCCTTCCAAACATATAACTAAAGTTGATCACATTTGATACATCCCAAAATTCTAGTGTTTGATTAAATGCAAAGTTTAAATAGAAAATACCATACATATTTGTCACTTGGCTGGTGTCCCATGATGATATGTTTTCATTAAAAGAAACTTGACCATCAAAGAGATTAGACATATCTGTTATCCCACTGGTGCAGGTCGTTGCTGCGTTTTGTGGAGTAATTTCGTTTCTTTCTCTTTTCGTATAAACAACGCCATCTCCTGGATCACCAGAGTCCCCAACAGCAGCATTTGGACACATACAAGTGACCCCATTTGGTGCTAAATAAAAATTATTATTGGCAGGTGCAGTAACTGTTATTGTGCCAAACATATTGTTATTGTGTGGGCTGCATTCGTAATCATTCACGCCGACTTCTGTAAACGTATGTGAAAAGGTCGTCCCAACACCCTGTAAAAGTCCACTATCAAATGTCTCAACAGCATTGACTGTATTGATGACATTGTGCTGACCAGTATCAATCCAGGTCCATTCAACGGTGTCCCCTTGTTCTATCGTTAGTGATGCATTGGCCCCATTGATATTAAATCCCCAATCGAGTTGATATGTTTGTTGCCCATGAGTTAATGAGGTCTGAAGGATCATGGCGACCAATATGAAAAAAAAAAAAAAAAACGACATTTTAATATCATCTGTATAAGTTTATTAATTCCTCGTAAAAGTTAGTTAAAATATTTTGTTCACTTTATTTAGCGGCCATTTTGACAATATTCACAATAACCTCTGTTGCTTTTATCATACTTTCAACAGGAACATATTCGAATCGGCCATGAAAATTATGCCCCCCAGCAAAAATATTGGGACAAGGGAGCCCCATGAATGAAAGTTGCGACCCGTCTGTGCCACCACGTATGGGTTTGATGATGGGGGTTATGCCAGCAGCTTCCATGGCCTCTTGAGCCAAGTCCACGATGTGCATCATAGGCTCAATTTTTTCACGCATGTTAAAATACTGGTCTTTAATCTCTACAGCCACGCGCTCTAACCCTAGATCTTTGTTTATGTCCTCTGCGATTTGATGCATCAAGGCTTTGCGTTCTTCAAAACGGCTCCGATCGTGATCGCGAATGATATAGTACAACTCGGTTTGTTCGACATCACCGCTGAGGTGATGCAGATGATAAAATCCATCGCGCCCGTCTGTTTTTTCTGGAGTTTCCTCAGCGGGTAGGGCCGCCACAAATTGCTGAGCGATGTACATGCTGTTGACCATTTTGCCTTTGGCATATCCTGGATGAACCATTTTGCCGCTGATCGTCACCTTGGCCCCTGCGGCGTTAAAGTTTTCAAATTCAAGTTCTCCAATTTGACTGCCATCCATCGTGTAGGCCCAATCTGCCCCGAATTTTGCCACATCAAATTTATGGGCACCACGCCCAATCTCCTCATCAGGCGTGAAACCGACTTTGATAGGACCGTGTTTGATTTGTGGGTGCTGAACCAAGTACTCCATAGCCGAGACAATTTCTGTAATTCCCGCTTTATCATCAGCGCCGAGTAGGGTGGTGCCATCGGTCACAATTAGTGTATTGCCCACATAAAGTAAAAGGTCATCAAATTCTTTCGGGGAAAGAATGATGTTTTGGTCCTTATTAAGCAGTATGTCTTTTCCATCATAGTTTTCGATGACGCGCGGTTTCACATTGGCCCCTGTAAAATCCGGTGAGGTATCAAAATGCGAGATAAACCCGATGGTCGGCACATGATGATCGACATTGCTGGGTAAGGTGGCCATTACATAGGCGTTTTCATCGATGGTGACCTCACTGAGCCCGATATCTTTGAGCTCTTGAACGAGTGCCTTTGCCAAATCCCATTGTTTTTCAGTGCTGGGGGTGGTCGATGAATTGGGGTCGCTCTCGGTGTCCGTAGTCACATAACGCATGAATCGGTCGATGAGATGTGGTTTTGAAATCATGAATGTCGCTTTTGTTTAAACGGTCGGATTGAACCAGTAAAAAATCTCAAATCTCCTGTAAAATTAGTGCTTTTAATGCTAATTTTGTATTGAATTTCCCACTATGTATCAAAGGCTACTCAGACCGATTTTTTTCTTTTTTGACCCAGAAAAAATTCACCATGTGAGTTTTAGACTGATTCGATGGGTTCATGCCATTGGATTGGGGCCACTAATACGCCGTTATTATCATTTGAACCAACCCCGCTTGAAACGCGAAGTTTTTGGCTTGACCTTTCCAAATCCGGTAGGCTTAGCAGCGGGTTTTGATAAAGATGCTTTGGCTTACAAAGAACTGTCAAATTTTGGCTTTGGCTTTATTGAGATTGGCACGGTAACCCCCAAGCCACAGGAGGGGAATCCCAAAAAAGATTGTTTAGACTTCCAGACGATAAAGGCGTGATCAATCGTATGGGTTTCAACAATAAGGGTGTTGCACATGCAGTGGAGCGCCTCAAATCCAATAAGGGCCGAGTACTAATAGGAGGCAACATCGGTAAAAATAAAATCACCCCGAATGACAGAGCTGTTGATGATTACCTAGTTTGCTTTGAGGCTTTATTTGATGAGGTCGATTATTTTGTGGTCAATGTGAGCTCTCCAAACACCCCTAATCTTCGAGATCTTCAGGAAAAAGGGCCGCTCACTGAGCTTTTAAACACGCTGCAAAACCGCAACAATACTAAAGACAATCCCAAGCCAATTTTACTAAAAATTGCACCAGATTTAACACAAGGCCAGCTGGACGATATCATCGAAATTATCACCGAAACAAAAATTGCAGGGCTGATTGCCACAAATACCACCTTGAGTCGAGAAGGCCTGAATCACCCAAACAAGTTAGAGACAGGTGGGCTCAGTGGCAAACCGCTCACACAGCGTTCGACCGAGGTAATCCGTTATCTGCACCAAAAAAGTAAGGCAGCTTTTCCCATAATCGGTGTCGGGGGGATACATTCGCCACAAGATGCCTTGGATAAACTCGCTGCGGGTGCGACGCTAGTTCAGTTGTATACAGGTTTTATTTATGAAGGTCCAGGGCTTATTCGCAACATTAATCGAGCCATCTTGGCAGGTAAATAAGACCGATATGTTGTGGACTTTTGCTCTCGCCTGTGCTCTTTTGGCCATTACCCCAGGACCTGACAATATTTTCGTCGCTACCCAGTCAATCGCCTATGGTGCGCGCACGGGGTGGATGATTACCCTTGGATTGCTCAGTGGCTGTCTTTTGCACACCAGTCTTTTGGCTTTTGGATTTGTGGCTGTGATCGAACGGTGGCCTGAGCTTATTACTTTGATAAAAGTTGGTGGCGGAGGGTACTTACTATATCTGGCTTATACCATAGCGCGTTCTTCTGGTGACCTTGAACAAGAGAATATTCAAAATCACAATATGGCTTGGTGGTATCGAAAAGGTGTGATACTCAATGCCTCAAACCCCAAAGTGTTTTTATTTTTTGTGTCATTATTTCCTGCCTTTTTATGGGACGAAACAGGTTCAAAAGCCTTTCAATTTTTTGTTTTAGGAGGTATATTTATTTTGGTCTCTGCCGTAATATTCGGATTGATTGCACTGTTCGCTCAGCGCTTTTCGAGACTACGTGGGTGGCTTACAAAGCATCCCAATACATTAAAAGTGATACAATCCGGAATTTTTGCGCTTTTGGGTCTTTATGTCCTCTGGCCATAGGGTTGTTTTGTTGTTAAAATCTTGAGCTAAGGCAACAGTATTTTGTATCTTTAAACATGTCTTCGGTTAAAATTATCGAGTGCCCGAGAGATGCCATGCAAGGCATCAAAACATTTATCCCGACTCAGTACAAGGTGGGTTATCTTCAGGCGCTTTTAGGATGTGGATTTGACACGCTTGATTTTGGAAGTTTTGTCTCACCTAAGGCCATTCCTCAGATGGCCGATACCGCCGATGTTCTGTCCCGATTGGATTTGAGTCAGACCCAGACACAACTTCTGGCTATTGTAGCCAATCTAAGAGGTGCTCAAGACGCCGTAGCATACAGGGCGATTAAATACATAGGCTATCCATTTTCTATTTCTGAAAACTTTCAGATGCGCAATACGCACAAAACCATCGATGAGTCTCTTGGTGTTTTAGGTGATATATTAACTTTGGCTCAGCAAAATGAGGTAGCGGTGGTGACTTATTTATCGATGGGCTTTGGCAATCCATATGGGGACCCTTGGAGTCCCGAAATTGTCGCATCATGGGCGGAAACATTGATCAAAATGGGCTGCAAAATAATTTCCTTGAGCGATACTGTCGGTGCCGCGACACCAGAGGTGATTGAACAATTGTTTCGGTGGTTGATTCCGCAATTTCCTGAGGTCGAATTTGGTGCTCATTTGCATACTGCTCCGGCTTCATGGCGAGATAAGGTAGATGCTGCTTATCGAGCCGGATGTCGCCGCTTTGATGGGGCGATTCAGGGATTTGGTGGTTGTCCCATGGCCAAAGATGAATTAACAGGCAATATGCCCACAGAAAAATTATTGAGTTACTGTGCAGAACAAGGGGTGCATCATGGTATTCAAATGGCGCGATTTGAGAGTGCGTTTAACCAAGCATCAGATATATTTTTAAACTATCATTAATGAAATTAGTCTTTTATATCTCGACTTTGTTGTTGCTGTTTGGGTGTTCTGAGCAAAAGGCAAAAGTCTATTTTGTTCAACTCAATGACGTTTATGAAATTGCGCCATTGGGTGGAGGTCTTTATGGCGGTATGGCAAGGGTAGCACACGTGGTTGATTCTCTGAAGGCCATAAATCCAAACACCTATCTATTCATGTCGGGTGACTTTCTCAATCCTTCTCTACTGGGCAACCTAAAGTATAATGGAGAGCGCATTAAGGGGCGTCAAATGATAGAGGTGATGAACGCTATGGGGTTCACTATGGCCACCTTTGGCAATCATGAGTTCGACCTCAAATATGAAGAGTTCCAAAAAGACTCGACGAGTCGGCCTTTGATTGGGTCAACACCAATTGCTACCACAATACGGAGCAGGGGATTACTGCCTTTAAAAAATGGGCAAATATTGGAATGTCAAGTGGTGATACAAGTCTAGATTCGATGCAGTCTAGACCGCAAAGTATCCCACAAGTTAAGCGATTATCGATTCCTCACGCGTCAGGTGATACTCTAGATATTGGATTTTTTGGGGTGACGATTCCCAGTAATCCAAAACCCTATGTGTACTACGCCGATATGTATCAGCAGGCAAGAATTGGCGTTGATTCTCTAAAACAGCTCGGCGTTGATTTGGTCGTGGGATTAACGCATGTCAATATCGAAATGGATCAAGCTATAGCAGAGCAAAATCAGGAGATCGATTTAATTATGGGCGGACACGAACACAACAATATGTATGTGCCGCAAGGCCGCACCCTAATTACAAAATCGGACGCTAATGCTAAACAAATTTATATCCATGAGCTGACTTATGACTTTAAATTGGACTCATTAACTCTCGATGCTCACCTATTGCCCATTACCAAAAACACACCAGAGAATGCTCGAGTTGCAGAAATTGTATCGCGATGGGATGAGGTTTTGTTTGATGCGGTCAAACAAGTGAGTGAGTCCCCTTATGATGTGGTACATTATACCCATGAGCCTTTGGATGGGCGTGATGCCCAAAGTCGTTCCGTCCAAACTAACCTGGGTCAGCTGATTACCTCGGGTATGGCCAGTGCGTTCGATCCACCATTGCCGGCGGCCTTTGTCAACGGCGGATCGATTCGATTGGATGATTTTTTGGAAGGAGGAATTACGCCCATAGATTTTTTCCGTGTATTGCCTTTTGGTGATGGGGTGCTCAAAGTTCGGATGACCGGAGCGCTGCTTATCGAGACTTTAAATTATGGCCAACTACAAAAGGGAGACGGAGCTTATTTGCAACGCTATGGACTCGAGCCTCAGGCCGATGGTCAATGGAGCATTGGACAAAAAACAATCCAACCGGATGAGTCCTATTGGGTCGCCACTAGTGAATTTTTACTCAAGGGCTTTGACATTCCTTTTTTAACGCCAAACAACCCTGGAGTTCTCGAGATCATTTATCCTGAACAAGGGGCTGTCTCGGCCGATATAAGACAAGCAATAATTCAATTTCTAAAAAAATGAAGACAATAAATAAAGGGTTGCGTCTATTGGCCGTGGCTGGGCTCATCTCTTTGATAGCAATACAATTTATCCCTGTTGAGCTCAATGACCAGGGTTATGATTCGGTAATTGCTTTTGAAAATGAAACTCAGGTGAGTCCCGAATTAGCGGCGGTATTTAAATCGAATTGTTATGATTGTCACAGTAATCAGACTAAGTATCCTTGGTATAGTTCGGTGGCGCCAATTAGCTTTTGGCTGGACGAACATGTCCGTGATGGTAAAAAGCACTTTAATGTCGCAAAGTGGTCAGAGTACGCTACAAAACGTAAAGATCACAAGCTTGAGGAACTCATTGAGGAAGTTGAGGAGGCAGAAATGCCGTTACCCTCCTACACTTGGATTCACGGTAAATTAAGTGATGCTGAGCGTCAAATGCTCATCGATTGGGCGCAAATGACGCGCCTGTCTTATCAAGTAGGCGCGGAGCATGAGTCTACCGAGTAATCATTGAATTAGTAAAATCATTTAGAAATAATCCTGAGTTTAGTTGTATCTTTGCATGCAATTAAGTGAAATCGCCCATTCCGGGGCTTGAAATTAATTGCAATGAAGGCACACGACAATAAAATTCTAGGAGAGGGATTGACCTACGACGATGTTCTGTTGGTTCCCGCATACTCCGAAGTTCTCCCCCGCGAAGTATCTATAGCGACCAAATTCTCGCGCAACATCACGCTCAATGTACCCATCGTCTCTGCGGCGATGGACACAGTGACTGAAAGTGCTATGGCTGTCGCCATCGCACGAGAAGGCGGTATCGGTGTGTTGCATAAAAACATGACCATAGAAAAACAGGCGGCAGAAGTGCGTAAAGTAAAACGTGCTGAGTCCGGTATGATCCAAGACCCTGTAACGCTAAAAGCACACAATACGGTCAAGGATGCTCAAAATACAATGCGGGATTACAGAATCGGAGGAATTCCTATAGTTGATGATCAAGGCAAGCTCATAGGTATTGTGACCAACAGAGATCTCCGCTTTGAAAAAAATTATGATCGTGCACTTGCGCAGGTAATGACTCATCAACCCTTGGTTACGGTGAGTAAAGGCACGAGTTTGAAGGATGCTGAAATTATTTTGCAAGAAAATAAGATTGAGAAACTTCCTGTTGTTGCTAAAGACAATACTCTACTGGGCCTGATCACTTTTAGAGACATCACCAAGTTGACGCTCAAACCGACCGCCAACAAGGACGCCTATGGTCGCTTGCGTGTGGCTGCAGCATTAGGGGTAACTGCCGATGCTGTTGATCGAGCGCGAGCCCTCGTTCAAGCCCAAGTTGATGCAGTGATTATTGATACCGCTCATGGTCATACCAAAGGGGTTGTTTCGGTGCTCAAGGCGGTAAAAGCTGAATTTCCAGATCTCGATGTCGTGGTGGGCAATATCGCTACTGCGGACGCCGCCAAATATCTGGTTGATGCAGGGGCAGATGCTGTAAAAGTTGGTATTGGGCCGGGTTCCATTTGTACTACTCGCGTTGTTGCTGGTGTTGGGTTCCCTCAATTCTCAGCAGTTTTAGAGGTAGCCGCAGCAATCAAAGGTTCCGGTGTACCGGTTATTGCCGATGGCGGAATACGTTACACAGGAGACATCCCAAAGGCAATTGCGGCCGGGGCAGATTGCGTGATGCTGGGGTCTATGCTTGCCGGTACAAAAGAATCACCTGGAGAAACAGTGATTTTTGAGGGACGTAAGTTTAAAACTTACCGAGGAATGGGTAGTGTGGAGGCCATGAAAAAGGGCTCAAAAGACCGTTATTTCCAAGATGTCGAAGACGACATCAAAAAACTAGTCCCAGAAGGAATTGTGGGTCGTGTCCCCTACAAGGGTGATTTGGTCGAGAGCATGACACAATTTATCGGCGGGTTGCGCGCGGGTATGGGTTATTGCGGAGCAAAGGATGTCCCAACACTTAAAGAGACAGGTCGTTTTATTAAAATTACCTCCTCAGGGATACACGAGAGTCATCCGCACGATGTGACCATCACCAAAGAGGCGCCAAACTACTCTCGATAGTCACTTATTCTTCCTCTTTTGGAACCTCGATTCCAAGATCTTTGAGTACGGCTAGGGTAAGATCAAAACGGTTGTCAATATAGACCACACTATTGTCGCGTAACAAGACTTGCGTGTACCCACTCATTTCAGCGACGCGTTCTAAAGATTGTCCTACTTTGGTGTAGAGCGGTTGCATGAACTCTTCCTGACGTAAGGCCAAGAGTTGATTGCCGTTTTGTTGGTATTGACTCAATTCATTTTGCATGACCACGAGCGAATCCTCTCTCGATTTTTTTTGCATCAGGGTCATCATAGATTCACCCTCTCGATACTCTTGCAAGGCTTTTTCATATGAGGAAAGCTTCTCGTTGTAACCATCACTGAGCTCTGTTTGGTAGGCTTGCACCTGTTCTTGAACTCCTGTTAATTCTGGCATTAGGCTCAAAATGTAGTCAATATCGATGGTCCCTACTTTACTGTCTTGTGCGCTCAGGGTCGCGCAAGTGAAAAGGAGGCAGAGTAGTAATTTTTTCATGATTAGATTTTTTTACAATTATAGAAAAAATGGAAGTATTGTCACGATTATTTTGGGGGTTTCGTCCATATTTGCCCTCTGTGTGGCTTGAGTATTGGTTTAAGTTCTTGTACCACATTCCATGGCAACACCATACTTACGGTAGTTTTATCCGACGTGTTCACTAACTCTAAAGCCAGGGGTTTTAACTGCTCGGCTTGAACGAATTCCCCCAGGTGAATGCGGTGATGTTCGGCCGTTTGTGGTGCGTGGGGCCCAAAAAAGTCCCAAAGCATCGCCACTGCAGTATTTGGTTCAAGACGAATAGATTCTGTCATATGCGTTTTTGTGAGCTCGGCAAATATAATGTTTTACCGGCTGTCATCGACGATTTTCTGACCCATTAAATGAAGGGTCAAAGGCCTTGATATCACGTCAATAATTCTTAATTTTGCTGCTCTTAAAAAAATAAAATTGTTATGAAAAACAGAGGACTATTTATTGCGGTCATTGGTCTTTTGAGCTGGGTAATACAAGCGCAGGAGGACAAAAGTACTTTGGTAACGATAAATGATCAAACCTTTAGTGTCGGTGAATTTAAGCAAGTTTATTTTAAAAATTTAGAGCTCGTTCAACAACAAGAACAACGTTCGATTGACCAATATTTAGATTTGTTTATCAAGTACAAGAGAAAAGTACTCGAGGCACAGGCTCAGGGACTCGATAAACAGCAAAGTTATTTGAAGGACTTTGCAAAATATCAGGAGCAATTGGCACGAAACTACGTGTATGAGGAAAGTGTTACAGCGACGATGGTTGAACAAGCATACAAACGGAGCAAAGAATCCATAAAGACCTCACATATTCTAATTCTGTGCAATTGGGACGCACTGCCTCAAGACACCTTGGTGGCTTATAATAAGGCAAAGGAAGTACGTCAATTGGTGTTAAATTCTCCTGAAAGTTTTAATGACATCGCCGCCAAATTTTCTGAGGAACCCAAGGCCGATCAAACCAAAGGATCTCTGGATTATTTTACAGTCTTCGAAATGGTTTATCCTTACGAGAATGTCGCCTATAATTTAAATGTAGGTGAAATCTCTGAGCTAGTGCGCACTCAGTATGGTTACCATGTCATAAAGTTAGAGGATAGACAACCAGTATTGCCCAAGAGAACTGTCTCACACATCATGATCGCAACGCGCTTTGACTCTCTGAATACCGCCAAAGATCGCATTTTCGAGATAAAGGCTTTACTCGACAAGGGCGTGGCTTTTGAAGATCTTGCAAAACAATATTCGGACGATAAGAATACAGGAATCAACGGAGGCCGGATGCGTCCATTTACAAGAGGAGACCTGAAGGCACCGCCATTTGAAGAGGCGTCATTTGCATTAGCTGAACAAGGCCAAATTTCAGAACCCGTCCAGACGCGTTTTGGATGGCATATTATTCGTCTGGAGGACAAAGGGAAGGCCTTAACTTTTGAAGAAGAAAAAGAACGACTCACAAAAATGGTCAAAGTGGGCGACCGCGCCAAAATCGTAACTACAGCGGTGAGTCAAAAAATGAAAGAGGAGTTAGGTTTTCGCGGCTATCCTTACGAGTCCACATTTATGTCTATTCTCAACGACAGCTTGTTTGATCGTAATTGGCGGTTTACGCCCTTTGAGAAAGACGAAAATAGACCGCTTTTTACCATTGGGATGAAGACTTATTTTTACAATGATTTTGGTGCGTATATTGAGTCCCGGCAAACCAAGGTGCGTCCCTTTAAGCAACTCAGGACTTTTTGGAAATGGTCTACGATCAATTCGAAACAGAGAGAGTCAAAGAATATTTTAAGCAAAACCTTGAGCAAGTCAATCAAGACTACGCAGCCATACTTGGAGAATATAGAGATGGTCTGTTGATTTTTGATGTCATGGACAAAAATATTTGGCGTAAAGCCAAATCAGACTCTTTGGGGCTCCGCAATTATTATGAATCACACAAAAGCCAATATTTGTGGAAAGATCGAGTTAAAGGAGCCATTATGCAAACGACCTCTGAGGCTGAGATGGATCTTGTTTTGGAGCAATTACGTCGCGGAAAATCGCCAAGTGATGTCAAAGCACTACTCAATCAAGGTGGTGCGCTAGGCGTTGTGGTCTCTGAGGGTGTCTTCGAAGAAGGGTCGGCCAAACTGCCTGCAGCTTACAACTTAGCTACTGGAATCTCAGAAGTTTTTCAGTCACCCACGCAATACACCATTGTGTACACAGAGGAGTTTTTACCTGCGGGGGTCAAAGACTATGAAGAAGTGGAGGGCGCCGTTCTCAGTGACTATCAAGCCCAACTCGAGACGATTTGGATGGAGGAGCTCGAGTCTCGCTATCCGGCTAAAATCAATAAAAGAGCTTTTCGAAAACTCAAAAGATCCCTCAAAGCTGAATGATGAGAAAAGCTGCTGGTTTTTTAATGCTGCTCATGTTCCTCTCCAGTTGTCAATACTTGGCACCAGAGGAGAGTCAGAAACAAATTTTGGCCCGTGTCAATGCATCTTATCTTTATTTAGAGGA
This sequence comes from Flavobacteriaceae bacterium, assembly GCA_038141525.1. Classification (GTDB taxonomy): domain Bacteria; phylum Bacteroidota; class Bacteroidia; order Flavobacteriales; family Flavobacteriaceae; genus BACL21. The sequence goes on along the minus strand of JAYQIF010000008.1, from coordinate 178,681 downwards.
CATTCGAGATTTGTTAGGTCCCAATATGACCAAAGAGGACAGTATATTGATCATTCAGAATCAAATTAACAAATGGGCCACCCAGCAATTGCTTATCGATCAAGCCAAGATCAATTTAAGTCTTGATTTACAGTCGGATTTAGAGGAACTCATTCAGCAGTATCGGATTGATCTCTACACCGAATCGTACAAGGGTAAGATTGTGACTGCGCAGCTTGACTCTGTTATTGACGAACACGAAATGCGCAATTATTACGAGCTCAATAAAGATAATTTCAAGCTGAATGAAGCTCTAGTGCGCTGCCGATATGTTCATTTAGACGGTCAATTTTTGGCCAAAGATGAGGTCAAAAATGCGCTGAGTCGTTATGACTCCACCGATCGTGACTTGCTCGATCAGTGGCGTTTACAGTTTAAATCAGTAAACTTGAACGACTCCCTTTGGGTGCGTCAAGAACGCTTAACGGCTCAAATACCGGCCTTGGCAGGAAAAAGCCTTAAGGCGTTAAAAAATGTAAAAATTAGTCAGTTTGAAGATTCATTAGGGTTATATTTACTTAAAATTGAAGATGTTTTGGATCGTAATGATGTAGCACCTCTGTCTTATGTGGCCCCAACGATTCGACAAATTATACTCAACCGACGCAAGCAAGAACTTACTTTGAAATTAGAAAAAGATATCGCGAAAGATGCTATCAGAAATAAAACATTCGAAATATATGGCCAAGATTAAGGTCCTTTTTACCGCTGCGCTGATGGTATTTGGCGCTATGTCTGCTCAAGAAATTGTGATTGACAGCACTAACGTCATTCAAGAATCTGCTTTGGTGATTCAGGATAGCCTCACTCCAGAAAAGACATTTACTCGATTTAAAGCAGAAGGTGTTTCAGCGGTGGTTGGCGAGTATGTGGTTTTGGACAGTGATATTGACAAGAGTTATCTGGAATTGCAGCAACAGGGCATGTCCATAAAGGACGTAACGCGTTGCCAGTTACTCGGTAAATTAATGGAAGATAAACTTTATGCGCATCACGCTAAAGTCGACAGTTTGGTCGTTTCAGACGAGGAAATCACTGCACGTATTGAGCAGCAAATCGCGTATATCACTGACCATTTTGGTGGCGATGAAGCTAAGGTTGCTGAGTTTTATAAAAAATCGAGTATTGACGAATTGCGTCAAGAGCTTTTTGAAACCAATAAGGTCATTTACCTCGCCGGGCAAATGCAGCAAAAGGTAGTAGAAAATGTCGAAGTTACACCCGAAGAGGTCCGTCAATTCTTTTTTGATATTCCTGAGGACCAGCGTCCTGTATTCAGTGCTGAAGTTGAGGTAGCACAAATTTTAATTGAGCCCATTATTACGGATAAAGCCAAACAAGATGTAATCGATAAGCTCAATGAATTCAGACGAGATATTGTTGAAAATGGTTCGAGTTTTGCGACAAAAGCCGTTTTGTATTCCAAGGACGGTTCTGCATCCAAAGGAGGGCTGATTGCCGGTATCCGCAAAAACTCTCCATTCGCCAAAGAATTCAAGGATGTTGCTTTTTCTCTCGAGGAGGGCGATGTGAGTGAGCCCTTTGAAACAGAGTTCGGATACCATATCGTTACTGTCGATAAGATACGTGGTCAAGAGATTGATGTGCGTCATATCATTTTATTTCCCGAAGTGACCTCAGAGGCTGTTGCACGGGCCCGTACTAAAATTGATTCCATCCGTACTGAGATTTCCGGTGGTCGTCTGAGTTTTGCCGATGCTGCGCGAAAATTTTCGGATGAAATTGAGACCAGAAACAACGGAGGGCAACTCATTAATCCTGTTTCTTTGGACACTAAATTTGATTTGACCAAAATGGACCCTACTTTGAGCGCTCAAGTGTATAATCTTAAAGAAAACGAAGTGTCTCAGATTTTTAGTGACCGAGACTACACAGGAAAGACGTCGTTCAAAATTTTAACCGTGACCAATCGCCAGAGTGAGCACGCCGCTGATTTTGTATCAGACTATGAAAAAATCCAAGATTTGGCCCTCAAGGAGAAACAAATCAAGGCCATTGAAGCTTGGCAGGACAAAAAAATTAGGGATACCTATATCAGTGTAAATGGCGATTACTTCGATTGTGATTTTTCGAGTAATTGGCTAAAAAAATAAGACTCTATAAATATGTCTGATGTCGCCTTAATGGACCAAATGGTTCAGGAATACAAAAAGTTAAAAGCCCAAGTACAACAAGTAATCGTAGGGCAAGAACGAGTGGTAGATGAAATCATTTGTGCGATTTTTTCGGGCGGACATGTTTTGCTTGTCGGGGTTCCTGGGCTTGCCAAGACACTTATGGTGCAAACCGTAGCTCAGGTACTGGGCCTGAGTTTTAACCGTATCCAATTTACACCTGATCTGATGCCCAGTGATATTTTGGGTTCTGAGATTTTGGATTCAGAACGAAATTTTAAATTCATCAAGGGCCCTATTTTTAGTCAGATTATTTTGGCGGATGAAATAAACCGAACGCCACCAAAAACACAGGCTGCATTGCTTGAAGCGATGCAAGAGCGTGCCGTGACCATAGGAGGAGTACGTCATGAACTCAGTCAGCCTTATTTTGTTCTGGCCACACAGAATCCGATCGAACAAGAGGGTACCTATCCCTTGCCAGAAGCGCAATTGGATCGGTTTATGTTTGCTATTAATCTGACCTATCCAACCGTGGAGGAGGAAATCCAAATCGTTAAGTCAACGACAGCAGATGTCGCGCATAATCTCCAACCCATTTTTGATGGCCCAACCCTAATGAGCTATCAAAAACTAATACGTCGCATGCCGGTGGCCGATAATGTTATTGACTATGCGGTGCGTCTGGTAACCAAAACAAGACCAGCCGCTGAGGATGCGCCAGAGCTGGTAAGACAGTATATTGACTGGGGTGCCGGACCTCGAGCTTCACAGAACCTCATATTGGCAGCAAAAACACATGCCGCCATATCGGGTAAATACTCTCCAGATATAGAGGATGTAAGAGCGGTAGCCATTCCAGTGCTACGCCATAGATTGCTCAAAAATTACAAAGCTGAGGCAGAGGGCAAGCACATTGATGACTTAATTCGTGCTTTGTTGTAGGTTTAGGTCTTCTTTTGTGTGGGTTTTAACAATTATCTCAAGACCTTATGGACTATTTGTCTTGTCGTCTCATTGGAACGACGGTAATTCAATTTGCCATATTCCCAATAATCACCTTTTAAAATTATGGGAAGTGTAATATTGTGTTCCTATAATTAGGCTTTTTTGATAAAATCACAACAAGTTTGCTGCTTTAGGGAATACTTTTTAAAATCTGCAATATTTCGTACTTTTGCCCAACTTCAAAACACGACTTATGGCATTCGATTTATCTATGATTAAGGCGCTTTACGAGCGTTTCCCACAGCGCGTTCAAGCGGCAAGATCAGTAGTAGGGCGACCACTTACTCTTTCAGAAAAAATTCTTTATTCCCACCTATGGTCTGGCACTACAAATACCGCCTTTAAACGTGGCGAAGACTATGTTGATTTTGCACCAGACCGAATTGCCTGTCAGGATGCTACAGCACAGATGGCACTGCTGCAATTCATGCAGGCGGGTAAAGAAAAAGTCGCTGTACCCACCACCGTCCACTGTGATCACTTGATTCAGGCCAAAAATGGGGCTAAAAAGGACCTTCAGTCAGCTCTAAATTCGAGTAATGAAGTCTTTAATTTCTTGGAGTCGGTATCGAACAAATATGGCATTGGCTTTTGGGCTCCGGGTGCTGGAATTATTCACCAAGTAGTCTTAGAGAACTATGCGTTCCCTGGAGGAATGATGATCGGAACCGATTCACATACCGTGAATGCGGGTGGATTGGGAATGTTGGCTATCGGTGTTGGTGGCGCAGATGCGGTGGATGTCATGGCAGGTATGGCCTGGGAATTAAAATTCCCAAAGCTTATCGGCGTGCGTCTTACCGGAAATATTTCGGGCTGGACAGCCCCTAAGGATATCATTCTTAAGGTTGCTGAACTCCTCACCGTTAAAGGGGGGACTGGAGCAATTGTCGAATATTTTGGTCCGGGAGCGCAGGCCTTGTCTTGTACCGGAAAAGGTACTATTTGTAATATGGGTGCTGAAATTGGGGCCACTACTTCGACTTTTGGTTACGACGAGTCCATGGAGCGTTACCTGCGGGCCACAGGTCGAGATGGAGTTGCTGATTTGGCCAATACCATCAAAGACGACTTGACGGCAGACCCCGAAGTTTATGCCAATCCTGAGGCGTATTTTGATCAAATCATCGATATTGATCTGTCGACACTCAAACCACAACTCAATGGGCCATTTACACCAGATTTGGCAACCGAAGTAGGGACAATGACCCAAAAGGCACAAGAAAATGATTGGCCATTAAAAGTGGAATGGGGCTTGATAGGTTCATGTACCAATTCCTCGTACGAAGATTTATCCCGTGCCGCCTCAATTGCCCAACAGGCTTTGGATAAAAAGCTAAAAACAAAAGCAGAATTTGGTATTAATCCGGGTTCAGAGCAGGTGCGTTTTACCGCAGAGCGCGATAACATACTTTCTGTTTTTGAGCAATTGGATGCCAAAATCTTCACTAATGCCTGTGGACCCTGTATCGGTCAATGGGCACGATATGAAGATCCAAAAAATGCACCAAAGAATTCGATTGTACACTCATTCAATCGAAATTTTGCCAAGCGTGCTGACGGAAACCCGAATACCCATGCCTTTGTGGCTTCACCTGAATTGACTGCAGCTATAGCAATCGCAGGTCGTTTAGATTTTAACCCCCTAACGGATACCTTAATTAACGAAGATGGCCAAGAGGTCATGCTCGACGAACCAACAGGATGGGAATTGCCTCCTAAAGGTTTTGAAGTACAAGACAATGGTTATATTGCCCCACAAGAGGACGGGAGCAGTGTGACGGTAGCAGTGGCGTCTGATTCTGAGCGTTTACAATTATTGGAACCGTTTATGCCGATCACCAATGATTCTGTTCAAGATATGAAGTTGTTGATTAAGGCCAAAGGAAAATGTACTACAGACCATATTTCTATGGCTGGACCATGGTTGCGTTATCGCGGACATTTGGACAATATTGCTAACAACACCTTAATTGGTGCTGTAAATGCGTTTAATGACAAAACGAATTTTGTTAAAAATCAACTCACCGGTGAATACGGAGGAGTTCCAGATACGCAGCGCGCCTACAAAGCGGGTGGCATTATGTCTATGGTCGTAGGAGATCATAATTATGGAGAAGGATCTTCTCGAGAGCATGCCGCAATGCAACCCCGTCATTTGGGCGTAGCAGCAGTTTTAGTAAAATCATTTGCCAGAATTCACGAGACCAATCTCAAAAAACAAGGAATGCTTGCCCTCACTTTTGCTCAGGAATCAGATTATGACAAAATTCAGGAGGACGATCAATTGAGCCTTGTGGACATTGCTGAATTTGCTCCAGGTCGCGGGTTGACACTGCGATTAACTCATGCCGATGGTAACGCTGAAGAGATTAAAGTCAATCATTCATACAATGCCCAGCAAATCGAGTGGTTTAAATCAGGCTCTGCATTGAACTTGATTAAAGAGCAGAACCGCGCATAATTATGCATTGGCTTTTGAACGTGTGATCAACATGCATAATTGTTTTGATCTTGTTCAAATCCACCTTGGTGTTCTTCGATCGAGATATTGGTCTTTCGACTTTCTGATTTGGTCTAATCTGTATCCTGTTGAGTCAAATAAAGGCGTACATCTTCAATGTCACTGGCCTGTGTTAAGTCAGGAACATGTTCCTTTCTGGCAATAACAAGAATCTTTGTCTTTTGTTTTGTGATCATGAGTCTTACGGCATTGGGCAGCTCTTTTTCTTGTCTTTGGGGATGAACAGGACAATTAAGTAAGGCTGCATAGAGGTCTGATCCTTTAAATTTCCACAGGTTCATACTCACGCTTAGTCGCTGACCTTGCTCAGTGAGTCTTTGGGTATGGTCTTGGTCTGGTTTTTCGATAAGCTTAGTCATATACTGCTTGTCATCATGGACCAACAGGGCGAAACTACGTATTTTTTCTAATGGGAAATCAAGTCCCTCGGGGTCATAGCCAATGAGCGCATTATTGCAGTCACTCGAGATTAATGCAACAAAGGCTTCTCGGGAATATAGATTATCGGCATTACATACAATAAACTGCTCATGGTGTAATTCTGGGAACTGCTGCATGCACTGCAAAAGGGCATCTGCGGTGCCTAAGGGCTTTTCACGTCCCTCAGGAATTTTTTGAAAAGCAAAGTCAATGGTCGCATTTTGTTTATCATTCGCCATCGCTTTTGGAGCATCATTTCTAGTATTGATCCTATTTGTAAAGTGATTTTTCAGGGCCGTCCCAGGCGGTTGAATCACCAAAATGATCCTTGAAATACCGGCACATTCAGCCTCATGGATCAATAAATCAATAGCGGTTTTACCTTGGGAATCTATGGGGATGAGCCCTTTGTGGGTATTGGTTGAAGGAACTCTAGGTTTGATTTGGCCCTTTGAGGAATATTCTGTGCCCTCTTCGGCGTTTAGGGCCTCCAGAGATTTTTTCATCCGTGAAGACATGCCTGCAGCCAAAATGATCAGGGAAGGGGTGGGTTTATTCATTTATTTAAATAGTTAAAGGTTCAGACCAACGGTGATGACATCCGCTGCTTAATCTTACCGGATAAGCCGCTGGGACACCCGCTTCAAGGAGTATCGCACTCAGAGTGTTTTCTTGGTGCTCAGGAACGAGAAAAACACTGCAACCCCCATGTCCTGAGCCTACAATTTTGGCGCCGTAAGCCCCATGCTGGAGACCTACAGTGATCCAACGATCGATTTGCTCATGCGAAACATTTAATACTTGACTGAGTTGATGATGATGCGCAGACATCAGATGGCCGAGCTTTGTCATATCTGGATTGTCACTATTGAGCTCACCCAGTGCAGCCAAAGTAAGTTCGTGATTGCGCACTGCGGCTTCAGCATAAGAGCGCAGATTTGGGCTAAGTGGCTTTAAGACATTTTCTAGAGTATTAATTCTGGCATTAATTAAAGAAAAGTTATGATCTGATTCCTGAATTTGCGTGACGGCTTGGGTTGTAAATTCACGTACCGACCCGATGGTACTCAGGGTTTCTTTTTTAATTTTTGAATCAGCAAGAACCATAGTCAGTCCGGTAGTATGCAGGCTTTCTACCCGAATTTGAGCCCCTGTTTGGATATGTACCAGACCCCCATGGGCTATGGTATACTGATCCATATGCCCTCCTGGACTATTGTGTTCTATAACTTCTGCCTCGAAGGCCATTTGACCGAGTTTATTTGGATCGGGAATACTACCCGTACCGAAGGCAAAAGCTAAGGTGTATATCCACCCCACAACCAAAGCCGATGAACTCGACACTCCTGCATTGATAGGGATGTTACTGTGAATACGCACCTTTAGGCCCTGTTTGGCAAGGTATCCATGGCGCGCAGCTACTCTTAGACCGGAGCGAAAAAAATCTAACCTATCGGTAGATGGGTATTCATTGGTCGGGTCAATGTTGATCTGTATGGTTTCTCCCAGGTCGACAAGCTCGAGCACTATGTTGTTTTTACTGCAATGGCTTACCTGAAATTCCATATATCGATCAATCGCTCCAGCGATTACAGGCAGTGCTAAATAATCCTGGTGATCACCATAAAGACATACCCGGGCGGGACTATGGACCGTAAAATCGCGCATATTATTCTTTGCCGTAGACAGTTTTCATCCAATCTACTGGCGCTCTTTTGATCCAATTACCTCGCGTAAAATCAGGGAAATCTTGTACTTCGCCACCATTGGCGATGGATTGTTCAGAAAGCGGAGTGATGGCGCTCCACGCGGCAGCATCGTAGGCGTCTAGTGGTGGGGCAACTTTGTTGATTGCTGAGCGAACAAAGGCTTGTATTACAAAAAAGTCCATACCTCCATGGCCTGCACCTGTGGCGATTTCTCCATATTGTTGCCAAAGCGGATGATCGTACTGTTCGAGCCAAGGCGTGGCATTGTCCCATCGATGGGCGTGTTCTGCGCGATCCTCGATGTAAATTCGATTTCCGTCAACCTCCCACAATCCGTTACTGCCCTGTACGCGAAAACCTAGAGAATAGGGGCGTGGTGAATTGCAGTCATGGGTAACGATAATGGTTTCTCCTCTTGAGGTTTCAATCATAGAGGTAATGATATCGCCCTGGGCAAATTTTAGTTTCGCATTGGGGTGATCTGGTCCACCCACACGCTCAATATAATTGTGCAGCCCAACGCCTTTTGTGGCCATGGAGCTCATGCTGATAAATCGGTTGCCTCTATTAATGTCACTTATCACGGCTATTGGGCCTACGCCATGGGTGGGGTAGACATCTGCGTTGCGCAACAAACTGTGTTGGGTACGCCACGCAGATTCCGAGATGCCTTGGTCGCCAAATTCTGCGCCCAGTCCGTAGGGGGTCTTGCCATCATTGAATTTTACAAATCTCAGATCGTGTTGATACCCACATCTAAAGTGCAATAATTCCCCAAATACGTCTTGCCTTACCATATTGAGCACGGCCATAATGTCACGGCGATAACATACGTTTTCTAAGATCATTAAGTGACTCCCAGTTTCTTCGTGCACGTTAACTAGGTCCCAACACTCCTCCATACTGTTTGCAGCAGAAACTTCGACTCCAGTATATTTACCGGCCCACATTGCGTCTTTGGCCATCCGGGTATGCCAAAGCCATGGTGTAGAAATAATCACGGCATCTACCTCTTTTAGATCGAGAAGGTTTCGATAATCGTAGTCACCATTGTCAAATACTTTAGGTTTTTTTTGCCCCGCCTTAGCGATCATCCCCAAAGCGATTTCGATGCGTTTTGGATCAATGTCGCAAATCGCGGTAACCAGGCAGTCCGATCGCAGCAGTAAGTTGTTGAGATGATTGGTGCCACGTAGCCCAACGCCAATTAGTCCTACTCGTAATTTTTCCTCCACAGCGGTGGATGTAGTGTTCAAACTCCAGCCTGGTAATGTGGTTAGCGCGGCCCCAGCCAGGGCAGTATTTTTGACAAAATTTCTTCGGGTGGTCATGGTTTGGTTTTTCATAAAAATAGTTGTTTTTAGGCAGTTTTGGCATAAATTATTTGATCATTCTTTGATCTAAAGCACAATTGTCTCGACCATCAGAAAACAGTATCTTTGAGGGACTGCTTAACGTCTTGTTATTCATGGACACAAAAGAGTTACTCGAAAAAATAAATGCCTATTGTAAAGGGACTTTAATGGAGACCCTGGGTATTGAATATGTGTCTATTGATGCAGATTCATTAACCGCTAAAATGCCCGTAACGCCCAGAATTCATCAGCCCGATGGTGTTTTGCACGGCGGGGCTACTTTGGCTTTGGCAGAAAGCGTAGGGAGCGCTGCGGCTCAGGTATTAATTGCTGGAGAACAAGCGCAAATACGTGGTCTGGAGCTTTCAGGAAATCACGTTAAGAGTGTGCGCGAAGGCTTTGTATGGGCGAAAGCTACGGTGTTACATCGCGGAAGAACAACACAACTTTGGCAAATTCATGTTACAGACGACCACGGGGCATTGATCAGTGTTGTGAAATTTACCACCATGATTTTAAAGCGAGATTAAGTGAATCACTTATCGGACCGCATTGAACATCATATCGGGGGCAAATGGCCCATGTTATGCTATTTAAAGCCGCAATCCCAGCATTTGGTATTTTGGTTCTCTGAGGGAAGAAAACTACAATCCTCAGCTCAGGGTTTACAATTTTATATACAAAGTTTTAATCCAGAACGGCCGGCAGAAATTTGGTCAAAAAGTTCTTTTGACTGCTTTGACCTCGATTTGATTGACTTGGAGGATCAATATCGAGCAGAGCAAGTTGAATCATTAGGATATTACTCTTCTCAGGAGTCAGAAGTTAATCAGGACAGCCACCAAGGCCTTGTTAGCTCAGGGATTAGTGCGATAAGACAGGGGCTTATGCGTAAAGTTGTGCTCTCGCGCACTGAAGATTTTCCGGTGCAAAAAGTTGATTGGCTCAGACTTATATGGCGTTTAATTCAGGTAGATCAAAATGCCTTTCGCTATTTATTACTCCATCCAGACATGGGTCTTTGGTGCGGTGCAACGCCCGAGATATTGATTTCTGTCGCTGGCGGGCGTTTTTCAACCATGGCCCTGGCAGGAACCCGATGGCCAACACAAAATAAATTCCCCGATTGGACCCACAAAGAGCACGAAGAACACGATTGGGTGGTTCAAGAAATACTTCAGGCGCTCGAACCTTTTGCCGACCTAAATCAAGGGCCTGCTTACAATCATCAGGCAGGATCTATGGAGCATTTACGTACTGATATCAGCGGGACACTGAGCAATAAAAGCTCCATAATTGATTTAGCGCGCAGTTTACACCCAACTCCTGCAGTTTGTGGTTTTCCAAAAAGTAGCGCTTTTGAGTTTATTCAGACTCATGAGGGCTATGATCGTATGCTTTATTCAGGTTATTTGGGATTGTTTAACCCTGAGGAAAACCAGGGAGACTTTTATGTAAATCTTCGCTGCATGCGTTATGAGTTGTCGCAATTTCAACTATTTGTAGGGGGCGGGATTACCCAGGAGTCAAATGTGCATAATGAATGGTTGGAGACACAAAGAAAAATGACGACAATGGGTCATGTTATTGCCCCATTTATTGAGCAGAGGTAGTTCCCTTTTGTATCTTTGTACACCATGGATTATTCCCGTCTTACGCTATCGCACTTAGTTGTGCAGCATTGTAAAGCTGCAGGTATTGAATCTGTGGTTATTTCACCAGGTTCGCGAAATGCACCGCTAGTCATGGACTTTACGGCCTATACTGGATTTAATTGTTATAGTATTGTAGACGAGCGAAGTGCTGGATTCTTTGCTTTGGGGATCGCCCAGCAATCCAAAAAGCCCGTGGCTTTAGTTTGTACCTCTGGCAGTGCACTGGCCAATTATTTCCCCGCCATTACCGAGGCTTATTACAGTCAGTTGCCATTGGTGGTGATTTCGGCCGATCGCCCCGAGGAATTAATCGATCGTGGAGAGGGTCAAACCATTAACCAAAGAAATATTTTTGGAGCTCATGTGCTTGGTTCTGTGCATTTATCCAATAATGAGCCTGATTTAAATATTGCTTCTCGCAGTATAGCACGAGTGCTCCAAGATGCAGTCACTTGTTCTGGTCCAGTGCACATCAATGTCCCTATGGATGAACCGCTTTATCAAGTCCAGGACAATCCGATGAATTTTGATGTTGATTTGACGCAAACATATTTGAATTTATTGCCAGAAAGTTCCGATCAAACCGATGTGCAAAATGCTCAAAAAGCATATCTGGGCCACGCAAAAAAAATGATACTCATCGGCGCCATGCCGCCCAATACAATCTCCGAGGCCGTTGTGTCGCAATGGCACAATGATCCAAGTGTTATTGTATTGAGTGAAACTTTAGCCAACCTTCATCATCAGGAATTTATCTCGGGGATTGATCAGGTCATTACGGATTTACCCCAGACGCGTATTAGCGATTTTAAACCTGATTTACTCATTAGTTTGGGGGGGATGATTGTCTCTAAGCGGATAAAAAAGTTACTTCGTGCGATGGGTGTAGACAATCATTGGCATATTGGACATGAGCGCCCCAACGATACATTTTTTGCCTTAAAACAGCACCTGCGCTTGAATCCAGAACAATTTTTTCATCAGGCTTTTTCAAAAATGGGTAAGGATCTCGAGAATAACGCCAAGAATGATTCAATTCCAGCCACCACTCAAGGAGGAATACCCCACTTTAAAGAGTCCCGTTATAAAAAGGATTGGCTCACATTGAAAGCTGCGCGATTGGGCGGTCATGACCAGTATTTGTCCAATGCCGAGTACAGTGATTTTTTGGTTCATCATTACGTTTTGACCCACCTGCCAGATCATATCAATTTGCAGGTAGCCAATAGTGCCAGTATTCGATACGCCCAATTATTCCCGGCAAACCCGACTCATGAAATTTATTGTAATCGCGGAACTAGCGGGATTGAGGGGAGTACGAGCACTGCTGTGGGTGCCGCCGTAGAGGCCGAAAGTACGACTAAAAAGCAAACCATTTTTATAACCGGCGACCTGAGTTTTTTCTATGATATCAATGCACTTTGGCAGAGGTATACCCCAAAGTCATTTAGGATAATCTTGATTAATAATCAAGGTGGGGGAATATTTCGCATACTGCCGGGCGCAAAGCAAGTTGCTCCATTTGAAACATTTCTCGAAACCCCGCACAATCGTAATGCCCGATTGATGGCTCAGGAATTTGGTTTTGATTATGAAGAAGCTAGGGATTTCAGCGAGGTCAAAGCAGCTTTGAGGTCATTTTTTGAGCAAGGTACCGCTCCCCGTATCTTGGAGGTGTTCACCCCAAGTAAATTAAATGATGAAGTATTAAATGCGTATTTTGACTTTTTAAAAGAAAATTCTGGAATTTTACCGGATAAACGTTAAATAGATAATAACCATCACCCATAAATAAACCAAAACCCGAGTTACAGAAGACAATACTTCACTTCTGTATCCATAATAAGAAATAATAGAATTTACAGACTTTACTCATGAACCTAGGCCAATACAATACACTAAGCATACTTCGCGAGACGGATCCAGGTTTATTTCTGGGAGACGAACAGGGCGGGGAAGTGCTTTTGCCGCATAAATACAAGCCCACAGAATATAGTATTGGGGATCAAATAGAGGTTTTTGTCTATTTAGACAATGAAGAGCGCCCGATAGCTACTACTGAGGAGCCTTTTTTGACCTTAAATACGTTTGGATATTTGCGTTGTTGTGATGTCAATAAACATGGTGCTTTTTTGGACTGGGGCCTTGTAAAACAGCTTTTTGTACCCTTTCGTGAGCAAGCGCGCCCAATGAAAGTAGGGCATTGGTATGTGGTATATCTTTATTTAGATGGACAAACCAGTCGTTTGGTGGGATCCAGTAAAACGAACAGATTTCTGACCCAAGAAGGGATGACGCTCAAAAAATTTGATGAGTGCGAAATTCTTGTGACGCATTTAACGGAAAAGGGAGCCAACGTTATCATTGATCAAAAGCATCAAGGACTTATTTATATCGACGATATTTTTGAGGACATACGCTCCGGAGATCGATTAACGGCCTATGTGAAGAAGGTAAGAGAGGATAAGAAAGTAGATATCGTCCTGCAGCCGATGGGGTATAGAAGTATAGAGCCTAATGCGGCATACATACTCGAAGAGCTTGAAGTCGCAGGGGGATTTTTACCCTTGAGTGATAAATCTTCTCCAGACTTAATTCGACAGGAGTTGGGTATGAGTAAGAAGTTGTTCAAAAAGGCTATTGGGTCTTTATATAAAGAGAAAAAGATCAGCATCAGTCCGGATGGCATCAGTTTGCTTGAGGAGTAAAAAGTTTGTTTTGAGTTTCGTTTATTTTTGAAGTACATTAAAAAATTGAGTCATGAATCAGCCTAATTGGAACACTGTTAGAGAATTTCAAGATATCACCTACAAAAAATGTGATGGTGTCGCCCGTATCGCGTTCAATCGCCCAGAAGTGCGCAATGCGTTTAGACCACAAACCACAAGTGAGCTGCTTGAAGCATTTCACGATGCCCAAGAAGACACGCAAATCGGAGTGGTTTTACTTTCGGCAGAGGGGCCATCGCCTAAAGATGGGGTCTATAGTTTTTGTTCTGGTGGCGATCAAAGCGCACGCGGTCATCAAGGATATGTAGGCCAAGATGGTTATCACAGACTCAATATACTGGAGGTTCAGCGATTGATACGCTTTATGCCCAAGGCGGTAATTGCTGTAGTGCCGGGTTGGGCTGTAGGAGGAGGGCACAGTCTTCATGTGACTTGTGACTTAACTTTGGCCAGTGCCGAACACGCTATTTTTAAACAAACCGATGCCGATGTCACCAGTTTTGATGGCGGATATGGAAGTGCCTATTTGGCCAAGATGGTGGGGCAGAAAAAAGCGCGTGAAATCTTTTTCTGGGAAGAAACTACTCTGCCCAAGAGGCTTATGATATGGGGATGGTTAATGCGGTGATTCCTCATGATCAACTGGAGCAAACGGCCTTTGATTGGGCTCAAGAAATACTTCAGAAATCACCAATTTCGATAAAGATGCTCAAATTTGCCATGAATCTCACTGATGATGGAATGGTCGGTCAACAAGTTTTTGCCGGTGAAGCCACACGTTTGGCGTACATGACTGATGAGGCTAAAGAGGGTAGAGATGCATTTTTGGAAAAGCGTCCACCCAATTTTGATAAAAAGTGGTTGCCTTAACTCAAGTTTTCTAAAGCTGTAGGATTGCTCCTAGACTAAACTCGGGTATTGCGTGGGATTGGCCTCGTGCATGATCGCATACATGCGCTCGTAAATATCTTCAAAAGAGGGCTTTGAAAAATAGTCCCCATCTGTACCGTAAGCTGGTCGATGCGCTTTTGCCGTTAAGACACTCGGAGCACTGTCCAGAAATTGATAAGCGTTTTGTCTGACTAAAATATCGTCGAGCATATAGGCTGAGGCCCCACCAGGAACATCTTCATCCACAATAAGTAGTCTGCTGGTCTTGGCCACACTTTTGACTATATCTTTATTCAAATCGAGCGGTAATAGAGATTGAATGTCGATTATTTCAGCAGAAATCCCTGTATTTTCTTCTAGCTTTTGGGCTGCTTCCTGGACGATCCTCAGTGTACTGCCGTAGGATACAACGGTCAAGTCTTTTCCTGTTTTCAAGGTTTCGACCACCCCGATAGGCGTGCAAAACTCACCAATATTCTCGGGGAGTTTTTCTTTGAGACGGTACCCATTTAAACTTTCGACTACAAGAGCGGGTTCATCACTTTTGAGTAGGGTATTGTAAAAACCGGCGGCTTGAGTCATGTTGCGCGGAACTAAAATATACATTCCGCGCAGTAGATGAATGAGTCCGCCCATAGGAGAACCGCTGTGCCAAATGCCCTCTAGTCTATGTCCTCGGGTGCGCACAATAAGCGGGGCTTTTTGAGTTCCATAGCTTCTGTAGCGTACCGTAGCTAAATCATCACTCATGGTTTGTAAACAGTACAAGACGTAATCTAAATACTGGATTTCGGCAATAGGGCGTAAACCACGCATCGCTAGACCAATCCCTTGACCTAAAATTGTCGCTTCACGAATCCCTGTGTCTGCGACACGTACTGAACCGAACTCTTCTTGCATGCCTTCAAGTCCCTGATTCACATCGCCAATCTTTCCACTGTCCTCCCCAAAAATCAATACTTCGGAATGATTTTGAAAAATAATTTTGAAGTTTTCACGAATAACCAAGCGCCCATCAACTAGTTCACTAGTTTCGGTGTATTGTGGTGCAATGGCCTCAATATTGGTCGCTTTATTGGAATGCTCAGAATACAAGTGTTCACCGTATAATGGCGTCTAATTTTGCCACATAGTGCTTGTGCCATTTTTGTAAGGCTGTTTTTTCGGGACTGTTGTGCTGTTTGAGTAGCCACTGCATTTGGCGGGAGGCCGACATAATCTCTTTCCTTAACGGTTCGCGATTACCTTTTAATGCACTGATTAATTTATTGAACGCCTCAGGGTTACTACTTTTTATGGCTAAGGGAGCGGCTAGAGTTAGCAATGTGTCTCTCTCTTGAATATGAGGCTGCAGGTAAGCCTGCCAGGCTTTATTTTTACCCGCTCTTACGTTTTTTTTAATTTCGGTTTCCAGGTCGATGAGTTCTTCATCAGTGGCAAAATTTTGTGCAATGATCCATTGTCTCATCTTGAGGTTACAATCGTGTTCGCGTTCCCACTGAAGTCGATCGGGTCCTTTATAACGCTCATGAGACCCACTTGTGGAGTGTCCCTGAGGTTGCGTGAGTTCCTGTACGTGAATTAAAACTGGAATATGCTTTGTTCTGGCCAAGTCTGCAGCCTTGTTGTAGGCGGCAATTAGTGCCGGGTAATCCCAGCCATTGACCTGAATAATTTCATAACCATCGAGTTTTTTCTCTCGCTGGAAACCGCTAAGTATGGTAGAGATATTTTCTTTGGTGGTTTGGTATTTAGCGTGTACCGAAATACCGTATTCATCATCCCAAACGCTTATGACCATCGGCACTTGCATCACGCCACCGGCATTAACGGTCTCCCAAAATAAGCCCTCACTGGTACTGGCATTTCCGATGGACCCCCAAGCCACTTCGTTGCCCGAGTCCGATAGGTGTTTTAAGTGATCGAGGTTATCTAGCGATCGGTAAACAGACGAGGCTTGGGCTAAACCCAGTAATCGTGGCATTTGACCGGCCGTAGGAGAAATGTCTGAGCTACTGTTGTATTGGTCTTTTAAGGCGTTAAAATTGCCGTGAGGATCCAAACTGTGCGTTGCGAAGTGACCGCCCATTTGACGACCACCACTCATAGGTTCGTGCTCTAGCGAAGTATGCGCGTAAAGGCCAGCAAAAAATTCCTCTATGGATAATAAATCCAAGGCCATCATGAAGGTCTGGTCTCGATAATAACCGGATCGCCAATCTCCCTTTTGAAAGGCTTTGGCCCAGGCCAATTGAGGAACCTCTTTTCCATCCCCGAAAATCCCAAACTTAGCTTTTCCGGTAAGTACCTCACGGCGCCCCAATAGACTACACTCTCGGCTAGTGACAGCAATAGAATAATCCTTTAGCACTTCTGCTTTAAAATCTTCAAAAGAGAGGTCTTTTTTTGACATTTTACGGGGTTTTATTCTAGGCAGAGTGGGTCGTTAATTGCCTTAGTTGGCCTTTGCGAAAGTAACCAAATTATCCATGAAATGCAACGCTGTATGTCGGGCGTTAACTGGACCGATTAATCGTTTGATTTTTTTTGCACAATGTGTACCACTAGATAGCGAATCAGCAAAATAAATGGAGCTCCATGGAATAAAAAGTCAAAGTAATCCATAGGCTTCATCCCAACGCCGCCGCCCCAAAGCCATTTTATTTTACCCCAAATATGTGGTTCAGGAAAATAAGGCGCTAAACCTAATGTCAAACAAAGAATGAGAATAAGTCTGAGGTTGTTTAAAATATTCATATCAATACCATTTACGGGTGAATAATCGGCTAAGTGTTTGTAAATCCAAGGTTGCGATAAATCGAATGCGGCTACTGTAATTGTCAAAATTAGGCTCAAACCCTAAATTCGACCATAAGGGGAAGTACAATTCAAAAAAATCAGTCACAAAACTGGTGCGTACGCCAGAATCGTAAACCATTTGGGCATGATCACCTTTGTTTTTGACAAGACCCACATCGCCGTATAAAAATATCCATCGCCATAAATTAACACTAGAATTTATGGTACTAATCCATTCATTGGCAAAAGCAGGCTGTAATTGTGATTTAAAGCCCCCTTCGGCGATGATCAGTTGTTGACTATAAATACCACTGCTCTCGCTACGCCCGTAATAGTTATAATCAAATAAATAATCTGTCGGTCGGTCTAAAGCAAAACTAAAGTAGTCCTGATCCGGCGCTGTCTCATTGCGTAAAAATAAGCCAGTGAAAAAGCGCAGGTTAATCTGTCGGTTACTCAAGAATAATTTTCGGTATTCGAATTGAGCAGAAATTTTAGTAAAGGCCGATGAATATTGTGCGTTAAAGGCAGCAGTGTAGTAATTGATTAAATTATTGTCCGAATAATTGTACTGCAGATTGTACACGCTGTAATTCGGTTCTTGGTTTGATATGTTCATCGCTTTATCTCGCGTAACATGCACAGACCTCAGAGTGATATATTGTCTTTTGTTCTTGCGCAAATCATTGTTGTCCCTAAAGGCAAAAATCGCGTACGGGGACAGTCTTCTGTAGAACAAATTCCTATCGTACGAAAAGTAATTTCCAGCGAGCCCGAATCGCTTGAGAAATAAATTGGAAGTTTCATTCCAATGGTTATACACCACCGATCCTCCGCCCACCATGGAATTTGACCTCAAGGCGTATTGAGGTTCAAAATTATAGTGCAATGGTTTGGGGAGAACTGTTCTGTTGTACCATCGAATACCTAAACTCAACCCATCGTAAAGGTTGTAGCCCACAGAGGGCAACATAAAAATTTGTCGATAGTTGGGATCCTCGATATCCTGAATCAGTCGCAGTTGAATCGGCCTGCGATAAGTCTTCTCTACACCAGCATGGTTATTGCGTCGATTGATCTCTGGGACTAAACCAGATGGGTTCACCACAAGACGCTCGGTTTGATATTTGGGGATGCTTACGGTGATTTTGTCTTTAAATGGAGGCGTCCATGCATTGCGCGTTACCGTGTCGCCATAAATACTCGAGAGTCGCACAGGACTCGAAGATTTTCCTTTATTGGTCACGGTAACCTCCAGAGAATCACCTCGTGCAGCGACCCGCGTTATTTTAAAATCATTGGACGTTCGCTCTCGAATAAAACTATTAAAATACCAGTCTAAATCATCTCGACCAGCACTCATCACATGCTGGTATTGTTTTGGATTCAAAAATACCAAATTCGGCGACCAGAGATGTTTCAGGCGCTGTTTAAGGCTGTCCTTGCCGAGATACTGCTTCAACAAGGACATGTGTGCCCCAGATAAATACTCGTTACTGATTTTCGCATTAAAATTAATCAGTTCATCTCTGGGAGTGCTCAAGGCTTGATGTACATTATTGCGCGCCCCATTGAGGTACACCAGCCTGTATTGTGCGTTAAAATTTAAAGTGCTCAGGCGAGACCATTTTACGATGGGCCATCGGCTGATGCTTCCCAAAAGTTTTTGGTTGGGGTAGTAGCGCTGAACATACTCCTGAAGTAAATGAATTTGAAGCCCTGCGCGAATCCAGTAATCTTCTCGAAGATTCATGGATAATGTCCTTTTGAGATACAGATCAACAATCAGTTTTAAAAATGCCAATTCTTGATCAAAGCCGGCAGGGAATGGATTGAAAAAGTCAGGTAATTGATTTAATCCATATACGGGATTGAGTTTGTATTGACGCTTATCGATCATCAGGGTCTGTTGCTGGAGCGGGCCTATTTGCTCGCTCAAAAAGTCATCGATTTGCTGCAGTTGAAATTGGCGGATTTCTGGACTGCTTTTTTTGAGATCAAAATCTGTAATGATTTTGAGGTGTTTGGTTTGGTATACTTGAAATACAGAATCCCGATCCCAATGAATTGGGATGGCATCGCGTCTTGTACCTTGGTAGTTTACTTTTATGGGTCCCGATTTTTTTTCAAATTCTGTTGGGTTGAGATTTGATCCGATTGAATCCAAATCTATATTGAATTTCAGGTGAGTCGGATACTCAAATTGGGCTTCAATTGCCACGGGAGCCATGACAAAATCATCGAGATTTTTATGACTGTACAGCACCCAACGATCATCATAGGCCGCTGGCGCAATCCACCAGTATTTGATGTGGTAGTTGCCCTTGTTGTCCACCCCGAAACGGGTGTATTTATCCTTGGGTATTTTAACTCTGTAGCGCAATTCGGATTTTAGGCTATCCTTGGGCATCAGTGATTGGGGCAGTTTCAATTGAATTTGATCCACCTCAGGCCGACTGTAATCTGCTAAAGTGCCATTGATTGTCCATTTTTCAATGATGGTGCGTCCGCGGTTTGCGTCTTTTTCAAAATGAAAGGCAGCTTCAAAATTCTCGGCAAAGCGCTGGCCTAAGGGGCTTGTTTTGTCTGAAAAGCTATTGGCCCAATCTAAAAAGTAGAATTCGTTCAGTGGCTTATCAAAGGAGTTAATCAACGTCATTTGCTGTTTGATAAGCAGTTCGGAGTGAATGGTGTCCAGAGTAACCTCTAAGTGCACGCGATGTTGTCCCATCACCCATTGACCAGAAGAGAGAAATATTCCCAGCGGCGCTAATAATCCAACAAGAAGTGATCGAAGCCTTGCAGCCATAGCAGATTTAGAAATTTGGGCTAATGGCAAATTGATCGTAGAAGTTTGTCAAAATTTGAACGACCTCGTCTTCAGTGTCGACCAGTTCTATTAATTGCAAATCCTCTGGACTAATACTTCCTTGATTGGCCAAAGTATTTTTAATCCAGTCATAGAGTCCTTGCCAGTAGTTCCGGCCAACAAGAATGATAGGAAATTTGTCTACTTTTTTGGTTTGAATTAGCGTGATGGCTTCAAATAGTTCGTCGAGGGTCCCAAATCCTCCAGGCATCACAACAAAACCTTGAGCGTATTTTACAAACATCACCTTGCGCACAAAAAAGTAATCAAAATCAATACTGTTTTGTTTGTCAATAAATGGGTTGCTCTGCTGTTCAAAAGGCAACTCTATATTGAGCCCGACTGAGGTGCCTCCGTTGTCGTGAGCGCCCTTGTTTGCAGCCTCCATGATTCCTGGGCCGCCACCTGTGATCACGCCAAACCCCAAATCTGTGATGCGTTTGGCGATACGCTCGGCTAAACTGTAGTACGGATCGTCATGAGCAGTCCGCGCCGAACCAAAAATACTGACGCAGGGACCAATTTTGGCTAACTTCTCGTAGCCTTCAACAAATTCTCCCATGATTTTGAAGACGGCCCAGGAGTCGTTAGTTTTTATCTCGTTCCAATTTTTATATTCTTTTTCTGCTCTCATGGTTGAATACTTTAATTACTTGAGTTCATGGCTTAAAAAAGTCGCCGTATGACTTTGGGTTGTTTTTATAAATTCTTCGGGGGAGCCGCTGCCCATAATTTGACCTCCAGCATTGCCTCCTTCGGGACCTAAATCAATAACGTAATCAACGGTTTTGATCACGTCTAGATTGTGTTCTATCACAACAATTGTGTTGCCTTTGTTGACCAATTTACTCAAAACTTTAAGTAATACTCGAATGTCCTCAAAATGAAGTCCAGTCGTTGGTTCGTCTAGGATATAGATAGTGTTGCCTGTATCTCTTTTGGCTAATTCAGTCGCCAATTTAATGCGTTGTGCTTCCCCACCAGAAAGCGTAGTGGACTGCTGTCCCAAAGTGATGTATCCCAGACCAACGTCTTTGATGGTGCGCAGAATACGATAAATTTTTGGTATGTGTTCAAAAAAATCACAAGCCTCCTCGATAGTCATGTCCAGTACATCATAAATCGATTTGCCTTTATAACGGATCTCGAGGGTTTCGCGATTGTAGCGATGACCGTGACAAACATCACACGCCACATAAACGTCGGGAAGAAAATTCATTTCGATAACCTTGAGTCCTGCGCCTTGACAAGTTTCACAGCGCCCTCCTTTGACGTTAAAACTAAAACGCCCGGGCTTATAGCCTCTGATCATGGCTTCCGGAACCTTAGCAAAGAGCGTTCGTATTTCTGAATAAACTCCTGTATAGGTAGCGGGATTTGATCTAGGAGTGCGTCCAATGGGCGATTGATTGATGTCGATGACTTTATCTAAATGTTCTAAGCCTTCGATGCGCTTGTAGGGTTGTGGCTCTTTGACCCCATTAAAAAAATGAGCGTTTAAGATGGGATATAAAGTCTCATTGATTAACGTTGATTTTCCGCTACCAGAAACCCCGGTAATCCCGATCATACAGCCCAAAGGCAAATGTAAATCGACTTGACGTAAATTATTACCGCTGGCCCCATATAGACTCAGCATTTTTCCATTACCGATTCTTCGGCTGGAGGGGACTTCTATTTTTCTTTTGTCGTTGAGGTAGTCTGCTGTGAGGGTATTGGCTTGTTCGAGTCTATTTGGTGCTCCTTGCCATTGAATGAGCCCCCCGTGTTTACCAGCTGCAGGGCCAATGTCTAAGAGTTCATCTGCCTTGAGAATCATGTCTTTGTCGTGTTCAACTACCAGTACAGAGTTGCCCAGGTCTCGCAACTGTTCTAAAGACTTTATGAGTCGTGCGTTGTCTCTTTGGTGCAATCCAATACTGGGCTCATCCAAAATGTAGAGCACACCAACGAGTTGAGACCCGATTTGGGTGGCCAATCTTATGCGCTGAGATTCCCCGCCAGAAAGTGATTTAGCACTTCGGTTCAGGCACAAATAGGAGAGTCCTACATCCAGCAAAAATTGCAATCGAGTTTCTACTTCTGTGAGTACTTCTTGCGCTATTGCGTACTGTGCAGCAGTTAATTTTTTCGGGACGGTTTTCACCCACTGGCTTAATTTGGTGATGTCCCAATGGGCCAATTCCGCAATACTCTTTTGATCGATCTTAAAAAATTGTGATTCTTTACGCAAACGGGAACCATTGCAGACCGAACACGACTTTTGATCCATAAAAGATTTGGCCCACCGCCGCAATTGTCTCGAATCTTTGTTTTCAAAAGTGGCTTCAATAAATGGAATGATGCCATCAAAATCTATCTTAAATTTTCGGGTGATGCCCAGAGTTTTAGAAGCGACTTCATATGAGGTGTTGATCCCGTATAAAATCGCTTCTTGCATGGCCGTGGGAAGCTGTTCAAATGGCGTGTTTAAATCGCCATTGAAATGCTGTGCGATGAGCTCAAGCTGTTTATTGATCCAGGAATTACCTTGTTTTTCGTAAGGAGCGATCGCTCCTTTTTTGATCGAGCGCTTGGGGTCGGGGATGATTTTGTTTTTGTTGACCTCATACAAATTTCCGAGTCCTTTACAATGGGGACACATTCCTTTTGGAGAATTAAAAGAAAAGTTGTTCGGCTCAGGTGTTGCATAGGATATTCCTGTAGAAGGACACATCAATGAACGACTGAAAAACCGAGGCTTTTGTGCCCCTGTTCCTTGTGTTTTATCCTGAGTCAGGACCATCAAAATACCATCGCCGTGATACATGGCAGTTTCGATGGCGCCTTTTAAACGTTGTTCTTGATTGGCGTCACCAGTAATTTTTAAGCGGTCGACTACAATTTCTATGTCATGGGTTTTGTAACGATCGACTTTCATGCCTTTGGTGATGTCAACGATCACACCATCCACGCGTACCTTTAAAAATCCTTGTTTGGCAATGCTTTCAAACAATTCTCTGTAGTGCCCTTTACGGGCGCGGACTACTGGAGCTAAAACAACAGTACTTTTATCTTTAAAATCGCTACTGATCAGCTCTTGGATTTGCTCATCAGTGTATCGGACCATACGTTCGCCGGTTTCATAACTGTAAGCATCGCTTGCACGTGCGTAAAGTAGTCGCAAGAAATCATAAATCTCGGTGATGGTGCCAACGGTTGAGCGTGGACTTTTGCTGGTTGTTTTTTGCTCTATGGCAATGACTGGAGAAAGCCCTTCAATTTTATCTACATCCGGACGCTCTAAATTCCCGAGAAATTGACGGGCATAGGCAGAAAATGTCTCTATGTAACGACGTTGTCCTTCAGCATATATGGTATAGAATGCCAAGGACGACTTTCCGCTACCAGAGAGGCCGGTGATGACCACAAGAGATTCTCTAGGAATTTTTAGATTAATGTCCCTTAAATTATGTGCTCTTGCCCCATAAACCTCAATAAAATTGGCTTGATTTTTCATCAAATGCAAAGGTACTCAAATAACCGAGAAAAAGGCAGTGCACAAGATGCCGAATGTCTATATCTAAGCCTTTTTTGCGTTGGCCTCGCGATATAGGAATGGATACAATCCAAGAGCGACGTAAACCAATACACTTAGGGTAATTGAGATGCCAAAAATTAGAAAACTAAGCGATAATTGAAAGAGTAATGCAATCATGGGTAAAAGGACCCCAAAGCCCATTAATGTGGCAAAGATGGCATAGAGATAATTCATAAGTGGAGGCAGATTGGTCTGGGTTTGGTCCCGATATAACAGAAGTTTGGGGATGATCTCCTGATGCATATACTCGCCTAATTTGGCCAGAAATACTTCGTTAAACGAAGAGTCCTGAAAGGTGTCATTACTGATGGACAAAGCCAAATTCATGATTTTTTCTTGATGGCGTTCAAATACGGCATTGTAGTCGAGCGCCCCTTTGAATTCTCCGTATTTATACCCAAAATAATACCATAAGCCTGAACCGCATTTATGCTTAAGCCACTGCTTGACTATGGCCTTGTCATAAATGTCTGGATAGGCCACATGATCCCCTTTAAGCGATTCTAGCGGGTGGGTCATGAGCAAGGACTTGAATTCGAGATACAAGTTTTCCGTGTCATTATACTGATGATGCTCTTCCATGAATTCGATGGCGAGTTTGGACTTCCCGTTATAAAATTCTTTGACTTGAAAAAAAGTAAGTCCCTCATATTCCTCCTCGAGATATTCCTTGAGTCCCGGAAGCCACATTTTTGAGCGCAGCAGAATTTCGATTATTTCCCGGAAATAGTGCATTTTTTGAGTAAATACACTTAGGGTTTCTATGGCTTGAAGTCTCGTGTTTTTATGAAAGACAGCCGCAATGGCCAAATAGACCATCAAAAGTGCAGAAAGTCCTGCGCTGATTCCGATCAGTAGGGGGGCATGTCTGTCCAGAGTCAAAGCTATGGCTGGATCAATCGCTAACATGTGTCGCGTAACTAAAAACAAAGAAACCGCCACGAGTCCACTGATGGCCAGAGGTAAGGTGTTTAGGGTGCTTGTTATAGAAATGCGCTTTGCCATGTATGCCAAAAAAATAAGCCGGATCTGCTCTCGAGATACGAGCCTAATTAAACAAAGATAAGGCTTTTGCCTATTTTATGTAGTATTTTACCTACAAATAGTGAAAAAAGCCGAATCAATAGCCCAATGCGGTATCATCGCCTCGTGGGTCGGCTCCGCCCTCTAGTGTACCCCCTGAATGACGCATAATGGCATCCACTTTGCCGATGATTCTTGAATCGGTTTGGAGGGTGTTGTACCCTTTTTGATCAAGTGAATCGAGGAGCTCTTGAGCAAACCCTTTTGATTCAAATTGAACAATATCCGGAAGCCATTGATGATGCATACGCGGTTGGTTTACTGCCTCTTGCATTCCCATATCAAAATGATAGGTGTTGAGGATGATTTGCAGTACTGTCGTGATTATGGTGGAGCCACCGGGCGTGCCCAAAACCTGCCAAAGTTGTCCGTCTCGTACCACAATGGTCGGAGTCATTGAACTCAACATCCGCTTGCCAGGTGCGACGGCATTGGCGGCGCCACCAATCAAGCCAAACATATTGGGGGCGCCTGGTTTTGCACTAAAGTCGTCCATTTCGTTATTGTAGAAAAAACCAAGACGCGAATCATACAATTTTGAACCGTAGGCCCCATTGATGGTTGTGGTAACAGAGACAGCATTTCCCATAGGGGTCAACTATGGAATAATGGGTGGTCTCGTCACTTTCATAACCAGGAATAGCACCGTGAGCAATCTCCTCTGATGGGGTGGCTGACGCGATAGTAAAAGAACTCATTTTTTCACTCAAATACTGTTCGCTCAACAGTTGGTCTAAAGGTATCGAAACAAAATCCGGGTCCCCTAGATAATGACTTCGATCCGAATAGGCTCTGCGCTCCGCTTCTGTGAGATGCTGGATGTAGTGTGCACTATTGTAAGACAATTGGCCCAAATCAAAGGGCTCGAGCATGCCCATGATCTGGCCCAAACAAACACCGCCGCTAGAGGGTGGCCCCATAGAAATTATGTCTAAATCTTCGTATTGAAATTGTATAGGATCTCTCCAGTGGACTGCGTAATGCTCAAAGTCATCGGCTTGTATAACACCGCCTTTGGATTGAATAAACTGGCTCATGTGATGGGCTAAGTCGCCAGAGTAAAAGGCCTGTTCGCCACCATCGCGCAACAACGTGAGTGTGGTGGCAAGCGCTGAATTTTTTACGGTGTCTCCGGCCTTTATCACTCTGGTGTAAAGGGTTTCTTCGCCCGTAGTTTGTCTGATAATTTCGCGGTAGTTTGCCAATCGTTCACTTTGTTTTTCTGTCACTACGTAACCATTTTTGGCCAATTCAATCACCGGACTGATCAGAGACTCAACGGGCAGGAGTCCAAATTTCCGATGAGCTTCAAAGATGCCCTTTATGGTGCCTGGTACTCCCACTGCCAGTCCTCCGAGCGTACTTAGATTCTTATCATGATTGCCGAGACTGTCCAAAAACATATCGCGGTGGGCCGATCCGGGAGCCATTTCTCTGTAATCTAAACTCCCTGAGGAACCATCACTGAGTCGATAAACCATAAAACCACCTCCACCTAAATTGCCCGCATAGGGATAGACTACCGCTAAAGCCAATTCGGTGGCAAACATGGCGTCAAATGCATTGCCTCCTTTCTTCATTACCGATAAACCAATGGCAGAGGCCTCTTCACGAGCAGACACGACCATCGCGTTTTGGGCCGTAGTCCCTAAAATTTTTCGTGGTTCATTGGTTTTTTGCTGACAGCCGATAAATGAGAGGACAAGTATTAGGCTAAGTCCAATTATGGGTCCGAAGGATGCCAAACGAATTCGGGAAAATAAGGGCTTAAAATAAATCAAGGGTGTATGAATTTTTAATCAAGAGGGTTTGATGCTAATTTATGATTTTAATCGCTTTAATTCTATGGCAGCTTGGTCTTGAACTGAGTTAAAAAAATCGTAGAACTCGGCTTCAAATGCAAAATAATTTTACGAAGTTCTACAGCTGCCTGATCCATATTGGAACGGCCTTTGGTGCGTCGATTCATTTGGCCCAGTATAAGGTCTAATCCTTCTATACTTTGGTATTGCATCAGCCAATTCTGCTCAATCATGTAAGGGATTAAATGCTGCGTGCGCTCGGGGGTTTTATTTTTGTATTTGTCGATCAGTTGATAAAATTCTGAAGTAAAAGTATCGAGAGACTTGTGATGAAATTCAGTCCAATTGGCCGCTAAAAAATGATCGTAAAACATATCCATAATCACCCCGGTGTAATGACCAAATTGCTTGCCGTGCAGGCGGCTCTTGCTTCGGCGAAATACAGGATGAGCATCGGTAAAGCTATCGATAAAGCGGTGCAGCAGAATACCCCGTTGTATGCCTGGGCTATACGTTTTATACTGTCCTCCTTTTACGGCATCGGCCATAAAATTACCCAGTTGCACTTCGGGATCCTCCCCAGACAAGATATATGTGGGCCAAAAAGTTCACGCCCTAAATGTAGCGAAAAAATAATGCGGCAATAATCCGTATTTTTGCGCTCATAATTAATCCATAAACAAAAATTATGACCCTGATTAAATCCATTTCCGGAATTCGAGGAACCATAGGCGGCAGCGTCGGAGACAATTTAACCCCAGTTGACGCTGTGAAATTTGCCGCAGCTTATGGCCAGTGGCTCAAGAAAGAATATCCTGATGGTCCCTACAGAGTGGTCATCGGACGTGATGCACGCCCTTCTGGAGAAATGATTCAAACTTTAGTCATGCAAACCTTGGTTGGTCAAGGTATAGATGTTGTTGATTTGGGTTTGTCTACCACACCGACTGTGGAGGTGGCTGTTCCTATGGAATCCGCCCAGGGGGGTATTATTTTGACCGCTAGTCACAATCCCAAACAGTGGAATGCGCTAAAATTACTCAACCATAAGGGAGAATTTCTCAACGCCGAAGCAGGAGCCTCAATATTAGACATTGCTCAAAGCGAAAGCTTTGATTTTAGCGCTGTAGACGATTTGGGCACAATTACGCCCAATGACACGTATATAGACAAACATATTCAGGCGATATTGGCTCTGCCTCTGGTTGATGTGCCGGCCATCAAATCCAAAAATTTCAGCGTTGTGGTTGATGCCGTAAATTCGACAGGGGGCATTGCTGTGCCGAGATTGCTCAAAGCTTTAGGGGTGAATACTGTTGAAATTCATTGCACGCCCAATGGTCAATTTCCCCATAATCCAGAACCTTTGAAGGAACACCTGACCGATTTAATGGAGGCGGTTGTGGCGCACAAGGCGCACATGGGATTTGTCGTGGATCCCGATGTGGATCGTTTAGCCATTGTAGACGAAAAAGGGGCGATGTTTGGTGAAGAGTACACTCTGGTGGCTGTTGCTGATTATGTTTTGTCAAAAAAACCAGGAGATACAGGTCTCTAATCTTTCTTCGTCTCGTGCCTTACGCGATGTCACCCACAATAGAGGTGGGCGTTATCAGGCCAGTGCGGTGGGTGAGGTCAATGTGGTGACCCTGATGAAGGAAACTTCGGCGGTTATCGGCGGTGAGGGCAATGGTGGTATTATATACCCAGAGCTACATTACGGCCGCGACAGTTTGGTGGGGATCGCCTTGTTCTTGAGCCATTTGGCACATTTGGACATTTCTGTCAGTGCTTTGAAAGAAAGTTATCCGTTTTATGCCATGAGTAAGAATAAAGTTGCTTTGACACCAGACCTTGATGTCGATGGCCTAATGAGCAGCATAGCCCAAACTTATCAGGCCAGTGAGCATGTGAATACTGTAGATGGGGTGAAAATTGATTTTGAGGATTCATGGGTGCACTTGCGTAAAAGTAATACAGAACCGATTATTCGCATCTACACTGAAGCAACCAGTCAACAGAGTGCCGATGATTTAGCCGTGCGTTTTGTTGGTGAGCTCAAGCAATTAGCGGGAATATAGCAGGAGATTATAGATTGTTGATTAATGCCACAAACAGGCATTACGCGTATCAATTCATGAGGTTTTGAAACTCAGGATGATGTTTCCAGCGCTTGTGGGACCACAGATAATACTGCGGTTTTTTAAGGATTTGCTCTTCCAAAGCCGCAATAAATTTGCGTGTGATGGCGCCTTGTTCCTCGGCATTGGCATCTTCACTGATGGGAACAACCGTACCTTTGTAATAGCCACGTTTGATCTTTTCTATTTTGAGATAAATCAAAGCGAAGTTCATTTTACGGGCCATATCCTCGGTTCCTGTAAAAAATGGTGTCTGATGCCCCAAAAATTTAAAGCTGTGCCTAAACGATTTTGATTTAGGCGACTGATCGGATATGATCATGGTCATGGTTTTAGTGCCTTTTTCGTTACACTCAGTCAGATATTGACGAATATCCTTGTTGGGAACAAGTACACCCTCAAAGCGCCCTCTAATGCGTCTGGCCAAGCGATCGAAATGAGGGTTTTTTAGTTTTTTGTACACACCAATTCCGTGAAAAGGGACCAGCATTGGCATCATAAAGCTCCATTCCCAACTCGCATAATGCCCACACATGATGATCGTGCTTAAGTTTTTTGTGTGTAATTCATCACAGTACTCTAGGTTTTCATAGACAAAGCGACGACGCAGCTCTTGCTCTGAAATCGTAAGGCTTTTGAGGCTTTCGACAATTAGGTCGCACATATGACGAAAGAATAATTTACTCAGGCGCAAATATTCTTCCTCGGAGCGTCCCGGTAAAGCCATTTTTAAATTGGCCAGGACAACTTTTTTTCGGTAGCCCAGAAGGTAATAAAGTAGGTAGTAACAGCAGTTTGAAATGCCGTACAACATCCAAAACGGCAATTTGGACAAAAGCCACAAGATGGGATAAAGAAGATAATAAAGGAGTTGGTCCATATTGGGTGTAAAACTAAAGAATTTTTCTGGCCCAAAGTAAATTTTGTCAGTTGCAAAATGACTAATTCACGCCAAAGCTGCTGCGTGCATGCAAGTGTTACTGACAGGCTGTCATATCACCTGCTATGGCATGAAACTTGACTTAAGCAAGTCGAATTCAAAACGAAATCCTTAATTGATAAGATAAATATTATGAGTAAAATAATTGGAATAGACTTAGGAACTACCAATTCATGTGTCTCTGTAATGGAGGGTAGTGAACCTACTGTAATCCCCAATGCAGAGGGTAAAAGAACAACGCCTTCAGTCATTGCATTTGTTGAGGGAGGAGAAATAAAAGTTGGCGATCCAGCCAAAAGACAGGCGGTAACCAACCCAACTAAGACGATTTCTTCAATCAAACGATTCATGGGGAATAAATACTCCGAATCAACTCAGGAAGCACAAAGAGCTGCTTATAAAGTTGTTAAAGGCGATAATGATACGCCTCGAGTGGATATTGATGGTCGTTTGTATACGCCACAAGAGCTCAGTGCTATGATTCTTCAGAAAATGAAGAAAACTGCTGAGGATTACATTGGACAAGAGGTAAGCCGTGCGGTGATTACTGTTCCTGCTTACTTTAATGACAGTCAGCGTCAGGCCACTAAAGAAGCAGGTGAAATCGCTGGTCTTAAAGTAGAGCGCATCATAAACGAGCCTACTGCAGCTGCTCTTGCATATGGTTTAGATAAAAAGAGTACCGATCAAAAAATTGTTGTCTTCGATTTTGGAGGAGGAACGCATGATGTCTCTATCCTTGAATTAGGCGATGGTGTTTTTGAAGTATTGGCGACCGATGGCGATACCCACTTAGGGGGGGATGATGTAGATCAAAAAATCATCAACTGGCTGGCTGATGAATTCCAAAACGATGAGCAAATGGATTTGCGTCAAGATCCTATGGCCCTTCAGCGTCTCAAAGAAGCCGCTGAAAAGGCCAAAATAGAATTGTCGTCTTCTACGCAAACCGAAATCAACTTGCCTTATGTAACTGCTACAGCCAGTGGACCTAAGCACTTAGTAAAAACGTTAAGCCGTGCTAAATTTGAGCAGTTGATAGAAGATTTAGTGAAGCGTACTATTGCTCCTTGTGAAAAAGCCATGAAATCTGCCGGACTTAGCAAAAGCGATATCGATGAGATTATTTTAGTGGGTGGATCAACGCGAATTCCAGCGGTACAACAAGCCGTGGAGAACTTCTTCGGAAAAGCACCGAATAAAGGCGTAAATCCGGATGAGGTTGTGGCCATTGGTGCGGCTATTCAAGGAGGTGTATTGACTGGAGATGTCAAAGATGTACTTCTTTTAGATGTTACCCCTCTTTCTCTAGGAATTGAGACTATGGGTAGTGTCATGACCAAATTAATCGAGGCCAACACCACGATCCCAACCAAAAAGAGTCAAGTGTTCTCTACTGCAGCAGACAATCAGCCAAGTGTTGAGATTCATGTGTTACAAGGAGAGCGTCCCATGGCGGGAGATAACAAGACCATCGGTCGTTTCCACTTAGATGGTATTCCACCAGCACCCAGAGGAACGCCTCAAATCGAAGTAACATTTGATATCGATGCGAATGGTATTATAAAAGTAAGTGCAACAGATAAAGCCACTGGTAAGTCACAGGACATTCGTATCGAGGCCTCTTCTGGATTGACTGAAGAAGAAATTCAAAAGATGAAAGCCGATGCAGAAGCTAATGCAGAAGCGGATAAGCAGGCAAAAGAGACTGCTGACAAAATCAATGAGGCTGACGCCATGATTTTCCAAACCGAAAAACAACTTTCAGAGTTTGGCGATAAATTAAGCGATGATAAAAAACAGCCGATTCAGGATGCTTTGGAAGAGTTGAAAAAAGCTTTTGAAACTAAAGATTTAGCAACAATTCAACCTGCTTTAGACAAGATCAATGAGGCCTGGAAAGTAGCTTCTGAGGAAATGTATAAAGCACAAGCCGAAGCTCAAGGACAACCTGGCGGCGCACCTGGAGCAGATGCTCAAGACGCTCAAGCCACGGACGATGTTGAAGACGTAGATTTCGAGGAAGTTAAATAGATTTTTAGCTTAGTCGAATAAAAAAACGCGGCCCACTGGGCCGCGTTTTTTTATGAGTTTTTTTGGCTGCCGTATGCTAACCCAATGATGGACCGAAGGAACGAAACCTCAGTCCAATTCAATTTCAGTCCAGTCTCATCCCAGTTATAAAAGAGGGTCACAATGGCAATTCCTTTAAAAACTGATACCCATTTTGATCTTTATTGATCTTACAGTAGTAATGATTTAAACCATTGGTAACCATTAAAAAATCAGCATTCAGGCTGCTATTGTAACGAGCGATTTGATCAAAAGTTTCTTGATTAATGTTTACCTGGGGTCGTTTACATTCAACCACTAGTTTAATTCTGCCGTCAGGCCAATACAGCAATACATCACATCGGCGGGTTAGTCCGTTAACTTCAATTTTTTGCTCGGAGCGCATCAGTGAGGCTGATTGCTTTTGGTGGTACAATAGCCAGTGAATAACATGCTGGCGCACCCATTCCTCGGGGGTTAAAATCACGAATATTTTCCGCAGTGGATCAAAGATCAACCGTTTGTTTTCGCTATTTTTGAAACGAAAGGCGTATTTGGGAAAATCCAGTAAAATCATAACGCAAAGTAATATTTTGTTTCAGCTTTTCATAGTTGTTTAAGATTGAACTCCAGCCTTTTTGATGGCCTTAAGAGATAACCGAGAACAGAACAATGGCTTTAGAGCAAGTAAATTCCATCTTAAAATCAATTGAATCGGGACAGATTGCTCCGATTTATGCATTGATGGGTGAGGAGCCTTATTATATTGATGTGATCAGTCAATATATTGAGGACCGCGTTTTATCGGAGGCAGAAAAAGGATTCAATCAAATGGTGCTTTATGGCCGTGACACTAAGATTGATGAGATTATTGAACACGCTAAGCGATTTCCGATGATGGCCGAACGTCAAGTGATTATCGTTAAGGAAGCACAGGATCTCTCCCGCAATATTGAACAACTCGCCGATTATGCGGCCGCACCACAGCCCACCACCGTTTTGGTACTGTGCTACAAATACAAAAAATTAGACGCCAGAAAAAAGCTACTCAAGGCCATCAAGGCAAGTGGTGTCGTTTTTCACAGCAGCAAATTATACGACAATCAAATCCCAGAATGGATTAAAAAAGTTCTCCTTGGGCGCGGGCGTCATATTGCGCCCAAGGCGGCCCAAATGCTTGCCGATTTTTTGGGCAATGATTTGAGTAAAATCAATAAGGAACTGGAAAAACTCTCAGTAATTATTCCGAAGAGTCAGGATATCGATGCCGCGCTGATTGAGGAGTATGTGGGGATCAGCAAGGATTATAATAATTTCGAACTGCAGTCTGCCATTGCTAGAGGCGACAAGGTCCATGCCTTTGCCATTGCTCAGTATTTTGCCAACAACCCAAAGAATCACCCGGTTATCATGACCATTGCACTGCTCTATAACTTTTATTCAAAATTGCTGCTTTATCACTCTTTGAGCGATAAATCCAGTGCCCCAAAAGTACTAGGGGTTAATCCATATTTTATAAAAGAATATCATGCAGCTGCTCAAATCTATCCCATGAAGCGGGTCTCAGCTATCATTGCCTCAATTCGTCAAATTGATATGAAAAGTAAGGGCCTTGGTACCGTGCCTTTGGCTCCAAAAGATTTACTTCAAGAGTTGCTTTTGGCTATTTTTTATCAATAGAAAATGACCCCGGCCCCATTAACGCCACTGCAATAAAGGCAAACATATAAAGTAGAGCGAGCTCCTTTTTAGCTATTGGATCGTGTCCATGTACGACAAAAGCAGCGACGGCCATGGTAAAAGCACTGATCACAGCAGCAGCGCGAGACTGTAAACCGATCAGAATTAAGACGGGGGCTACGACTTCTCCTGCAAGGACTAGAATTGAAGAAACGATGCCGCCTAGACCGACGGGGTCACCGACCAACACAAAATCTCCCTCAACGAATCGCATAAGTTTCGGGAAACCATGGGTGAGCATGAGCAATGAGAATACTGCTCTTAAGAGCAAAAGGCCTAGGTCATTGTATCGTTTCATTTATTCTTTTTTGTTGGACTAAATATAGTTGTTTTTTTATAATTCTAAGTGGTGTGTGCCAGGGTCAAATCGGGCATAAAATAGTCGGTTTCAATACTTTTATTATTCGAATACCAACATTAGGAAACCGCTTTAATATACCCTATTTTTGGGGGCCTTGATATCATTGGAGATTTACAGGTTCATTGCTCAATAACCGCGCTATGAATAAATTAAAATATTGGATTAAAGCCGCGCGCCTAAGAACGCTACCATTGTCTGTTTCTGGTGTGCTGCTCGGAGGGGCTTTGTCGGCCGAGTTTTGGTGGCAGCAACCTTTATTTTGGTGGGCTATCGCCACGACAATTGGCTTTCAAGTGCTGTCGAATTTTGCCAATGACTATGGAGATGGGGTCAAAGGAACTGATGCTCAAAGAAAAGGTGAGGCCCGTATGGTGGCCTCAGGGTTTATCTCCGCTCGGCAGATGAAGCGCGGTGTATGGATAACAGGACTGCTCACTTTTTTGTCTGCGACCATTGTCGTATTTATGGCCTTTGGTCAACAAGACTTTATCTTGTCTTTTTTATTCTTTAATCTCTCATTGTTAGCCATTTGGGCTGCAGTTCGTTATACCGTCGGGGGAGGTGCTTATGGTTACTCAGGATGGGGTGATCTGTTTGTTTTTGCCTTTTTTGGATTGCTCGCAGTGCTGGGAAGCTCAGTTTTGTTTATCAAGCAAATCGACTTTACCCTTGTTTTTCCGGCCGTAACTATAGGACTACTCAGTGTTGGGGTCTTGAACTTAAACAATATGCGCGATGCGCCGCAAGATGCGCTAATCGGCAAACGCACTTTAGCGGTTCGCATGGGTTTTTCAGGGTCTAAGCGCTATCATTACACTTTGATCGCCACGGCAGGAGTTAGTGCTGTTATTTTTGCTTTATTGCGCGCGAATGAATTTTGGAGTTGGGGTTTTGTCTTAGCTTTTGTGCCCTTGCTGTTACACGTGATGCGCGTGTACAAAATTACTGAACCCAGCGACTTCGACGCTGAATTAAAAAAAGTAGCGCTCAGTACTTTTCTTTACGCCCTGCTTATGGCTTTATTGTTCTGATCATCATGAAAGCGCGATTCATCCCTTATACCTTAAATTTTAAACGGCCCAGTGGTACCTCTCGTGGGGTTATGCTGACCAAAGAAACTTATTTTATTGTTCTGGAGGACGAAAACAAAATAGGGATCGGCGAGTGTGGTGTGCTTTGGGGGTTGAGCCCTGATCCAAAAGAGCAGTACGAGCAGAAACTCTCGGAGGTTTGTCGTGATATCCACCTCGGTCTTGAGGTACTCCTAGAGGATTTGGATCCTTTTCCTTCCATAAGAATGGGGCTGATGACGGCTTTTGACGCATTAAACGCAGAGGATCCCATGCAATTATATCCTTCTGAATTTACCAGTGGATCCAATGGAGGTTTAGGCCATGGAGTGGCCATCAATGGTTTGATCTGGATGGGTGATTTTGAGTTCATGAACACCCAAATAAAAGACCGACTTCATGAGGGGTTCCGTTGTTTAAAACTAAAAATAGGCGCTCAGGATTTTGACCAGGAATGGAATCTGATCAAGCGCTTACGCTCCGAGTATCACCCGGATGATTTGGAAATACGCGTGGATGCCAATGGTGCTTTTACCATTGATACAGCCTTGGAAAAGCTCAAATGGTTGAGTGATTTGCACTTGCACTCTATTGAGCAACCCATCGCTGTAAATCAATGGGAAGACATGGCGCGACTTGTTCAGGAATCACCGTTGGCTATCGCCTTAGATGAAGAGCTTATTGGCTTATCTACCGCGGCGCAAAAACAACAAATGTTGTCCCATATAAAGCCCGACTATATTATTCTGAAACCCAGTTTAATCGGCGGCCTAGATCGGGCTGATCAATGGATCGGCTGGGCCGAAAACCAAAATATAGGTTGGTGGGTGACCTCCGCCTTGGAAAGTAATGTGGGGCTCAACGCAATCGCGCAACATACGGCTACCAAGGACATTTCGATGCCGCAAGGCTTGGGCACGGGTAGTTTGTATCTGAACAATATTCCCGCACCGCTATGTGTGCAAAATGCTCAACTGCACTACGATTTAAATCAAAAATGGTCGTTTAATTCACTAAATTTATAACCATGTTCATCGGGCAAGCACATAAATTCAAACATGATTCTTGGCGTTACTGGCTGGGTATTGTTGTGATCTTTATCATATGGCAACTCGGCTCAATTCCGCTGGCTATTGCTGTTTTTGCCAAGGTATTTCAAGATGGAGGTGACATAAATGCCTTGGGAGACGATCCCAATGCTCTAATGCAAATCCTATCGCCAAATTTGACTTTATTTTTAATGCTGTTTGCCTTTGCAGTGGGACTGGGTGGTGTCTTGCTTTGGACGCGTAAAGTACACGAGCAATCCTTCACTTCGCTCACGACTTCGAGAAAAAATATTGACTGGTCGCGCTTTTGGTTTGGTTTTATGCTTATTGGTGTGACCACAGTAATCCTGACCTTAATCGAGTACCTATGGCATCCTGAATCTTTTGAGGTTCAATTCAATTGGGGGCCTTTTTTAATTCTTTTGGTGATTGCTGCTTTGATGATTCCCTTGCAGACCTCATTTGAGGAATATTTTTTCAGAGGTTACATAATGCAAGGTCTCGGACTCATGACTAAAACACGCTGGGTACCTTTAGTGTTCACCTCGGTTGTGTTTGGTGCGATGCATGCCTTTAACCCTGAGGTAGATAAAATGGGCAATATCATCATGATTTATTATATCGGAACGGGTTTCTTTTTAGGGGTAATCACGCTTATGGATCGTGGGTTAGAGTTGGCGTTGGGTTTTCATGCCGCCAATAATCTAATTGGTGCACTTCTGGTTACTGCAGATTGGACCGCTTTTCAGACCGAATCAATTCTGAAAGATATATCGGATCCCAGTGCAGGTATTGATACCGTAATGCCTGTATTTGTGATTTACCCGCTTTTTTTATGGCTGATGGCACGTAAATACAATTGGACCAACTGGTCAGAACGCCTTTTTGGCCGGGTTGAGCTTCCAAAGGAAACAGTCATGCAGGATTAATCGCTTTTGAAAGTAAAACATGAGTCCAAAGCAAAACCTACCATGGCATCCCAGTTTTAAGCTCAATGGTTTGTCTTTTGAGACCTTGGCTGATTTTGAAGAATTTCTCAACTCTATAGATCAGCATGGCGATGATCACGAGCGTGATTTAGCTGAATTTTTGACCCAATGGCTCAGTCCCGAATCGAATATCGTTTCTTATACTTCTGGGACTACCGGAACTCCGAAAAAGTGTTATTTGATCAAAGATAAAATGCGACTAAGTGCGCAGACCACAGGTGCTTTTTTTGACCTTGGTCCTGGATCTGAAGCTCTTTTGTGCCTGCCCTTGTCGTTTATCGCAGGAAAGATGATGGTTGTTCGATCGCTGGTTTTAGGTTTGCATTTACACGTGGTAGCACCGACAAAAGATGCGCTGACTCAATACGATTCACATTACGATTTTGTCGCTTTAGTGCCTCACCAACTGGCCCATTCTTATCGCGCCTTAAATAAAGTAAAAACCTTAATTGTTGGGGGAGGGGTATTGCCGCTTCATTTAGAGGAAAAATTGCAGTACAGCAGTGTAAAAGCCTATGCCACTTATGGGATGACAGAAACACTAACCCATGTTGCTGCGCGCAGACTCAATGGAGACGAGCGCTCGGAGGTCTACAAAGCGATGCCTGAAGTCACTTTTACCAATGATGATCGAGGGTGTTTGGTGATTCATGCCCCCAATTTATTAGACCATCAATTAGTGACAAACGATTTAGTCCACCTGCTAGACAGTTATTCTTTTACGTATATGGGACGTGTGGACGATGTGATTAATTCAGGCGGGGTGAAGCATTCGCCCGAAGTCATTGAGCGAAAGTTAACACAGTATCTCTCTGGAAATTTTGTAATCAGCAGTCAGCCCCACGAATCTTTGGGGGAGCAGATCGTTCTAGTCACGGATCATTCAGGGCCCCCAAAAGAGGCAATTGAGCAGGCAATGTCCCATTTAGGGTCTGTAGAACGACCAAAATTAATTCTTAATTTAGAGTCGATTCCTGTAACCAATACGGGAAAAGTAAAACGCAAACACCTTCGAGATTCAATACGAAGTCAAACCAATTTATGATGTCTAAAATTTTAACAATACGACCAATTTCTATTATTGCTGCGCTGTTTTTCATGAGCTTCAGTCTCGGGCTTGAGGGGCAAATTTTGAATCAAAAAGATCGCGCTGAGCGTTACGATACACTCCTGAATGAGCGCATTCACAAAGTGCTTCCTGAGCTTATGGATCGACACGATATGGATATGTGGGTGCTTATTTCTCGCGAGTATAACGAAGACCCCATCCTGCGCACCATGCTTCCGGCCACGTGGCTCAATGCCAGAAGACGAACCATAATCCTATTTTATCGCGATGCGGAGAACGATGTTTTTGATGCGTTGGCTGTAGCGCGATACGGTATCGGAAACACAATAAATTCGGCATGGGACAAAGAAA
Source organism: Flavobacteriaceae bacterium (assembly GCA_038141525.1). Classification (GTDB taxonomy): domain Bacteria; phylum Bacteroidota; class Bacteroidia; order Flavobacteriales; family Flavobacteriaceae; genus BACL21. Next base: position 140,321 of record JAYQIF010000008.1, on the reverse strand, counting down.
AACAACCGGATCAATGGGCGCGGTTGATTGAATTAATTAAGGAGCGTAATCCCAGTAAAATAGGGGTCAATATTTCCCAGCATTATGGGATTGCCGATGGTTTGGTGCAGACGGACTACACTGAGTTTATGGCCCACCTTCCAGAAACATTAAAATCACGAGTGGTTTCGGCAGAGCCTTTGGCAGTTTCTTGGGTAGAAACCAGAACCGCCGAAGAAATGAAAGAATTTGAGGCACTGGTCCAAGTAACCCACGATATCATTGCTGAGGCTTTTTCATCAAAAGTGATCACACCTGGAAAAACCACCAGCGAAGACGTGGTTTGGTGGATGCGTCAAAAAGTATCGGATCTTGGTTTGGATACTTGGTTTCATCCCACGGTAGACATACAACGAGATAGTCAGGCGCTAAAAAGCCATATAGAGGCCTTTTCCAATGGATATCAAGAGATGGTGATACAGCCTGGAGACTTGCTGCATTGTGATTTTGGGGTGAGTTATATGGGATTGAATACCGATTGCCAGCAACATGCCTATGTGCCCCTGCCAGGAGAAAACGCAGTGCCAGAATTTCTGAATAAAGCGTTTGCCACGGGCAACCGAGTTCAGGACATATTTACAGACTCCTTCCGATTTGGTCGCACAGGTAATGATATTTTACGCAGCAGTCTGGAAAAAGCCCGCTCTGAGGGACTAAGACCTTCGATCTATACCCATCCACTGGGAAGTTTTGGTCACAGTGCGGGAACCACATTGGGTATGTGGGATGCCCAACAAGGGGTCCCGGGACCTGGCGATCATCCAATGGCTTATAAAACGGCCTATGCCATTGAGTTAAATAACACCATTTTTATTCGAGAGTGGAATAAGGATATCCGCATCATGCTGGAAGAGGCTGGATATTTTGATGAATCTGGATTTCGTTATGTCAATGGTCGCCAAGAGGGCATACGGCTCGTGCGCTAGGGCTTCAACGCGTAAATGGATATGAGGTTGTTGGAGGCCTCTAATAGGCCTGAATTGCCCTTTATTAGACCTGAATTACCCCTAGATTAAATGGCTGAGTTATTGGCGCATGATTCGCTGCCTCTATCCCCATTGAGATCCATTTACGAGTTTCTACTGGATTGATTACCGCATCGGTCCAAAGCCTTGCTGCAGCGTAATAGGGGGAAATCTGCTCATCGTAACGGGCTTTGATTTCTTGATACAGTTTGTCCTCATCTTCAGGACTTAAGACTTCACCTGCCTTCTTTTTTTGAGCTTTTTCGATTTGTAAGAGAACTGTAGCAGCACTGTTTCCGCTCATGACGGCGAGTTCTGCGCTGGGCCAAGCCGCGATAAGTCTCGGGTCATAGGCTTTGCCGCACATGGCGTAATTCCCTGCGCCGTAAGAATTTCCGATGATGATCGTGAATTTTGGTACCACCGAATTACTCACGGCATTCACCATTTTGGCCCCATCTTTAATGATGCCACCGTGCTCGCTTTTGCTGCCTACCATAAATCCGGTGACATCTTGTAAAAAGACTAGAGGGATCTTTTTTTGATTACAGTTTGCAATAAATCGGGTGGCTTTATCCGCACTATCGCTGTATATGACGCCACCAAACTGCATTTCGCCTTTTTGAGTTTTTACGACTTTGCGCTGATTGGCCACAATGCCCACAGCCCAACCATTTATTCTGGCATAGCCTGTGATAATCGTTTTGCCATAGGAAGCCTTGTAGGCATCAAACTCAGAATTATCGACTAAGCGCATGGATAATTTCCATCATATCGTACTGATCCGCTCGGGATTTGGGCAGTAGACCAAAGAGTTGATCGGACTCTACTTTTGGCAAGGCGGGCGTTGCTCGGTTATACCCTGCAGATTCTGGAGCACCAATTTTATCGATGATATTTCGAATGGCATCCAAGGCTTGCTGGTCATTGTCGTACTTATAATCGGTAACCCCACTGATGGCACAATGGGTGGTCGCTCCGCCGAGTGTTTCGTTGTCGATTGTTTCTCCTATGGCCGCTTTGACTAGGTAACTTCCGGCTAAGAAAATACTCCCGGTTTTGTCGACAATCATGGCTTCGTCGCTCATGATGGGTAAATAGGCTCCGCCGGCGACACAACTCCCCATGATTGCAGAGATTTGGGTGATGCCTGCACTGCTCATTTTTGCGTTATTTCTAAAAATACGACCGAAGTGTTCTTTGTCAGGGAAGATCTCGTCCTGCATCGGTAAGTAGACCCCGGCACTATCTACGAGATAGATGATAGGTATTTTATTCTCTAGGGCAATTTCTTGTGCGCGTAGATTTTTTTTGGCGGTAATTGGGAACCAAGCACCTGCTTTGACCGTAGCGTCATTGGCCACTACAATACAAAGCCGTTTTTTGATGTAGCCCATTTTGACCACGACACCCCCGCTGGGACAACCCCCGTGCTCAGGGTACATTTTGTCTCCCGCAAAGGCTCCGATTTCGATAGACTCTCGATTTTTATCCAGCAGATAATCGATGCGCTCTCTAGCGGTTAGTTTGCCTTTAGCGTGTTGTTTTTCTATGGCTTTTTCACCACCACCCAAGGAAACCTTTTGCAATCGCTTGCGCAATTCCGAGGCCAACAATTTGTTGTGATCTTCGTTGCGATTGAAGTCTAAATCCATAGAAAAATTCTTTGTTCAAAAATACGAATTGCCCTGTAAAATAACGCTAAATCTCACGAGAATTCCCGATATTTGTGAGGTTAGGCTAGTTTTAGACTATGCCATTTTACGCCGCTTTTAGGTGCTTTTAATTGGTAAATTATGATGAATAAAAACACTGTACTTGCCTGGGCGACTTTCATAATGATTTTTATGGGATGTCTGCTCATCGCTCTTGGAGCGTTTCGATATGAAGATGTAGCCGGATGGGGCTTTGCCTGCGTTGGATTCGGCTTTTTTGCCATTGCTTGGGTTTTTAATGCCCTAAAAGGAAGGGTTTAATCACTTCTGATTTAAAATTGTAACGGATTAAGGCTTTTTTGCTTAAATCATCAGGATTTTGGGTTAAATATCCAGTCCTAAATCATGTGTAATACTTAATATCGAATAGGATCATGGCCGACGATCAGAAGGTAATTTTCTCAATGTCAGGAGTGAGTAAGACGTTTCAAAGCGCTCAAACTCCTGTGCTTAAAAATATCTATTTAAGTTTTTTTTACGGAGCCAAAATTGGTATCCTCGGACTCAATGGTAGTGGTAAATCAACGCTGCTAAAAATCATAGCAGGGTTGGATAAAAACCATCAAGGCGATGTGGTTTTTGCCCCAGGTTATACTGTGGGTATGCTGGATCAAGAGCCTGATTTAGACCCAGACAAAACTGTATTGGATGTGGTCAAAGAGGGCGTTAAAGACGTAGTCGCCGTACTGGATCGTTATAACGAAATTAACGATTCCTTTGGTTTGCCAGAAGTGTATGAGAATCCGGACAAGATGGAGGCCTTAATGAATGAGCAGGCCAAACTTCAGGATCAAATCGATGCGGTGAACGCCTGGGAACTCGACACCAAGCTCGAAATTGCCATGGATGCCCTGAGGACCCCGGAACCTGACACAAAAATTTCGGTACTCTCGGGAGGGGAGCGACGTCGTGTGGCTCTATGTCGCTTATTGCTTCAAGAGCCTGATGTCTTGCTTTTGGATGAGCCCACCAACCACCTAGACGCGGAGAGCGTGCATTGGTTAGAGCAACACTTAGCGCAGTACAAAGGCACAGTAATCGCCGTAACGCATGACCGATATTTCCTGGATAACGTCGCTGGATGGATTTTAGAACTCGATCGAGGAGAGGGTATTCCATGGAAAGGCAATTACTCTTCTTGGCTCGAGCAAAAGTCCAAAAGACTGGCTCAGGAGCAAAAGCAAGCGAGCAAGCGCCAAAAAACCTTAGAACGCGAGTTAGAATGGGTGCGTATGGCCCCAAAGGGACGTCAATCCAAGCAAAAAGCGCGTCTAAATAACTACGAAAAGCTCATGAGTCAAGATCAAAAACAACTCGATGAGCACCTAGAAATATACATTCCAAATGGTCCACGTTTGGGTACAGAGGTGATCCATGCTCAAGGCGTACGTAAAGCCTTTGGTGATAAATTACTTTATGAATCATTGGATTTTCAGCTGCCTCAAGCGGGTATTGTTGGGGTCATAGGACCCAATGGTGCTGGAAAGACGACCATTTTTAAAATGATCATGAATGAATTGACTCCAGATACAGGGACATTCACGGTAGGACCGACGGCGAAGATTGCTTATGTCGATCAGGCCCACGCCAATATCGATCCGCAAAAAACCATTTGGGAGAATTTTAGCGATGGTCAAGAACTCGTGATGATGGGCGGCCGCCAGGTGAATTCAAGAGCCTATTTAAGTCGCTTCAACTTCTCTGGAAGTGAGCAAAACAAGAAGGTAGAAAAACTCTCTGGAGGGGAGCGTAACCGATTGCATTTGGCCATGACCCTAAAGGAAGAAGGTAATGTATTGCTTTTGGACGAGCCGACTAATGATCTTGATGTCAATACTTTAAGGGCCTTGGAAGAAGGTTTAGAAAATTTTGCTGGTTGTGCGGTGGTCATCAGTCACGATCGCTGGTTTTTAGACCGTATCTGTACCCATATTTTGGCTTTTGAAGGGGATAGTCAGGTCTATTTCTTTGAAGGTGGCTTTAGCGACTATGAAGAAAACCGTAAAAAACGTTTGGGCGATGTCGGTCCTAAGCGCATCAAATACAAAAAACTCATTCGTTGATTGACCCTACGCGCATAAAAGTCATTGCTTTTGACGCGGACGACACGCTTTGGGAGAACGAGACCATATTTCGTCAGGCTGAAGAGACGTTTTGCGCGCTAATGAGTGATTATTTGCCCGCTGAGGTTTGTCAAAAAGAGCTTTTTGCCATAGAAATGAAGAATTTGCCCCTTTATGGCTATGGTATCAAACCCTTCACACTATCGCTCATAGAAGCGGCCATTGAGTTGAGTCAGGGTCGTGTATCTAAATGAGGTTATCCAAAAGATTATAGCCCTGGGGCAAGGGATGCTGCAGGCGCCTAACCCTATTTTAGATGGGGTCGATCAAGTGTTGTCGCAATTGTCCTCTTCTTTTCGTTTAGTGGTAGCCACCAAAGGTGATTTACTCGATCAAGAGCGCAAGCTCGAACGCTCTGGCCTGGCAAAGTATTTTCATCATATCGAAATCATGTCCGATAAAAAGCCCAAGAATTATCAAAAACTGGTCGCTCATCTCGACATCAAGCCCGAAGAGTTTTTAATGGTAGGTAACAGCGTCAATAGTGATATTCTGCCGGTGCTTGATATTGGGGCTGTGACCGTTCATGTTCCCTTTCACACCACCTGGGCCCATGAAGTGGGACGAGAGCCTATTGAGCACGATAACTATTATAAGATCAACAGCATGAGTGAATTAACCATGCTTCTTGGTCTATAAGTTCAATCGATTAATCAATGCGATTGAGTTCTTCCTGAAAAAATTGAATAAAGTCGGCCACGTCTTTACCATAGACAAGACCGTGATGCACATGAACGGAAACAGGCATTAGCCAACGTCCTTCTTTTTGAGTGATTTTACCAAAGGTTATTTTGGGGCTGCAATCTTCACTTTCTAAGTCCCTGGCATGAGTGATCCCAGTGAAATCAATCCAAGGCAAGGCCGAGAAGTGAACTACATTTTCTCTAGATACCGATAAATCCAATCCTTTTGATTGACGGACTCGATCAAATTCTTTGTTAGCCTCGGCCTCAAAAATGGAAAAGTCTTCATTAAATGCCACAAAGGAAAAGCCAAATGGCGCGTCCTGCCGAGCGATGGTCATAGTCACGTGGGTCGTATCGAACAGATAAACCGCTCCATCGATAATTCTATAACGTAAAGCCTCAACCTTATTCACAGCGACGATCGCGCGGTGGAGATAGGCCATAAATAAGGATTTACCCTCTTTTTTACACCGCTTTTTAAGTGCGCTAATGTCCAGTGAAACATTCACGCCATGATAGGGCTCCTTAAATTTAGTGTAGAATTCATAGTGGTCTCTACGCGCCCAATCGTTTACGTTAATTTTCTGTTTCATTTAATTCGAGTTGTTGCCAGGACAGCTTATGTTCATGTCACAAAGATAAGGAGCTCTTTAACAATGCCCCCAAAAAAAAATGACAGCCGAAGCTGTCATTTTGAGGGTCGATCGATCACTTAACCTAGTACATGAATGTATTTATCTCGATCTTCCTATGTGTAACAATTCAACCGAAACCCTTACATACTGTGAATAACTCCCCAATTACTATTTAAAAGATGCAGAAGCCTCGGTGAATTGTTTTACGAATATCAGGGCAAAAATATACCCCTGCAAGAAAGCATCCCTGGCATTCATAAATCATTACTCGAGATTTATAAATTGTCAGAGAGGACTAGCTTTTTTTAGTGTCTTGAATAAATTGAATCAAAAAGGCAATGAGAATAACCGCCACACAGCCAATGACATTCAGCCATAAATAGGGAAGTTTAATCACCGTCATGAGATCCAGAACAAAGAGTGTTATGACAAAAGCCTGGTTGATCAATGCGGCCCAGAAAATGGAACGACCCTTAATGGAGCGCAAGAAAAATGCCGCCAAAAATACTCCCAGTATATTACCGTAGAATATTGATCCGATGATGTTGACCAGTAGGATCAAATTATCAAACAGGGGAGCCGTACAAGCCACGAGAATCGCAATTACGCCCCAAACTAGGGTAAAATAACGGGTAACCTTTAAATAATGCTTCTCGTTGTGACCAGGAGTATGTCTTTGATATAAATCCACTGCGGTGGTCGCCCCCAGGGCATTAATTTCACTTGCCGTAGAGGACATAGCGGCACTTAATATTACAGCCAATAGCAAACCGATCAGGCCCACAGGGAGCTGGGTAAGAATAAAATGAATAAAGACATAGTCTTTGTCATTGGTTTCAGTATTTTCATCTGCCGCACTGATGAGCACTCGCGCCTGCTTTCGTAGGGCCAATTGCTCGTGGTTGAGCTCAGAAATCTCAGACTTTAACCTAGCCTGCTGCTCTTGGTCTTGAGTTTCGATATACTCAATTTGCAAGGTCTGAATTTGCCCCATGAGTAGATCCTTTTCTTTTTCTAAAGCACGGTACTCACCAGCATATTCAGACTCGAGTACCAGGCGCTCATTTGAAGGGTTAAAATTCAGTGGTGAGGAGTTAAACTGATAAAAGACAAAAACCAAAACTCCGATGAGCAGAATAAAAAATTGCATGGGGACTTTGAGCAATCCATTCATGATCAAGCCCATTTGGCTTTGCCTTATGGATCGGCCCGAGAGATAACGCTGCACTTGGCTTTGATCCGTGCCGAAATAGGAGAGGGCTAAAAAACTTCCCCCTATGATGCCACTCCAGAAGGTATAGCGATTTTCAAAATCAAAAGAAAAATCCAGTATGTTCATTTTGTCTTGAGCCCCTGCTATGGAGAGCGCCTCATTGAGCCCCACCTCAAGGGGTAAAAAATTCAGCAGCATCAGAAATGCCAAAAACATTCCGCCAAAAATAATGCCCATTTGCTGCTTTTGGGTGATATTCACGGCTCTTGTCCCCCCAGTCACGGTGTATATCACCACCAAAGAGCCAATTAAGATGTTGAGCAAGACTAGATCCCAACCCAGCACCGCTGAGAGTATAATTGAAGGGGCAAAAATGGTAATCCCCGCGGCAAGGCCTCTTTGGATCAAGAAAAAGATGGCCGTGAGGGTGCGGGTCTTTACATTGAAGCGTTGCTCGAGATAGGCATATGCGGTAAATACCTTCATTCGATGATAGATGGGGACAAAAAATAGACTGATCAGCACCATGGCAATGGGCAATCCAAAGTAAAATTGAACAAATCCCATTCCATCGTGGAATGCCTGTCCCGGGGTGGATAAAAAGGTTATGGCACTGGCCTGTGTTGCCATTACACTGAGCCCTATGGTCCACCAACTCGCTTTATTGCCCCCAGTAACAAAATCGGTAACCCCTGCTTGTTTTCGTGTTTTGGCCAAACCATAAAGCACAATAAACGCCAAAACAAGGCCAAGTATAATCCAGTCAAGACTGCTCATGAGTTGCCGTAAGTTTGCGCTATCCAATAAAAAAATAGGACATAGAGCATATTCATTAAAAGGACAATCACATAAATTCTCCTTGAGCTAAGGTGGTCGGCTGTTTGTTTTTCCGAGCTTTGATTGAGTTTACTCATGACGATAAGACAATAGATTGGCCAATAATTTATAGGCTCCTGCTACGCCCGCTGGAAATTGCCTAAAAAAGCTTATTCCTGTGTAAATAACGGTACCCTTGCCGTAATGCCCTAAGAGGAGGGCGCCTTCTGTTTGAGGTTCACCGGTGTCATTCATGCCAATAAGCGGTGTGAATGCTTTATCCCATGATTTGGCAAAATATAGCCCGCGCTCTTGAACCCAATGATCAAAATCGTCGCTGCCCAAAATATTTGGTGTATTGAACACAGGATGATTTGGATCTAAAAAAGAAACGGCGGCCTCTTGATCTGTTACACGATCTCTTCCAAGGGTAAAGGGTATAGGCCCCATCTGCTGAGTCAACAGACCTGATGTGGTCTGATACTGAATCATAAGTAAGCCCCCTGGGCCACATAATTGTTGATCATTTCCATGCGCGCCACCAGAGACTCACTGGTGTTGAAGGCCCGAATACCCACCACTACGGCTTCTAGGTCGCTTAACGCATCGCTATTGATGGTTTCTGGATCCAATGCGACGATGTCATAACCGAGCTGGCTGAGCCCTCGGTCTACTTGGTCGCCAGCACCTTGAATGTAGCCAATTCGGTTTGTGCTTTTGGCCACATCCATTTTCAACACTCTAGTTTGAGCGGATTCTAAAACCGTAATTTTGGGAATATGCGGGTATTCAACCTCTATCAAAGACTTAGTGTAAAACTGGTCTCCTACCTGAACAAGAGGCGTCAACAGGCCGGTTTGTGTTCCCTGGGGTGGATAAATCTCGAAACTTAATTCAATCTCTTGTCCGGCCTTGGCTATATCAAAATCAATAAACTCCGGTGCTACACGCCATCCCTCTGGATATTGTAGACTAAGACTTCCTTTTTGTGCGTCGCTGTGCGCACTGAGGCTAAAGTCAAGGGTTTTTGGATTTTGATCGTTAAAAACCATTACCGCCTCTGCGCTGCTCACGGTCAAATCAGGTAGGATAACAAAGGGATCAAAAACTTCCCCCTGGACGCGGTCTCGATATTTGTAGCGCATTGGTGTATTTATGGTAAAGGTATGCCCATCCAAAGAAAAGTCAAGACTTACCTGGACTGGTTCTGGACCAAATGCTCGTCCAATTAAATCAGAATCAGGGACATTAAACCGGCCCGAATCGGCTCTATTTTTTAACCAGTAGGGGGTGCTTAAATCAACAGATCTAAGGGGTGCCGCGAGAGATTGGACTGTAATGGATTCTCGAGCTTGGAGCTCTTGAGGTTGCGTGTTTTCAGAAAAGTACAATTGGTCGGAGTATGTGCGATGTAACTTTAAGGCCATCTGACTGCGATTGGTGACCTCGACATTAGCCATTACTTCTTGATTCTTCGTGACATAAGGTAGCGAGGACTCCGCAGAAACATACAATCCTAGGCATTGAGCGATTAAATGGGTTAACGACTCGATTTTGTCGTTTTTTAAGGTGCTCTCAGGCAAAGACTTGAGTTGAGTTAAAATTTTAGTGAGGGCCAGGGCATGGATCTGAGGATTTGTAAAATCAAAATGGTCAATGATCTGCTGAACCTGCTGCCCAATAGCGTCACCTTGATCCACACTGAGTCGTCTCCAACTGCGATCAACCCCTTCGAATAAATTAGATTTATTCTCGGGCAAATCCCCCAAAATGAGTTCAAGATATTCAGTTTCTTGCCCACGACTGCTCAAGCTTCCGAACCCTTGAGATTTATGCATGCTGCGACTGCGTGCTGCGAGTTCACCGTTAGACTCTCCTAGCGGGGGATAATATTGACCAACGGGAATTTCTATTATGTTTGATTTATCGGCATCCTCAAATGCCTCACGGCTACCGTAAAACCACCAAGAAGTGTTGAATAAAAGTCGTTTCGGTTGCCAAATACCGAATTGCTCAGCAGATTCTGGGTCATAATTGGGGTCGTTAGCTTTTTTAAAGGCCTCAACGCTTAAAAGGGCCGAGGCTGTATGATGTCCATGAGTGGTGCCTGGGGTTCGATGATTAAAGCGATTCACGACCAGATCCGGTTTGAATTTGCGGAAAGTGCGCACCACATCGCGCAAAATATCTTCTTTACCCCAGGTTTCTAATGCCTCAGTGGGGTGTTTGCAGTAGCCAAAATCCATAGCTCTAGAAAAAAATTGCGCTCCGCCATCGATTGATCGGGCTTGCAATAATTCATGACTGCGTATTATGCCCAGGGTGGTTTTGAGTTCTGGCCCAATAAGATTTTGTCCGCCACCTCCACGCGTTAGGGATAAATATGCGGTTTGTGTCAATTCGTGATTCGCAAAATAGGTGATGAGTCTGGTATTCTCATCGTCTGGATGCGCCCCAACATATAAAACGGCGCCAAAGCTATTGAACTTTTTTAGGGCGTGATAAATTTCGCTAGAGCTCCATTGCACAGGGCTTTGAGCGTGAAGTTGGGAGGCCCAAAAAATAAGGAAGGCAGTGCCCAAAAGACCACGAGTGATCTTGTTTAGAAGTAATGATATAAAACTAATGAAGGTCAATATACGTTGCATTTTGTTCGTTAAAGGACTTGTGCCAGCGGCTTTTAAAATTAGTCTTTTGTTTGACCCTGAACAAGGGAAACTAAATTTTGATAGACCAAGCGTGTGGGCAGCCCCATGACATTATAATAACATCCCTCTATTCGGGATACGGCAATATAGCCGAAAAAGTCTTGTATGCCATAGCTTCCTGCTTTATCCATCGGGTGATAATGGTCTACATAATATTCAAGTTCTGATCTGGACAGGCGATTGATCCACACTTTGGTGCAATCGTTCACGACCCTTGTTTCTTTTTTGGTCCTGAGGCAAACCGAGGTGTACACCTGATGCATGTTCCCACTCAATGCCTCGAGCATTTCGATGGCCTGGTCCCGATCCAGTGGTTTTTCTAATGGACGCCCCTCAAACCAAACAATGGTATCGCTGGTGATGAGGATTTGATTTGATTCGAGCTCATCAAAAGCCTCTGACTTTTTTAGTGCCAAATAGTCTGTGATTTCATGGCCTTGTAATTCTTGAGCGTAAACTTCGTTTATTTGGCGTACTTCAACGCGATGGGGGATGCCCATGGCCAGGAGTAGCTCTTGACGACGGGGCGAGCCAGAAGCCAAAACAATATCGTAGGAGGCGAATTCTTGATGCATCATTTTTTTTTTTTAAAGCCAAAAAAGACTCAATAAGCCAATGGCCAGAAGTATTTTTAACCACAAAGATACGGACTTGGCTTGGCTCGGTATTTCAATTTTATGGCATTTATAAGTGATCCAAATGGCAAGTATCAAGGCCACTGTGAGTTGAGTGCTCAATGGGATGCTGTATTCAAGGCAATAGCCACCATGGACCCTATACTCACGATCAATATTAGGCCAACGACCATGCTCACTTTGGCAGTGCGCGCAATACCTATGGTAATGGGGAGTGTACGGCGACCCCCGTTTTGATCTCCGTTGATGTCCTCAATATCTTTTATCAATTCGCGCATGAAATTCGTTAAAAAGCTCAATAAGGCAATACGCCAAATCCATATCGTTTTGGTAACAAAAAGTTCGTATACTGCCTCTAGAGAATAAACTCCATTGTAGCATTTAGCCCAGAGATAAATACTGAGATTTTGAATCATTAGAAGATTCAAAGCAATCAGTCCCGAGATCACCAAAGGGCCCAGGAGCAACTTACTCCATGGGGACAGGTTATAAATCCATAAAACAGCACAAACTGCAATAAACACATAGCCGTATTGGGTATGATGGATTCTTTGGTCGATGGTGAAACCAAGAATAATGGCCAAAAGATTAAGTCCAACCCATACAGACCAGAGTGCTACAGGCTTGTTCACTAAAATGTTTGACGCTTTTTCGGGCTTGTTGATGCGGTCTACTTTTTGATCGTAATAATCATTGATCAGGTACCCGCCCGCGGCGAGCAATAAACTCGCCCACATCAATGAGTTAAGGGTGTAGGCGTATTTCAATTGACCTGCTCCGTCTTGCAATAATCCGGGGGCTTTAAGAATCAGAGGCCATTGACTGATTTTATGTAAGCAAAATAACAGCAGTAAATTAATAGGGCGAAACCCCCTTATAATTGCCCAGCTTGCATTGAAAAATGACGGCATGGCGCGTTGTCGATTAACCTTCTCGTCCAGATACCGAGCCACCTGAGAACCAATTATGTTGGGTCTTTAGAACTTGCTCAATAATATCGCGTACACAACCCTGGCCTCCTTTACGGTGCGAGATGTATTTAGCAATAGATTTTATCTCGGGAACAGCATCTTGAGGACAACAAGGTAGACCCACCATGGACATTACCTCATAATCGGGAAGGTCATCACCCATATAACAGACTTCTTCAGGGCTTAAATCATGCTTGTCCATAAAATCTAAAAGCAACTCTTTTTTGTGATGCGCGCCCAGATGTACCTCGCTAATGCCTAGCCCCTCTAATCTTTTTTGCACGCCAGGATTCCTACCACCAGATATAATACACATGAGATACTTTTTATCGGCAGCAGCCTTTAGGGCAAAACCGTCTTTGATATTCATATTGCGCAAGAGTTGGCCTTGTGTATCGACAATAACCGTTCCGTCTGTGAGCACGCCGTCAACATCAAAAACAAAAGCTTTGATTTGATTGAGTATGGTTTTGTAGCTGATTTCCAATTTATTCTGTTTTAGAAAGTCCCTGAATTGAAGTCGAGAGTAAGTTATAAATTTCTTTGAGTTGCTGGTCCTTGATAAGGGCTAAATGACGCCCAATTGTTTTTAAATCTTGGCGTTTGGCTGGTCCGGTTTGTGCCGCTTTTGGGCCTATTGACAGTGCTTTTTTGGTCGTTTCCTCGATCAAGGGGTGCAGCAGGTCAAAGGGTATATCCTTTTGCGCCAAATGACGCTGGCTCAAAGTGTACAAATGATTGGCAAAATTATTCACCAGTACAGCGCCCATGTGTAATTCGAGCCGCTGCTCAGAATTAATGTGCACCACCTTCTTGGAAAGTTTGTAGGCAATTGTTTCTAAAAGATTCATCGTCTTTTCGTTATTGGCCTCGAGACAAATCGGTATTTCATCGAATGACACATGATGATCTTTGGAAAGACTCTGAAGTGGATAAAACACACCGCGCTTTGCATGATCCCCCAAAGCATCCATCCCAACCGTCCCCGAGGTGTGCACCACACAGAAGCCCCGCGGAACTTGTTGCGCCAGATGAGCAATGGCATCATCGCTTACGGCGATGATCAAGAGATCTGCTTGCTCAAGATCGTTTAGATCATTGATCATGCAAACGCTTGGATTAGCCTCAGGTTTTTGGCTCGGACTGTAAACTTGATGGAGTTTAATCCGTTCCAAATCAAGAAATTGTTGGGCTAGATGCCGTCCCATATTCCCGTAGCCAATAAGACTAATTTTTATCATGAATCAAAAATAATCAATAAAGGGAGCTTTACTGAATATTCTTAACAATTATCTGTGATTTTTAGGGAGGTATAGTCCCACGAGTTTGCGTATTTTTGTCAAAAATCTTGTGATGCAAAAGAGGATTGCCGCGTTTTTGTTTTCTACCCGATTGACCGCTTTTTTGTTCATTTTGTTTGCTGCGGCAATGGCTGTGGGCACATTTCTTGATCAGGGCTATCCCAAGCCACCCTCTCCTTATGCAAGGGAACTCATTTTTAACGCTTGGTGGTTCGAGGCCATAATGGTGTTTTTTATGATCAACTTTTTGGGCAACATCGCGCGATTCAAACTCTATAAAAAAGAAAAGTGGGCTACCCTAACGCTTCACTTGGCCTTTATTTTGATCATTTTAGGGGCTTTTATCACCCGCTATATCGGCTTTGAAGGCGTCATGCACATTAGGGAAGGGGCCACAGAACAATCTTTTTTATCTGATCAAACATACATATCGACCTTTATTGATGGAGACTATAAAGTCGACGGCGTTTTAATGCGTCGCAACGTGCCAGATAAACTGGTACGCCTCTCTCAGCGATTAACCCCTGACGCCCAATGGACCACTGATTACAACGGTCAGGAAGTCGTGTTTAAGGTGGTCGATTATATCGCTAATGCTAAAGATGGCTTAGTAGAAGACCCCGAAGGAGACTTGTATTTAAAACTCGTTGAATCTGGAGACGGCACGCGTCACGAACATTATCTTAAAGAGGGTAGTGTGACCAACATCCATAATTTGCTCTATAGTTTTAATCAACCCACGCCCGGAGCCATCAATATTGAATTTGTCGAAGGTGAGTATTTTATTGAATCGCCTTTTGCTGGAGATTATATGCGCATGGCGGACCAGAAAAAAGGCGTTGTGGATGCAGATCTGCGGTCCATTCTTGAATTCCGGTCTTTATATCAAATCGGTGGCACCGCGTTTGTTATTCCTGATCCAGCGCTTCGCGGGAAAATGGATTTAGTTAAGGCCAGTGAAGAGGAGGCTACTGGAACTGATGCTGCTGTCGTTGAAGTATCCACGGCAGGAAAGACTGACCGAATCACCTTATTAGGCGGTAAGGGTTTGAGTCCAGCACCCAAAGTTCTTGAGATCGAAGGGCTAAGTATTGGCATGAGTTATGGCTCGAAGGCTTATGAATTACCCTTTAGCATCACCTTAAATGATTTTATTGCAGAGAAATATCCAGGCACCGAAAAGGCCTATTCTTCGTTCAAAAGCAAAGTTACAGTGAATGATACCGAAGGGTTATTTGATTACGATATTTTCATGAATCATATTTTGGATCACAAAGGCTACCGCTTTTTCCAGGCCAGTTTTGACCCTGATGAAAAAGGGACTGTATTGTCAGTAAATCACGATTGGTGGGGGACTTACACCACTTATTTGGGCTATTTTCTTTTGTATATCGGACTTATGGCGATTTTGTTTGATCGTCATACGCGATTTAAGGACTTGGAGAAAATGTTGGATCGAGTAAAGCGCAAGAAAAAGGCATTGTTGTTTTTACCACTTATGTTCCTGTTCACAGGACTTGAGGCACAGACTGTGCCCATGAACAGCGCGAAAGCGGATTCAATTGTCCTGGCTAATGCCGTAAAGAAAGAGCAAGCCGAGGCTTTTGGTCGATTGATCCTTCAGGACAATGGTCGCATGAAGCCCGTCAATACCTTTTCGAGCGAGCTTCTCAGAAAAATTAGCGGAAAAGACGATTATAAAGGCCTCAATCCGGATCAGGTGTTTTTGTCCATGACAGAATTTCCCATGATGTGGTATGGCCTACCGATTTTAAAATTGGACTGGCGCAATGACAGCATCAAAAAAATATTGGGGGTTCAGTCAGATACCAAACAAATCGCCCTAATTGATTTATTCGATGAGCGTGGCAACAGCAAAATTGACCGGTATGTGGAAGAGGCCTCTGCCAAGACCAATCCGAATCAATTTGAAAAAGATTTCATAAAGCTCTATGAAAAGTCCTACGTCCTGAACGAAGCACTAGGCGGGGGGATTTTAAAGATTTTCCCCATACCAGGTTCTGTTGAAAATAAGTGGATTTCATATCAGGAATTGAGTGCTACGCCGCTGAAGTCCTAAGATTCATTGTTTATCCGCAACATCATGCCGATTTATTTTCAGGGCTTACGCGAATACCGACAAACAGGGGATGAAAGCATCGCAAACCAAGCCTTAGAGGCCATAGCGCGTTATCAGCAAACTTTTGGCGCTGCGGTTTATCCAAAGCCCAGCAAAGTCAGTGCAGAAATTGCTTATAACCGTATCGATCCCTTCAATAAACTTTATCGTTACTTCGGCATGTTTGGGGTATTGATGCTGGTGGTCATCATGATTCAAATTTTCAGCCCAAAGCCCCTGTGGAATTATGGGGTACAGTTCTTTAAAGGACTTATTTGGCTGCTGTTTATTGGGATGACTGTGGCTCTGGCGGCACGCTGGTATATCAGCGGGCATGCCCCTTGGAGTGATGCCTATGAAAGTGTTATTTATGTCTCGTGGGCCACGGTATTTTTTGGTTTGGCTTTTGGTCGTAAAAGTGATCTCACCATCGCTTCTACAGCCTTTGTCGCCTCTATTTTGCTTTGGGTGGCACATCTGAGTTGGCTCGATCCACAAATCGCTAATTTGCAGCCGGTACTCGATAGTTATTGGTTGATGATTCATGTGGCTGTGATTGTCGCTAGCTATGGTCCGTTTACCCTAGGGCTTATTTTGGGCGCAGTGGCTTTACTGCTGATGTGCCTCGGCACCACAAAAAATCGTCAAAAAATCATGCTCAATATCAACGAATTGACCATCATTAATGAAATGGCCCTTACCGTGGGTCTGGTCATGCTAACTATCGGTAATTTTCTAGGAGGTCAGTGGGCTAACGAGAGTTGGGGGCGCTATTGGGGATGGGATCCAAAAGAAACTTGGGCCTTGATCAGCATCATGATCTATGCCTTTGTGATTCACAGCAGACTTGTGCCTGGTTTACGCGGCAAATGGACCTTTAACGTACTGGCTATTTTTGCTTATGCCAGCATTATGATGACCTATTTTGGGGTAAACTTTTACCTCACGGGCTTACACTCTTATGCCAGTGGAGATGTTCCGGTGACCCCAAGTTTTATTTACTATCTATTGGGCTTTTTCGTTTTACTCAGCGCGGTGTCCTATTGGCGTTGGCAGGGGATAAAAAAGGCTTAAATGAGTCAATAATTAGTTGAGTCGATAATTAGTTGAGTCGATAATTTAGCTGATTCAATTATCAGAGTCCTTTAGTTGTACAAGTAATCGGGTTGACTTTGCAATAGGGCCTCGTCCTCGCGGATTTGCTCAGCAATATCCAGCTTCTGATAAAGGTCTTTTGTGCGGTCTTCGATCTCCTCTACAGTGGTGTTCATCTTTTTGGCGATGACCGCATTGGTTTTACCTTCAGAAATATATTGTAGGAGTTTAATTTCAAAACCATCTAGATCGTACTGCATGATAAGATTCTCTAGATAAAGATCTTCAACGAGTTTTTCGGTCTTGATTCTGGCCGTAAACGCTTCTTGACGGTCCATAAAAATGCGCATCTCAAGTTGTCTCATGTCTTGCTCACCTTTTAGCGCTTGCATTCTGTAAAGCAACCCATAGGTCATGGTAAGGACAAGAATAATGGTACTTATCTTGAGCAGGCCATCACTAAGACCAAGCAAGGATTGCCCCAGTTGATTATAGATTAATTGATCCAGGAGTACCACAAGAACGGGAGTAAGCCCGATGACAAAAATTTTGGCATAACCACTCTCTTTGGCGCGCATAATTCCCAAAAATAAATAGCGACCAACCAGAGTAAACATGATGACTTGAGCGATTTGGATATACAGCATAGACCCAAGTAATGCATAGAAACCAATGGCAAACAGACTTAAGCCCAGGAGCATGACAGAAAGAATCTGAAGCTTTGGTGCGTGCTCTTTAGCCAATAGGTATTGGTGCGAGAATAAACTCATCAGAGCGGTTAACATCCAAAGGGTCCCGAATTCCAAAACAAGGCTTTGGTCTACGTTGAGGGTAAATAAAGCAGCCAAACCGTCAAATTGGAAAATTAGGGCGCTTAAAGCTGTTATGCCCAAGGCAAACCAGGCAAAGGCTTTGTCTTTAAATAATATCGAACAAAAGGCATTGAGCAGGATGATCATGAGCACAAAACCGTAAAAAATACCATTTGAAAAAATATGGGCCTGTTGAAAAAATATCAATGTCGTCCCAGAGTTTTGCTCTATTTCGGTGTTTTTTGGTGTAATCCCCTCAATGCTTTTGTAGGAATTTTCTTTGGTCGACGCTGAACTTTGACCCGTGGTTTGCGTTTGCGTTAGCGCGTGTTCAGTCGATAATTTTGTTGCACTAATTTCCTTATTGATCGCAAGGTCATGATTGTTTACATCCGTACTCGGCTTATCGTAAACCTGCGTAAACACTGAGCTTATCGTTGAAATTGATAGCTTGTTTTGTTGCGTGATTGGGGCCGCTTGGGCACTGTGGGTCAACCATAATAGGCCGACAGCCAATACTAGAAATAGTCGTTTCATAGTAGGTTATTTATCAAATTTGGGTACTGCTAAGATACGAATATTTTACATTTTATCTATTTTATTTGTATTTCATCGATAAAAATTAATGTTTTTTAAAAAAAAGAATAAAAAAATGGAGCGACTTTATGTCGCTCCATGATCTAGAATTACTGGGGGGTTTATCGGCCAATCAGGCGTTTTAACGGCCTACCATATCTTCTGGTTTGACCCAAGCATCGAACTCCTCCGCACTGAGATAACCCAGTCTTACGGCCTCCTCGCGCAGAGTCGTGCCGTTTGCATGAGCAGCATTAGCGATTTCTGCTGCTTTATAATACCCTATTTTAGTATTTAAAGCGGTAACCAGCATGAGCGATTTATTGAGTTGCTCCTCAATAACCTTATGGTTGGGTTCTATTCCTTGAGCGCAATGCTCATCAAAACTCACGCAGGCATCGCCGATAAGCTGCGCTGATTCAAGTAGATTTTTGGCCATGAGTGGCTTTAAACACATTGAGCTCGAAATGCCCCTGTAATCCTCCGACGCTTAGGGCGACGTCATTCCCCAAAACTTGAGCGCAGACCATGGTCATGGCCTCACATTGGGTTGGGTTTACTTTGCCGGGCATGATCGACGAGCCAGGTTCATTGGCAGGAATGATAATTTCTCCAATCCCACTGCGTGGTCCACTGGCCAAAAGTCTTATGTCGTTGGCAATCTTATTGAGCGAAACAGCAATTTGCTTCAGGGCTCCATGGGTTTCCACAAGGGCATCATGAGCCGCTAAGGCTTCAAATTTATTTTCGGCACTGACAAATGGAAGTCCTGTAAACTCTGCAATATATTGGGCGACTTTATCGGCATAGCCTTTTGGCGTATTGATGCCCGTTCCTACTGCAGTCCCGCCTAAAGCGAGCTGTGCCAAATGGGGGAGGGTGTTTTTAAGTGCGGTAATGCCGAACTTTAATTGAGCCGCATATCCGCTAAATTCCTGACCTAGGGTGAGTGGCGTCGCGTCCATAAGGTGGGTACGGCCTATTTTTACTACGGTATCAAAATTTTGGGATTTCTGCTCCAAGGTCGCAAGGAGTTGTTTTAATCCCGGAAGGGTTACAGCAATAATTTTTTGATAAGCGGCAATGTGCATCCCAGTGGGGAAGGTGTCATTTGAGGACTGCGACTTATTGACATCATCATTTGGTTGAATTGTTTTTTCGCCCTGTCCAATTTCTTTTCCCGCAATTTGATGCGCTCGGTTGGCAATAACCTCATTGACATTCATGTTGCTTTGCGTGCCGCTACCGGTTTGCCATACGACCAGTGGAAATTGGTCGTTGTGTTTTCCCGCGAGAATTTCGTCACAAACTTGCGCAATCAAATCTCGCTTATCGGTACTGAGGACACCCAGATCACAATTGGTGTAGGCCGCCGCTTTTTTTAAATGAGCAAAACCGTGCACAATTTCTATAGGCATAGAGGCGGCGGGACCAATTTTAAAGTTATTGCGCGAACGCTCTGTTTGTGCGCCCCACAGTTTATCGGCCGGCACCTCGACTGGGCCCATGGTGTCTTTTTCGATTCTGTATTCCATGATATGCTGAAGATTAAAGTCATTACAAATTTAAGGCCTTTTCGGGGCATAATTAAAGCATTTGCCCAATTTTCGATACGGATTCATATTCGGTTCATAAGCCTGTGTATAATTCAATGTGTCCTCATGGAATAATCAAATTTTCATTTTATATTTGTGGCAAAATAAAGCACATGTTCGATTTTAATCAATATTTAGGATTTCTGGCATTTTTAACCATACTGACCATCGGTTTTTGGTTGATGATTTTTTTGGTATCGTTTATCCCATACTGGATTGGAGGAGCACTCATCGAGCATTTTAAACTCAAAAATCAAAAATCGTCTCAGGACGAGTAGATATAGGGCTAAATTCAATCGCAATTATTGAATAAGGCGAAAAAAAGGCCGGTCGCGCAGCGACCGGCCTTTTTTTAAGATATTTTTTTCACAAAAATTCTACCCTTCATATCCTTCGTCTTGGTAACCACCATCGCGATTGCTGTTTCTTCTGCGGTCTGATTTCGATTGATTGAAACGATATAACAGACCTACTGTCCATGTGCGCACCCGCCACTGGAATACGCTATCACTTTCAAAATCATCGGTTAGCGTAAAACTCTGGCGCTTTCTGCTGTTGAGTAAATCACTGACATTAAACGACAACGTCATTTTCTCATCAAAGAGATCCTTGCTGGCGGCCAAATTAATAGAGGTGATGCCCTCTGTTTTTGTTTGGGCGTTTTGTCTCGGCCCACGATAAAATAAATTAGCTTGTGTATTGAGGTCTCCTGGTAGATTGAATTTGATCCCTGTGCGTGTAAACCAGCTTGTGTTTTTTGCCCCAAAATCGACATTGTTGTAAACTCCTTGAGTTTCAAACTGGAAAAAGTTAAAACTTGAATTGATCCTGAGCCATTTAGCTGGGTTATACAATAGTCCTAACTCAAAACCAAGGCGCTGATTTGTAGATAAGTTGATGGGAATCGTACGAATTACAGGAATGCCGTTATCGGTCACCTCTCCGGTTTCTTCCTGAATGCGTTCAAAAGATTCAGTTTCGTATTGTCCATAAATAGAGGTGGTTAGTGTCAGTTTTCTGCTTTTGATCATATAACCCAAATCGAGCGTACTCGAATAAGCAGGGTTTAAATCCGGGTTGCCTTGAAAGATATTGGTTTCACTCGAGCGCGACGGGAATGGATTGATGTACCAACTCCGAGGACGATTGATTCTTCTGTTATACCCCAGAGAGAGATTGCTGTTTTCGCTGAGCTCGTAAATAAGATTGAGGGTGGGGAAGAGGCCTAAGAAATCCTTGTCAAAATCTAGATTTAATGCCTGAGTATTGCCTTGACTATTGACGCCTGATGCCGCTCCGATCAGTCCTGTATGTTCTAATCTCAATCCAGCAAGAGCAGAAAAATTGCCAAATTTTGCGCCATACTGAGTATAAAGCGCAACAATGTTTTGGGTAAAGTCAAAACGATTAGATAAGTCGAGATTGATTTCAAAAGGACCGTTTACCGTCGTCTGCTCCCGCAATAGATAATCTGTAGTTTGATTTCGAGCATCATACCGAAACCCCAATTCAAATTGTTTGTCTTGACCAAAAGGCAATACATAGTCTGCTTGAGCCAAAAGTCTAGTAGCCGATTCGTTTTGGGTGATATCCTCTTCGGGTAACCCTTGAGCATCTGGACTAATTTGGCGCTCCAAGATACTGCTGAATTGATCTTCGGATTCTTGCTCAAACTGAATGTCGGCGGTTAGTTTTTGCCCATTTTTATCCAGATCGTTTACATAATTTAAGGCGTATTGCACCGATTGGTCTTGTTCTGTTTGGTCTTGTAACCGCTCTATATGACTCAGCAACACATCTTGAGCCGTCCATTCTTTTGCTTGATTTTCGGTTTTGTCGTTGTCATCGCTGTTGCGGAAAAATACGGACCCCGTTATTGAGGAGGTTTTAGTCAAAAAGTATTCAATGCCAAGATTGGTGTTAAAACCTTTTCTCAATCGATTAAAATTGCGCCGCTCCGTATAACGTGCCGCCTCAAAATCAGGAATGAAATATTTGTTGTTATACGATGCGTTTCCTGGACTTTCTCGATGGCGATAACCGGTGGTGGTAAACAGGTTAAAGCGATTGGTACGCCAGTTTAAAGCCACGGTCGAACTGTACCCAAAAGGTTCATTTGCGTTGGCTTGAATCGAGCCGTTTAGACCCCGTGTTTTTTCTTTACGCAGAATAATATTTAGTATTCCAGCGGTACCTTCGGCATCGTATCGCGCAGACGGTGCAGTTATGACTTCGACACGCTCTATGGCCTCAGCGGGTAGTTGCCTCAGGGCATCGGTCTGGCCAAATCCAGCAATGGCAGAGGGTTTACCATTAATTAAGATGCGCACATTATTGTTGCCGCGTAGGGCAATACTGCCATCTAAATCTACAGTGACCGAGGGCACATTGTTCAGGGCATCACTGACTGTTGCGCCACTTGTAGTTAAATCTTTTCCTATGGTATAGATTTTTTTATCCAAACGTATTTGGACTTCAGTACTTTCGGCCCGAACGACAACCTCGTCTAAGGCTTCCTGGTTCTGTGCTAAAAATACCGCTCCCAGATCTACTCCACTTGTCGCATTGAGTGCTAAACGTTTTGATTCATAGGATATGTAATCTATTTGTAGGCTGTAAACACCTCGAGGGACTTCCAATTCAAAATTTCCATTTTCACTAGTTATTCCTCCGGCTTGAAGCTCATTATCGGTATCAAAAATGCCGATACTGGCATAAGAGAGCGGGCTTTGATCTGTTTGGTCCAATACTCGACCTTTGATAACGACTGGGCCCATGTCTTGCCCGAAAACAGAGGGTGAGAAAATCAGAAACAACAGAAGCGTAACAAGGGAATAACCGAATCTAATCATGAGCAATTTTTTCGCCCAATGATAGTCCATTTTAGAGCACCCACTCTTAAAATTCTGTTAAATTTAAAACAGTTGTTTTATTGTTTCCGGTGGCCTTGCAACAATGGCCTTATTCCCGCTAACGATAATGGGCCGTTGCATGAGTCGTGGTTCCTGAATCATGAGATCTATGAGCGCTACGTTGCTTAAGTTTTTATCTCTGTATTGCGTCTTCCACAGCGACTCTTCCTTTCTGACTAAATCGATGGGGCTCATGTCGAGTTTTGCCAATAAATCACTCAATTCAGAGATGCTAATGGACTCTTTTAGATAAAGGACCACCTCAAAATCACGCCCACTATCTTCTAAATAATGAAGCGCTTCTCTCGATTTGCGACACCGTGGATTGTGATATATTTTAATCATAGGTCGAGACTATTTAAGGGGTTTTTTATGCACTCAATAAGCGTGTCTGGCAATTCGATGCCCAAAACAACCAATTCATTAGCCAGCGCCTGGGCACAATCAAAGTGAATCGCATGAAAGCCCAGGGCCTTGGCCGCTTCAATATTGTCTTTGTTGTCGTCGATAAATACGCTGTTTTGGACCTGAACTGAATAACGATCGATTAATCGAATGTATATTTCTGGGTCTGGTTTGCGCAGTCGCTCTTCACCACTGACCACAATACCTTCGAACCAGCCCAGCCAAGGAAATTTCTTTAAAGCAACGGGAAAAGTTTCATGACTCCAGTTTGTTAAGGCCAGCAGGCGATATTGATTTTGCTGTTTGAGGTGTTCAAGGAGAGCTAGGGTGTCTTTGTGTGCCAAACCGAGCATTTCTTCCCATCGGCCGTAATACATTTTGATCAGGCGCTCGTACTCTGGAAAAAGAGCAATACGCTCTTGGGTAGCTTTTTCGAGGGGGTAACCTGCGTCCTGATTTAAATTCCAATCCCAGGCACAAACTGTGTCGAGAAACTGGTCCATCTTGTGGCGGTTGCCTCTGAATTCCTTAAGAAATACGTAGGCGGGTTGCCAATCAATAAGGACTCCGCCTAGATCAAAAACTATCGTATCGATCTTTGCGCTCATTAATTTATTCTGTGATGTAAACGATATCCCATTGATAGGAATTTCCTGAGGCGACTTCACTGATTACAGCCGGGTAGTCGTCATTGTCGTAACCAATAAGATAGCTGGTAGTATTGAGGCCATCGCGGGCAATGGCGGTTAGGTTATTTGGATTGTAAGGATAGACGTAACCGCTGAAACCGGTAAAGTTGATTGCGCTGAAATTCCAAAAAAGATCAATACTGCGCACCAAATACAAGGGGGTAAACTGACCGTAAAATGGATTGTTTTTGTTGTCGTAAGTAAAACTGTAACTGTGCACTAAATTATCGTTGATGTCGTATTGATTCAGCCCAGTCATATTGCCCGATGTATCGTATTCAAAGGTCAAATACTGCTCTGTTGCATTAAAGCGCACAACCTTACCGGCAGTGTTTAGAACCATGGATCCGCTTATGTTTTCTATTTCATCAATAATACCCTCGAATAAGACGGTATCGTTATCATAGGTCAGAGATACATCATCCACGGCGTCAAGGTATCTAAAGACCCGGCCTTGCAGGTCATAAAAAAATCCTTTTTGATCAGAAACTCCCTCACTGTCGACATAATACCAAACATTTGGATTGAGCTCATCATTGTATTCAGTGGTGATTTCAAAACCAAATCCCGGCAGTGTTTCGGTCCAAACCTCAAGCTGGTCGTTTTCGCTGTATTCATACTGAACATTTGTACCATTAGGTCCGATCTCAAAAGCCACTAATTTAGGCAGATTGACTGGGTCAGGATCGCCTGGGTCATTGTTGTTATTATTGTTGCCATTGTCATCACTTGAGCATTGTACCAATAACAATCCAAGCATCAGTAAACTTAAAATACGCGTCGTGTTCTTCATGTTGAGTAGGTATTTTGTATTTGAGGGTAAAGTTAAGGGTTTCCTATTATATTAGAGTTCATTACTGGATTCCTTTTGCCCGGTCATCATCAAAAAGGCTTTGAGAAATTCATCGATGTGGCCGTCCAAAATAGCGTCGGTATTGCCCGATTCGTACTGAGTACGCACATCTTTGACCAATTTATAAGGATGAAGCACGTAGTTGCGTATTTGGCTGCCCCATTCGATAGCCATTTTATTGGCTTCAATTTCATCGCGCTGGGCTTGCTGTTTGCGCAATTCAATCTCGTAGAGCTGAGACTTGAGCATTTGCATCGCTTTTTCACGATTTTCGAGTTGGGAACGCGTTTCACTGTTGTGGATGACAATCCCACTGGGGTGGTGGGTCAAAATAGCCTTTGTTTCTACTTTGTTTACATTTTGTCCTCCTGCGCCACTACTGCGCGCAAAATCCCATGAAATATCGGCTGGATTGATGTCTATTTCTATACGGTCGTCTACCATCGGATAGACATAAACACTCACAAAACTCGTATGTCGTTTGGCATTAGAATCAAAGGGTGAGATCCGCACCAATCGGTGCACTCCGTTCTCCCCTTTAAGCCAGCCAAAAGCATGATCGCCCTCTATTTCTAAGGTAACCGTTTTTACTCCAGCTACATCCCCGGCTTGGAAGTTCAATTCTCTTACTTTAAAACCGTGTTTTTCGGCCCACATAAGATACATACGCATGAGCATATTGGCCCAGTCGCAGCTCTCGGTTCCTCCAGCACCTGCTGTTATTTGTAATACTGCGCTCAGATCGTCGCCTTCACTGCTGAGCATATTGCGGAATTCGAGTTGCTCCACAGCACCCAAAGCCTGTTTGGTAGGCCGTATCGACTTGCTGTTGTGTTTCTTCTCCCTCTTTGAAAAATTCAAAATAGACTTCTAAATCTTCAATGTGCTGCTCAGCCTGCTCATAATCCTCAACCCATTTTTTGAGGGTGCGGAGTTCTTTCATGAAGGCCTCAGCCTGCTTGGCGTCATTCCAAAAATTGGGGTCAAAGGTTTTTTCCTCATCGTTGGCGATGGTAATCTTTTTACCATCTACGTCAAAGATACCTCCTTAACGCATCCAGGCGATGTCTAAGATCCTTGAGGTGATCTGTAGTAGTCATAAATTTAATTTTCACAAAAATAGCTTTTCACCGGCCAAGACGAAAGAGTTTCAACAAATATTTAATAGTTTTAAAGATTCACCATAAGCCCGAAGATTATGAACTTTTTTCGTTTTTTACCCCTGTTGTTCTTGAGCCTGAGCATACAGGCTCAATTCCTAGAAAATACAGTCGACAAAACAAGGCATCAAGGTTTTTTTGATTTTTATTACACACCGGAAAAAGGCAAATTATATTTAGTCATTGAGCAGGAGCAAATAGATCAAGATTTTCTTTATGTTCACGCCCTGCGTACGGGTTTAGGGAGCAACGATATTGGTCTTGATCGTGGTCAATTGGGAGGGGAACAAATCGTTCGCTTCAAACAATCGGGTAATCGACTGCTACTGACAACGCCCAATCTGCAGTTTCGTGCTTCTTCTGAAAATTACTTAGAACGACAATCTGTGGCTGAGGCTTTTGGTACCCATGTCCTTTTTGGATTCGATATTGTTGAGCGGCAAGACGGTGATCTTTTGATTGATTTGACCGAGTTTTTACTTCAAGACACTCATGGCGTTGCACTACGCCTGGCTCAGAGCAAACAAGGTACCTTTAAGCTCAATAAAACTAAGTCTGCACTTTGGTTAGAGCGCACCAAGGCCTTTCCCATGAATGTAGAATTTGAAGCGCTTTTGACATTCGATGGTCAGCCCAAAGGCCGTGCACTAAAGAGTGTGTGGGAGGGCTCCGAAATCTCTACGATTCAGCATCACAGTTTTGTCGCGTTACCGGACGATAAATTTGAAATGCGCCCTTTTGCTCCTCGATGTGGCGCTTTCCCAATGACTTTTTACGATTATGCCACCCCAATAGACCAGCCGCTCAAACAGCAATACATTACCCGTCACCGCCTGGAGAAAAAGTTTCCAGATCGAGCTGTGAGCCCTGCTTTAGAGCCTATTATTTATTATTTGGATCCTGGCACGCCCGAACCCATTCGTTCAGCCCTTCTAGAGGGGGCTCAGTGGTGGAATCAAGCCTTCGAGGCCCTTGGGTACCAAGACGCATTTCAAGTCGCGATGTTGCCCGAAACGGCAGACCCATTGGATGTGCGCTACAACGTTATTCAATGGGTACACCGCTCTACACGCGGGTGGTCCTACGGGGCCTCGATCACAGATCCCCGCACTGGTGAAATCATCAAAGGGCATGTGAGTCTGGGAAGTTTGCGCGTAAGACAAGACTTTCTAATCGCGCAAGGCTTGACTGCCGATCCGTTTGCTCAGGGTGCGGCAGATCCAGCAATGCAAGAGTTGGCTTTAGCCCGATTGAGACAATTGTCGGCCCACGAGGTAGGGCATACCTTAGGGTTTGCTCATAATTTTGCTGCCAGTGCTTACGGCAAGGTCAGTGTGATGGATTATCCGCATCCACAACTCAGTTTGAAGGATGGGGCCATCGATTACAGCAAGGCTTACGAAACAGGGATCGGGCTTTGGGATAAAATTTCTGTAGCCTATAGTTATGGAGCCATTCCCGAGGGTGTCGACCAAAAAGATCATCTTACAGATTTACTTGACAAGGCCTTTTCGAAGGAGCTTATATTCATTACCGATGCTGATGCGCGTGCTGCCAGCGGTAGTCATGCTCAGGCGCATCTATGGGATAATGGCCAGAATGCAGCGACAGGGCTCGAGGAAATAATGCGTGTGCGCTCTGTGGCCATCGACCAATTCTCTTTAAATCAAATCCCCACGGGGCAGCCACACTCAATTTTGGAAGATGTTTTCGTACCGGTTTACTATTTGCACCGTTATCAAACTGAAGCGGCCAGTAAAATGCTAGGAGGACAGCTCTATGATTACAGCATTAAGGGTGCAGAAAATTCGATAAATAAGGCAGTTGACCCGATGGCCCAGCGCCGAGCCTTAAGTGCAATTTTAACAACCTTATCTCCGCTTGAATTACATATTCCTGAGCAGGTCGAGGCGTTATTCCCACCAAGAGCCTTTGGTCATCCGCGCACCAGAGAATCGTTTAAGTCTGCGATGGGGCTCAACTTTGATCCATTGACTGCGGCGGGAAGTGCCGCGTCCATGACTCTTGAGCTTTTGTTTCAACCGGCACGATTAAATCGCGTCTATTGGCAAAAGGCCAGCGATCCAGCTCAACTTCGACTCAACGAACTCTTAGAGCGTTGTGCCCAAATGTTTAATACCGCTCAAGCGAACCCTCGTCTCAATGCGTTGAATCAATATGTGCTCAATCTTTACTTGCGTCAAGTTATGGCCACGAGTGTGGCCAAACAGACCTTACCTCAGGTCAAGTCCCAACTCAAAGTTCATTTACATCAATGGGAGCGTTGGGCAAAAAATACCACAAAGATATCGCTGCGCACTACCTTGATTTGTTGGCCCAATATGAGCAAAGCCCCGAAGATTTTGCCCGAACGGAAACCCCTGATTTGCCGGACGGGAGTCCCATCGGAAGCGATATGTGTTTATTTCCTGATTTAGACTAATATGAGTACCTGCCGTCGTTTCGATCCTCTAATAATCATCATTTATGGGCTGATTTTTTGTTGCTGGACTGTACAGGGGCAAAATACTGATCCTTTGCGTTTTAAAGCTTGTTTTGAACAATTAAGCACGCCATGGCATGAGCAAAAATCGAATGCTGGCACTGACCATTTGATGCCTTTGGACATGGTCGTTTACAGGAGCATTGAGCCAGGGCAGATTCAACAAGTGGTTTACGCGGTAAAGGGTCAATTTTATAAAAGCCATCGCCAGTCCAATGGTTCATGGAGTAGTGCCAAAATCATCGAAACTGAATTGGGCGATGTTGTAGCCACGCATTGGTCCTCCTTGCGCGACGATCAGGTAAAGCCTTTTCGACCATATCCAAAGAATAAAGAAACAGCAGTAAATGCCTCTTTATCACGAAATCAGGAGATTACTAAAACACCTGAAGAGGCAGTCTCAGAACGCAGTGAGACTGAAGCTCTAGAGGACTTGGCGTATAGATATGTTCTCTTTTATCGAAATATTTGTGTAGAACGCCAATTTAACCGCAAAGATTTAGATGATTCTTGGGCGGGGAAAAATGCAGCCTATACTTTTAATCAAACTTTGAAACTTACAAAAATGCACCAAATTATGGATGAGGTATTTTTGTACCAACCACAGAGCAATGGACAATTTTGACACTATAGATTTACGCAGTGATACGGTGACTAAACCCTCTGCGGGCATGATGAAGGCCATGTTTGCCGCCAGTGTGGGCGATGATGTATATCATGAGGACCCCTCGGTTAATGAATTGCAGGACTATGTTGCCGCGTTTTTCGGTGCAGAGCAAGCCCTTTATTTTCCCACAGGAAGTATGGCTAATCAGGCTGCCATTAAATTGCATACTCAGCCAGGAGAGCAGCTCATTGCCCATGAGTGGTCCCATGTTTATAATTACGAAGGGGGAGGCGTTTCTTTTAATAGCGGGGTTTCGTGTAAGCTTTTACCGGGCGACAGCGGCATGCTCAGCGCAGATCAAATCGCCCCGGCGATTAACCCACCTGACTTTTATCACAGTCCACTTACAACCTTGGTTTGCGTGGAAAACACGACAAATAAAGGGGGCGGTGCTTGTTATGAACTCAATGAACTCCGAGCCATTGGGGAGGAGTGTCGTGCCCATGGTTTAAAGTATCATTTGGACGGGGCGCGTCTATGGAATGCCTTGGTGGCAAAAAAGCAGAATCCAAAGGATTACGGCGCATTATTTGATACCATTTCTGTGTGTTTGAGCAAAGGGCTTGGCGCGCCAATGGGCACGGTGCTCGTGGGTAAATCTCAGGTCATCGAAAGGGCCATGCGCGTGCGTAAAGTTCTGGGGGGCGGTATGCGGCAAGTTGGCTATATGGCAGCGGCGGGTCTTTATGGTATACAACATCAGCTGCAGCGCCTTGACCAGGATCACGCTAGGGCTCAAGAGTTGGCAACCACACTCAAAGCCTTGGATTATGTCCTTGGTGTAGAACCCAGCCAGACCAATATTGTTATATTTTACCTAAAACCCACAGTAGATTCACAGGATTTTTTGAATTATCTCGAAACCAATAAAGTGCGCATTAGTGCGATGGGTCAAGGTAAATGGCGTTTGGTGACTCATTTGGATTACACGGATCAACAGCACCAAAGAATGCTTTCTGTACTGAATGATTTCGGCAAAAAATAAAGTAATTTACACCATTAGATTATGACCGTATCAGCCAGAAATTACTATTTTTATTCACACAATTCCGAGCCCAACCAAACCCACAAGGCATGATGAAAATGACGTCTTATTTACTCTTGGCAAATGCAATCGGCCTTCTGGCTGTGTCATGCGCTAACAATACCCAAAAAATGGCACCAAAAAATGTGACCCCACCTTTGGCTGAAGTCAAAGAAAAATTTCTTGAAATGCACGGTGATGTCCGTATGGATCCTTATTACTGGCTTAATGATCGAGAGGATGAAGAGGTTATCGATTACCTCGAACGCGAAAATGATTACCACGATAAGATGACCGCGCACACCAAGGATTTTCAAGCTGATTTATTTCAAGAAATGAAGTCCCGAATTAAGGAAGACGATGAGTCTGTACCTTATTTTTACAATGGTTATTTCTACATCACCCGCTTTGAGAAAGGCAGTGAATATCCGATTTATGCGCGGAAAAAGGACAGCCTGAGTGCGCCTGAGGAAATCCTATTTGATGTGAATGAAATGGCCAAAGACTACGCTTACTATCAATTGCGGGGCTTAAATGTTAGTCCAGACAACAAATGGGTAGCCTTTGGGGTCGATACCCTAAGTCGCAGACAATATGTGCTGCATATCAAAAATTTGGAGTCAGGAGAAATACTCACAGAGCGCATCCAAAACACTACAGGAGGCTCCACTTGGGGCAACGATAACAAAACTCTTTTTTACACCAAAAAAGATCCAGTAACCTTGCGTTCGGACAAAATTTATCGGCACATCATGGGAACATCCGACGTAGATGATGTGTTGATTCATCACGAAAAAGATGAGACATTCAACACTTATGTCTACAAAACTAAGTCGGAGCAATTCTTGGTCATCGGCAGTATCAGCACGCTTACCTCTGAATACCAAATTTGTGATGCTAATACGCCCTTAGGACGTTTTGAGGTATTTCAGCCGCGTGTGCGCGGTCTGGAATATGACATCGATCATTATCAAGACCACTTCTACATCGTCACTAATAAAGATGGGGCGACGAATTTTAAACTCATGAAAGCCCCGGTTGATAAAACAGCGCAGGAGTATTGGGAAGAGGTCATCGCTCATCGAGACAACGTTCTTTTAGAGGATATCGATTTATTCCGTGATTATCTTGTCGTTTCAGAGCGGGTTGAGGGTTTGACTCATGTGCGGATCATGCCGTGGGATGGCAGTCCTGCCTTTAATCTACCTTTTGATAATGAAACCTACACGGCGGGGACCACTCAAAACATTGAATTCAATACCTCCAAGCTCCGTTATCGATACTCAAGTTTGACCACACCGGCTTCAGTCATCGAATACGACATGGCTACCGGTGAGCAAGTCGTTTTAAAAGAAACTGAGGTCCTTGGGGGTACTTTTGACAAGAATAACTATGTTTCAGAACGTTTGTGGGCACCAGCAGACGATGGCACCTTAATCCCTGTGTCCTTAGTTTATAAAAAGGGCTTTAAAAAAGATGGCTCTCGGCCGTTGCTTCAATATGGCTACGGTTCTTATGGGGCCACAATTGATCCATACTTTTCGACCACAAGACTCTCACTTTTGGACCGTGGTTTTGCTTTTGCTATAGCGCACATTCGGGGTGGGCAATACATGGGCCGTCCATGGTATGAAGAGGGTAAGCTCCTCAAAAAGAAAAATACCTTCACGGATTTTATCGACGTTTCCAAATTCTTAGTCAACCAGGGGTACACTAGCGCGGAACACTTGTATGCCATGGGTGGTTCTGCTGGAGGTTTACTGATGGGGGCAGTGATCAATATGGCCCCTGAACTGTATCATGGGGTGATTGCTGCTGTACCTTTTGTGGATGTAGTCACGACAATGTTGGATGAATCTATTCCTTTGACCACTGGTGAATTTGATGAGTGGGGAAATCCCAAGGAAGCCGAGTATTATCATTACATGAAGTCCTATTCACCCTATGATAATGTAGCTCCGCTGAATTACCCGAATCTGCTCGTCACTACAGGACTCCATGATTCTCAAGTTCAATATTGGGAACCCGCAAAATGGGTAGCCAAAATGAGAACACTCAAAACGGGTCACGCATTATTGTTAATGCATACAAACATGGATGCCGGACACGGCGGGGCTTCAGGTCGCTTTGAGGGACTTAAAGAATTGGCCATGGAGTATGCCTTTTTGTTTGACCTGGAGGGGATTCAAAAATAGTCTCCTTTTTTTGATTAAATTTGCTGCGTAATTCGGTGGATAACTGAGTTCCAAAATCAAGACAATATGAGTGATTTGAATGTTCACAACAGTATTCTAGATTTAATTGGCAAGACCCCGCTGGTGCGTTTGACTAAAGTGGTGTCTGATTTCCCCGGGAATTACTGGGCCAAAATGGAATCATTTAACCCAGGACATTCGGCAAAAGATAGAATTGCAGCTCACATTATCGCCGAGGCCGAGCGCAGTGGTCTGTTGACTCCAGGAGCCACAATTGTCGAGACCACCAGCGGTAATACTGGGTTCAGCGTTGCCATGGTCAGTGTTTTAAAAGGATACAAATGTATCTTGGCCGTATCCTCAAAGTCATCGCCTGACAAAATTGATATGCTCAAGTCCATGGGGGCCGAGGTGCATGTTTGCCCGGCCAATGTTCCTGCAGATGACCCTCGCTCTTATTATAAAGTGGCTCAGCGTATCCATGAGCAGACGCCGGGGTCAATATACATCAATCAGTATTTCAATGCCCTGAATACAGCGGCACATTATCACTCTACTGGTCCAGAAATCTGGGCACAAACAGAGGGGAAAATCACCCACTTGGTGGCCTGCAGTGGGACTGGTGGGACCATTTCGGGTACCGCTCAGTATCTCAAAGAAAAAATCCGAACATCCAAATCATCGGGATTGATGCCTACGGGTCAGTGCTCCAAAAATACCACGAAACGGGCACTCTAGATAAAGACGAAATTTATCCATACCGTATCGAAGGTCTGGGCAAAAACTTAATCCCCACAGCAACAGACTTTTCTGTAATCGATCGCTTTATCAAAGTGACCGATCAGGACAGTGCCTGGGCCGCGAGAAGGCTAGCACAAGAGGAAGGTTTATTCATGGGGTATACAAGTGGTGCAGCCATGCAAGGCGTTTATCAATTACAAGAAGAACATGTTTTTGATCCAAGTAGTGAAGTTGTAATAATACTGCCAGATCATGGATCGCGATACATGAGTAAGGTCTACAACGATCAGTGGATGCGCGATCAAGGATTTATGGAGACATCCACAAATCAATCATCACCCGCAATTCGTCCCGAAAAGCATAAAAACTAGTCCGACACCCTCACGGGGGAGTACCTGCAGCTCGGTCTTAAAAGACAATGGTTAATCGGTAATTTCTCGATTTTAATTTGTTCATTTCTTTAACAGGATTTGTCTGTTTTCCTTTCTAATTTACGTACTTTTGTCGCTTGTATACGATATAAAAAGGAGTTCTGATGAGAGATTTATTCGACAAAATATACAAAGACAAAGGGCCATTAGGCAAGTGGGCCGAACAAGCAGAGGGTTATTTCGTATTTCCTAAATTAGAAGGCGAGATTTCCAATAGGATGTCTTTTCAAGGCAAGGAAGTCATCACTTGGAGTGTGAATGATTACCTAGGTTTAGCAAATCTTCCCGAAGTGCGTGAAACAGACGCCGCAGCCGCAGCCAAGTATGGTTCTGCATATCCAATGGGTGCCCGAATGATGAGTGGTCACACCCACTTGCACGAACAATTGCAACAAGAGCTTGCGGCATTTGTCAGTAAAGAAGCGGCTTATTTGCTCAATTTTGGGTATCAAGGAATTATGTCGACTATTGATGCGTTGGTCTCCAAGGATGATGTAATTGTATATGACGTCGATGCGCATGCCTGCATTATCGATGGTGTGAGACTTCATTTAGGGCAGCGTTTTACCTACAAGCACAACGACTTGGAAAGCATCGAGAAAAACCTCATGCGTGCTGAGCGCGTGGCTCAAAAGACCGGTGGGGGTATTTTATTGATTTCCGAAGGTGTATTTGGCATGCGTGGAGAGCAAGGACGACTCAAAGAAATCGTTGCGCTGAAGAAAAAATATAATTTCCGTTTCCTGGTGGACGATGCTCATGGATTTGGAACTTTGGGTAAGACCGGTGCTGGAGCAGGTGAGGAGCAAGGCGTGCAAGATGAAATAGATGTTTATTTCGCCACCTTTGCCAAATCAATGGCCAGTACAGGGGCTTTTATTGCTGCTGATCAAGAAATTATCAATTACCTGAAATACAATTTGCGCTCTCAAATGTTCGCGAAATCTCTTCAGATGCAACTTGTGGAGGGGGCGTTAAAGCGTCTTGACATGATCCGTACCATGCCCGAATTGCGCGAAAAGCTGTGGCAAAATGTCAATGCCCTTCAGAACGGCCTCAAAGAACGTGGTTTTGACATTGGTACGACCCAAAGTTGTGTCACACCTGTATACCTAAAAGGAAGTATTCCAGAGGCTATGGCACTGGTTAAGGACCTTAGAGAAAATTATGGTATATTTTGTTCGATTGTTGTGTATCCAGTAATTCCTAAAGGACTTATTTTGTTGCGTTTGATCCCAACAGCCACACATACACTTGAGGATGTCAGCGAGACTCTAGATGCGTTCTCGAGCATTCGTTCACGCCTTGAGAATGGCACCTACAAGAGGCTCTCGGAGGCAGTGATGCAATCAGTAGGTCAATAATTCGTCAAAAAACTGTGATTTGCGCTTTTAGGTGAGCGTTCATTCAACTTACAAATCTTTACTGTAAGTGCTGCGCTCTTTGTGTTGCACGGGATTGAAGTCTTTCCAAAGGCGCTGAACTGCTGTGTTTTCTTTAAGTTCTGGATTCGTTTCTCCAAACACAATGCCCTTTCTATTGAATAGATTCTGTATTTCTTCAAAAATAATCGCAGTGACTCCTTTACCCTGATATTCTGGGTGAATACCAATAAGGTAAAACGCAGCACGATCATTGATGTATTGCGCCTTCATGATATGAAACCAGCCAAACGGAAATATTCGCCCTTTTGCTTTTTGAAGTGCTTTACTAAAGGAAGGCATGACAATAGCAAAAGCGACGAGTTCCTTATTTTTATCTTGTACACAAGTGATGTACTCGGGTTGTATAAATTTGAAATACTTTTCTTTATAGTGGGCTACTTGATAGGGTTGAATAGGGACAAAAGTTTGAAGACTGCTGTAAGTTTGATTTAGTAATTCAAACATGCGGTCAACATAGGGTAAAATCTCTTGTTTACTTTTGAATTTGAGCACCGAAAATTCATAACGCTCTTTAATGAGTTTGGAAAACTTCACCACTTTATCTGTGGCTTTTGGCAAAATATCCATTTTGAATTCTACCCAGGTTGCTTGTTTTTTGAATCCTAAAGCTTCAAAATGTTGGGCATAATAGGGGTGATGATACCATGTGATCATCGTGCTTCGCTCTTCAAAACCCATAGTGAGCACTCCGGCTTTTTCCATGTTGGTGAATCCACAGGGCCCTTCGATATAGCTCAAATTATTGGCTTTGCCGATTTTGGCAGCTTCCTCTAACAACTTTTTGGTGACTTCCACGTCATCAATTACATCGAACCAACCAAAACGCAATTTTGATTTCTTTTGCTGTTGGACCTCAATATGATTAATGATTACGGCAATCCTACCAGCAATCGTTCCGTTTTTATAGGCTAAGAAATAATGTGCCTCGGCATTTTTAAAGACCGGATTTCGCTCTTTATCCAAGGTCTCCATTTCTTCAGCGATAATCGGAGGTACCCAATAAGGATGGTTGTGGTACAGCTCAAATGGAAAGAGAACGAACTTCTTTAACTCCTTTTTATTATTTACCGGTTTAATCTCTATCATTGCTCATTTATCTTCACAACAGGTCTAAAGAGTCATCGAGAATCACACTCTTTTTCTTTTGTTTTTTCATTTTGCGCCTTTGCTTTTTTTGTTGCTTCTTGGCCCTTTTGATTTGTTTTTCTTCATCCCTTTGTGCCTTACGCGCATCTGAACCCTTTTCTTCGAGATATTCATCCCTTTTGTGGCGGTCTATGCGGTAAGATAGCCCCAATCTTGTATAAAAAAGACTCGGCGTGTCTTTGGCATTGATGCTCGCCGCTGCGTCTAAATGAAAGTCATCATTGATCAAAACGGCAATACCTCCTCTAAAAATTTGATCTGCATAAAAATCACTTTTAAACCCTTGATTTTCTATGAAAATAGAAAAATACTCATGGGTGGCATGAGTCAGGGTTAAGGTGTATCCATAGGTGGGGAAATCTGTTGTGAAGCGGTCTGCGTATACATTAGTGACAAAGACAAAACCGCCAATCCAATTATTTTGCGTGGCGATCATAAGCCTAGGACTGATGGTCGCCTCGTTATAAGGCAGTAGAGGATTGTTGTCGAAATCGAAATTAGCACCGGCATAAATCGCTACAGCCGGAATAAAATCGCGCCATTGGAAACGATTATTTTGACGCCAGCTATAAAGATTAGGTCCGTCTTGTTCTTGTTTTATGTATGGGTCATAAACCAGGTATTTTGCACCAATAGTGTTGTTTTTGAAATTGGCTAAAGTCTCTGGAGGCCTTGCTCCTTGGGTGTATGTTATCGCGTTGCGTCTAAAATCACCCATAAGACTAATTTCTAGGGCTTCTTTCCAAAACCCGTAACGAATGGTGTAGTCCCAATGAAGAATATCCGTATCAGTATACCGTAAACTGTGTTTTTCGTTGCCAAAACTCATCCCTGATTCAAATTGTAACACACCAGTGCCTACCGAAAATGCTCCTTGAGAGCCTCCCGGACGATTTGAATTGAGCATATCGGTGTATTGTCCGAACACAAGGCTTTGCATCAATAAAACCGACAGTGTGATAAGATTTTTCATGGTCATCATTTGACTCAAAGATAGCGGATTTTATCATTTATTTAATAGTCTTAAACCCTACTTTAACGCGGTAATTCCTACTTTTGTCATTCACTTTTATTCATGTTTGAATTCCTCAAAACTTTATTGATTATTTTATGGGTGTATTATGCCTTCAAGTTATTGATGCGCTGGTTATTCCCTCGTGTTTTGCCATGGATGATGAAAAAATTACTTCAAACGAGCCGCTCGTTCCAACCCATCTTTCGGCCAGCAATCAGGTAATTCGTTTTGATGCTCATACCACTCAGGACTCGGAGTTCAAGACCCATAAAAAGGAAAATCCAAAGTCCAAAAAAATTGTCGGGGAATACATCGATTTCGAGGAAGTTGAGGATTGACCCTGATACTGCGTTCTTTTTCTTAAATTCGAAAAAATACAACACGCCACATGAGTCGATCTAATCTGATGTCCCTTTCTGCAAATAAGGTTTTGTCTTGGTTTAAAAACCATCTCCCAGTTCTTGTTTTATTTGTTCTGGTTGCACTGGCTTATTTTTACCCAGTACTCGGCGGGCGCGCTCTTTTTCAAAGTGATATTGCGCAGTATCAGGGTATGGCTCGTGAAACAATAGAATACCGTCAGCAGACCGGTGAGGAATCCTATTGGAATAACTCTGCATTTGGTGGTATGCCTACTTATCAATTGGGGGCACAATACGCCTACTACGGACTGAAATACATCGATCGTGCTTTGCGATTTTTGCCGCGGCCAGCAGATTATTTGTTCTTGTATTTTATTGGACTTTACTTTTTGTTGATTTCTTTAAAAGTGCCCCGTTTATGGGCGGTTTTTGGGGCATTGAGCTTTGGTTTTTCTACTTATCTCATAATCATACTCGGAGTAGGGCACAATGCCAAGGCACACGCCATCGCTTATTTTCCTTGGGTCGTGACGGCATTTCTTTGGACCTTAAAGGGACGTTTTAAAAGTGGCTTTGTTTTTAGCGCTGTAGCCATCGGACTGCAACTCATGGCCAATCACTATCAAATGACTTATTACCTTCTGATGGCCATGTTTACTCCTGTGGGTCATTATGGGCATTAATGCGGTAAAACAAACGCAAATCAAGAGATTTACTCAAGCCACTGCAATTTTGATGGCCTCAGCGCTTCTGGCTTTGGGACTCAATGCGACAACCATTTTATCCACGCGCGAATACGCTCAGGAGTCGACAAGAGGCCCTGCTGCAGTCACTATTAACCCCGATGGTAAACCCGCCACACAGCAAGAAGGCTTGGATTACGATTACATCACCGAGTATAGTTATGCGGCGCTTGAGAGTTTTAACCTCTGGATTCCTCGTTTCATGGGGGGCGCAAGTCAAGAAGCTTTACCCGATGGCTCGAAGATGGAATCCACCCTGCGTACTATGGGTGCCAGTTCGAAAGAGGCCCAAGATATTGCACGTCAAATACCGATGTATTGGGGCGATCAGCCAATTGTAGCGGCTCCTGCTTATATCGGCGGGGTGGTCATGACTCTTGTGATCTTATCTCTTTTTCTGATCAGTGGCCCGATGCTTTATTGGATACTATCGGTGTTCGTATTAGCCTTACTCTTGTCGTGGGGAAGAAATTTTCCTTGGCTCACCAATATATTTATTGAATACGTACCCTTGTACGATAAGTTCAGAGCAGTTTCTTCAATACAGGTATTGATCGAATTTTTAGCCCCGGTAATGGCTGTTTTTGGTGGCGTAGCATTCATCAGACAAGGTCAAAGCGACCGCGCCGCAGTGCAGAAAAAATTTATTCGGGGGGGTATCACTACTTGCAGTATTCTGTTATTGCTTTTCGGGGCCTCTTATGGGCTGCTGGATTTTTCGGGCCCATACGATGCGTATTTTATGGACCAACTCGGTTTGGACTTTGTGCGTGCAATAAGAGAGGATCGCGCCACACTAATGCGCTTTGATACGCTTCGGGCGCTTATTTTAGCATTGGCTTGTTTTGGCGTCCTATGGGCATTTCTTAAGGAAAAAATCAATCAAAATACCGTGATTTTATCGCTAATTGCCTTGACTTTATTCGATCTTATCTCTGTAGATTGGCGTTATGTTAACGAAAGCGATTTCGTTCAAAAGAGATTAGTAGAACGCCCGTTTCAAGCCACTGATGTAGATTTAAGCATAAAACAAGACACCTCTTATTTTCGTGTATACGATCAATCCTCAGCACCGTTTAACTCGGCTAGAGCTAATTTTTTTCACCGTCAATTAGGGGTTATCATGCTGCGAAGCCCAGGAGAATACAAGATCTATATGATTTTTATCTGGTAGAACGCCCTGACCAGATCCTCGATATGTTTAACGTAAAATATATCATTGACCGAGATCCTGAAACATCGATGCCTCGTGCACAAATCAATACGGATCGCTTCGGGCCTGTTTGGTTGGTGGATTCTATCGTGGCAGTAAATTCCGTCAATGAGGAGCTTCTAGGTCTTGGTCGCTATGATTTAGCCAACACAGCATTGGTGTATACAGACCAATTTGATCAGTTCCCGGATTGGCCGCGCCCGATAAATCATGACAAAGATTCCATCGACGCAACAAACACCGATAAAATACAATTGATTGCTCATCGACCGGATCGACTGGTCTATCGCTCAAATACAACGCAAGAGCGAATAGCCGTCTTTTCTGAGGCGTATTATCCTTATGGATGGCAAGTGACAATAGATGGCCAACAGGCAGATGTATTTCGCGCAAATTATGTGTTGCGATCATTGATCATTCCTGCTGGGGATCATGAAATAATTTTTGAATTTATTCCCGAAGTAGTGCGTACCGGAGAGTTGATTACTTTATCAAGTACTGCACTATTAGTTTTAGTTGTGCTGATCATGTTATTGATTCAATACAGAAAGCACCCATTAGTCAGACAATAGCATATGCCCAAGGCGATCAAAGTACTGATCTTAACCTATTACTGGCCGCCCGCAGGTGGACCAGGGGTACAGCGGTGGGTGAAATTTGCTAAGTATCTTGAAGAATTTGGGGTCATTCCGACTATTGTTTGTCCAAAAAATCCAAATTACCCTGTTTACGATCCAATATTGAGCAAAGAATTACCACAGCATATCAATGTGCATGAGGTGCCTATATTTGAGCCGGCAAGGATTTTATCTCGACTGTTGCCTCAGCAGTCGAAGTCAATCAGTAGGGGCATGGTCAATACGCAAAACCCTGGCTTATTAGAACGACTTCTAATGTCGATTCGCGGGCATTTTTTTATCCCCGACACCAGGAAATTATGGATTCGTCCCGCAGTAAAATATTGCGAACATTTTCTTGAACAAAACTCAGAGATCGATTTGATCATCACGACCGGCCCCCCGCATAGCGTCCATCTCATTGGTCAAAAAATCCAGCAATCACGTGGCATAAAATGGATGGCGGATTTTCGTGATCCATGGACCGAAATTTACTATCACAAGGCCTTGAATCTTATGGGATGGGCGCAGCGCCGCCACTTAAAACTAGAACAAGGGGTTTTGGAAGCAGCTGATCACATCATAACCACCAGCTCGATTACGGCCGAATCATTTCAATGCCGAACGCCTCAGCCAGTCTCAGTAATTACCAATGGCTATGATGCTCATGATTTTAGGACTGTCACCCATAGTGATGAAAAATCAAAGGGAAAATTCCGTATCGTCCATGTGGGAACCCTGATGGAGCCAAGAAATCCTGAAGTGTTATGGCAGGCTCTGTCTCGACTGCTGCATCAGCAGGAGGGACAGGAGCTCGATAGCTTTGGGGATGATCTAGAAATTCATTTAACGGGTAATGTGGCCAACGGGGTCGTTGAATCTATCCAAAAATTGGGACTGGGCAATAAACTCGTCTTAGTGCCAAACTGCAGTCATGATAAGGCGATACAGACCATGGCAAACGGACAATTGCTCTTACTCTCAGAACGCGATGAGGAGGATGCTCGGCACATTATTCCAGCAAAATTGTTTGAATATTTGGCGCTTTCTGCACCCATTTTGGCCTTAGGTCCAGCACGCGGTTCTATCGAGCCCATCGTACGTAATGCTCGGGCTGGGGGCTATTTTGTTCAGGGTGATCTACAGGGCGTGGAACGCTATCTGATTTCAACTTACAAGGCCTTCAAGGAGGGTCAAGTGTTTGTGGATCGTGAGCAATGTCAGGTGTATGAACGCAAAAATTTAACCCAACAACTGGCTGAGTTGATCGAGACTATGACTGCGACTCAGTAGTTGATGTTGATGGCATAGCGGATAACCGTTCTTTGAGAAAAGGAGCAGTGAGGCTTTTTTTCGTGTTAACGACTTGCATTGGGCTCCCTTGAGCCACAATTCTTCCTCCTTTTTTACCACCTTCAGGACCCAGATCAATAATGTGATCGGCACATTTGACGACATCCATATTGTGTTCAACGACCACGACCGTATGCCCCTTGTCCAACAAGGCATAAAACGATCGCAATAATTTATTGATATCGTGAAAATGTAAACCCGTGGTGGGTTCGTCAAAAATAAATAAGGTCTTTTCCTTGGTGACTCCTTTGACCAAAAATGAGGCGAGCTTTATGCGCTGTGCCTCTCCACCGGAAAGTGTTGAGGAGCTTTGGCCTAATTGTACATAACCTAAGCCAACATCTTGCAAGGGCATGAGTTTTTGTACGATTTTTTTGTCGCCACGTCCGTCAAAAAATTCAATGGCCTCATCTACAGTCATGCGCAATACCTCAAAAATAGAAAGCTCATCGACGCGGATTTCAAGAACTTCTTTTTTGAATCGCTGTCCTTTGCAGGCTTCACACTCTAGATGAACATCGGCCATAAACTGCATTTCGATGGTCACCTGGCCTTCACCTTTACATTGATCACAACGACCACCATCCACGTTAAAGCTGTAATGTTTGGTTTTATAACCGCGTTGCTTACTTAGTTTTTGATCCGCGAACAACTTTCTGATGTCATCATAGGCCTTAATGTAGGTCACGGGATTAGACCGACTTGATCGTCCAATGGGATTTTGGTCGACAAATTCTACATGATGTAAGGCCGATAAATCTCCACTTAGTTTGTCGAAAGCCCCCGGTTTATCGCCATAACCAGTCAATTGTCTTTGAAGGGCAGGATAGAGAATGCGTTTGACCAAAGTCGTCTTACCACTACCTGAAACGCCTGTAACCGCGGTCATTTGACCAAGTGGAATGGTGGCTGTTACATTTTTCAAATTGTGTTGACGCGCTCCTTGAAGAATAATTTTTTTCTGGGTTGTGCGTCGATTAACCGGTGTTTCTATGGTGAGTCGTCCGCTGAGGTAATCCGCGGTAAGACTGGGCTTCTTGAGAATTTCATTTAAAGGTCCTTCTGCCATAACTGCGCCACCAAATCGTCCAGCTTCAGGACCAATATCGATGATGTGATCTGCAGCACGCATGATGTCTTCGTCGTGTTCAACCACAATGACTGTGTTGCCTAAATCTCTCAGTTTTTGAAGTACTCCGATAAGTCGCTCGGTATCCTTGGGATGAAGTCCGATGCTGGGTTCATCGAGTATATACATGGATCCCACAAGGGAACTCGCTAGAGAGGTAGCCAGATTAATGCGCTGCGATTCTCCACCAGAGAGAGAATTGCTTTTTCGGTTTAATGTGAGATAACCCAGGCCTACATCTCGTAAAAAGGCTAATCGGTTGTTGATTTCTGTGAGTAAGCGCTTGCTCACCTGTTGTTGATACTTGCTAAGTTTGAGTTGCTCGATGATGGGGGCGAGTTCCTCCAATGGTAAGTTCATCAGGTCTTGAAGGTTATGTCCATCGATTTTTACATAACCAGCCTCATGGCGCAGACGTGTTCCTTTACACTCAGGACAAATCGTTTTACCGCGATAACGTGAGAGCATGACACGGTTTTGGATTTTATAACTCTTTGCTTCTAGTGCGCCAAAAAAATCGTTGAGTCCCATAAAATAGCGATTGCCAGTCCACAAGAGATCGTACTGATCTGGTGTGAGTTCATGGATGGGCTTATGAATCGGGAAATCGAATTCATAGGCCTGATTGACCAATTGATTTCTGTGATAACTCATACTCTCTCCTCGCCAAGGGAAGATGGCATTGTCATAAACACTAAGGCTGGTATTTGGAATGACCAGTTCAGGATCGATGCCAATAACATCTCCGTAACCTTCACAATGAGCACAAGCACCAAAAGGATTGTTGAAGCTGAATAAATGGATATTGGGTTCCAAAAAATTCATACCATCGCGCTCAAATCGATTGCTAAAAACATGGGTTTGCCCTTGGTCTACTTCTTTGAGCGATAAACTTCCTTTACCCTCATAAAAAGCCACTTGAACCGCATCAGCTAATCGATTAAAAAAATCTTCCTCCTCGGACTTCACCACACGATCAACAATCAGAAATAGATCTTCTGTAGTTTCTGACGGCACCTCATTAATTTTTAAGGTCTGGTCTTGATAGAGTACCCGCGAATATCCCTGCTGTGCTAAAACACTGAGTTTGTCTTCTAATGATCTTTTGGGTTCCAAAATAATAGGAGCGAGCAGCAGCAATCGAGTGCCTTGCGGCATTGATTTGATCACATCGACCACATCGCTTACCTGATCGCGTTTTACCTCTAATCCAGAAATTGGCGAATATGTTGTCCCAATTCTGGCAAAAAGCAATTTTAAATAATCGTATACCTCTGTAGCAGTCCCCACCGTAGAGCGGGGGTTGGTCGCATTGACTTTTTGTTCAATAGCAATTGCTGGGGCTATACCTTTTATTGCATCGACCTTGGGTTTATCTAATCTGCCCAGAAACTGTCGTGCGTATGAGGATAAACTCTCCACATAACGCCTTTGTCCCTCGGCATAAAGCGTGTCAAAGGCTAAACTCGACTTTCCGCTACCCGAAAGTCCTGTGATCACCACCAGTTTATGACGAGGAATATCCACATTTATGTTCTTTAAATTGTGGAGCTTCGCACCTTGAATACTGATGGCTTCTCTAATCATGGGATTCGCGCTGTTTGTGCCTTTATAGGGGTTTAAACCAGGGGGCAAAGATAGAAATTAAGGTCCAAGATTTTAGCGGTGCTCGAGACATAATTCACAACAAAGACCAAAAAATTTTTGCGATTGGCTCAGAATTGTTGTTATATTTACATCAGTAATCGTCAAAACACGTGCCTATAGCATAACAATACTTTTAATATTTAAGGACAACAAAGCGCCCCATATGTGGCCTTTAACTTATTAAAAGAAGCGTTATGAAGTATAGCATGAACTCTGATGCGTTGTTGGTCAGCGCATTTATTAATGGCGATGAATCTGCACTAGGCGAATTAATCGCACGCCACAAAGACCGTATTTATCGATTCATTTATTCCAAAGTCTACGACCGAGACATTACTGAGGATATATTTCAGGATACCTTTGTCAAGGTAATCAACACGCTCAAACGTGGAAGTTACAACGAGGAGGGGAAATTTTTACCCTGGGTGATGCGCATTGCTCATAATCTTGTCATTGATCATT
This sequence comes from Flavobacteriaceae bacterium, assembly GCA_038141525.1. Taxonomy (GTDB): domain Bacteria; phylum Bacteroidota; class Bacteroidia; order Flavobacteriales; family Flavobacteriaceae; genus BACL21. The sequence goes on along the minus strand of JAYQIF010000008.1, from coordinate 95,605 downwards.
TTCGAAAAAATAACCGTATGCCAAAATTCGAAAATAACGATGACTTCAATATTTTCTCTGTATTGAGTGATGGTTCTCTCAATGCGGAGCGCAGCATGATCAAAGATCAAGTCCAAAGAGATGTACGCCGTTTGATTGATGAGTTGCCCGAAGACCAAAAGCAGGTACTGACTATGCGTATATACAAAGACATGAGTTTCAAGGAAATAAGTGAACAAACTGGGGTGAGCATTAACACGGCCTTAGGGCGCATGCGTTATGCTTTGATCAACTTGCGCAAAGTCATCGAACGCAATCAAATTGTTTTAACAAATTAGCAAACAATAAGTTTGGTTTCTGGTCGTTTTTTAATTGTATCAATAAAACACAATTTATGGCCAAACTTTATTCTCGTACACCACGTCGGGAGCACGTGGATGAAAAATTAGTTCCCAAAGAAGAAACCATTAAATTTTTGTTAGCCTATTCCAGCGCATTAAGTGTTATCAACTACAAATCGAAGAAGTTTGATTTAGTGCTGAATTAGCAAGAAAGCCCTGATTTTTCAGGGCTTTTTTTATTCGCTGGGTGTTTTATGATCTAGTATCCTTACAACTACTGGAGGGCGCCAGTGTTGTTGTTTTTTAAGATTTTACTTTCGGAATTCAGCGCGGCCCACTGTTTTTGTAATGATGTCCTTTTGTACATTCCATCCGCGTGCTGGTGAGTACTCACGCCCGTAAAAAATGATTTGTAAATGGAGCTGATTCCATTTCTCTTTGGGAAATAATCTCTTGGCATCACGCTCGGTTTGTACGACATTTTTGCCCGTGCTCAAGCCCCATCGATACATGAGTCTATGAATGTGGGTGTCGACTGGAAATGCAGGGACTCCAAAGGCTTGAGCCATGACTACACTGGCGGTTTTGTGCCCCACTGCGGGTAATGCCTCTAATGCTTCAAAAGACTGAGGAACCTTGCCTTGGTGTTGCTCAATGAGAATCTTCGAGAGGCCATAAATTCCTTTTGATTTCATAGGAGAGAGCCCCACAGGTTTAATGATATCTCTGATCTGTTCAACCGAGAGTTTAACCATGTCATATGGGTTGTCGGCCTTTTCAAAAAGCAGTGGGGTAATTGTATTGACCCGAGCATCTGTACTTTGGGCTGATAGCAGTACAGCAATGAGTAAGGTGTATGGATCTTTATGATCCAAAGGAACTGGTGGGTTGGGATACAGGTTCTCCAAAGTCTCAATGACGAATGCTACCTTTTCTGATTTAGTCATTTTGTTTAACTTTATGTCCGATGCCACGAAGTTAGTGCCATTAATTAAAAAAAAAAAAAAAGCTATGAATACTTTAAAAGTAGGGGACAAAGCATTCGCCTTTGACGCCCTAGACCAAGACGGTAATCGCCACACACTCGCCGATTACAGCGGCAAAAAATTAATTGTATTTTTCTATCCTGCCGCCAGTACCCCTGGATGTACTGCTGAGGCGTGTAATTTGACCGATAATTACACCGCTTTGCAAAATGCTGGATACGAGATTCTAGGTGTCAGCGCTGACACTGCTGCCAAGCAGAAAAAATTTAAGGATAAATACGCCTTTCCCTTTCCGTTATTGGCCGATACAGAAAAGTCTGTGATCCAAGGCTTTGGTGTATGGGGTGAAAAGAAATTCATGGGACGCGTGTACGATGGCATTCACCGTATGACCTTTCTCATTGATGAAGATGGAGTGATTGAGCGGGTAATCCAGAAGGTGAAGACCAAAGATCACGCAGCACAGATTTTGTCAGAATAACCAGAGTTGCGCAGGCTAATTGTAGCATTTAATCAGATACTCAGAGAGATACCTTGATTAGAGTAACCACTAGTGTTGCTCTTGAGACTTTGGCTGCTTATAATTGAATAAGGATTGTTCCTTGATGAGTTTAGCTACACCGTCTGGAAGCATTTCTTCCCAACCTGGTTTGTTCTGTTCAATCATCTTTAAGACTTCTCGGGAGAAAACATTGAGGATTTCAGGGTCACCAGCGTCGATATCGACGACCTTGCCGTTGTATTTGAAGAATTTGTATATTTCTTTCTTTCTAGGATGCACCTTTAGGTTGTCGCTAGTGGTCAGAGCACCGGTCTCTTGATCCATCATGGGGTAGAGATAGACACGTAAATCTTTAAAAAACAGCTTACCAAAGGCCTCAAGGATTCCTCCACTGAGGTGGCGATAATATTGTTCGTCAAAAATGTCAACCAAATTATTCACCCCCATAGTTAGCCCCATTCTGTTTTTCGTATAATTCGAGAAGTATTCAACCAGGCGATAATACTCTTGGAAATTCGAAATCATTACCGTTTGACCCAAGGAGCACAGAAGTTTCGCGCGATCCATGAAATCCTGTTCGTCGATTTCTCCTTGCGCTTTGAGGTTGGAGAGGGTTATTTCAAAAATAACAAGAGATTTATTTGGATCGACTTTGCTCTCCTCAAGAAACATCTCGTAAGAGCGTTCAAACATATCCATATTGACCTTGGTAACCGGTCTGAAACTACCGCGCAAGGCCAAGACATTTTTTTTGTACAAAATTCTGGCGGGAAGGATATTGTTGCCATCAGGTCCAAAAATAACGGCCTCAGTCATGCCGTTTTTAAGGAGCTGCAGACTCATAAGCCTGTTGTCTACCTCACTAAATTTAGGGCCAGTGAAGTTAATGGTGTCTATTTCTATTTTATCGTGATCGATGTGATCGTAGAGATAGCGCAGCAGTTTTTTGGGCTTATCGTGTTTATAAAACGCACCGTAAATAAGATTCACACCCAGAACTCCGAGAGTCTGTTGTTGTAAAACGGCCTCTGTTTCTTTAAAACGAATATGAAGCACAATTTCGCTGTAGTCTTCATTTGGGTCCGTTTGAAAACGAATGCCTACCCATCCGTGCCCGAGGTATTTTTTGGCAAAATCAATAGTAGCCACTGTATTGGCATAAGCAAAAAACATTTTGCGCGGGTGCTTATCTCTTGAAATGCGCTCTTCTATGAGCTGAATCTCATGAGCCAACATTTTTTTTAATCGCGCTTCAGTGACATATCGGCCCTCAGGCTCAACGCCATAAATAGCGTCACTAAAGTCTTTGTCATAAGCCGACATAGTCTTTGCGATAGTACCTGAAGCCCCGCCAGCTCTGAAGAAATTACGCACTGTCTCTTGACCCGCACCAATTTCGGCAAAGGTCCCGTAAATATTTTCGTTAAGGTTGATGCGTAAGGCCTTGTCTTTTATTGACGGAATGGTTTGAAACTTCTTATCGCCAGGAATAAGATTGGGCATGGTATTCGGCTCTATAATTACAATACAAAGGTACTAATTACCCCTGCCCAACAAAAAAAATACTGCTATTTTTGTGGCTATGTCTGCGCCTATATTATTGACCTTTTTAGGTACCGGAACCTCCCAAGGAATTCCTGTTATCGGAAGTACGCACCCGGTCTGTCACAGTGACGATCCAAGAGATCAGCGCCTTCGTGTTTCGGTGCATTTACAATGGCAAGATTTTTCCCTAGTGATTGACTGTGGCCCGGACTTTAGACAGCAAATGCTCCGAGCAGGTGTTAGTCATTTAGATGCTGTACTAATGACGCACGAGCACAACGACCATATGGCCGGATTGGACGATGTCAGGCCCTTTAATTTTAGGCAAAAACAAAGCATCCCCTTATATGGATGTGCCCGAACCTTGGCCGCCATTAAAACTCGTTTTCCTTACATTTTTGTGAAACAGGACAAATATCCGGGAGCTCCAGGGATTGATGCCGAGTCCATCAAGGCGTATACGGCATTTGAACTTGGTGGTAAATCCATTATGCCTATAGAATCTATGCATGGCTCATTGCCCATATTGGGTTATCGGGTGGACAATTTGGCCTATATGACCGACGTTAAGTCCTTAGATCAAAATGCCAAGGCGCAGCTTCAAAACCTAGAGGTCCTGGTGTTGAGTGCCTTAAGGCATGAACCACATCCCATGCATTTAACCCTGAACGAAGCTTTGGAACTTGTTTCGGAGTTAAAGCCCAAACGGACCTATCTCACCCATATCAGTCATTTGATGGGATTCCACAAAGCGGTTTCAGAAACTTTGCCTGATGGTGTTTTTTTAGCCCATGATGAACTTAAAATAGAAATTACATGAAGTCAAGAATTTATATGTACTTGTTTTTTTTTAGCATACTGCTGCTACTGTTTATGTATGTTAATCAATCCTCTATTTTTGAACGCCAGGTTGCCGTCATAAGCGCCCTAGAGAAAAAGAAGGACACTTACCAGGATTCGATAGCCAAACTAAACCAGGAGATATCAGAGCTTCAGTATTTTGATTTATTGACTAATGATGCCGCAAGAACCTATTTTGAGCGCATTGGTATCGAGCCTGAACAGGTCGTTACCCGAGTAAGTGAGCAGATTTATGAATATAATTTAACTCAAGGCGGGAATCCTTTGGTACCTTTTGCCAATGCTGAGGGACAATGGCGGATTAATCGGGTTAAATTTTTGAATCATCGATGGGTCATTGCAGACTGCAGTGATGGTCGTGCATGGGGTGAAATCTGGATCGAGTATTTTTTTGATCAAGAGGGGAAGCTGGATTTAACGACAGAGGCTTCGGTACTTTATCCCAGATGATCCTGGTTTAAAAAAGCATTTAGGGCGGCAAAATTGTCTGGTGAAACACCATGACCTGAAGGAAATTCATGATATTCCAAGGAACATCCGAGCCTCAAGAGACGTTGCTTCGTGGCTCTTGCCCAGTCTATGGGAATCACTTGATCTTGCGCCCCATGAGAAATGAAAAATTGTGTATTCGGGCACGAATTTAAGGTCGAACTTTTAGGCAAAATATCTTCATTTAAGTATCCACTCAGCCCGGCAACTTTACTTAGATGACCATGGCTCATGGCCGCGGCATAACTCAGTATAGCCCCCTGACTGAATCCAAGTAGATTGAGCTTATTGGGCGCCACCGCGACTTGTAGCACAATTTTTTTAAGCACCTCTTGTATCAAGTCCACTGATTCACGGGCCTGAGTTTCATCACTCCATTTACCTTGGGGTTGATCAAAAAAGATGTCGTACCACGCGTAACTCTGTCCGCCCAAATGTATCGGCGCCTGAAGGGCTACAACCGTAAAATCTTGGTTGAGATAGGGAGCAAATCCAAAAAGGTCATGCATGTTGCTCCCGTAACCGTGCAAAAGCACCAGCAATGGGGCGTTATTTTTTAGTGCACTTGGTCGGTATAAGTGACTTACGGGTAAATCAAGCGGTTCTGAACTTTGGTTCATTTTTGATCAAGAAATTTAAACCAATTTTGAAATGCATCACTCAAATAGGGGATGCCCCGTTTTTGTCCCAGTACAGCCATGATTAAGCTGTACATCCAGAGACAGACCACAGTCCAATAAACATAAAACCCTATGGGATAATCCTGCAGCCAGACCGCCGCAAACAACCCGATCAATAGCCCAAACATATTTTTGATATGCCAGCTCGTATTGGGATCTTTATGTGCTTTATTCAATTGATAGGCAGCCAGTAAACCAATAAAGGTAAGGTAGGCCAATATGCTGTGAAACTTTGGTCCCGATTGCGCTTTATTGTTCATTCCAGAATTGTTGCTCTCCATTGATGATTCCATAGACTTTTCCGGTAATTGAACACCCTAAAAGCGCACTATTTTTAGATTTTGACTCTATTAGATTTAGTTCTATTTGACTTTTTGGTTCTGGATTAAATAGAGTCAAGTTTGCTTTGGTATTGGGTTTGATCTCGTCTATTTCGAGGCCGAAGGACCGGCGTAAACCAATCAATGCCTTTATGGTTGTCTCTAGGTCTGTCAGCTGAGTTAGTGTGCCAAAAGTATGCTCCAGGCCAATACTGCCAAACATGGCGTTATCAAATTCAACGTGCTTGTGTTCAACATCAATGGGATTGTGATCACTGGTAACTCCATCGATTGTGCCGTCTTTAAGACCTTGAATCAGTGCTTTTTGGTCTTCAGATTCGCGCAATGGAGGCAACAGCTTGTGATTTGTATCAAAAGACTCTAGGACCTGGTCGGTCAGCGCTAAATTGTATATCGCTACACTGCAGCTCACGTTAAGCCCGCGCTTTTTCGCCTCGCGAATCAGCGTTACGGACTTTGCTGTAGAAATGGTTGGTATGTGCAATCGCCCGCCAGTATATTCCAAAATGCTGAGATCACGCGTTATTTGTAGGTGTTCGGCTAATTTCGGCATACCCTTAAGACCGAGTTTGACACTTTGAGCACTTTCATTGACCATGCCGTTATTGGCCAGGGCACTGTCTAGAGGAAAAGAGCAAATCAGCCCTTCAAAAGCCTGGGTGTACTCCAAAGCCAGTCTCAGGATATTTGGGTCTTCAATGGGTTTTTTATAGTCGCCAAAAGCGATGGCTCCTGCATTGCTCATATCGAATAATTCACACAAATCTTTTCCTTTAGTGTCAACAGTAAGTGCACCGATCGGGTGTAGGCTTGCTGTTTTTTCTTGAGCTTTTATAAAGTTAACAGCTGCTTGGCTTTGAGTAACTGGATTGGTCTCAGGTTGTATGCCAATAGCCGTATACCCAGATTTGGTAGCGACTAAACTTCCGTTTCTTATTGTTTCGCGTTCTTCAAAACCAGGCTCTCCCAAACAGACAGAAGGGTCAAACCACCCAAACGAAACATGTGCATTGGTGTATTGAATGGACTCAGCCCGGTCATCCTTAATGGAGGGGGCTATTTCTTGAATCATTCCTTGGTCGATTAAGATATCAACGACTTGATTGTGATAGGGTCCCTCAGGATCAACTACAGTGAGTGACTTAATTAAGGTTCTCATGAGCTTTGTTTTAGAATGAGCATTTCGGCCAAAAAACATATCAATGCAAAAATAACAAACCAAAACCATAGTTGTTGGCCTTGGTGCTTTTGATTGATCAAGTGCATTACCTGGTCTATATCTTTGGAGGTCTTGATTCGAGTTGTGTTCAATTCTGGTGGATTTACTGTGCCATGACTTTCATCTCTCGGGTGATTGAAACTGAACCACTCCAATTCGTTTTGTTCCAGTTTTGCCACATAATGCCCCGCACTAAATTCTAAACCACTAAAATCAAGTTCAATCTGACCTTTGGATTCTTTTTGTCGCGGAATGAGCTGTTGATTTCCACGCGCCAGGACCACCACTTGATCCGCAACCAAAGACCCCGCTAAAATCGATTTTTGGGCATTATTGCTCGTTTCTGATGCAGTGCTGCTTTGGCTTGTTGTTGCATAATACGGTTTAGGAAAAACTTGAGTTTGTCTGGCTATTTGAATCATCGTCGCCACACTCAGGGGAGACTGGTCAAAATTTGTAGCGGGTCCACTGATTGGACCAGTGAATAAAAATATATTGTCTTTGTTGAGCAAATATGAGCCACCTTGATCAAAAGACATGAGTGAGGTCGCCGTACTCTGAACATCAAAACTCCGTCCAATAGTCGGGTATTGAAACTCGGCAACATTCCGCTCAAAGATTGTTGAATAAAAAGGATCACGAGCGTTAATCTCGATGATCTTTTTGGCGGTATTGTTGGCAGAAATAACACGCCCCAGGGCGAATTCACTGATGAGGCCTTGGGTGGCGTCTGGCGCTGTAATTTTTGGAATTATCACGAGGCCTCCGCCATGGGTAATGTGCTGCTTCAAGGCCGCCAATAGTGGGTTGCTAAAACTAGTGAGTTGATCAAGTATGATCAGGTTTTGTGCTTTGAGTTCGGTATAGTCGAGTTTATTCAAAGTCACCGAGGCAAACTCGAAATCACTCTGCTCAAAAATGGGACTCAAGACCGATGTTGAAGCCTCACCAATACTGAGTATTTTAATTTGGGGTTGTTGGGGCATATTAAAATATAGGGTGTCGTCGTAACTTAAGCTACGATCTTCAATAGATACAAAACCTTTGGGCTCGTCGATCATACCCATATCAAAACCGATAATTTTATTTTGACCAGGACGCAAAGACGCCCCTGTTTGGGCATATAAATTGTCTTCTAGGTAGACCCGTATTGTTGAAGAGAGTTCTTTGTTTAATGTATTGGTTACCAATACGTTGAGCCGTGTGCTGTTCGGGTTTGAACGATCCAAAAGTGCTTCCTCGAGACAAATATTACTTCTGTCCGCCATCCCCATGGGTCGAAGAGTTATTTCGATATTCGATACATCCTCTGGCCACGCCCAGTTGTGATAATCAGTAAACCAGATAAGCTGTCGATTTTTAGCCTCAAGGCGATCAAATATTTGTTCGGCTTTGAGTACGACCTGTTGTGGTGAAAGTTGCTTTGGACCCGCAGTAAGGGTAAGTATACTGGTCTGAAATGCTTTTGGTGATTGATTTGGATATTGACCATCGTTTGAGAACCAGCTAATTTGATCTTCATCAAGGGTCTTACTCCATTGATACAATTCTTCTTTAACCGCAGAGAGTAAAGTGCCTCCCGAAGTATTTTTTGCATTAGTGCTAAACGAGTTGTCGATATAAATTAATGATACTGGTGCATCTTGGTTTTCGCGCTGATCAGACAATATTGTGGGTAGGGCAAAGGCCAGAATGAGTCCAGCAAAATAGCCCAGTCGCAGCATCAAGATGAGCCATTTTTTGAGTCTTCTGTAGCGATGTTGTTCGTTTTTGAGTTTCTCTAAAAAAAGCAGATTAGTGAACGCTGTCGGTTTGAATATTCTAAATTCAAAAAGATGAACAATGAGAGGGATGGCCAGAAGGAAGAGCGCGGTAAGTATTTCCGGTCTGAGGAATGTCATTGACTCAAGAATTGCGCAAATATACATTAAATAAAAAAGACATCTAATTAGATGTCTTTTTTAGGGGTAAATTATGTTAAATCAAATCGGAACTAATAGCATTGTTCAAATCCCATAGCCCAACTGTTACCTCCTAGTGGATCTCCATCGGCCCAGGCACTTTCGCTTTGACCGTTGGCGTTGATCACCTCGGCATGAGCGGCGTGAAAGTAACACATCGATGAATAAACATCTGGACCGACATGAGTAAATTCTTGAGTTCCATTGGGATGATTTCTTTTAAAAGGAAAACGCCCAACCTGTGGATTGCCTCCGTTATTCATGGGGAAATCAACAAAGTCCCCCACAAACAAATGTGTTTTTTTTAAGGACCAATCTCCATTTGTTTTATACGTTACGTAAACTTGGTTATAATAATTGGCAATCTCAACGCTACCGATCAAGATATTTTGACCAGCATATAAATCGGCGACGTGGACAATGCCGTAGTTATTGCCACTGCGTCGACTATCGAGAGTTTCCGTCGGTAAACTAATCGGCTCTTGGCTACAGCTCCAAAAGCTTAAAATGGTGAAGGTGAGTACTAAGTATTTCATGAGTTGACTTCTTGGGGTTAATCAAATTTGGGTGTTACAAATGTATTAAAAAATCCCAATATAATACGATAAAATACTTATTTATTCGATGAAATGCATTTTTTTAATGAAAATCATGACTCACTCCCAAGCCAAAAAGAGCAAAATCATATTTCACAGGATCATCTTTGTCGTATTGGCGCAGCGCCTGATCAAGTTCATTTAAGGCGCCGATATCGTTGGCTTTTCGCTTGATCAAGCCCAAGCGACGCGCCACATTACCCGTGTGCACATCCAAGGGGCACGATAATTGACTGGGTTTTATTGACGTCCAGAGTCCAAAATCAACACCGCGATCGCAGCGGCGCACCATCCACCTCAAAAACATATGTAATCTTTTGGCTGCGGATTTATTGAGCGGGTTACTGATGTGTTTCTCACTGCGTTTCTGATGAGGGACCTCAAACATGCACTCCCGGAAATGATGGATGGATTTGTGTAAAAAGGGCTCTGTGCCAAAGGTGTTGAATACGTTTTCAAGTCCACCGTGATGGGTATAAATATGTTTTAATCCTGTGATAAAGAACTTTAAATCGGCTGCGTTGAAGGTGCGGTGTACAAAGCGATCCATGACTGCTAAATCGCTGCTTTTATGATTGAGGATAAAGTCGTGGGGGGCATCATCCATCAAAGACATCATATTTTTGGCACTTTTTATGATGGTTATTCTCTGACCCCAGGCAATTGTCGCGGTCAGTAGGGCTGAAATCTCGACGTCTTCTTTTTGATTGAATCTATGAGGAATTTGTAGTGGATCATCGGCGATGAATGCATCATTGTAATAGACGTCCAGTTTTTGTTCTAGTAATTGTTTTACGGCTATTGGATCCATTCAATCTATGGCATGAAATTACCATTTTCCATAACCAATTGACGATCGGCCATTTGTGCTAAAGTCTTGTTGTGGGTAACGATAATGAAGGTCTGGTCGAAGCTTTTTCTTAGATCAAAAAATAACTGATGCAACTCCTCGGCACTTTGTGTGTCTAAATTTCCACTGGGCTCATCGGCTAGGATCAGTCCTGGTTCATTCATCAGTGCCCGGGCGACAGCCACTCGTTGTTGTTCTCCCCCTGATAGTGCCCCTGGTTTATGATCAAAACGATGACTCAAATTAAGATAGTCCAAGAGTTCTTTGGCCCGTTTTTGAGCCTGAGCCATGGTTTGATTCTTAATGAGTGCCGGCATGCAAACATTTTCTACCGCACTGAATTCAGGCAACAGTTGATGGAACTGAAAGATAAACCCAAGAGATTTATTACGAAATTCTGCGAGTGCTTTGGGATTTAAATCAAAAGGGCTTGTGCCATTAATGTCAAGACTTCCTTGATCCATTCGCTCCAAAGTCCCGAGAATATGCAGCAGGGTGGTTTTACCTGCTCCAGAAGCCCCGACAATAGAAACGATTTCTCCCTTTTGCACGGTGATATCAACCCCTTTAATACTTGAAGTTTTCCGAAATGTTTAGTAATGCCTTTGGCTTGAATCATTGTGCCCATATGAAATCGAAAATTACAGCTTTAAAATTAGCCAACCAAGTCTTGCCTATGGGTTTTAAAATGTTTGGGTGATCGACGCGAGCTGTTTATTTTTACCACATAAAAAATATAGCTATGGAAAAAATTGTTTTGGCTGGAGGGTGTTTTTGGTGCACCGAAGCTATTTTTACGGATATTCCTGGAGTCCTTTCTGCCGTCTCTGGATTCAGCGGAGGGCATATCAAAAATCCGGCCTACAGAGAGGTTTGCCAAGGGCGTACAGGGCATGCCGAATGTATCGAGTTAACTTTCGACCCAAATCAATTGTCTGTAGATGAGATTTTGGCTCTATTTTTTAAAACACATGATCCAACCACACTCAATCGACAAGGGCACGATGTAGGCACGCATTATCGCAGTGCGATATTTTATACCTCTAAGCAGCAGAAGCAGACTGTTGAGTCCTACATCATGTGGATGACTGAACAAAAAACATTTGACCAGCCTATTGTTACTGAAGTGGCTCCATTTGACACGTTCTACCCCGCCGAGGTCGATCACCAAGAGTACTACAAAAACAATCCTTATCAGCCCTATTGTCAGTTTGTCATCAAGCCAAAATTGGATAAAAAACAAGAGTATTTGACCAATAAATGATCAAATACTCTTAGTAATAAACTCCAAAGTTAGTGCTTAAAAAGGACGGTGATTTATTCTACGGTAACGGGGAAGGTAACTGAAATGTCTGTTTCTCCACCAGCTCCTGAGAGTGAACCGTCATTTGGCTTTAGGGGTTCATGACGCAGGGTTATGGTGAGTGTGCCTTGTCCGGGAGTCGTCGTGGCTAAGGAGAAGTCCAAACCTATTGGGTTACCATTGTTGTCGACATCAGAATAGGCAGTCGTTACCGCTAAACCGCCGCCTTGGGTGAAAAAGAACTGATGTTCCTCGCCTTCGGCAAGAACCTCCTCATGTACCTCATCTGCGGGACTGACCGTCTCATTCAAAAGCTCAATAGTACCAGTGTAAGTCGTCGCGACGGATAAATTATCGGAGACTTGTATTGCGGGGGCTTCGGGACCGTCGCCGTCTAAATCTTGACTGCGCAGCTCGATGGCCTGACTTGTATTGTTATTGGTTAGGGTGACAATCATGGTGGTGATCACTTCTTCCTCGTCAATTTGTGCCGGTGGCGTGTCATCGTCAGAGCAGCTTAAAAGGAGCAGTCCGGAGCCTATTATAAAGGCATGCATCATGAAGGTTTTCATGGTATTTAAGTTTAAAGGATTGATAAAAGTTAAGTTTAATTTATTAACGTTTTTCATATTTTAAATATTAAAAAGTTGTTGTAATTGATAAAAGGATATTTCGACCTAAATCATCAGCATAAAACCGCATATTATTCAGGTAATTTCGAAAAGTTGTATTAAATACATTTTGGACATCCAATGCCCAAGTCGTATTGAATTGCTTGGATAAACCAAGCGGTCCACTGAAGGTCATATTCATCAAGTGATAGGCTGGGGGAGGCGTGCTCACGTCGATAAGTTCAATGGTTTGGGTTTCGGGTATGAAGGCCTCATAATTGGTGTTGGGAAATTCATTTTGTCCCCAAGTATATTGGCTCTCAAGCCGCAATTCAAATTCATTATAACTGTAGTTTAAGGCATTAATTATGCGCACAGGAGGCATGTTGATCACAGGCGTCTTTGTGGCGCGTTCATAGCCTTTGACGAGTGAAAATTGTTGCTCAAATCCTAAATTGTTGTTGACCATATACTGGGTGTCCATATCCAAACCAGAAAGGGAAACATCAGTTTGTCGGTAGGACCAAACTTGAAAATTACCCCGTATGGTTTGCTGAATTCCAGTAGGTTCCATCAGAATAAAACGATCAATTATGCGCACAAACGGATTTAAATTAAACGTCAGCCTTGAATTTTGATAGGCATAGCCCACGCTGAGATTTTTAGCAATTTCAGATTTGAAGCGCAGATCACCTATTTCAATCCTTGAGGCCGAATGATGCAAGCCATCTGAAAATAGTTCAGAAGGATTTGGATTTCTTGCGCCAAGTGAGCAGTTAATTAACATGCGATTGTGCTCATTTAATGACCAACTCGCCCCAACTGCAGCCGATGGGTTTATATAGTCAAATTTTGGTGCTGTCAAGATCTGCGTTCCTAAGTCCTGAATCTCAAACTCGGGAAAAGCTGTGTCGTAACCTCTCTGTGTCCAAAGTGCCGTATAATAATACTTAAACGCTTTGATACGCATATAATCCAATCGTAGTGCAGCATCTAAATCTAACCGATCACTGAGCGATTTTGTAGCCATGGCGTAAAGCCCAACATCGTAGCGCTTATAGTCTGGAATCAATCGTTTTACTCCGGTGTTTGGATTGGACCTATTTTTGAGATAGCGCCCGCTAACTCCTGTTTTAAACGACTTAAAACCAAACCATTTCGGTGTTAGATCCAAAGAAACCGCATGGGTCTGAAGATCTAAGTCTAGCGAGGCCTTATTCTGATCACTTCCTCGGCGTATGTCGTACTCCCTACGATTATTGAGTTGAACATCATAACGAATATCAATACGCCCAAGTAACTCTGATTTTACAAAGGCTTTGGCCGAAGCCATTTGATGACTAACCTCTTGTTTAGGACGATCGATACCATAGGTAAAATCTTTAATGATCAAGGGTCTCGGACTGTTTATCGCGACGAATTGATCCTGAGCTCCCCCCCAGATGAGAGGCGCGAAGAATACCCATCGTATTAACCACCCGATTGTAGCTCAGCTCAAAACCACGTTTGAACTCGTTAAATCCCAGTTTGGTGCTTACTGTGTAAGACTGTAGCCCTGTATTGCTCAAGTTATAATCTGGTGCTTTGAAGTCGCCATATTTTTTGACCGTGCCTTCAATGGAGCCATACCACCCCAGGGCTGTACTCTTGGTCCATCCAAAATGAGCAGATCCGCCGCGACCATTATCTTGAGCAGAAAGTCTTGCTTTACCAAAAACTGTATCAATAACAGGAATACGTTGAGGTTTTAGTATCACAAAACCACCGATGGCATCACCACTGTATTGAAGGGCTGAGGCATTTTTTATGATCTCGATTGAGTGCGCCAGATTGACATCCACATTGGGTGCGTGTTCCGTGCCCCATTCTTGATCCTCCATGCGCACCCCATTATTTATGATGGTCACGCGACTACTGTGTAACCCATGAATTGATGGCTTAATGATGGTGTTCCCAAAACTCAATCCACTGACTCCACTTATACCCGAAACTAGGGCTCCTAAGGATTGATTGCTGCTTTGAGCAATGGCATCAACGCCTAAAACATCTTTATTACTCGACACCAGGCTCTTTGACGTCCCGGTCAGCAATATCTCATTGAGCTCCTCATAATGATGCTCTAGCTTTAGCACCCTGGAGATATCGTTCTTGACCTTTATCGAAAACTCGCGGGCATTACACCGATCATGAGTGATCATCAATGTATATGTTCCCGCACAAAGTTGGTCAAATGTAAACTTACCTTCTTTATTGCTGAAGGTGGATACATTTAATTCTTCGATGGAGATCACAGCTTGTGAAAGCGCTGAGTCGTCGTGCTGGTCAAGTACAGTGCCAGTAAGTGTTAACTCACAAATTTGAGCTTGAGTAATGGTGCCTATGCACAGCATAAACACCCATAAAAAACGATGCATTTAATTGATTTAATGAGACCAATAATGAGATATAAATATTTGGTAATTAAATCAGTATGGGAGGACCCCTAGAGTTATTTTTTGATGTTATTCTGTTTATAAAAAGATCAGAATACCAGAATTTTGTTGGCTCAACAATAGGTGTATGTACAGCAACGCACGGTGTGAGCGTCGTGTAAGAAAGTGCGCTAAAGTCAAAAGCCAGAACATCACAATTGTGATCAAGCTCATGAAGGTGTGTTGTGTTTTGAGTGCATCCCAAATGTTGATGCCCCTCGAGTACATGACCTAACTGAAGACAGCTGGGTAAGAGCAATAATAACATAAGCATACCGGCATAAAAACGGTATTTTACATCTTGCGTTATGATTGCTTTATCGTTCAAGATTTCTTTTTCTAAAGAACTTTTTTAAAAATAGAATAAAAAACTCCTTTTCCCCAAACACCCATCCGAAAAATAGCAGCATGAATTGATACAAAATCAATGTGGCCACTACATAAATGGTGTTAAAGTAAATGGCATCTAGTCCTGCTAAAATCGGGCTTAATTTCAATAATGGACCGGTAACTTTAGCAGAAGAACTGCCCGTTAAGGCGAATACCACCAAAATTTTAGTCACCTGAAAATTACTGGTGACGTTCCAGCGCTTTTTGAGTTTTTCGAACATCGGGCGCAAAGTTAGACAATCACTTGTTCATATGACCCATCACGCCATTAAATTTAACACCCACAACGACTTGTAGTGATGAATTAGGCCATTAGGTCAATAATTTGGGCGGCTAATTCTTCACCGATTCGATCCTGAGCTTCATTTGTGGCAGCACCTATGTGTGGACTTAACGAGCAATACTCGTTCATCAAAACTTGGATTGCGGGTTTCGGTTCATTTTCAAAAACGTCCAAAGCGGCAAAAGAAATGTGTCGGGATTCAAGTGCTTCAATTAGGGCAACCTCGTCTACCACGCCACCTCGAGCGGCATTAATCAGGCCAGCACCAGATTTCATCTTGCTGAGTTCTGAGGCACCAATGACATAATCGTTTTGGGCCGGTACATGCAGCGTGATGAAATCACTTTCTGCCAAAACTGCATCAAAAGAGGATTCTGTCAACTCAAAATCCAGTTTTTGCTGGTCGTAAAATGTTAATTGGATTGTGGCTGAGGGAACATATTGGTCGCTGTACATGACGCGCATACCGCAACCTAGAGCGATTTGAGCAACAGCCTTCCCGATACGTCCAAAACCGATGATTCCTATAGTTTTTCCGCGCAACTCACGTCCTTTGGCGTAGGCTTTTTTTGAGTGTGCTAAAATTTGTATCTCCCTCGAGGGCCATGGCGCGATTTGATTGATGTAAAAAACGAACGCCTCCATAGAGGTGGGCAAAAACGAGTTCTGCGACTGAGGCCGAAGATGCCGCTGGGGTATTGATCACATGAAGCCCCTTTGATCGTGCGTAATCCACATCGATATTGTCCATTCCTACGCCGCCACGTCCGATAATTTTGAGCTCAGGACAAGCGTCGATTAATTCTTTACGTGCTGTCGTCGCGCTGCGCACCAATAGAACCTCTATAGATTCTTTGTTGATGTAATCAACCAATTGCTCTTGAGCAACTTTGGTTGTGCTGACGCTGTAGCCTGCTGTTTCTAGGGCGTCAACTCCCTTTTTTGAAATGCCATCATTGGCGTGTACTCTAATCATGTTATGTTTCTTAAGATTACTGAACCCTCGAACCGATTTTATTGTTGGCGTTCAAATTCTTGCATTACGTCTATCAATACCCGAACACTTTCGAGCGGCATGGCATTGTACATGGAGGCGCGATACCCCCGACACTGCGGTGCCCATTAATTCCGCTTATCCCAGCCTCCTGACACAGTGCATCAAAAGTAGCTTTGTTAGTGTCTTCGATTAAATTAAAGGTGGCGTTCATATTTGAGCGGTCTTCCAAATTGGCAAAACCGGTAAACAGAGCATTACGGTCAATTTCAGCATAAAGCTCGTTTGCTTTTTCTTGATTGCGCTTTTCTATAGCCGAAACGCCGCCTTGCTTTTTGAGCCACTGTAGATTGAGCAATGAGACATAAACGGCCAACACTGGGGGTGTATTGAACATACTTCCTTTTTCTTGATGTACACGATAATCGAGCATAGACGGGATTGGTCTGGGTGCCTCGCCCAACAAATCGTTTTTGACCACCACCAAAGTGGTTCCTGCGGGCCCCATATTTTTTTGAGCTCCAGCATAAATAAGGTCAAATTTTGAAAAATCCATGACCCGAGAAAAGATATCGCTACTCATGTCGCAAAAGATGGGGACAGAGTTATTGGGCAGGCTTTTCAATTGTGTGCCAAAAATGGTATTATTACTTGTGAAATGAAAATAATCACTGTCCTCAGGTATGGCGTATTCTTTTGGGATGTAAGCAAAGTTTTGATCTTTGGAAGAGGCCACTTCATCAACCTGGCCAAATAGTTTGGCTTCTTTTATGGCTTTTGTCGACCATGTGCCGGTATTGAGATAGGCCGCTTTGTGACGCATAAAATTATAGGGAGCCATCACGAATTGACCACTGGCACCTCCCTGTAAAAAAAGCGCACTGTAGTTTTTATCGTCTAAGCCGAGAAGTTCTAAAGCCAAGGCACATGCCTGATCCATAACCGCCACAAAATCCTTACTTCTGTGCGATATTTCCATAACGGACAATCCAGAATTGTTAAAGTCCAAAAGGCCCGCTGAGGCTTGCTGCATAACCTCCTGTGGTAGTATAGAAGGTCCTGCACTAAAATTGTGTTTTTTCATAGCATTGAAATGTGCCTACAAAGATGAGAAATATCGCGGCAAACCACGATATAAATGGGACAACTTATCAATATGATTTTAACAAATTCAAGATTCGAAACCTGCTGAAATGGGACGCCCTATGTTTTGAGCGTATTCAAAAATTCTAGAGTGTTCACTCCATCGGCATAATCATCGAGAAGCGGGCATTGGGCTTGACCAAAATCAACGGAACATAAATCGTCTTGGACACCCACGATGCACTGTATTTGTTCTATTAGGCCCGATAAATGCACTTTGAGCTCATTTAAGTTGTCGTAGTACTGGTAAAAAACCACAGCAATCGGGGACACTAGCGCCGTATCTTCTTTGAGCAGTACAAACTCATTATCGAGCAAGGGCACTTGCCCCATAAGATAAACCGCCTTGTTGTAATCGTAGTTGTTCATGTACTTGTCATGCTGCATGATTGCTCCGTAACTGAAGGCAGCGCCAAAGAACGGTTGAAAATCGTACCCACGTGGAACGTATAATTTGGACACATTGCGGCACCCAAGACCGTAATACTGAAATACATCTCGGGTCAGTGCTTGGAGTTGTTGCTCAGTTTCTTGGCCAGTGAGCACCGCTACACTTGTTCTGTTTTTTCGGATGATGCTGGGGTAATTCTTGAAGTAATGCTCGAAGTGCATGGCAGAGTTATTGCTCCCAGTGGCGATGACCGCATCAAAATTCTTTAGGGGTCCGTCGGTCCATTGTACAAATGACTCAAAATCAGGCTCAATAGCCAATAATTGCTCTACAATATACCGAGTCAGTACAGGATCTTTACTCGATAATTTGCACTGAATCTTATGACCGGAAATTAAAGCAGTCAGTATGTCGTGAAAACCCACTAGGGGGATATTGCCAGCCAGTACAAGGGCAATGGTCTTAACCTGAGCCGGCTGTTGAGGTAGGGACTGCGTCCAGTCTTTGAGCGCTTTGTGGTTGAGCTGCTTTGACCACTCCAAGAGGGCCAAAGTAATGTGTTTTGGGTCAAACCACTGGTTGTGGCCTTGAATTCGAGCAAATAAATCGCCGTATTGTTGGGGTTGCTGGGCGATGTTGCCCAACTGTTGTCCCAGGGTTACAAAGGCATTAATTCGTTGACTTAATTGCATTAGATTGTTTGGAGAACGTCTGCTTAGATATTAAATTTGTGCAAATTTAGAAAAACAAATTGCTATGGCCATTATCATTACAGACGAATGTATCAATTGTGGTGCCTGTGAGCCAGAGTGTCCCAACACCGCGATTTACGAAGGGGCAGATGATTGGCGTTACAGCGATGGTACTGACCTAAAAGGTGATTTAATTTTGCCCTCGGGTAAAGCGGTCAATGCTCAAGAACCTCAGATTCCTGTTAGTGATGAATTTTACTACATAGTTCCAGACAAGTGCACCGAATGCAAGGGTTTTCATGAAGAGCCGCAATGTGCGGCGGTGTGTCCGGTAGATTGCTGCGTTCCGGATGATAATCACGTAGAATCAGAACAGGAACTTTTGGCCAAACAAAGTTTCATGCACCACGAATAGGTGTTTTCAAGGCCTATTGTCGGGCTTTTTCATGAGTGCCTTGCGTTTCTCCTTCAGTGCCTCTACCTGTTTCCTGTATCGTGCTTCCAGCTCTTTTTTTTGCGCTTCTGCTTTAGCTTTTTGGGCTTCGATAGAGGCTTTTAGTTCGGCTTCTCTGGCCGCTTTCAACTGAGCTACTTTGGCCTGATTTACACTGTCTTTTATGCGTTGTTGCTCTGCACTTACGGTATCGATGGTCTGAATGCTGCGTTCCGTTGACCCTTGATTGACAATACTATCGCCCGAGACCACAACAGTTCCTTTGATTTGCTCGGTGGCTTGTTGCTCGCTGATGGTGATATTTTGTCCATTATTGGTGATCACTCGTTTAACAGTAACCACTTCTTTAACGGTTTGGTTGTTTTGTGCCGAAAGAGACAGTGGGAGCAGAGCGATGATCAAGATGTACCTATTGAATGCCATGGTATAAATTTTTGACTAAGGTAAAGAGTCCCGGTCTAAATTTCCAAAAAATCAGTTTTAATCAAGTCTATGTAATATATTTGCACCCCATAAACAAACGCCATGAAAGCAGGTATTGTAGGATTGCCTAACGTCGGAAAATCAACTCTTTTTAATTGTTTATCTCAAGCCAAAGCGCAAAGTGCAAATTTTCCATTTTGTACCATAGAACCCAATGTCGGTGTGGTTAATGTTCCCGACCCACGCTTGATCAAACTCGAAGAGCTTGTTCAGCCTCAGCGCGTTATACCGGCTACTGTGGAGATCGTGGACATCGCCGGTTTGGTCAAAGGCGCCAGCAAGGGAGAAGGCTTGGGGAATCAGTTTCTGGCCAATATTCGAGAAACCGATGCAATTTTGCATGTTTTGCGTTGCTTTGACAATGATAATATTGTCCATGTTGAGGGCCGTGTAGACCCCGAAGCGGACAAGGAAATCATTGACATGGAGTTGCAGCTCAAAGACTTAGAAACAGTCGAAAAAAAGCTTGAGAAGGTCCATCGCGCAGCCAGAACCGGAAATAAAGAAGCGCTCAAGGAACAAGAAGTACTCAATCAGGTCAAAACGGCGCTTTCTTCCGGTATTTCTGTTAGAGGAGTGCAAATCGATCCGGACTTGCGCAAGGAATACATTACACCGATTCAATTTATTACGGACAAGCCTGTCTTGTACGTTTGTAACGTAGATGAAGGTTCTGCGGCCTCTGGCAACGCCTACGTGGATCAGGTTCGCAAATTAGCGGCAGCGGAAGGGGCTGAGGTACTGGTTTTGGCTGTGGCCACAGAAGCAGACATTACAGAATTAGAAACATACGAAGAGCGACAAATGTTTCTTGATGATTTAGGGCTAGAGGAACCTGGTGCCTCAAAACTAATCCGCAGTGCCTATTCATTATTGAAATTACAGACCTATTTTACTGCTGGAGAAAAAGAAGTACGCGCCTGGACCATACCTGTTGGTGCAACCGCACCACAAGCTGCTGGAGTCATCCACACGGACTTTGAAAAAGGATTCATTCGTGCCGAGGTAATTGCCTACGACCATTACGCCCAATACGGCAGTGAGGCCAAGGTACGCGAGGCCGGAAAGCTTGGCGTAGAGGGTAAAGAGTACATCGTTAAAGACGGTGATGTCATGCACTTTAGATTTAACGTCTAGTCTCTGATTTTTTATCAGTTCTTGATGGGGCCTATGCCCGGGTTTTGTTGCGACTCTGGTTCTTCCGAGGTCTCGCGCAAACGCTGTTTTTCTTAACAATTAATTGACCTAATTGTTAATTACTTTAACGGCTCAAGGTTTTTCAATTTTATCGAGAATTTTATCTTAGCGATTCAACAATCGTTCATGTCAAAAACCCAATATACCGAGGACAATATCCGCTCACTCGACTGGAAAGAGCACATCCGACTGCGTCCAGGAATGTACATTGGTAAACTCGGAGACGGCTCTTCGGCTGACGACGGTATTTATATTCTGCTCAAAGAGGTACTGGATAACAGTATCGACGAATTCGTCATGGGCGCTGGTAAGTCCATTGAGATACGCATTAAAGACAAAGAAGTACGCGTGAGAGATTACGGGCGCGGCATTCCTCTGGGAAAAGTCGTGGATGTGGTGTCTAAAATGAATACCGGGGGTAAATACGATACCCGCGCCTTTAAAAAGTCCGTAGGGCTTAATGGTGTGGGTACAAAGGCGGTCAATGCATTGAGCAGTTATTTTCGCGTAGAATCTGTTCGAGATGGCCAAATCAAATCTGCAGGATTTGAGCTTGGAGAACTTGTCGATGACCCAACTCCAGAAGAGAGCAGCAAAAGACGGGGGACTAAAGTAGTCTTCTCTCCAGACGAGGCGATTTTTAAGAACTTTAAATTTCGCAACGAATATGTGGAGAAAATGCTCCGCAATTACGTTTATCTGAATCCGGGATTGACCATTGATTTTAACGGGGAGAAATTCCATAGCGAAAATGGCCTCAAGGATCTTCTCGAGGACAATATGGCCGAAGAGGATCGTTTGTATCCGGTTATTCACCTCAGAGGGGAAGATATCGAGGTGGCGATCACTCACAGTAAAACGCAGTACAGCGAAGAATATCACAGTTTTGTCAATGGTCAAAACACCACACAAGGGGGAACGCATCAGGCAGCGTTTCGCGAGGCATTGGTCAAGACCATAAGAGATTTTTACGGTAAAAATTACGACGCCAGTGACGTGCGCAAATCCATCGTTGGTGCCATCAGCATCAAAGTGATGGAGCCCGTCTTTGAGAGTCAAACCAAAACCAAATTAGGTTCGACAGACATGGGTGGTTCAATGCCGACAGTGCGCTCGTATGTCAATGATTTCATCAAGACCCATTTGGATAATTTCTTGCATAAGAATCAAGATATTGCCGAGCGGATACAACGTAAAATTATTCAAGCCGAGCGCGAGCGCAAGGAGCTAAGCGGTATTCGAAAACTGGCCAAAGAGCGCGCTAAAAAGGCGAGTCTGCACAATAAAAAACTCAGAGATTGTCGTGTTCATTTAACTGACTCCAAAAGTGACCGCACTCTGGATACAACGCTTTTTATCACCGAGGGAGATTCTGCCTCTGGAAGCATTACCAAAAGCAGGGATGTCAATACCCAGGCTGTGTTCAGTCTCAAAGGGAAACCTTTGAATTGTTATGGTCTGAGCAAGAAAATTGTGTACGAAAACGAAGAATTTAATCTGCTTCAAGCCGCTTTGAATATAGAAGAATCTCTCGAGGATTTGCGCTACAACAATATTGTGATTGCCACGGACGCCGATGTAGACGGCATGCACATTCGACTGCTGCTGATCACCTTCTTTTTGCAGTTTTTCCCGGAATTGATCAAAGAGGGGCACTTGTACATTTTACAAACTCCCTTGTTTCGCGTGCGCAACAAAAAGAAAACGATCTATTGTTATACCGAGCAAGAACGCCTCAATGCACTGGAAGAACTCAAGCCAAAACCAGAAATAACTCGGTTTAAAGGTTTGGGTGAGATTTCTCCTGATGAATTTAGACATTTTATTGGTGCAGATATCCGTTTAGACCCCGTAATGTTGGATAAGACGATGAGTGTGGAGGAAATGCTGAGTTTCTACATGGGTAAAAACACACCAGACCGTCAAGAATTCATCATCAATAATCTTAAAGTTGAATTGGATCAAGTCCAAGAATCCGTATGAGTGACTCATTAGACCATGACGCGCCAGAACTGAATCCTGAGCACGAGAGTGCAGAGGGCAATGAGACGATAACTCGTGTAACGGGAATGTATCGCGACTGGTTTTTGGATTATGCCAGCTACGTGATTCTCGAGCGTGCCGTCCCGGCTATCGAAGACGGATTTAAGCCTGTTCAGCGCAGGATCATGCATTCTATGAAGGAATTGGATGATGGTCGGTATAATAAAGTGGCCAATATTGTGGGGCATACCATGCAATATCACCCCCATGGTGATGCCAGTATTGCCGACGCTATGGTACAAATCGGACAGAAAGATTTGCTCATAGACACCCAAGGTAACTGGGGCAATATTTATACAGGCGATAATGCGGCGGCCTCGCGATATATCGAGGCACGCCTGTCTAAGTTCGCACTGGATGTTGTATTTAATCCGAAAATCACGGATTGGCAAGCCTCCTACGACGGAAGAAAAAAGGAGCCGATTAACTTGCCAGTGATGTTCCCACTGCTCCTTGCACAGGGTGCCGAAGGGATCGCTGTAGGACTCTCTACGAAGATATTACCGCATAATTTTGTGGAGTTAATCGATGCGTCGATCAAGCATCTTCAGGGCAAGCGATTCGAGATTTTACCTGACTTTCCAACCGGGGGGTCCATGGATGCTTCTCAGTATAATGATGGTATGCGCGGAGGTAAAATACGTTCTCGTGCCTTGATTAATCATCACGATAAGAATACTTTGGTCATCAAAGAAATACCATTTGGGACCAATACCTCCAGCCTGATTGATTCTATTTTAAAGGCCAACGATAAAGGCAAAATTAAAATCAAGCGCATTGAGGACAATACGGCTGCTGAAGTAGAAATCCTCGTGCATTTACCATCGGGCATCTCACCAGATAAGACCATAGATGCGCTTTACGCCTTCACTAACTGTGAGACCTCTATCTCTCCACTAGGTTGTGTGATTGAGGACAATAGGCCCTTATTTATCGGGGTCAGTGAGATGCTCAAACGTTCTACGGATCGCACCGTAAACTTGCTCAAACGCGATTTGGAGTTTCAGCTTAATGATCTCGAGGAGCAGTGGCATTTCGCTTCGCTAGAGCGTATTTTTATCGAGAATCGCGTCTATCGTGACATAGAGGAGGTCGAAACTTGGGAGGGTGTCATACAAGCTATCGATCAAGGGTTAAAACCACATATTGCTCATTTAAAGAGAGGGGTTACCACCGACGACATTGTCCGCCTTACTGAGATACGCATCAAAAGAATTTCAAAATTCGATATCGATAAAGCCCAGCAAAAAATAGAAGCCCTCGAGGATCAAATTGCACAAATTAAACACGATTTAATCCATCTAACGGATTTTGCGATCGCCTATTTTAATCGATTGAAAAAGGACTACGGTAAAGGCCGCGAACGCAAAACTGAAATTCGTGTTTTTGACGATATAGAAGCCACCAAAGTAGTCATTCGCAATACAAAACTCTACGTCAATCGCGAAGAGGGATTCATTGGTACAAGCATGCGTCGCGATGAGTATCTGACCGATTGTAGTGATATCGATGACATTATTGTCTTTACCGAGTCCGGACAAATGATGGTGACTAAAGTCAGTGATAAAACATTTGTAGGCAAGGGAATAATTTATGCTGGTGTATGGAAGCGCAAGGACAGCCGAACGATTTATAATCTAATTTATAAAGACGGAGCAAAGGGAGCGACCTATGTGAAGCGTTTTGCTGTGACGAGTATTACCCGCGATCGTGAATATCATGTCACGGCGGGTACAGCTAAATCCAAGGTGCTTTATTTCACGGCAAATCCAAATGGTGAGGCAGAAGTAGTTACCGTATTTTTGCGCCAGTCAGGGAGTATTAAAAAGCTCAAATGGGATCTTGATTTTTCA
Organism: Flavobacteriaceae bacterium; assembly: GCA_038141525.1. Lineage (GTDB taxonomy): Bacteria > Bacteroidota > Bacteroidia > Flavobacteriales > Flavobacteriaceae > BACL21. The sequence goes on along the minus strand of JAYQIF010000008.1, from coordinate 70,947 downwards.
GAGATCCTGGTGAAAGGGCGCGGTACAAAAGGAAATATTGTCTCGAAATACGCTGTGAAGCGCATAGAGCTCAAAGAAAAGGGCTTGTCTACCTTAAAGCCCCGTAAAATATGGTTTGATGACACGGTACAACGCCTTAATGTCGATGGTCGTGGAGAATTACTGGGTGAATTTACCTCAGAAGACCGTCTGTTGATTGTACGACAAAGTGGTTTGGTAAAAACTGTCTTGCCCGACATGTCGTTGCATTTTGAAGACGATATCATCGTCTTGGAGCAATGGAAAAAGAACAAACCCATCACTGTTATTTACTGGGCTGGGGACAAAGAATTATTTTATGTCAAACGCTTCTTGATTGATCAGCCGGAACGTGAGGAATTAGTGATTAGCGACCATCCCAAATCATACCTCGAAAAGGTCTTTACGGATTATCGCCCTGTTGCTGAATTGGTTTTTGTCAAAGAGCGCAATAAAGAGCGAAAGGATAATTTAGAAATTGATTTAGAGTCGTTTATTGCCGTTAAGGGTATATCGGCCTTAGGGAATCAGCTGACCAAAGATAAGGTGCTCGAGATCAATGCGCTAGATCCGTTACCTTATGAGCAGCAGCAAGCAGACGCTTCTGTTGAAGTCGGCGAGCAAAATCAAACGACTACGCAAGATTTGGTGCCCCAGGACAGGTCTGAAAACTTAGCCGATATAGAAGTACAAGAAGAGACCGTTAACGCACCAAAATCGAAACAAAAATCAAAGGATAACAATGCCTCGGATGAGGATAGTTCGCCAGGACAGACCTCTCTATTTTAGGGATTTATAAGCGATTAATGCGTCCCTTCAGGGTTTTTGTTGCGCCAACGGCTTTGTATTCAAATTCGTAACCCGCTGCGTCGGTGCGCAATATTTTAATATGGATGGCTTGTTTTTCAGCCATATTTTTTGGATTTCGCTTTTGTAGAATATATTCACAGTCATTGATCCAGCGAATATCAGAAGTGTCCTGCTTTTCTTTAAAATATTCAATTTCGAAGTCGTCAAACCGCTCAAACTCGCTGGTTTCAATTTGTCCTTCAATAGCAGTAGAGAATGAAAATTTTCCTGTTTTGTACGATGAGCAGTCCCTTTGATTGTCAAAACAACTTGTGGTCAGACTCAAAATGAGCCCCAGTAGGCATATATTTTTGATCGAATAATTCATCGAGCAAAGTTCGCTAAAATTTTACGAACCCGACCGCTTTATTCGATTTATGGGGTATAGGTTTTGAATTTACCATTTTGATAAAAAACAACAATGCGCTCGATGGGGCCAAAATCTTCTCCCTTTTTTTGATTCATCGACGAATTTTGATTCACCTGTGTTTGTTGCTGTTTTGTGTGACTTGATTCTGAATCATTAGAAATCGAATTTACTACAGGGGTTATTGTGGGTTGATTTTTTGGTGGGGCAGGGAAGTGGCCTTGTCCATTTAAAAGCCAATATAATTCTACTTCGGGAAATGCATCAAGTACCTTGAGTACAAATTCTAAACTCGGTTTATTGCGCCCCGAAAGCAGGTGCGAAATAGTCGATCTATTCACCGCAATCATTTCCGAAAAAGCAGCAGCAGATATCCCGTAAAAATCTAGAATTTCACCTAATCTTTTCGCAAAATCAGCACTGTTTACCATTGTAACGCAATTATTTATCAAAATTAATGAATTCGCTCTTATATCAGGGTTTTTAGACATAAAATTCGCGATAATCACATATTTTTATTTAAATTATAGATTGAATTAATATATTTTAATATGCTGAATTTTAGTATTTTAATTTTAAAATAAAAAACTTCGTTTATTGTTGTAAATTTTTGACGCATTAATTGGCGATTTTAGCCTGTTTTGACGCTGATTTACTGTTTACCCATGTAAACATGTAGTTGTGTACCTTTGTTTTGATGATCAGTACACCCACAGAATTACAGGCCTTGTATCATGCGATAAAAGTCGATGGTTTTGGCCATAGATACCTCCCGCCAGAACGTGTGTATGGCTTTTTAAATCAGCCAAAATACAACGGCAATTTTAAAGTCCTAGGTAGCTCGGTTCAAGGCCGAAAAATAGGATATGTAGACATCGGGACTGGTTCGTTTAAGATTTTAGCTTGGTCTCAAATGCATGGTGACGAATCCACCTCGACCAGAGCATTGATTGATATTTTTTCTTTTTTAAATCAAAAGGAGCATCACGGAGGTTTTGTTCAGTCTTTATTGGGTCGTTTTCGATTGAGAATAGTTTTTCAACTAAATCCAGATGGCGCACAGGCTTTTACACGAGGCAATGCCAACAGTGCTGATTTAAATCGAGATGCCGTGACTCAGGTTCAGCCCGAAAGTCAAATACTCATTGATTTAGTGCAATCCTTCAATCCAGATTTGTGTTTGAATTGTCACGATCAAAGGAGCTTATACAGCCTTAGTAATACAGTCGATCCGCCACATGTATCATTTTTATCTGCTGCAGCGAACAGGGAGCGCACTCTTACACCGGCTCGGTTGAGCGCGATGCGCTATATCTGCCGGGCAAAACGTTATTTGGGTTTGGCTGGATTTGATAAGATTGGGCGGTATGATGAAACTTATTGTGCCGACTGTTTTGGAGACTATTTACAAGCTCAAAAGATTCCGACGGTCTTGATAGAGTCTGGACATATTGAAGGTGATCCGCAACGAGAACAATCACGCTATGCGGTATTTGTGGCACTGTTAGGAATTTTTTGTCAAGATGATCAAAAGGAAGAATCCCAGGATGTGTCAAAGTGTTATTATGCCATTCCAGAGAATCGCAATATGCTCAGAGATGTGGTCCTTAAAAATGTTTTGTATCGAGGGCGCATTGTGGACCTAGGCTTACAAAAGCGATTGGCATTGCAACATGGAGCATTAAAACCGCAGATCTATGTCCATGATGTTGTTGCTCAAGGCTCGATTCTTGGTTATGAATCGATCGATCTACAATCACAAGAAATATTAATAAATTCTCACGAAAAGGATTTCGAAGGTAAAATAATCGCAAGTATTGTGTTAAAAAAGTCTGGTTTATTGATAAAAGTTTAATAAAAACTCACATTTTTGAAGAGTAATTTTATTTTTGTAAAAAAAAGAATGGCGAAAATTAAACTCGACGATACAGACCACGATATTTTAGAAATGCTCATCGAAAATACCCGGACTCCATTCACGGATATTGCCAAAAAGCTCAATATTTCTGCAGGTACCGTACACGTACGTGTTAAAAAAATGGAGGAATCCAATATTATTCGTGGGTCTTCCCTTGTGGTTGATTACAAGAAACTAGGGTATTCGTTCATTGCTTATGTTGGGATATTTTTAAACAAAACGTCTCAGACACAATTTGTGTTAGAACGTCTCAAGGAAATTCCTTTTGTTACTGTAGCTCATGTCACCACAGGGAAATTTAATATTTTCTGTAAATCCGTGCCAGAAAAACCAGTCATGCCAAAGAAATTATATTCAAAATCGATGATTTCGAAGGTGTGACACGCACAGAGACAATGATTTCTCTCGAGGAAAGCATAAACGACAAAAAGCGATTGATGCATTCAATCTTCAACGCAATCTAAATATCCTCATGGACACTAGCCTGCATGGCTCTGCCAAAATTGGAAGGCATCGAAGATTTGGTTGTTTGTGATTTGACAATCTAACACATATTGTCCTACGTCTTTGAGCAGTACAAAATTAATGCGTCCATGACTGTTTTTTTTATCGTGTTTGAGGTAATCGATGATTTGTTCTTGTTGCTGTCGATCAAATATAAAATTAGGCGTGATTAACCTTAGTTTTTCGATGTATGTCTCTAAGTCTTTTTGAGGAAACCCTTGAGTTATAAAAGAAAGATATAGGGCGAGGCCCATACCGATACCTATCGCTTCACCGTGTTTGATATACTCGCCAGAATAGTGATCTAAACAATAGCTCTCGATGGCATGTCCCAAGGTATGTCCAAAATTTAAAGTTTTACGCTTCCCATATTCGTAAGGATCCTCGGTAACGACATTATTTTTTATTTGAACTGAATCCCAGATCAATCGAGAGAGATCCGGGTGTTCTTTACTTGGGGAGTTTAAACAACGCTCTAAATAGTTTTTATCGCTGATAAAACCGTGCTTTACCATTTCCATCCAGCCCGAATTTAATTCTCGTTGAGGGAGTGTTTCTAAAAAGTCTGGGATAATGAAAATACCTTTAGGCTGGGCGACAACACCGATTTGATTTTTAAGAACTCCAAGATCTATCCCTGTTTTACCCCCAATAGCGGCGTCGACCATGGACAGTAGGGTTGTAGGTAGATTCATATAATCAATACCTCGTCTGTAAGTGCTGGCCACAAAACCTCCGAGGTCGGTCACAACTCCTCCTCCTAAATTAATCATCAAACTTCTGCGATCTGCACCTTTATTGGCTAGTTCTTGCCATAATTTTTCCGCCCACTCAATGGACTTGGAAGCTTCGCCTTGTGGAACAGTCAGAAGAACGATCTTCTGATCGGAAAAATTTTTATCAAATAAAGGAAAGCAATACTTTTTTGAAGCCTCATCGGTCAGCACAAATATAGAACTCCAGTGCTCTTGTTTTAGCAGTTTTTTAAGGTCGGTCCATGCGTGCGGGCCTACACTAATCAGGTGATCATTATTTTCAATGGAATAGGACATTGAGAAACGAAAATAGGTAAAAATTAGAGCTCAAATCTAACTATATTTGTGCGTATATATAGACTGTATGCCAGGAAATAAACTATTTGATAATACCCAAAAGGCATTTGCTCTAAAAACAGATGCCGCTCTGGAAAGAGCCTATGCTCTTTTTCGATTGATTTCAAGTGAGTCTTTGGTCAAAATTGGCACTAATTTGACCAAGTTGGCATTGAATTTACATTTGCCGGTTGAGGGCCTAATACGTGCGACCGTATTCGACCATTTTTGTGGAGGTGTAAGTGAGCAGGACGCCATGAATGTGGTAACATCTTTAGATTCTGTTGGAGTATACTCGGTATTAGATTATTCAGTTGAGGGCAAAGAAGAGCAATCACAATTTGATGCCACTCGAGACAAAGTTCTTTCTCTTATTGAGTTCTCAAAAGATAAGTCTACTATGCCATTTGCAGTGTTTAAACCCACGGGTTTGGGGCGTTTTAAAATCTGGGAGGCTTGGGGTCAGGGGGCGCTTAAAGGGCCTCTAGGGGAGGAATGGAATCGGGTGACCCAACGCTATGATGACCTCGCCAGAGCGGCACAGAGTAGTGATCTTATGTTATTGATTGATGCTGAGGAATCATGGATGCAGGATGGTGCAGACGCATTATGCACCCAAATGATGTTTCGATATAACAAAGAGACCCCAGTGGTGTTCAATACCTTACAGTGTTATCGACATGACCGTCTGGACTATTTAAAAGAGCTGCATTTACAAGCAAAAGCCAAGGGCGTAAAACTAGGGTTTAAGGTAGTTCGTGGAGCTTATATGGAAAAAGAAAATGAACGTTCAAAAGAGCGGGGTTATCCTTCACCCATATGTCGTGACAAAAACCACACCGATGAAGTCTTTGATGCTGTGGTGTCTTATATTCTGCAAAATTTAGATGATATTTCACTTTTTGTAGGGTCTCATAATGAGGAAAGTACATTGAAAGCTCTAGACTTAATGACAAAGTTGGGCATCGACCAAAACGACTCCAGGGTATGGTTTGGTCAATTATACGGTATGAGTGATCACATTACCTACAATTTATCAAATCAGGGTTATAATGCCGCCAAGTATATTCCTTTTGGTCCTGTTAAAGACGTAATGCCTTATTTGATTCGTCGTGCAGAGGAAAACACCTCTGTAGCCGGCCAAACAAGTCGCGAACTTGAGCTATTAAAAAAGGAATTAAAACGACGAAGAGAAGCTAGAGGGTAGATTTATATAGCTGAGACTTTTTAAAAATTGAATACCATTTACAGAAGGTATTTTATAAATCGTCACTCGATAAATTTTTATTGTTGATTGGTTTTGGAGATATTTAGGCTTGAATCGAGTTAACCCAATCATCATGAAAAGATTTAGCCTACTTTCTCTGTTTATTGTTTTCCTTTTTCAATCGACTTACGCACAAGGGCCTAGTCAACAGTACTTAGACATGATAGGCTATGAAGAACTTTTGACGTTGTTCAATGATTTTGAATCAGATTCTACGGTACAAAAAAAGATCATACTTACCTATAGAGATCGCGCACGCAAGGATGGAGATACTCTAAAAATTGCCCGAAGTTATGATCGTCTGGCCAGAATTTTTGGTCCCAAAAAAAACATTCAGTATGCAGACTCTTTAATTGCCTACACGAGTAACTGGGATCATGTGACTTATCCTGCTTTGGGTCATATTCTGAAGGGTTTTGAATTTGGGAGATTGGACGATTTGAAAAATCAGTATAGAAGTTTAAGTCAGGCGCTGGAAATATCGAGAAAAAATTACAACTTGAGTCAGGAACTATATGTCTTAGATCTAATGATATATTTGAGGTCTACTTGGGGAGATGTTTACAAGGCAATTGACTTACAGAATCAGCGTCATCAAATTTTACTTTCCGACAGCATAATCGAGGGGATAAAGAAAAGTACCCGAAAAGGATTGCATGGTAAAATTCCGTCAATTTTTGCTGAAAATATGATGAGCTCTCTTAAATCATATGTTCATTGTTATGTCAGTTCAAAAAATTATGACAAGGCTAAAAGTTATCTTGATTCAATAAGATCCTTTGTAAATAATAAAGACTTGATAAACATAGATGAACATGTTCTGTGGCTCATAGATTCAGAAACTGAGGTAAGATATTGGATTCGTGATTTTGACGGTGTTTTACAAAACCTGAAAAAGACCGATGAAATAATGGAATACAACGAGTTTCCGAGGCTAAAATCCAATATCATGTTATTCGGAGGGTTGACGCATTTTGAATTAGGAAATTATGATTTATCAAAGAAATATCTAGATATTTCTTATGATTTAAAAAGTAAAGAGGATAAGGGTTTTTTTCTGACAATTATGATAGACTTCTTTACAACGGATTGGTTAATATTTATTCGCACTATAATCTATTAGATAGTAAGGTAAGCTTCTTAAACAAACTAATTGATATGGATAGTGTTAGTATCGCAAACTATAAATATCTCGAACCATCATTCATTACGAAATTTGAGACACCCCAACTTCTTAAATCCAAAGAAAAAACAATTGAGAAACTACAAAAGAAAAATAGAAATTCTACTTATTTAATAATTCTATCAATTCTTGTTTTTATTGTATCGAGTATTATGGCTTGGAATTACTACAGACAAAAAGTTGTTTATCGTCGTAGGTACGAGAAACTAATGAAGAATGGGCTCGAGGCTGGAGATAAAAACCTCGCCAGGACACGGACACACAAAACAGAATTATCCCAAGAGATAATTGATGATATATTACGAAAGCTTGAAAAATTTGAGAAGAATGAGGATTATTTAAATGCCAATCTCAGCTTGATGACATTGGCCAAAAAGTTTAATACAAATTCTAGCTATTTATCAAGGGTCTTAAATTCCAGCAAATCAGTAAATTTTTCTAAATATTTGAATGATTTAAGAATTAATTACGCCGTACGTCAGATCAAGAACGATGCTGTTTTTAGAAAATACACCATTGAGGCGATCGCTCTTGAGTGTGGGTATAATAATTCGGCGTCTTTTTCAAGGTCTTTTTATAAAAATACAGGTTTGTACCCGTCATATTTTATATCCGAAACCATTAGGGATTCATAGGCTTTATTGAGATTAATCGGGTACTGTTTTGATCAACACGAAAACGAAATTCGAAATAACCTTTTTTTTCAATCATGTGCTCAACGGAGTAAATATTCGGTAGCTCTTTTGAAATTTCACTATTTCTAAAATTGACCTCACCTTCATCTAAAACCTGTGCGATATCAATTGAATCCAATTGATAAAATGCCAAGTCCTTAGTAGAATTATTTTGTTGTATGGGTTTGTTTTTCAAAAACTTTAAGGTTCTCGCGTTGGGTCCGTAGTCACAGGACGTTTTTTTTCCGGATAGGAAAAACACGAGTAATACAATTCCTATACCTACACCACTCAAATAGTAAATAAGACGTTTTACGAAGTTCACAATCGCCTACAGAATAAGTAAATTAATATCTCTTGAAGGCAGATCAAACCATTTTGACACCATTTGATTGGTAAGAACTCCATTATACACATAAGTTCCGGAGCGCAAGCCATAATTAAAACGGATTGAAGATTCAATCCCACCACGGGCACCTATATTCATTAGAAATGGAGTCAAAATATTGCTCAGTGCAAGAGATGCTGTTCTGGGGTATCTTGCAGAAATATTGGGCACACAATAATGAATGACCTCATGCTTGACAAAAGTTGGTGCATCATGGGAGGTCAAAGATGAGGTTTCGATACACCCCCCTGAATCTATACTCACATCAACAATCACAGATCCTTTTTTCATAAACGAAACTAGCTCCTCTGAAATTACCATGGGCGCTCTATCAACTCCTTTTAACGCACCGATTACGACATTACAACGTCTTACTGCTTTCAGTAAGGGCTTTGGCTGTATTGTAGATGTGTGAACATTATGGTTCAGTTTGGATTGAATTTTTCGAAGTCGGTTGATTGAGGGATCAAATATTTTGACTTTGGCGCCTAGGCCTATTGCAGTTTTGGCCGCATAATAACCAACAGTACCTGCACCTATAATGAGGACTTCGGAAGGAGCAACACCGGCAATATTACCCAAAATCAGACCAGTACTGGCCTTGTGCTGGCTTAATAGTTCAGAGGCAATAAGAATTGACGAAGTGCCTGCTAATTCACTTAAGGTTTGAAGTATAGGGTAATCACCGTCTTGTTCTTTGACGTATTCATAGGCCACTGCAGTAATTTTCTTGGCTTGTAATAACTCAAAAAAAGATTTGCTTTGACTTTTAATCTGTAGGGCGGAGAAAAGAACAGAATTCGGTTTTATCCACTGCACTTCCTCGAGAGTAGGAGGTTCAATTTTTAAGATTAATGGTGATTCAAATACTTTCTTTGTATCTGGTGTAATTTCAGCTCCTGCCTCTGCATAATCCCGATCCGTGAAACCAGCATGATTTCCAGCTTGAGATTCAATCAAAACTCGATGGCCTTCCCGAATTATATCTGAAACCGAATCCGGAGTTAACGCAATACGTGTTTCTTGTAAATGTCGCTCTTTTGGAATACCAATTATGAGCTTATCACTGCTTCTAGAAACATCTAGCAGCTCTTCTTGAGGAAGTAACTCATGCAGATAGAATGGTGAAGATTGTCCCAAATGGTAATGTGATTAATGGAACAAATCTCGAATCTGTTGCCAGGTATTTTTCTCTTCAGAAAGCTCTTTTTCAAATGACTCTAAGTCTTCATTTCTCATTTAATTGAAAATTTTGGCCCTGATTAAGATAAACAGATGGAACCAAAACTAACATAAGGGAATTAAAATAGTAGATTTCTAAGCTCAATCAAGATTATTACTTTCATTAACAACACCCCAAATTGAAAAGCATACATCGAAATCGGCACAAGTATAATCCAATGCCACCAATGTTTGCAGGTAAAAAACCACATCAAAAGCAAAAGAAGCGGAATCAAATTTTCCTACAAAATACCATGCAAAATCATATCCAGGAAGGGAATGAAGTACTTAATTGAAAAAAAATAAGTCTCCCAGATCTTATGATATCAGGGAACTTTCATAAGTGTAAAATAAATAGGGAGTTGAAGCTATAATGATAACTATAAAACTACCTAGAAACAGAGATGATTTATCCGTTTTGGAGGGGCTTTTCTGTATTTGTCGATTTGTTCGTCGATTTGACCATCATTCACGTTTTCTGGTGTACAAGATACAAATAATGTAGCACCAAACAACAGCACTAAAAGTAGACTTTTGATTTTCATAATACTAGGTTTTGTGAGGTTAATACTACAAACCTAGGCTGAAAAAAAACAAGTTTTTTAAAAGAGATAGAGGTATTTTGTAAAGTTTACCCTAGAATTAGGGGGAAATAGAGTCATGCGGTGTAGGATTTACACCTTAAAAATCGCATAATATATAATGCAGTAATCTGTATTTTAATTAATTAGCCTTTTTTAATGCATAAAGCTCTTTTTGTGTCACTGATTTGAGTTATTTCGATATCCACATGATTTTGTGGCAATAATCCTACAATTAAATTCGGCCATTCTATGAGGTTCCAAGCATCTTCTTCTACGAATTCATCAAAGCCAAAATCTAAAGCTTCTTCAACTCTATCGAGCCTATAAAAATCGTAGTGGTAGATTTTACAATCCTTTCCCCTGTACTCGTTCATTAAACCAAAAGTGGGACTTGAAACGACATCGTTACTCTCTAATTTTTTAACTAGAGCTTTTATGAGTGTTGTTTTTCCCGAACCCATTGGCCCGTTGAACAGAATGATTTTTGAATGAACGTTACTTAAAATAGTCTCTGCCGTGCCTTCGATATCAGTTATATCAAACTCAATCTTCATGACTTATTTTAGTTATGCGAAGATAGTAATAAAATAGTTAACTGGTAAGATATTATCGATTAAATACACAAAATAACTAGTTTTTAGGGTTTAAGACGACAAATGGAATAATCATTTCTTCTAGAGAAATGCCACCGTGCTGGTAGGTATTTCGATAATAGTTAACGTAGTGATTGTAGTTGTTTGGATAGGCAAAGAAATGGTCTCCCTTGGCAAAAATGAAACTGCTGCTCATGTTTATCGATGGGAGGTGTACTGTTTTTGGATTCTTCACAGCCAAAACTTCCTTTTGATTATAGGTCAGACTGCGCCCAGTTTTATAGCGCAGGTTTAGACTGGTTTGCTTGTCCCCAACAACTTTCGATGGCGTTTTTACATTGACCGTTCCATGATCTGTGGTAATGATCAACCTAAAATTCATTGCAGCCGCTTGTTGAATTATATCCAGTAGGGGTGAATTTTTAAACCAACTTGCTGTTAACGAACGATATGATTTATCATTGGCCGCCAATTCTTTGATGACCTCCATTTCTGTTTTTGCATGTGAGAGCATATCGACAAAGTTGTAAACCACTACAGTCAGATGCTCGTCTTTTTGTGCTTTAAAATTATCGGCCAGCTTTTTACCTTGGCGTAAGGAGGTTATTTTGTGGTAGCTCCAATTTAAATCAAGTCCAAGACGATCAAGCTGAAGTCCTAAAAATTCTTTCTCGTATAAATTTTTACCTCCGTCATCGGTGTCATTTCTCCAATAATTGGGGTGTAATTTCTCCATATCTGCTGGAGTCAAGCCTGAGAATATTGCATTTCTGGAATATTGAGTCGCTGTGGGTAGAATACTGTAAAAAAGGGATTCCTCGTGCTTTTTATACAGTGGATTCAACAAGGGTTCAAATGCTTTCCACTGATCATAACGTAAGTTGTCAATGACCACAAGAAGCGTTGGCCGATTGTCGAGTTGTGGGGCGACTTTTTCTTTGAAAAGCGTATGCGACATTACAGGTGGTTGATTTTGCCCGTCGAACCAGTCTTCATAGTTTTTCTCAATGAACTTGCAGAATTGGGTGTTGGCTTCCTGTTTCTGGCTCTCCAAGATCTCCATCATGCCCGTATTCTCGATATTGTCTAACTCCATCTCCCAAAACACCAGCTTTTGATAGAGCTCACACCATTGTTCGGGCTGATTGATTGTGGATAAATCCATGGCAATTTTCCGAAATTCTTGCTGATAATTTTGGTTAGTTTTTTGTGAGATCAGTCTGTAGTGATCTAAATTCTTTTTCAGGCTGAGCAGCAATTGGTTGGGGTTAACAGGTTTGATTAAATAATCGGCTATTTTAGAACCGATGGCCTCCTCCATAAGGTGCTCTTCTTCACTTTTGGTAATCATTACAACAGGAAGATTGCCTTGAATCTCTTTGATTTCATGCAAAGTCTCTAGTCCAGAGAGTCCAGGCATATTTTCGTCGAGAAAAACGATGTCAAAATTCGTCTGTCTGATTGTATTGATGGCTTCCGAGCCACTGCGAACCGGAGTCACCTGATAATTGCGTTGCTCCAAAAATAAAATGTGTGGTTTTAACAAATCTATTTCGTCGTCCACCCAAAGGACTTTAATCTTATTCATATGCGTATATTTGTCTTGCGCTTTTCTACTATTGATAACCCTTTAGGACGCGTTTTAGTATGCTAAAAGTACGCCGAAAGGTGCTAATTAATCGTTAAATTTTGAGTAATTCTTACAAGTTAAAAATTATCAATGATCCCATTTATGGATTCATCTCGGTTCATAACGAGTTGATTTTTCGAATAATTGAACATCCATATGTTCAGCGTTTGCGGCATATATCTCAGATGGGCCTGAGTTATTTGGTTTATCCAGGAGCCCACCACACGCGGTTTCACCACGCTTTGGGGGCCATGTTTTTGATGCAGCGAGCGGTCTCTATTTTGCGACAAAAGCGTGTTGAAATTTCAGAGGCAGAAGAAGAGGCATTGTACCTCGCAATTTTATTGCACGATATTGGTCATGGACCATTTTCACATGGTTTGGAAGGGATCATTGTGCCAGGTATGTCTCACGAAGCAATTTCTTTGGACATCATGAACCGATTGAATACAGAATTCGGCGGCGAACTAGACTTGACGATTGATATCTTTACGGGCAAACATCCCAAGAAATTTTTAAAACAACTCGTCTCAGGTCAGCTCGATATGGATCGACTTGATTTTTTGAGAAGAGATAGTTTTTACACTGGTGTTGCCGAGGGCTCAATTAGCGCACAGCGCTTAATCACTATGCTTCATGTGGTAGATGATTGTTTAGTAGTCGAAGAAAAAGGCATTCACTCGGTAGAAAATTTTTTGGTGGCACGACGGCTCATGTATTGGCAGGTTTACCTGCACAAGGCCTCCTTATGTGCTGAGCACATTTTAATGAAAATCATCTATCGGGCCCGAGAATTAAGCAGACAAGGCATTCCTTTAAAAATTCAAGGGGCCCTGAATTATTTTTTGAGTTTGGACCATGTCAGCGCTTTGTCCTCTGAGGATCTCGATCATTTTTTAAAACTCGACGATATCGATGTCATGGCAGCACTAAAGGTTTGGGTGGATCACGATGATTTTGTGCTGAGTCATTTGTCAAAAACCATTATCACACGTCGCTTGTTTAAAATACAGATAAATCAGGCGCCCTATTCAGAGCAAGAAATAAAGTCAAGGCGTGAAAAGTTTGCGAAAAAACACAACCTTTCCGATGAAGAGGCATCTTATTTTGTGTTTACCGGTACTATTTCAAATCTTGCTTATAATCGATCCAAGGAAAATATTCAGCTTTTGAAAAAGGATGGGACTTTGATTGATGTGGCCCAAGCGAGTGATCAATTGCATATCAAAGCCCTTTCTGAAAAAGTCGTCAAGCATTTCCAATGTTACCCAAAAAACCTTGAATAGAAACGCTTTTTTTATATTTGCACCTTGATACCATTTTAATGGAATTTACAGCCAACCAAATTTCAGAAATACTCGAAGGCTCAGTAGAGGGCGATGGGGATGTCGCTGTTTCCCGATTGTCAAAAATTGAGGAAGGCACTAAAGGCAGTTTAACTTTTTTGGCCAACCCCAAGTATACAAACTTTATTTATTCAACCCAGGCGTCTATTGTCATTGTTGGTCAAGACTTTAAAGCTGAGCAACACATCGATGCGACATTAATTCGAGTGGAAGATGCCTACAGCGCATTTTCAACACTTTTGTCCTATTACAATCAGGTCAAAATGAACAAGCAGGGAGTAGAACAACCCGTCTTTATCGCAGATTCGGCGAGATATGGTGAACACTGCTATCTCGGCGCCTTTGTTTATATTGGCGAGAATGTCGTGATTGGCGATCACGTCAAAATATACCCCAATGCTTACATCGGTGATAATGTGACCATCGAGGATCATGCGGTTATTTTTTCAGGCGCAAAAATTTACTCTGAAACCCATATTGGAGCCCATACAGTGATCCATAGTGGTGCAATAATCGGAGCCGATGGCTTTGGCTTTTCTCCTAATGAACAAGGCACATACGACAAAGTACCGCAAATTGGAAATGTGATTATAGAGGCCAATGTTGACGTGGGGGCCGGAACGACAATCGATCGTGCCACACTTGGTTCTACCATCATTCGCAGTGGGGTGAAATTGGACAACCAAATTCAAATTGCCCACAATGTAGAAATTGGTAAAAATACTGTGATTGCAGCGCAAACAGGTATTGCGGGTTCGACCAAAATTGGAGAAAATTGTATGATTGGTGGTCAAGTAGGTATTGTGGGGCACATAACCATTGGCAACAATGTCAAGATTCAAGCCCAGAGTGGTATTGGGCGTTCAATAAAGGATAACGAGGTCCTTCAGGGCTCACCAGCCTTTAATTATGGTGACTACAGCAAGAGCTACGTTCACTTTAAAAATTTACCAAAAATCGTCCGGGCGTTTGACGCTTTGGAAAAAAAAGTCAATGATGACAAACAGTAATGGCAAGCAAACAACGATCGCCACTGAAGTATCACTTACCGGGGTTGGTTTACATACAGGGAAGAATGTTACGCTAACACTCAAACCTGCGCCGGAAAACTACGGTTACAAATTTGTTCGTACAGATTTAGAGGGAGCTCCTGTAATTGAAGCCGATGCGAATTACGTCGTGAACACTCAGCGCGGCACTAATCTTGAAAAGTCGGGTGTAAAAATTCAGACCTCAGAGCACGTTTTAGCGGCTTTAGTGGGTCTTGAGGTAGACAATTGCGTCCTTGAGTTGGACGCTCCTGAGCCACCCATTATGGATGGTTCCTCTAAGTTCTTTGTGGAGGCTATAGAAAAGGCAGGTATCGTTGTTCAGGAGGCTGATCGTGAGGAATTTGTGGTCGACGAGGTCCTCTCTTTTCTAGATGAAGAAACGGGAAGTGAAATTACCATAATTCCGTCCAAAGAGTACCAGGTCACCACCATGGTTGATTTTGGCACCAAAATTTTGGGTACTCAAAACGCCACGCTCAATACCTTGAGTGATTTTAAAGATGAGATTTCTAATTCCAGAACCTTTAGTTTTCTTCATGAGATCGAAATGTTACTGGAGCATGGCCTGATCAAAGGAGGTGATTTAAATAACGCCATAGTTTATGTGGATAAAGAACTTTCTGCTGGAACCATGGATAAATTGCGCAAAGCGTTTAAAAAAGATAAAATTTCAGTCAAACCCAATGGTATTTTAGACAATCTGACGCTTC
Organism: Flavobacteriaceae bacterium; assembly: GCA_038141525.1. Lineage (GTDB taxonomy): Bacteria > Bacteroidota > Bacteroidia > Flavobacteriales > Flavobacteriaceae > BACL21. Next base: position 55,552 of record JAYQIF010000008.1, on the reverse strand, counting down.
ATCACCCAAATGAGGCGGCGCGTCATAAATTATTGGATGTATTGGGAGACCTCGCATTAATTGGTACGCGTATTCGCGGAAAAGTAATTGCCAATAAACCGGGCCATCATGTCAACACCCAATTTGCCAAGAAGTTGAGTAAAATCATCAAAGATCGCAAAAGACATGCGGTGCCGAAATTTGATCTCCATAAAACTCCTGTAAAGGACGTTAATCAAATCATGGCCATGTTGCCACATCGCCCACCGTTTTTGTTGGTGGACAAAATCCTTGAACTTGGTGCTGATCGTGTTGTTGGGTTGAAAAATGTCACCATGAATGAGCCTTTTTTTGAGGGACACTTCCCAGGGGCACCGGTGATGCCTGGTGTTCTGATTGTTGAGGCTATGGCGCAAACCGGGGGCATCTTGGCATTGAACACAGTTCCAGACCCAGAAAATTATTTAACGTTCTTTATGAAGATCGATAATGTAAAATTCAAACATCAAGTGAATCCCGGAGATACTTTGGTTTTTACACTTGATTTAATCACCCCGATACGCCGAGGTATAGTTCATATGGCAGGTAAAGCCTATGCGAATGATCGTATGGTCACAGAGGCCGAACTTATGGCTCAAATTGTCAAAACAAAATAACCTATGAATCAACCACTCGCTTATGTTCACCCCGGTGCAAAAATCGCCAAGAACGTTGTTATAGAGCCATTTACAACCATTGATAACAATGTTATCATAGGAGAAGGAACCTGGATTGGTTCCAATGTGACCATAATGGAAGGGGCTAGAATCGGTAAAAACTGTAATATTTTCCCTGGGTCAGTCATTTCTGCCATACCACAGGATTTAAAGTTTAAAGGAGAAGAAACCACCGCGGAAATCGGAGACAATACCACTATCCGCGAATATGTCACGATCAATCGAGGTACAGTGGATCGGGGTAAGACTGTGGTTGGGAATAACTGTCTGATCATGGCTTATTGTCATATTGCCCACGATTGTATCGTGGGAAATAATTGTATTTTCTCTAATAACAGTACTTTGGCTGGTCATATCAATGTTGGTGATTACGTCGTGCTGGCCGGAATGACGGCCGTTCATCAGTTTTGCATGATCGGAAATCACGCCTTCGTTACCGGGGGGTCATTGGTCCGTAAGGATGTGCCGCCCTATGTTAAGGCTGCTCGGGAACCCTTGTCGTATGTTGGTATTAATTCGGTAGGATTGCGTCGTCGAGGCTATTCCAGTGAGCAAATCCGAGAAATTCAAAGTATTTATCGCATCCTATATCAAAAAAACTATAACAATACTCAGGCGGCTCAAATCATTGAGGCCGAAGTGGAGGCCACGCCAGAACGCGATGAGATTTTACAGTTCATCAAGGATTCCAAACGTGGAATCATGAAAGGGTATTTTCAAAATTAAATTTAAAACTTATGGCAACAACCTCAGATATCAGAAAAGGGCTGTGTATTAAATTCAATCATGACATTTATAAAATCATTGAATTTTTACACGTAAAACCCGGCAAAGGACCAGCCTTTGTGCGCACAAAACTCAAAAGTGTTACCACAGGAAAAGTGGTAGACAATACGTTCTCTGCAGGGCACAAAATAGACGATGTACGTGTCGAGACGCATAAATTTCAATATCTCTACAGTGAAGGGGATACCTATCATTTTATGAATACCGAAGATTACAATCAAATTCAACTTCCCGAGAGCACACTTGATCGCCCAGATTTGATCAAAGAAGGTGAGGTTGTAACAGTGATCATTAATTCAGAAGATCAGATGCCTTTGTCTGTCGAAATGCCAGCACATGTCATCCTAACAGTAACCGAGACTGAGCCGGGTGTTAAGGGCAATACAGCGACGAATGCCACAAAACCGGCGACTGTTGAAACAGGGGCGCGGGTCAATGTCCCTTTATTCATCAATGAAGGGGACAAAATTAAGATCGACACTGATAAAGGCAATTACCAAGAGCGTATGAAGGACTAATTCCAAGATAGACGCAAAATTTATCCCGTTTTTGCTCCGGCTAAGGCGGGATTTTTTTTATTTTAGTGTGAAATAATTGCTGTGAAATTACAACAACCTCATACGCTTAAATTTATAGCGCAACTACTTGATTGCCGCTATGTTGGCTCTGATGATTTTCCTGTTGAAGGATTTAACGAGATTCATGTGGTCACTCCCGGGGACATTGTATTTGTGGATCATCCCAAGTATTATGACAAAGCGCTAAATTCCGCAGCAACCATTATTCTAATCAATAAAGAAGTAGCATGTCCAGAGGGTAAGGCATTACTCATTTCTGAGGATCCGTTCAGGGACTTCAATAAATTAAAGGATCATTTCAGGCCTTTTGTCGCCGCCTCGGCGAAGATTTCAGAGACCGCCACTATTGGGAATAATACGATCATTCAGCCCGGCTGTTTCATTGGCAATAATGTGACCATTGGTGATAATTGTTTGATTCACGCCAATGTAGTGGTATATGATCATACCGTAATTGGAGATCATGTGGTGATTCATTCAGGCAGCGTACTTGGCGCGGACGCGTTTTATTACAAAAAACGCCCAGAAGGATATGACCCTTTGAAAAGCAGTGGCCGAGTGGTCATTGAGAACGAGGTACATATCGGTGCGGCCTGCACTATCGACAAGGGGTCAGTGGTGACACCACACTTAAAAAAGGGGCAAAAATTGACAACCAAGTGCACGTGGGGCATGATACTGTAATTGGCCAGGATTGTTTGATTGCCTCACAGGTAGGTATTGCGGGGTGCGTGGTTATTGAAGATGGAGTGACCATATGGGGACAAGCTGGAATCACCAGTGCGATAACCATTGGTGCCGGGTCAATAATCTCGGCCCAAAGTGGGGTGAGTAAGTCCCTCGAGGGTGGAAAGTCGTATTTTGGCACCCCAGCAGAAGAATTCAGAAAAAAATATAAAGAATTGGCAGCTCTTCGTCAGTTGCCTGAAGTTGTAGAACAATTAAAAAAGAAGTAATAGGCCCAAAAAAACTGGTCAAAGCATTTTACAATGCTCATGTTGTTGAAGATCCAAATATCGTATCGAGATTTTTTCACAAAGAGCTTGAACTGACATGGTTTAGCAGTCATGGTCATGTGGTTATGGGATTCGATCAATTGGATGCCTTTTTTAAGGAAATTAATAAGACCTACGACGATTTAAGAGTCGTAGTTCATCATCTTGTCAAAGAGGGAAACACAGTAGCGGTGCGTTGTACCTATTTTGCCAGGACCATTGAGAACCCCGATGAGGAATTAGCCATCTCGCATTTTCACTCATTTTGGGAGGTGTCTGATGGGATCATTGTCAAAGGGAATATGATGAGTCAACCCGCGAGTGCTCCGGATTGGCAACCCATCTAAAGAACCATTAAATTCCTTTTTTTAACGGAGGCAAAAGATTAATTTTGCGCCAGATTAATCCAACAAAAATTACGTGCTCTATGAGTGTTTTGGTAAATAAGAATTCAAAAATTATAGTACAAGGATTTACCGGTAGTGAAGGTACTTTTCATGCCAGTCAAATGATTGAATACGGAACCAACGTAGTCGGTGGTGTTACCCCAGGTAAGGGCGGTCAAAGCCATTTGGAACGCCCCGTGTTCAATACCGTGGCAGAGGCTGTAGAAAAAGTAGAGGCCGATACGAGTATTATTTTTGTACCACCCGCGTTTGCTGCAGATGCCATAATGGAGGCAGCAGAGGCCGGTATTAAGGTGATCATTACCATAACCGAAGGAATTCCTGTAGCCGATATGATCAAGGCTGCGAATTACATCAAAGATCGAGATTGTCGTTTGATAGGGCCTAACTGTCCGGGAGTCATTACTCCTGAGGAAGCAAAAGTAGGCATTATGCCAGGTTTTGTATTCAAGAAAGGATCAGTTGGGATTGTTTCGAAATCAGGTACTTTAACCTACGAGGCGGCAGATCAAGTGGTGCGTCAAGACCTGGGCATAACTACTGCCATCGGTATTGGAGGAGATCCAATCATCGGCACAACAACCAAAGAAGCATTGTCCTTATTGATCAACGATCCCGAGACTGAGGCCGTTGTGATGATTGGTGAGATCGGGGGGCAATTAGAGGCCGATGCGGCTCATTGGTACGCCCAAAGTGGAAGCGATAAACCTGTTGTTGGATTTATTGCAGGCGAAACAGCCCCAGCGGGCCGGACCATGGGGCACGCCGGAGCAATAGTCGGTGGAAGCGACGACACCGCTCAAGCCAAAAAGAAAATCATGCGTTCGTGCGGGATACACGTGGTCGATTCTCCGGCAGAGATTGGAAAAAAAATAGCAGAATTACTGAAATAATTTATGGCGACATGCTTATAATAAACCAAACTATATGAAGTTACTTGAAAACAAAGTTGCCCTAATTACAGGGGGAAGTCGAGGAATTGGTAAAGGTATTGTTGAGGTTTTTGCGGCACATGGTGCTCATGTTGCCTTTACTTATAATTCGTCTGCTGAGGCAGCAAATACTATGGCTCAAGAACTGTCTAAAGATGGTGTAAAGGTCAAAGCTTATCAGAGTGATGCGGCAAAATTCGACCAGGCTGAATCTTTAGTGGCACAAGTTTTAGAAGACTTTGGTTCAGTTGATATTTTGATCAATAACGCAGGGATCACCAAAGACAACCTGCTGATGCGCATCAGCGAAGAGGATTTTGATCGCGTTATTGAAGTGAATCTCAAGTCTGTGTTCAATATGACCAAAGCCATTCAGCGCAGTATGCTCAAACAAAGACACGGTAGCATCATCAATATGAGTTCTATTGTTGGTGTTCAAGGGAATGCGGGTCAAACTAATTATGCAGCTTCTAAAGCCGGGATTATTGGATTTTCAAAATCTGTAGCCCTTGAATTAGGGTCAAGAAATATTCGCTGTAATGTCATAGCCCCAGGATTTATAGAAACTGAAATGACCCAAAAACTCGATGAGGCTACTGTGCAATCATGGAGAGACTCAATACCACTAAAACGTGGAGGGACCCCCGATGACATAGCCAACACCTGTCTGTATTTGGCCAGTGATTTATCCTCATATGTGACGGGTCAGGTGCTTCATGTAGACGGAGGGATGTACACATAAAATGACCTTTCCGGGTCCAAAACATGGAACCATTAATACAAAATCAATGGCTGTGGATGATCGCTTTGGTCCCCTTGTCATTGATTTTGTCGTTTTTCACCTATAGGAAGGTTACTTTACCAAGACGTTGGACCAAGGTTTTGCTCATCACCTTACGCGCGTTGACTCTGGCTTTGATTTTTATTTTGCTTTTAAATCCTCAGATAAAGCAAAAGTCGGTCTCACTCGAATACCCCGAGCTGAGTGTGCTTATAGATGAGTCTAGATCAATAACAGATAGTGCTGCGATCAGAGCGATTTATGAGAACTGGCAAAGCGACAAGCCGCTCAATGATCGATTTGATGTCCATTGGTATGGGTTTGGCCAAGGGGTACACGGGTTAGATCAATTAGATTTTGAAGAAACCGAAACTAATATAGGTCAAGCCGTTACAGATATTGATCGGATTTTAGGGGAACGTTCTGGTCCTATCCTTGTCATTACTGATGGTCAGCAGACCATTGGTCCATCATATGTCCATTACAAATCAAAATACCGGCCCATTTATCCCATCATTACTGGCGACACTATTTGGCCTGAAGATTTATCCATTCAAAGGATTACGGCCAATCCTGTAGTGCGCAAAGGACAACCTTTTGAGGTAGAAATCGTCTTGAACCGCTCTGGGTCAACACGGCCCATCGAGACGCAACTTGAGGCTTATCAAAATGGGCGTAAGATTAAGTCAATCGACATAGATTTTTCTATAGGGTTCTGATCGAAAACTGGTAAAGACTGAGTTGAGCACTGATTTAATTGGGGTGCAATCTTTTGATTGGAGATTAGTTCCTATTTCAGGAGAGCAAATTACCGATAACAATAGCGCGAGCTTGGTTGTGGAGGGCATCGATGAGCAAAGAAGAATATTGCTTGTTTATGAGCGAATTCATCCCGATATAGGGACGTTAAGTAGAGGACTGTCCACGGATGAACGAACCGAGGTTATACTGACTAACCCGCGTGCGGCATTGGATCTTTTGGAGGACATTGATGCTGTTATTCTCTATCAACCCAATAAAGGGTTCTCGGAGTTAATGACCAGAATTACCAAAGAGCCCATAAATGTTTGGTTAATCGCCGGACCTGAGACGCTTTGGTCGGCGGTAACTGCCGCTGAGCCAGCATTAAAAAAAGATGTTGTCGGGGTAAGCGACGCCTTGTTTGCCCAGCCCAATACAGAGTTTTCTCTATTCAAAAGTCCTTGGAATCGATGGGATGATCTTCCTCCACTAATCTCCGATATTGGTCAGGTACGCATTGAAACTGCTCATGAGGTATTGCTCGCTGCTGAACTTCAAAATCAAGACAACAACAGTGTGCAACTCGGATTTTTTGAGCGAAACGGGGTGCGTTGGATCGTTTGGGATGGTGTTGCCTTTTGGCGTTGGCGTGTGGAAGCTCACAGACTGACTCAATCCCACGAGTCTTTTGATTTGTTTTTGGGAATCTTGGCCAAATACATCAGTAAGCATCAAGTTAACAATGTACTTAAGCTCAATTACAAACCAGTTTATACTCAGATGGTTGGTGCTGAATTTTATGCCCAGTACCTGGATAAAACCGATGCTTTGGATCTTTCGGCTAGCTTGGAAATACGCATGACCCATCAACAGACCAAACAAGTGATTACACGCCCCTTATTGGCCGATACAAAACAATATAAGTTAAACCTCTCTGATTTGAATCCAGGAATTTATGACTTTACCGTGGTGGTCAGGGGCACGCAAGACCAAAAATCTGGTCGATTTGAAATCGCGCCTAAGATAAGTGAAGCAGGTCGGGGCTATGCCAAAATTAGGCCTATGGCACGCTGGGCCGCATTAAACGAGGTCCCGCTGCATGATCTGAGTCAAATGGGTCAATTAAAAGAGTATTTATTGAGTCAAAATGAGTTTTTACCGCGCGAAACAACAGCTATTAAAAATCTCGACTTTATTCGATGGTATTACGCTCTAGCTTTATTAATTTTGATGAGTTCATTGGAATGGTTCGTGCGTAAATACAATGGATTGACTTAGAATGAGCGCAAAATCAGCGCGCGGACTCAAAAAATGAGCGTTAAATCACTATAAATTATTCAATAAAAACATAAATCATCATGGATAAATTACCAAAAGCAGGTGTCCCTGCCATTACATTAATTATTCTTGTTGTCATTATTTTGGCAAAATCAGCAATCACCATTGGCTCTGGAGAGGCAGGGGTTCTTTACAAAACCTTTGGCGGTGGTGTTGTCACCGATGAGCCGGCATTGGGTGAAGGATTTCATATCGTTGCTCCTTGGAATAAGGTGATTGTATATGAGGTGCGCCAGCAAGAGCTTTTTGAAAAAATGAAAGTACTCTCATCCAACGGACTTGAAATTCAGATTGATGCTTCAGCATGGTATCAACCCATTACCTCAGATTTAGGAAAGCTCCATCAAGAAAAAGGAGAAAATTATCTTGAGCGCATTATTCAACCTGCCATTCGCAGTGCCGCACGAAGTGTTGTTGGACGTTATACACCTGAACAGCTATATTCCTCGAAGCGCGATGCGATTCAGGATGAGATTTTCACTGAGACAAAAAAGATTTTGGACCGACAGTACGTCCAACTCAACGAGGTGCTTGTACGTGATGTGACCCTCCCACCCACGATTAAAGATGCCATTGAGCGCAAACTCAAGCAGGAGCAAGAATCTCTGGAGTACGAATTCCGTTTGGTTACTGCAGAAAAGGAGGCAGAACGCCAAATTATTCAAGCCCAAGGTAAGGCCGATGCCAACCGTATTTTGAGTGCTTCTTTGACAGATAAAATTTTGAGTGACAAAGGAATCGAGGCCACCATTAAGTTGTCTGAATCCAATAACTCAAAAATCATTGTGATCGGTTCGGGTGAAGACGGATTACCGTTAATTCTGGGGAATAACTAGAATTTACCTTAATGGCAAAAATAGTCATTCTGCATGGGCCTAATTTAAATCTATTGGGCAAACGGGAGCCCGAAATTTATGGGGCTCAAGGATTTGACGCCTATCTGGAACAACTGCGGCATGAGTTTCCAGAGTTTGAGTTAATTTATGCACAAACCAATATCGAGGGTGAGCTGATTGACTTGTTGCATGAGCACGGATTCAGTGCCGATGGCATCGTGCTCAACGCAGGAGCCTATACACATACCTCTGTAGGTATTGGTGATGCAGTACGCGCTATAGAGACACCAGTGATTGAGGTGCATATCTCAAATGTTTATGCTCGAGAAGACTTTCGCCATCAATCGTTTATAGCCCCGCATGCTGCCGGAATTATCGTAGGCTTGGGCCTAAAGGTGTATCCTTTGGCGCTCCAGGCGTTGAAATAAAAAAAAATCCTCGAAAAGAGGATTTTTTTATACGCTATATTTTCGGTAACGCTCATCACTCCATTGTCTCATGCCAAATATAAGATCGGACGATGGCGTTTTTTTCGTTCTACTCCTACAAGTGAATCACTTCGTCATAGGCTGCTGCTACCGCCTCCATTACGGCTTCGCTCATAGTAGGATGGGGGTGCACAGCTTTCAACACCTCGTGCCCAGTAGTTTCAAGTTTACGGGCGACAACGGCCTCAGCGATCATGTCTGTAACTCCAGCGCCAATCATGTGGCACCCGAGCCATTCGCCGTATTTGGCATCAAAAATAACTTTGACAAACCCGTCTTTTGCTCCAGAGGCACTCGCTTTACCACTAGCAGAGAAGGGGAATTTACCCACTTTTATATCATAACCCTGCTCTTTGGCCTGGACCTCGGTCAATCCAACACTGGCAATTTCTGGGTTTGTGTACGTACACCCTGGGATATTGCCATAATCAATCGGTTCGGCGTTCATGCCTGCAATTTTCTCGACACAAGTAATGCCTTCTGCGGAAGCGACATGTGCCAGGGCAGGACCAGGAACAACATCACCAATGGCATAGTAACCCGGAATATTAGTTCGGTAGAATTCATCTACCATAATTTTGCCTTTATCGGTGACAATACCAACTTCTTCAAGTCCAATGTTTTCGATATTTGCCGCGATACCTACTGCAGAAAGTACGATGTCTGCGTGTAATTCCTTGAGCCCATCTTTGGTTTTGATGCTCGCTTTCACGCCATCTCCAGAAGTATCCACACGCTCTACAGCGGAGTTGGTCATCACGTTGATGCCACTTTTCTTAAAAATTTTCTCGAATTGTTTTGAGACTTCAACATCTTCTAAAGGCACCAGATTTGGCAAATACTCCACGATGGTTACCTCAGTGCCCATACTGTTGTAGAAGTTGGAGAACTCAACTCCGATGGCACCACTGCCCACAACGATCATCGATTTTGGTTGTTCTTTTAGCGTCATAGCCTCGCGGTAACCAATCACTTTCTTTCCATCTTGGGGTAGGTTAGGGAGGGCTCTTGAGCGCGCTCCAGTCGCGACTATGATGTGATCTGCACTGTAGAGCGTTCCATCTACCTCAACTTTTTTGCCCGGTTTCAAAGTTCCGTAACCATTGATCACTTCAATTTTGTTCTTTTTCATCAAAAATTGAACACCTTTACTCATCCCGTCGGCAACAGAGCGACTGCGCGCAACAACTTTGGTGAAATCTTTATCGAAATCACTAACGGTGATCCCGTAGTCTTCTGCGTGTTTGATATAATCAAAAACTTGGGCACTTTTCAGCAGTGCTTTTGTTGGGATGCAGCCCCAATTAAGACAAACACCACCAAGATTTTCTTTCTCAATGACTGCTGTTTTGAGCCCTAATTGTGATGCGCGAATCGCCGTTACATATCCTCCAGGGCCACTGCCCAATACTATTACGTCAAAAGATTTCATCAGTTCAAAGTTTTTTTTGGTTGAACGCCAGCAAATTTACAAAATAAAAACCCGGATTTAAACCGGGTTTTTGTCTGTTTTTTCATCAAAATCAATTGAAAGTGAATTGACACAGTAGCGTTGTCCTGTTTGGGTTGGACCATCGGGAAACACATGACCTAAATGCCCACCACAATTCTGGCACAATATCTCTGTGCGTATCATGCCCAAAGTCGTGTCGCGCTCATAGGCAACCGAATCCTGGACACTGCGATCAAATGAAGGCCAACCACAGCCACTGTCAAATTTTGCTTCGCTGTCAAAAAGATGGGTCCCGCAACCACCACAGCGGTAAATTCCTTTACGGTATTCGTTATTTAGAGCTCCGGTAAAGGGGCGCTCTGTACCTTTTTGACGTAAAATACGATAACGTTCTGGCCCTAGTTCTTCGAGCCATTCTTTTTCTGTTTTGTTCATTAACCTAAATTTTGAACATTAAATTACAATCAATCGCTCCTTAATGGGGTCCGTGATTTATTGCTGCTTAGTTTTATCTTTTTGAACTTGGAATAAACTTGAGGGCTGCTCCATTGATGCAATGACGCATCCCGGTTGTTTCTCTTGGACCATCTGGAAAAACATGGCCCAGGTGACCGCCACATTGGGCACAGTGTTCTTCGGTACGCCCATAACCTAAGTCGTAATCGGTACTGTAAGCAATAGCCTGATCTATCGGGCGATCAAATGACGGCCATCCTGTACCGCTATCAAATTTTGCCGAAGATTCAAAGAGAGGCGCACCACAACCGCCACAATAAAAAGTCCCCGTACGGTACTCTCGGTTGAGTTTACTGCTGTTTGGTGGTTCAGTGGCGGCTTGTCGTAAGACACGATAGGCCATTGGGCCTAATTCTTTTGCCAAACTGAATCTGGTTTTTGAATCGGGAATACTTCTGATTTTTTTTGAGCTTGAGAACCACAGGAACTTAAGATTGTGGTCAATACGATAAGGGGTATCAAATATAAGTTGCGCATAATAAACTGATTAATTTCCTAAAAATTCAAAAGATTCTGACTGCTCAATATCCTCCATACTCAATGACGCATCGCCAAACTCGGCTGGCACAACGGCAATTCTAAATATTTGGTTTTGAGTCCATTCAGACCCTAGTGTATTGAGGTTGAAGTTGCCGTCGAGGAAAAATTTTACATCAAAATAGGTGTGATTAAAGGTGTACAAAAAGGTCCCGCCGCCGGCATCAAAATAAGTGGCCGGTAAGGGTGTCCAAATATCGGCTGTGTCAAAAACACCTTCGTATCGGTAAACCAATATGACGTCACTTTCAAAAACCTCAATATCCAAAGGCAGGGTCACTACTTGATGATATCCGTTATTTTGATCGAGATCAATATTGACCTCAATGACTTTACCCAATATATTAATGCCTGGTACTCCCGGTGGTCCCTCTGGCCCCTCACAAGAGGAGAACAATACGGTTACGCTAAACAGCGCTAGTAATATGCGTTTCATAATCTGTGTTTTTCAATTAGATAACAAAAGTTAGGCCAAAAATAGTGCAAAAGCCATTTTCTTTGTTACTTGAATCTTTAAAGAGTTATCTTAGACCAGGGCTAAACAGTATAATCGAGGTAAACTTTGCAGATGAAACAGTCAGAAATAGACAACTACAGAGGTGTAAAGCGTTACATTAATGCGTGGGCGTTTTATGATTGGGCAAATTCAGCCTACAGTCTAGTAATCTCCTCTGCGATTTTTCCAATATTCTACGGCGCTATTTTTATGAGTGCCGAAGTAGAGACCGTTTCGATTTTTGGTGGTGATATTCGACCCACCCCACTGATCAGTTATGTCACGGCTGCCGCTTTTATTGTTGTGGCTTTTTGTTCTCCATTGCTTTCGGGAATTGCAGATTTCGTTGGTAACAAGAAAGCCTTCATGAAATTTTATTGCTATTTGGGTTCCCTGTCCTGTATGGGTTTGTATTTTTTTGACTTAGAACACATATATCTCGGACTGCTCTGCTACTTTTTTGGACTCATCGGATTTTGGGGCAGTATTGTTTTTTATAATTCATATCTACCGGACATTGCGCATCCAGAGCAACAAGATGCAGTGAGCGCTAAGGGGTTTTCATTGGGTTATATAGGCAGTGTTCTGTTGCTCATTGTGAATTTAGCTATGGTGATGAAACCCGAGGCATTTGGCTTTGAGGCCTCTGGCTCAGGAAGTATGGAGGCCATGCGTTGGTCCTTTGTCATGGTAGGAATTTGGTGGATGGGATTCAGTCAATATACCTTTTATGTTTTGCCCAAAGGCGTGAGTAACCCTAATAAAGTCACACGTTCTGTTGTGTTTAACGGATATACCGAGTTGCGGCAAGTGCACGAGGCACTGTCCAAGAACCTTCCTCTAAAGCGATACTTGACGGCCTTTTTTGTCTACAGTATGGCGGTACAAACCATCATGCTCGTAGCGACCTATTTTGGGGAACAGGAAATCGCCTGGCCGGATGAAGGTTCCAAAACGACGGGACTTATCGTAAGCATATTGATCATTCAGATTTTGGCAATGATCGGGGCACAATTGACGGCCAAAGCCTCCAAAAAATTTGGAAATCTCAAAACACTCATAGCCGTGAACAGTGTTTGGGCCTCTATGAGCGTTTATGCCTACTTTATGATGACTCCATTACAATTTTATGTTGCAGCAGCCATCGTAGGTTTGGTCATGGGGGGATACAGTCGTTAAGTCGTTCGACATATGCAAAATACCTTCCAAGAACCGAGGATACAGCCTCGTATTTCAGCTTTTTTGATGTTGCGGAAAAAATAGGGATTGTTATTGGCATGTTACTTTATGGTTTTATCGATCAAATCACGGGAAGCATGAGAAACTCTGTTTTATTTTTGATTATATTTTTTATTTCTGGAATCGTTTTGTTGTTGCGGGTTCCAAAGAAAATTCAGCCCTGATTACACAATTTTTACTTAAGTTTGCGTTACATACCTATAGCAAAGCTTACCCCTATGAAAAAATATTTGGTTCGCGGTCTGATGATGGCCGTTTTTAGTGTCTTTTTGTTTTCAGCATGCGAAGACGAACCACTGACTGGTGATTTTGTGACCGAAGAAGAGGCCAACGATACCAGTGCATTCTCGGCCGTGATCAACGGGGAAGATTTTACTGCCTCGACGACTACAGGACAATTGATCAATGGGGTATTGCTCATGACGGGTACAGATTATTTTGGCAATATTATTTCGATTGTCATTACCAATATCGGAACCTGTACTTATGACTTAACTCAGGAGATTAATCCCACAAGTTTTATTCTAGAGGCGCCGACCGAAGCCCCTTTCGAAGTATTGAGTAGTTTAGGGGGGTCGGGTTCAGCTGCAATTCAGACCTATGACCAGGACAATCAAACCGTCAGTGGTACGTTTGCTTTTACAGCCATTAGAGAAATCAGCGACGGGGCTGGAGGAACCATCACTGAGTCTGTTGTTGTCACGAATGGCACATTTACAGATATTCCTTTTACTCTAGTCGATGGATCTTTGGATCCATTTGAGTGTGACGATGGCGGAGTGGACCCCGGTGATGATCCTGGGGACTCTGGAATTGTAGATCCTGAAAGCAGTTTCTTTGCACTTGTAGATGGACAAGAGTTTATCGATGAAACCTTTGTAGCAGAAAATCTTATGGTGGGTAGTGATGAGGTGGTAAAACTAACCGCTACAGCACCTACTCTAGAGCGAATGGAGTTCTTTATCCCCATGGGGCTGAATGTGGGCACCTATGAATTTGCGCCGATTTTTAATGGCTCCAACTTAACTGTAGCCTACACGGATAGCCAAGGGACAGAAGCATTGACGTCGATGGAAGGTGCCATAACCTTTGAGGAATACGGAAACATAACAGGTAAGCTGTCGGCTACTTTTGCTTTTACTGCCACCGACCCTGTCGGAAACAATGAGGATCAAGTGCAGATTACAGAAGGTACCTTTGTGATGGATTATCGTCCAGATGCGACGATTGCAGAAAATGCTTTGAGCGCCGAGGTTGATGGAGACAGTTTTGTGGCAACGACAGTGGAGTATTGCTCGACCCAAGTTATGACACCACTTATGTTCAGCTTACAGCAATAGATACAGAGACCAATCAATCGATAGCTTTGAGTTTCCCCATTGATGTAATGCCGGGAACCTACGACTTAGTAGCGACTATTGATACCGGGGTTGAGAGTATTGGACTTTACAATCCAGATATCGAAAATGCCCAATTGTATTACGCTTCGCCAGGTCAGTTGACCATTACGAGTTATCAGTACTCTGATGGCGTTATAGAAGGTCAATTTAGCTTTAGAGCCATTGACCCTAGTGGTCTCTATCCAGAAGAATACTCAATAGATATGGGAGTCTTTACCCTGACCATCCCTTAACCCCCATAAAAAATATAGTTCATGAGAAGTACCCGGTATTCCGGGTATTTTTTTGCCACAGACCAGCTATGGCACAACTATTGAACTAGGTGTATAAAATAATCGGTGTATTATTGGCATTGAGTCACAAAGCACTGATTTTAAGCGAATAATTGAGAATGTGATGACGTGCACACCAAAATGCGGTGTGACATAATGACCGAGATATACCTATGTCAAAAGCTAAGCTTATTAATTTGGACAGTTTGTCATTTAAGGATTTAAATGAAGACGCGGAGTTTATTCCCCTGCTCAGTGCTGAAGACGAGAAAGCAATGTCTTCTGAACAATTGCCTGAAACTTTGCCCATCTTACCACTGAAAAATACCGTATTATTTCCCGGTGTTGTTATCCCCATAACTGCGGGTCGTGATAAATCGATTCATTTGATCAATCAAACCAATCAAGGCAACAAAGTGATCGGTGTTGTCGCCCAGAAAGACGAGGCCAAAGAAAATCCAGAGGCCAAGGATATTCATTCAGTGGGTACTGTAGCCAGGATACTGCGTGTTCTCAAAATGCCAGACGGGAATATTACGGTCATCATCCAAGGCAAAAAGCGTTTTGAAATTGATCAGGTGGTCACCACTGATCCGTTTATTACGGCTACAATAAAGGAGGTCGAGGAACAGCGACCAGAGGCCACAGATAAGGAGTTCAATGCGATTATTGAATCCATTAAGGAATTGGCCATAGACATCATCAAGGACAGCCCGAACATTCCTTCCGACGCAGCCTTTGCCATCAAGAATATCGAAAGTTCCTCTTTCTTGATCAACTTTGTTTGCTCTAACCTAAACATTTCTGTATCTGAGAAACAAAGTCTTCTAGAAATTAATAGCTTAAACGAACGCGCCTTACAAACCTTAAAGCTTCTGAATATGGAGTTGCAGAAGTTGTCGCTCAAAATGGACATTCAGTCTAAGGTTGAAAGCGATATGTCTCAACAACAAAGGGAGTATTTTTTGCACCAACAAATGAAGACCATTCAGGAAGAATTGGGCGGAACTTCGCATGAGGCAGAAATAGAGGAGATGCGTGCTGCTGCTAAAAAGAAAAAATGGTCCAAAGAGGTCGCAGAGCACTTCGAAAAGGAATTGAACAAACTATTGCGCATGAATCCGCAAGTAGCAGAGTTCAGCATTCAGCGTAATTATTTGGATTTGATGCTCGATCTGCCTTGGTCGGAATTTAGTCAAGATGTCTTTGACTTAAAGCGGGCCCAAAAAATACTTGATCGCGATCATTTTGGTTTGGACGATGTTAAAAAACGCATTATCGAGTACTTGGCCGTTTTGAAGCTAAGACAAGACATGAAATCTCCAATACTGTGCCTTTACGGGCCGCCGGGTGTCGGTAAAACCTCATTGGGTAAGTCTATTGCAGAGGCTCTCGGGCGCAAATATGTGCGCATGTCACTGGGCGGTTTGCGTGATGAGGCCGAGATTAGAGGTCACCGTAAGACCTATATTGGTGCGATGCCGGGCCGCATCATTCAAAACATCAAAAAGGCCGGTACAGCAAATCCTGTTTTTGTGTTGGATGAGATCGACAAACTTGCCTCGAGTCATCAAGGAGATCCTTCTTCGGCCATGCTCGAGGTATTGGACCCCGAACAGAATAGTGAGTTTTACGATAATTACCTAGAATTGGGCTACGATCTTTCGCAGGTGATGTTTGTAGCTACCTCCAATAGTTTGAGTCATATACAACCGGCGCTTTTGGACCGAATGGAGATTATTGAGGTGTCGGGTTATACCTTGGAGGAAAAAGTAGAAATAGCCCAGAGACATCTTTTGCCCAAACAGCTCAAAGAACACGGTCTGGACAAAAGTCACTTAAAAATCCACAAGCGTCAGTTGGCCTTTATTGTTGAAGGATACACTCGAGAGAGTGGGGTACGCGGTTTAGAGAAAAAAATCGCCAAAATGGTGCGCTATGCGGCCATGAATATCGCTATGGATCAGTCTTACTTAGTTGCCGTGGATCGAAAGACGATTGAGGAGGTCCTCGGGGCGCCAAAACTCGAACGTGATAAGTACGAGAACAATGAGGTCGCTGGGGTGGTTACTGGTCTGGCTTGGACGCGTGTGGGGGGAGACATTCTCTTTATCGAGTCTACCATTTCTGAGGGCAAGGGTCAGCTTACTATGACCGGTAATTTGGGAACAGTGATGAAAGAATCGGCGACCATAGCCTTAGAGTTCATTAAATCTCATGCTGAAACCCTGGGTGTTCACCCCGAAGTATTTAAAAATCACAACATACACATACACGTTCCAGAAGGTGCAACACCCAAAGACGGGCCGAGTGCTGGCGTAACCATGCTGACCTCTTTGGTGTCTTTGTTTACCCAACGCAAAGTCAAAAAGAGTTTGGCCATGACTGGAGAAATTACCCTACGTGGTAAGGTCTTACCTGTCGGTGGTATTAAAGAAAAAATATTGGCGGCAAAGCGCGCTAAAATCAAGGAAATTATTCTTTGTGAAGAGAACCGAAAAGACATTTTGGAAATTCCCGAACACTATCTCAAAGGGCTCAAATTTCATTATGTAACAGATATGATGGAGGTAGTGTCTATAGGGGTGACTAAGCAGCGCGTAAAAAGCCCAAAGAAGCTTTGGGACTAAATACAAACCTACTTTTATTTGGACTGAAAATAAAGTATCATTGTAGTCGTTAAACAAACCAGAGACTGATACCAAGCATTCGGATGATGAGATTGTGGTTACTGAGTATAGTGATATTGTGCACCCAATTTGTGCTGGCCCAAGTCGGTGGCTCATCAACTTATCAGTTTTTGAATTTGGGATCAAGTCCCCGCCAAGTGGCACTGGGAGGTAAAACAGTCACCAACTTTGATTACGACCCCACTCAGGCTTTATTCAACACAGCGACCATTAATCCAGCGATGGACAATCAATTGTCGGTTAACTTTAACAATTATGTTTCTGATATTTCCTACGGTACGGCGAGCTATGCCTATTTATGGGACCGAAGAACTCAGGTATTTCACGCTGGAATAACCTACATCAATTATGGAAACTTTGCGGGTTATGATCAACAAGGTCAAGCCACAAACTCTTTTTCTGGAGGCGAACTCGCCGTGTCTGTTGGGCACGCCAAAAACATTCCTTTCTCTAATTGGTATGTCGGCGGAAACATAAAGTTTATCTCCTCAACGCTAGAACAGTACAACTCGACGGGCATCGCTTTAGATTTAGGTCTGCTTTATCGCAATGAGGCAGAAGGGTTAAATTTTGGATTGGTGGCCCGAAATTTTGGAGCCCAACTCGATCCCTATGACATCACGGCTGAAAAACTCCCATTTGAGCTAGTTGCTGGGGTTGCTCAAGATCTTGAAAATATTCCGGTGCGTTGGCATGTGACTCTAGAACACCTTGAAAACTGGCGTCTGGCCTATGCCAATCCCAATAGAGATGAAATTGACCTCGAAGGTAACGCTACACAGGAGAACATAAACTTTATCGACGAGATCATTCGCCATGCGATCGTTGGGGTGGAGTTATTTCCCGATAAAGGCTTTAATCTGCGATTGGGCTATAGTTTTAGGCGAGGAGAGGAGCTCAGGATTTTGGATCAGCGTTCTTTTGCGGGATTGAGTGCCGGTTTTGGCATTAAATTAAATAAATTGCGTTTTAGTTATGCCTACAGCCGCTTCAATAATGCCGCGGCTTCAAGCTTTTTTGGGTTAAACATGAATCTTCAATAATGCAACCGATCACCATAACCATAGACGGTCATTCCTCGACAGGCAAAAGTACTGTCGCTAAACAATTGGCCGCAGCACTCGGTTATGTTTATATTGATAGTGGAGCGATGTACCGCTCGGTGACCTTATACGCCAAAGAGCAGGGGTTTCTCTCTGAGTTCGGTTTTGATCAAGAGTCATTGCTCAAGGCCTTACCAAAAATTAAAATTAATTTTTCTGTGGGAAAACGGCACCAACAAAACCTTGCTCAATGGCCAAGATGTTTCTGAGCTCATTCGCAGTATGGAGATTTCTGAGTCTGTGAGTCAGATCGCCAAACTTCCTGAAATACGCGCCAAAATGGTGGACATCCAGCGCTCATTTGGCCAAAATGGTGGTGTGGTGATGGATGGTCGTGATATCGGTTCGGTTGTTTTTCCCTCTGCAGAATTCAAGATTTTCATGACGGCCTCTCCAAAAGTACGCGCCCAAAGAAGACATGCAGAGCTTTTGGCCTCTGGACAACAGGTGAGTTTTGAGGCAGTTTTGGATAATTTGCAAAAAAGAGATGAGATGGATTCACAGCGGAGTGTCTCACCACTGGTGGTGCCAAAGGGAGCTGTAGTGATCGATAACAGTGAAATGAACCCTCAAGATCAGTTCAATATGATTCTGCAATTGGCCAAGGATCGTATCTACAAAAGAGTCTGACCCCTGTTTTGAAGTGTGGGTTCACCCCGCCTCAACTTTTTACAACAAACTGATTTTTAATGTTTTGATATTCCGAGTGAATGTTCTATTTTTGCCACCCTTTTTGGCGTTAACCAAAGGAAAAAAGGGAAGACAAACTGATTTAATCCTTCTGTGGACTTACAGCGTAGACCTTTGGGTGAGTTACAGAATACAAATGGAAATTCCGATGTTTTTTTATTGGGATTCCAAATTTAACAAATGGCTGAACAAGCAAACAACGAAGCTGTTGAATCTCAAGAAACAGCTGCAGTAGACGCAAAAAAAGCGGATACACAAGTTCAGAGTCCTGAACAATTTCTAAAAGACTTTAACTGGCACAACTACGAAGAGGGTATCGATCCTGTCGATGAAGGTCAGTTAGCAGAATTCGAAAAACTAGTGGCCCAAAACTTTGTCGACACCTTGAATGACGAGGTGGTAGACGGTGTTGTGGTGCACTTAACCGATAGAGATGCCATCATCGATATCAATGCCAAAAGTGAGGGAGTTATTTCTCTTAACGAATTCCGTTACAATCCAGATCTTAAAGTAGGAGATAAAGTAGAAGTATTGATCGACGTGCGTGAGGACGCTACGGGTCAGCTCGTATTATCTCACCGTAAAGCACGTACCATCAAAGCATGGGAACGTGTGAATGCGGCACACGACGAAGGATCAGTGGTGAACGGTTTCGTAAAATGTCGCACCAAAGGCGGTATGATTGTCGATGTATTTGGTATTGAGGCATTCTTGCCTGGATCACAAATTGACGTTAAGCCAATTCGTGACTACGACATGTATGTGGGCAAGACTATGGAATTCAAAGTGGTAAAAATTAATCACGAGTTCAAAAACGTAGTGGTCTCTCACAAAGCACTTATCGAGGCGGATATCGAAGAACAAAAGAAAGAAATCATCAGTCAACTCGAAAAAGGTCAAGTCCTTGAAGGAGTTGTTAAAAACGTTACTTCCTACGGAGTATTTGTTGATCTTGGTGGTGTAGATGGATTAGTTCACATTACCGATCTTTCTTGGTCTCGTATCAACCATCCAAGCGAAATCGTTGAGCTTGATCAAAAACTCAACGTAGTAATCTTGGATTTTGATGAAGATAAAACAAGAATCCAATTGGGTATGAAGCAATTGAGCGCACACCCATGGGAAGCACTTGGTGATGAATTAAAAGTAGGCGATCAGGTCAAAGGAAAAGTAGTTGTAATCGCAGATTATGGTGCTTTTGTTGAGGTTGCCGAAGGAGTAGAAGGCCTTGTTCACGTAAGCGAAATGTCTTGGTCTACGCATTTGCGCAGTGCCCAAGATTTCGTTAATGTTGGCGATGAGGTTGAAGCGGTTGTGTTGACACTCAATCGTGAGGATCGTAAAATGTCTCTTGGCATCAAGCAACTCAGCCCAGACCCATGGACCGATATCACCAAAAAATACCCTGTTGGTTCAACCCACAAAGGGATCGTCCGTAACTTCACCAACTTTGGTGTGTTTGTAGAGCTCGAAGAGGGCATTGACGGATTGATTTACATCAGCGACCTTTCATGGACCAAGAAAGTGAAACACCCAAGTGAATTTACCTCTATTGGAGAGACACTCGAGGTTGTTGTTCTTGAGTTAGATGTCGACGGTCGTAAATTGAGTCTCGGACACAAACAAACTATGGAGAATCCATGGGATAAGTATGAGGCTGAGTTTGGAGTTGGCACAAAGCACACCACCAAAATTGACGAAATGGTCGATAAGGGTGCCGTGATTCACTTTAATGAGGACATCACAGCCTTTATTCCTAAGCGTCACTTGGAAAAAGAAGACGGTAGTATGCTTAAAGCAGGTGAAGAAGCAGAATTTGTAATCATTGAGTTTAACAAGGATTTCAAAAAAGTAGTCGCTTCTCACATGTCTATTCACAAGGAAGCAGAAGCTAAAATTGTCAAAAAAGCTGCCAAAGCAGCTGCTAAGCAGGCCGAAGAATCTAAGCCGACCTTAGGTGATGCCAACACTAAGCTTCAAGAGATTAAGGATAAAATGGAAGGAAAGGGTCAATAAAGCTCTGTATCCCACCAAACTTAATTCCAAAACCCGGTAGACTGTTCTGCCGGGTTTTTTTGTGGGCTCAATCCCCTGAATGCAGCCATTGAAGACCTTTGGTGACCATTCGATCCGCCGCGCATATTCAGCTTGAGTCTGTGGCCAATATTCGAGATTATGAGGGATTTTACTCAAAATTTACCCAAAATCACTTAAATTTGACCCCTGAATCCGATTCAGATCTTTTCATATGAGCCAAAAAGTGCTATTAAACGCAACGGAAATCCAGATCGCACTGCACCGTTTGGCTTGTCAACTCATTGAAAATCATAATAAATTTGAGCATACGGTACTCGTAGGCCTGCAGCCGCGTGGTGTCTATTTGGCAGAGCGCATAAAATCAATGTTGGTGGAGGATTATGCCATCAATGACGTTTCACTAGGCTATCTGGATATTACTTTTTTTAGAGATGATTTTCGGCGTTCTGAGAAACCTCTAGAGGCCAACAAGACACAGATCGATTTTATTGTGGAAGGCAAAAAGGTTGTATTTATCGATGATGTTTTGTTCACGGGGCGCAGTATTCGCTCTGCACTCACGGCTATTCAGAGCTTTGGTCGACCTGAGGAGATTGAGCTTTTGGTTTTAATCGATCGTCGCTTTAGTCGTCATTTGCCCATTCAACCGGATTACAGAGGCCGACAGGTCGACGCTATAAATGGTGAGAAAGTCAGGGTATGCTGGCAAGAAAAGGATGGGGAGGACGCAGTTTATCTTGAGGAACATTAATATATGAAGGAATTAAGTGTATCGCATTTACTGGGGATTAAATACCTCACAACCGAGGACATTCAATTGATCTTTGAGACTGCGGATCATTTTAAAGAGGTCATTAACCGTCCCATTAAAAAGGTGCCTTCACTTCGGGACATTACCATTGCCAATTTATTTTTTGAAAACAGTACTAGGACAAGACTTTCGTTCGAACTGGCCGAAAAACGGCTTTCGGCGGATGTTGTTAATTTTTCTGCAGCCTCTTCATCTGTAAAAAAAGGGGAAACCCTAATCGATACAGTGAACAATATTCTGGCGATGAAGGTCGATATGGTGGTCATGCGCCATCCCAACCCAGGGGCCGGTATCTTTTTGTCCAAAAACGTTAATGCACGCATTATTAACGCTGGTGATGGAGCACATGAGCACCCGACCCAAGCACTACTAGACGCCTATTCAATTCGCGAATCTCTTGGAGATGTGGCGGGTAAAAAAGTAGCGATTGTCGGAGATATTCTGCATTCTCGAGTGGCATTGTCCAATATTTTTGCGCTACAAAAATTGGGGGCAGAGGTGAAGCTTTGTGGTCCTAAAACACTAATTCCTAAGCATGTAGAATCTCTCGGCGTGACCTACGAGCCCTCACTGCAAAAAACCATTGAATGGTGTGATGCCGTGAATATGTTGCGGGTACAAAACGAACGCATGTCGATGAGTTATTTTCCTTCGACCCGAGAATACGCCCAACAGTACGGCTTGACTCTTGAACATCTAAATACACTCAACAAAGAGATAGTGGTGATGCATCCAGGTCCGATCAACCGTGGTGTAGAAATTACAAGCGATGTCGCGGACAGCGAGCATGCCATCATTTTGGATCAAGTTCAAAATGGAGTCGCGATTCGCATGGCCGTCATTTATTTATTGGCTGCAAAGTTAAAATAGATGGAGTTTTCAATAAAAGATCAGACCGTTGTCATTAGCCAACTGCCCGAGGCGGTTTCGGACCTTTCTGAACAACTGATAAGTCAGAAAGAGCGCTGGCAGTCACACCATGTGATTCTCGCTGCGCTCGAGTGCGGCTTGACGCCCCATGATTTGTATCATGCCATCAGTTCATTGGCGCAGACCCATAAAAGCAATAACAAATCATTTGTATTGGTCGATTCGGTAGATCGACTCAAGGATTACCCCGAAAAACTCACTGCTGCACCCACGATAGAGGAGGCGTTTGATCTGATCGAGATGGAAGTAATTGAGCGGGATTTGGGCTTTTAATTGTGGGCATGAGATTGCACATACTTGGATGTCATTCGGCCACGCCCACCGCCAATGCAAACCCAAGTGCCCAACTCTTGGATTTCGACGGTAATTTTTATCTCATTGATTGCGGAGAAGGGACTCAAGTCGCTCTGCGCAACAACAATATCAAATTTGCCAGAATCAAACATATATTTATCTCCCATCTTCATGGAGATCATTATTTTGGCTTATTTGGGCTGATCGCCACCTTCAATTTGTTGGGGCGTACAGAACCCCTCGATATTTATGGGCCTAAGGGCTTGAAAGAGATTGTTTTGCTTTCCTTAAAACTTGGTGAATCACGGACTAAATTTCTGCTGCGTTTCCATGAATTAACCGATAAAAAAAGTATTGTGATCCACCAAGACCAGAAAGTTACTGTGCGTACTTTACCCTTGGACCATCGGGTGTATACCAATGGTTTTTTATTTCAGCAAAAGACCAAATTACGTCCCTTGAACCCCGTTGCTGCAAAGGAGCTCAATGTTTCTAAGGCTTATTTTGCAAAGGCCAAACAAGGTCATTGGGTTAAGGATGCCAACGGTAACCCAGTGGATTTTGAGGCCATTACCATGGATCCACCGCCGCCCATATCCTATGCCTATTGTAGTGATACTGCCTTTTATCCTGCTTTGAGTGCGTGGATCAATGGCGTTACACTGCTTTATCACGAGAGTACATTTTTGAATCAGCACGAGGATCTGTGTGCGGCGACCAAACACAGTACAGCCCAACAGGCCGCAAAAATAGCCCTGGAGGCAGATGCTCAATTTCTGTTACTCGGCCATTATTCTGGACGCTATAAATCTTTAGAGGGCTTTAAGAGCGAGGCGAGTGCGGTTTTTCCGCGGGTGTATTTGGCTCGTGAGCAGGCCATTTTTGACCTCGAGCACGGTGGGGTCGGCGAATTAACTGAAATTTAATTTGGGCAGGGATCACTCTGCTTAAAATCTCGTAAATTGCACCTAAAGAAAGGCATGTCCGAAAATCTCCATAATTATCGAAAGTCCTATGAAAAAGGAGCCCTGCGCAAGAGAGATGTTGCGGCACATCCGCTGGATCAATTTAAGTTGTGGTTTGACGAATTAAAGGCCCTGGATGCCGATACAGAGATCAATGCGATGCATTGCACCACCTTAGATGCCGATGGGTTTCCAAGAACTAGAGTCGTGGGTTTGAAAGGCTTCGACGACCAAGGTTTTCAATTTTTTACCAATTACAATAGTCAGAAAGGCAGAGACATAGAAGCACACCCAAAGGTTTCTTTATCTTTTTTTTGGCCAGATTTGGAACGACAAATACACATAAAAGGAAGGGCAGAGCGCCTTACTCGGGAGGAGTCAGATGCTTACTTTGATGTTCGCCCGCGTGGGAGTCAGTTGGGGGCTCATGTTAGCGAACAAAGTAAAGTGATCGAATCACGAGCTGTTTTAGAGCAGCGTTTAGCGCAGCTCCAAACGGAGTTTGACACAAAGGAAATTCCGCGGCCTGAGCATTGGGGTGGTTTTCGTGTAATTCCCTTGGCCTATGAATTTTGGCAAGGCCGAGCAAATCGACTGCACGACCGTTTGCGTTACAAACCGGTGCAAGATGCAATGAGTGGCGAATCGTCTTGGATCATTGAGCGATTAGCCCCCTGAATCGCATTAACAGAAATTAATGAAGCGTAGCATTTATTTTTTAAGACACGCAAAATCTTCCTGGGAAACCGGAGTAGAGGACCTCAAGCGGCCCCTTAATGTTCGCGGTAACAGAGATGCTCAATTGCTCGCTAATTTTGCCATACAGGGACTCAAGCGTCCTGATTATCTCGTGGTGAGTGTTGCCAAGCGCACACGTGAGACGGCGCAGTATTTTATTGAAGCATTTAATGTGAGCAGTGATTGTGTGGTGTACGAATCTTCTGTTTATGACTTTTCTGGCGAATCTGTGCTGCGTTTTATCAAAACTTTGGACCCTTCCCATAAAATCATTATGCTTGTGGGGCACAATCACGCCTTTACAGCACTCGTTAATATGTTAGGCGATAAGCCTATCGAGCACGTGCCGACCTGTGGCCTTTGTGTGATTGATTTTAAATGCGACCACTGGCAAAATATAGCGAGAGGAACAACAAGAGAAACGATATTTCCTAGAGACCTTAAAAAATGATGGCAGAATCAAAAAAATCCTATGATCGATTTATCAATCGAGATCTGAGTTGGCTGCAATTTAATGCTCGAGTTCTGCAAGAGGCCAAGGACCCGTCTGTACCTTTGATTGAGCGGTTGAGATTTTTAGGAATTTTTTCGAACAATCTCGATGAGTTTTTCAAAGTGCGTTATGCGACCATTAAACGTATTGTAGAAGCCGGAAAGGGAGGCCGAAGCGAATTGGGAGGAGTAGCTGCCAAAGAATTACAAGAGACAATCACACAAACGGTCATCAAACAGCAGCAATTGAGTCTTGATATACTCGGCGCTATTCAAAAAGAACTGGGCAAAACGGGCATCCACATCATTAACGAGCGTCAAATCACGCCAAAGCAAAGTGCTTTTATTACCGATTATTTTCTAAAAGAGGTAAGCCCTGCGTTGATGACCTTTATTTTGACAGGGCTTGAAACATTTCCCTGCACTAAAGGACAGTGCGGCTTATTTGGCCGTGCGCATGGTGATGAATGAACCTGCTCAGACCCCAAGCGAAGACGAGTCGGAATTAGCTGTGAATTATGCCCTGATTGAAATTCCGAGGGTTATTGATAGTTTTATTGAGCTTCCAGAGGAACAGGGACAGAAATACATCATTTTACTCGATGATTTGATTCGCCACTGCATGGGCATCATCTTTAGCATATTCTCTTACCGGGAGATTTCTGCTTACATGATCAAGATTACTCGAGATGCAGAATTAGACATCGATTCTGATTTGAGTCGGAGCTTTTTGGATAAGATTTCAAAGAGTGTGGCCCGTCGAAGCTCCGGAGACCCTGTTCGTTTTGTCTACGATCGTGATATAGATCCTGACATGCTTGAATTTTTCATGAACAAAATGAACATCGAGAGTAACGATAGTGTCATTCCTGGAGGCCGATACCACAACAGAAGGGATTATATGAAGTTTCCGAGCTTGGGCCGTCAGGATTTACTTTATGAAACAAAAGTACCACTGCGCATTAAGGGCTTAAATTTTGAAGGGAGTCTTTTGGCAAAAATTGCCAAAAAAGACTACTTGCTCCACGCGCCGTATCAAAGTTTCAGATATGTCGTAAAATTTTTGCGTGAGGCCGCCTTAGATCCACAAGTGAAGTCCATTAAAATCACGATCTATCGATTGGCTGAAGTATCACACATTGCCAGCTCATTGATTAATGCCGCCAAAAACGGAAAAGATGTTGTGGTTCAGATTGAATTGCGCGCTCGTTTCGACGAGGCGGCCAATATCCATTATGCCGAACAAATGCAAGAGGAAGGGGTGCAAATGATTTTTGGGGTTAAAGGCCTTAAGGTACACTGTAAAGCTTGTGTTATTGAGCGCTTAGAGGGCGGTAAGATCAAACGATATTCATTTTTGAGTACCGGTAATTTTAATGAGAGTACTGCACGAGTTTATACCGATTATACGTTATTTACCGCTAATGAAGGCATTGGTAAAGACATCAACAAAGTCTTTAACTTCTTTGATGTCAATTATCGTGTAAAAACCTATAAGCATTTGGTGGTTTCGCCTCATTATACACGCGCTACCTGGGAGCGCCTGATCGACGTCGAGATTAAAAATAAAGCCAAAGGAAAGTCAGCAGGAATACAGCTTAAGCTCAATAGTTTAAGCGATTATCGCATGATTGATAAATTATATGAGGCGAGTCAAGCTGGGGTGTCCATCCAATTCGTTGTGCGTGGTATTTGTTGCTTAATTCCAGGGGTTAAAGGACTGAGCGAAAATATTGAGGTGATCAGTGTTGTCGATAAATTTCTAGAGCATACGCGTCTTTATATTTTCAACAATAACAATGACCCAAAATACTTTATTTCTTCAGCGGACATAATGGGCCGTAATTTGGATACTCGGGTAGAAATTAGTTGTCCTATTTATGACTCAGAAATTCAAAAAGAGCTCCAAGAAACTTTCGAGATTAGCTGGCAAGATAATGTAAAGGCACGTTTGATTTTGGCCACTCAGGATAATGCCTATGTACGTGAGGGCGGGCCATCTGTGCGATCGCAATTCGCCATTTATGACTACTACAAGAATAAATTGGAGCGCGAATGATGTCCATGCATAAATATGGTGCTATTGATATAGGATCGAATGCCATTCGCCTTTTGGTGGCTACGGTCACCAAAATGGACGATAAACCCGCACGATTTAAAAAAACATCTTTAGTACGCGTGCCTATCCGCCTTGGAGCTGATGTCTTTCTCAACGGAAATATCTCATCGGTAAACATCGACCGCATGATAGAGGCAATGAGTGCTTATCGCTTACTTTTGAAAAATCACAAGGTACTGTGCTATCGGGCCTGTGCCACTTCGGCTATGCGCGAGGCCGCTAATGGTCATGAAGTGGTTCAGCGTATTGGAGAGGCTACGGGCATTCAAATTGAAATCATCGATGGTGAAATAGAAGCGGATATAATTGCGGCGACAGATTTTGGTCATTTCATCGGTACAGAGAAAACCTTTCTTTATGTTGATGTAGGTGGTGGAAGTACAGAATTTACGCTGTACAGTCAGGGTAAAGTTGTTGATTCTCGCTCATTTAAACTCGGGACCGTACGCATTTTAAATGACATGGTTCGCGAGTCTATGTGGGATGATGTAAAACAATGGATCACTGCGACTACTGAGGGTTATGAAAAAATCAATGTGATCGGATCAGGGGTAACATCAATAGTATTTATACCAAAAGTGGAAAAAAGATAGGGAAACCCCTGAGTTATTTTTTCTTGGTCAACTACTTTGAACTTTTGAAATCAATGACCTATCACGAAAGGATCTACGAACTTCAAATGAATCCTGATCGCGCCGATGTGATTATTCCCGCCACCAAAATATATTTGTCGGCCATGAAATGGAGTCGCGCTAAAAATATTTATGTGCCAAAAATTGGATTAGCCGATGGTATGGTCAAGCGCATGCACCAAGATCCTACCCAAGGGCATCCTCTGGAGACACTTTTTTAGTACATCACCTAAAGTTGTAATGCGATTTCAATACAGTTAGCCGTGAATTTGCTCAGTTTTACTCAGGTTTTTCATGATTTGAGCTTCAAAGGCCAACAAATCCTGCCATTTTTTATCGACAATCTCTCGCTGACCATATTCACGGGCAAACTTTAAAAACATCGTATAGTGATTGGCTTCACTAATCATAAGTTTGCGATAGAAATCGGCTAATTTTTTATCCTCAAGTTCTTCACTCAGCAGTCGAAAGCGCTCGCAACTTCTGGCCTCGATTAGAGCGGCGTACAAAAGTCGATGAATCAATTGGTCATTACGACTGCCCCCTTTTGGAAAAAACTTCATCAAGGCGTTTACATAGGCATCTTTACGTTCACGACCCAGGTGTCCACCGCGCTCGACAATTCTATCGTGTACCATCTTAAAATGACTCATCTCTTCTTGCGCAAGAAGGGTCATCTCGGCAACGAGATCGGTGTATTCGGGATAGCCGATTATGAGTGAAATCGCCGTGGAGGCGGCCTTTTGCTCGCAATAGGCGTGATCGGTCAATATTTCATCAATATTTTTGGCCACGATATCCACCCATCTCGGGTCTGTAGGTAATTTCAGGCCTAACATTTTTGTGGGACTTTTTTCACTCATTTTATTCTTCTTATTTGGGCGTTTACGATATATAATATTGCGGCTGGGCTTTGGCTATACTTCTAGATCTAAGCTACTGCGCAATACGTCGAGTAGTGGATTTTGCTCTTTGAGATGCGCATATTTTTCTTCTGGGGTGTAGGCGTAGCGTTTGACCGCGCTCTCAACCACATTAATCTTAAGTTTTAAGTGATCATTATTTAGCGCATTGGCAAGATAATTGAGGATTGCCCCTTGTTCTCGCTCTACTTCTAGTCGGATGGTGTCGTTGGGGTAAGTCAAAACAATATCCGTATCCACTAGCTCTGGAGATTCCATGGTCAAATGTGAATGTAAATTGAATCGTCCTTCACTCTTGATATCCTCGGCATATTGATTCCAGGCCTTTTGAAAATCCTCTTTTGTAAATTCCTCGGCTCTTTTAGTTCCTGGAAGGGGGCCCGATGATTTTTGTTGCGCCAAAAGTTGTTTTTTCTCTTGTATACTTTTAAGAGAAAGGGAGGAGACGCCGCGGCGTATGCCATCTGGTTTTATATCTATTTTGCGCGTTTTTTTCTCTTTAGGGGCTAATTCTGTCTTTGGGCTGGACTCTGCAGGCGTGATGGTTTCTTGGCGGGGCTCTGCAGGTTCTGCCGTCTTTGTGACTTCGGGTTCCTCAAGAGCTTGTGCAGGCTCGGGTGCCGCTGACTCTGCGATTACTTGCTCTGCGGGTGTGACGATCTCTTGGTTGGGCTCAGCGAGTGCAACCGGCTTCTGGCTGTGATACTCGGTCTTAGGGGAACTCGTCTTAAGCGCTGCAGCAGGAGTTATGTAGGGCTCACTCGTGGGCTTTTTTTTTTGCTCTAAATCCATTAGAGAAGCGAGCTGCATGAGGCATAACTCAGTGAGCAACCGAGGGTTTCTGCTAGTTCTATAATTCAGAGCACATTGATTGGCAATATCCAGAGCGTGCATGAGCCAGGAGCGATCTGCCGCCTGAGACTGTCTGGCGTAATCTTGCTTTACATTTTCGCCTACCTCTAACAGCGGAATGGTTTGTGGAGTTTGGGCCACCAGCAGATCTCTAAAATGAGAACAAAGACCATTGATAAAGTGCTGTCCGTCAAAACCTTGAGATAGTATTTCGTCGAGTTGCAAGAGCACTTCAGGGATACTGCCTTGCAGCATTAAATCAGTAATGCTGAAGTAGTATGAATAATCGAGAATATGCAGGTTTTCTGCCACAGCTGTTCGGGTAATATTGTTACCGCTGAAACTCACGATTCGATCAAAAATAGAAAGGGCATCGCGCATGGCGCCATCGGCCTTTAAGGCCATTAAATGTAGGGCATCGTCCTCGGCCTGAATGCCTTCTGCATCGGCAACGTGTTGCAATTGCTCTTTGATGTCATCGACAGTAATACGCTTAAAATCAAATATTTGACATCGAGATAAGATGGTTGGAATAATCTTGTGCTTCTCGGTGGTGGCCAAAATAAATATGGCGTGGGCGGGCGGCTCTTCAAGTGTTTTTAGAAACGCATTAAAGGCAGAAGAGGACAGCATGTGCACCTCATCGATGATGTACACTTTATAGCGTCCGGTCTGCGGGGGAATACGCACTTGATCAATCAGGGATCGAATGTCTTCGACAGAATTATTCGAGGCCGCATCAAGTTCAAAAATATTAAAGGCAAAATCTTCGTCTGGATGGATGGCTGTATCTTGCTCATCCTCGCTGTTTTGGTTGATTTTTTTGGCCAAGATTCGGGCACAAGTGGTTTTACCCACCCCTCGCGGCCCTGTAAATAGAAGGGCCTGTGCTAAATGATTGTTTTTTATGGCATTTTCCAAAGTACGGGTGATGGACTTTTGTCCTACCACTTGCTCAAACCCTTGTGGTCTGTACTTTCTCGCCGATACTATAAATTGTTCCATAATGCCTTAACAAATATAAAAAGCCGCTGTTTTAATTTGCTGAAATCGCTTTGTATTATTTCGTGAGTTATCAACATTTCTGCTAATTTTGCGCTGCAGGCCGCCTTATCGCTTCATCCTGTGATGAAGAGGAAAGTCCGGGCACCACAGGGAAGCATAGCGGCTAACGGCCGTCGGTTCGCCCAGGCGAATTAGGACCAGTGCAACAGAAAGAATGTACAGATCATGCTGTAGTGAAATCAGGTAAACTCTATGCGGTGAAATGCCACGTATACCCACACTTGAAGATTCCCGTCTGAGTGGGAGGGTAGGCAGATTGAGCGATGCAGTAATGCATCGCCTAGATAAATGATAAGGGTCCAGAAATGGATACAGAATCCGGCTTATAGGCCTGCTTTTTATTCAAAAAAACTGAATACCGAACCGCCAAATTTTCTCGAGCTGACCCAATTTGGGTGGCTGGAAAAATCGCGTGCTTTTTCGTGTTCTAGAATTAATTGTCCTTGGTCTGACAACAGAGCACGCTCAAATATAACTGAGATCAAATGCAGTAATGCTCTCTGCTCTAGCGCATAGGGGGGTCGGCAAAAATAAAATCATAGGACTTGCTGTGGTGCTCGAGGAATTTCACAGCACTCCCCTGAGTACAACTAATGGGCAGCTCAAGCAATTGAGCCGTTGCCTCGATAAACTTGATGCATCCTCGATGTTGGTCCACACAATCGATTTGAGCGGCGCCTCTTGAGCCAAATTCATAGGCAATATTTCCCGTACCACTGAATAGGTCTAGTACCTGGGCACCGAATAGGGCGCCGCTGTGATGTAAAATGTTGAATAAGCCTTCTTTAGCGAAGTCCGTGGTTGGGCGTACAGGAAGATTTTTTGGCCCTCGAATTTTTCTCCCTTTGTGCCGTCCAGAAATGATTCTTATTGACTGATGCATTGTAAGGGTAATTCTTGGTACGGAGCCAAATCCTGAATCGGTCTTGGCCCTTTATCGTAATAAGTTACATCACGCACATACCGATACAAAAGGTCAAAAATATCGCCCCGCTCTGCGGCCGCCCCTGCCAAATTGAGCGATACGTTTTCGGGACTCAAGTCCAATTGCTCAAAACCGAATAATACGTAATACAACACATCCTCGGGTGCTTGAAAACTAAAGGTATTGCACAAACGGAGCTTTTTGCCCTGCCAAACCACTAAGTCAAAATGATTGTTGATGCAGATAAACCATGGCCTGAACTGATTCGGTGATGCTATTTTGTCCCAGTAGATGACGCAACAACACCGAAGTACTGTGTTCGAAGGTAAAACTGCCAAATCGTTCAAAAAACCAATTATTGACATTGGTAAAGGGTAAATACACCACCACTAAATCTAGGGCCTCAATAAAGTCGTGCGCCACCAAATCATTATCCAACAAGCGGGTGTTGAATTTGAGGTAATCCAACCCTCGGCTTGGGTCAAATAGGGCTTTGGGCACCACTGTATGCCATGAAGACTGGTGGATCAGGCGGATGGACTCTTGCGGGTCAATATTGAGGGTCTCCCTTTGTCTGCCCCAAAATTGATCGAGATATTGAGTCAAACCCTCTGCCGTAGTGGCTACGGGAAACTGTTCTGTGAGATATAGGGCATTATCGGGTGCCCTGGCCCCAAAAAGAAAGTCCGGTCAATGAAACTTGAACGGACCAACTTTTGTTGTTTGTTGAAACGGTATTATTTGTCTTTGGCTGTGTCATATAGTTTTGGCCAGTTTCCACTGGTATTGACTTCGTCCATAGAACCAACTTTCACGTAAGGCCCGTTAACCCCATCTACAGAATTAACTTGTTTTTCTTGTGCGACAAGATCGGGATCTAGCCCAGCAAGAATAACATCCTTAGAGGCACGAGCCTCAAAGACTTGATAAATGGTCCCGTTTTTATCTAATGTTCCTGCGCGCAATTCAAATGTCTCCTCAGAATCGGGCACGACCATCATGGATGTATATCGATCAGATCCTGGATAAATAGAATCTTTTACCGAGGCAAACGACAGTGTATCGATGATCACGTCTTCAATGTAATACCCTCCTTTTTGTGGGTCTAATCCAAAAGCACGGTTACGTGCAACATCGGCATAGCTCGTATCGCGACGCGCGGTGATGGCAAATTGAGCGGTATCCAGGAATTGAACAAGGCTGTCAAAATCTGCGGTAAACTTACCGTTGAGTTCTTGATACGCTAATTGACCTGCTTTGATGTCTTTTAGTTTGGCAATGACTTGAATGTATCTTTTTTCTTTGGTTTGGTTGAAATGAACCGGGCCAATGATTGAATTGTAAAGTTTGTAGCCCAAGAAGATGATGAGGATCCAAAGTACGAGTTTAATTCCGAGTTTCATTGATCTGATTTAAGTTGAAAAAAGGGTCTTTAGTACCAGAGCAAATCTACGATATTTTTATATTCAGAAAAGGAATTTGGAAAAAAACCTAGCTATATTTGACCTGAGTTTCCCCTTGTATTTATGACGGTTATCGATTTTGAAAAAGCCTTTAGAAAAGCCCTAGCGCATGCGCCAACTCCAGGTCAGCAACAGGCGATTTTGTCGATTTCAGAATTTTGTACCCAAAGAGATCCGGATTCGGTGTTTTTGCTTACTGGCTATGCCGGAACGGGCAAGAGTACTTTGATTGGGGGTTTGGTCCGTACCTTGGATCAGTTCAAGCGCTCTAGTGTGCTTATGGCACCCACGGGCCGTGCGGCCAAGGTCATTAGCCAATACAGCAATCGCGAGGCCTTTACCATTCACCGCAAAATATACGTGCCCCGCAGTCAAAAGGGGGGTGGCATTAAATTTGCCTTGCAACCCAATAAGCACCGCAATACCGTGTTCATTGTCGATGAAGCCTCAATGGTTCCCGATACAAACACGGATGCCAAGGTGTTTGAGGGCCGGTCTCTCTTAGAGGATTTAATGAGTTATGTCTTTAGTGGTCCGGGTTGTCAGCTGATGTTTGTGGGGGATTTGGCCCAATTGCCTCCGGTACATTTGACCATAAGTCCGGCTTTAGACCCCGACGTTTTGCGTATTCAGTTTCACAAAACCGTGATTCAGGCAGCCCTTACTGAAGTCGTGCGCCAAAGAGAACAGGGGGATATTGTTTCTAATGCCACTTGCCTTAGAACCTGTATAGAACACGACACGCCCGAACAACTACATTACGATTTGGGTCAGCAAGACGAAGTCATCCGTCCTTATGGTGGTCAGGAGGTTCTGGAGGCCTTAGAGGCCTCTTTTTCTAAGGATAATTTAGATCAAGCCGTAATTATCGTGCGGTCCAATAAGCGCGCTAATTTATACAATCAGCAAATCCGTCAACGCATCTTGTTTCGCGACGAAGGTTTATGTGTGGGGGATGTACTTATGGTCGTAAAGAACAATTATTTTTGGTTAAAACCGGCCGATTCTGCCGGGTTTATTGCTAATGGCGATGTGATTGAAGTCAAAGAGATTTTTGAATTCACCTCGATCTATGGTTTTGACTTTGCCAAGGTTCGGGTGCGCATGCTGGATTATCCAAATCAGCCACCGTTCAATACGGTCTTGTTGCTCGATACCATCAGCAGCAAAAGTTCCAGCCTGACCTACGAACAATCCAACAGTTTGTATCAGGCCGTTCGTGAAGATTATGCCGATGTAAAATCCAATTACAAGAAGTTTTTAGAAATAAAAAACAATCCATTTTTTAATGCCCTTCAGGTCAAGTATAGCTATGCCATCACTTGCCATAAATCACAAGGGGGACAATGGGATAAAGTGTTTGTAGAGCAACCTTATCTCAAGGAGGGCGTGAATAAGGAATATCTGCGCTGGTTGTATACCGCCATGACCCGGGCCAAAGATCAGTTGTATCTACTGGGGTTTTCCAAGGAATATTTTGACGCCTAAAACCAACCCAAAGGGCATTTTTGTATCTTGAGGTTAGGAATGACTGTTTAATCCATTAAACTTATTATTTTTGAGCCCGAAAAAACGACGACCATTGAAAATAATCGCAATGATTCCGGCCCGTTACGGCGCCTCTAGATTTCCTGGAAAATTAATGCAAGATTTAGGCGGAAAGCCCGTAATCGTGCGGACCTATGAGGCGGCAAAAGCCACAGGTTTGTTCGACCAAGTATACGTGGTTACCGACAGCGATGTCATCTTTAAGGAGATTGAATGGCACGGTGGTCAAGCCATAATGAGCCAAAAAGATCACAATTGCGGCACAGATCGCATTGCTGAGGCAGTAGCCGATATGGACGTGGACATTGTGGTCAATGTTCAAGGTGATGAGCCGTTTACCAGCAAAGAGGGTCTGGCCCAGGTCTTGAGCGTTTTTGGTGGCCCAGATGCTGAGCGCATCGATTTGGCTTCATTGATGACCGAAATACAAGACTGGCGTGAGATCAGTGATCCCAATGCCGTCAAAGTAATTGTGGATAAAGAAAATTTTGCCTTGTACTTTTCTCGCAGTCCAATTCCTTACCCGCGAGACAAGAATACTGCTGTACAATACTTTAAGCACAAAGGAATCTACGCCTTTCGCAAGCAAGCACTTCTTGACTTTTACAACCTGCCTATGACCATACTCGAGGCGACCGAGAAAATTGAGTGCATTCGATTTTTGGAATACGGCAAACGCATTAAAATGGCCATTTCTAATACACAGGGCATCGAGATCGATACCCCAGAGGACCTGGTACGCGCCAATAAAGTGCTTAAAGAAGAAAAAAAGTATGCCGATCAACAATAAATATCGCAATTTCCCCATGGTCCCTAAAGTGGTTTATGGCAATGGTTGTTTTGAACAACTTGCCAGTATTCTAGGACCGCAGCGCAAGGAAAAGGCACCATTTATTTATTTGGTCGATGATGTGTTTCAAAACGATGAGGCTTTTATTCAGCGTATACCCCTGCGCTTTAACGATAAACTGGTGTTTATCTCTTCTTTTGAAGAACCCAAGACCGAACAGGTCGATGTTTTGGTCAAAAGCATCAAAACCGAATTTTCTTATCGTCCTTCGGGGATCATAGGTATTGGCGGTGGATCGATTTTAGATTTGGCCAAAGCCGTGGCCATTATGCTCACCAACAAAGGGCAAGCCAGTGAATATCAAGGTTGGGATTTGGTCAAAAACAAAGCGGTCTATCATGTGGGCATTCCCACGATTTCGGGCACGGGTGCAGAGGTTTCTCGTACCACCGTACTGACCGGCCCTGAGAAAAAATTATGCATCAATAGTGATTATACACCATTTGATCAAGTGGTGTTAGACCCAGACCTGACCACGGGCGTTGCTAAAGACCAGTGGTTTTATACCGGTATGGATTGTTTTATTCATTGTGTGGAATCGCTCAATGGGACTTTTTTGAATGAGTTCAGTAAGAGCTATGGTGAAAAGGCCTATGATTTATGCAAAGAAATATTTTTAGACCCCGACATCGATGATCAAAGTGCGCGCGAAAAACTGATGATGGCTTCTTGGCACGGTGGAATGAGTATTGCTTATTCACAAGTGGGTGTGGCTCATGCCATGAGTTATGGCTTGTCTTATGTCCTTGGGGTGAAGCACGGTATCGGTAATTGTATTGTCTTTGATCACTTAGAGGCCTATTATCCCGCCGATGTGGCCTTATTCAAACAAATGAAAGAGATGCATGGCATTAGCTTGCCCAGTGGTATTTGTAAGGATTTGACGGACAGTCAGATGGACACTATGGTCAAAATTGCCTTGAGCTTAGTTCCGCTTTGGGAAAATGCGCTTGGACCAGATTGGGAGTCCAAAATTAACGCCGAGCAACTCAAGGCGCTTTATGCCAAAATGTGATGGGCTCATGTATTATTTAGCCAAAATAATTTTTGAAAAAATACTCGGATGGACGCTCATCGGCACTATTGACTCGAGAGTCAAAAAATGTGTCATTGCCGTGGTACCCCACACCAGTTCTTATGACTTCATTATGGGGCTATTGATCCGAGCATCTACGCTTACGCATTAATTATCTCGGAAAAAAGGAATTGTTTGACGGTCCGTTGGGTTTTTATTTTCGGTGGACGGGAGGAGCACCCCTGGACCGGACATCAGGGCAAAACAAGGTGGAAGGCATTGCTAAACTCTTTGATCAATACGACACTTTTCGATTGGCTTTATCTCCTGAAGGGACCAGAAAAAAAGTAACAAAATTCAAAACAGGTTTTTATTACATCGCCAAAACCGCCAATGTCCCGATAATTCCCATCGCTTTGGATTATGCCAAAAAACAAGTGCGGATCGGTCAGGTGTTTCATCCAAGTGGGTCTATTGAACAAGATATGCCGTTATTAGAGCAGCATTTTGCTGGTGCCGTGGGTCATATTCCAGAAAACTCCTGGACCTTGGAGTCTTAGTCTTCAGATTCACTCATGGTATGATAGACGTTTTGAACGTCATCGTCTTCCTCAATCTTTTCGAGTAGTTTTTCTACATCGGCCACCTGCTCAGCAGTAAGGGATTTTGTGACCTGAGGAATCCGTTCAAAGGCAGAAGAAAGAATTTCTAAATTGTTGTTCTCTAGGTAGTTTTGAATGGCGCCAAAGCTTTCAAACGGGGCGTAAATCATACAGCCGTCGTCGTCTTGAAAAATTTCCTCCACACCAAAGTCAATGAGCTCAAGCTCGAGTTCCTCCATGTCCATATCTCCGGCATTGATGCGAAAGTTGCACACATGATCGAACATAAATACAACCGAACCCGAGGTGCCGAGGCTTCCGTCGCATTTATTAAAATATGATCTTATGTTGGCGACCGTACGCGTATTATTGTCTGTGGCTGTTTCTACCAAAATAGCAATACCGTGGGGGCGTAACCCTCAAAAACCACTTCTTTATAATCCCCTTGACTTTTTGTCCGAAGCACGCTTTATGGCGCGCTCAATATTGTCCTTGGGCATATTGACCGATTTGGCATTTTGAATCACTGCGCGAAGACGTGAGTTCCCATCGGGATCGGGGCCACCTTCTTTAACGGCCATCACAATGTCCTTGCCGATTCTTGTAAAGGCCTTACTCATTGCCGACCAACGCTTCATTTTACGCGCTTTTCTAAATTCAAATGCTCTTCCCATATGTTAAGTATTTGAACAAAAATAAAAATTACTCACCAGCGATAAAACTTGCGGGCTAAAAATAATTTTAAGGCAAGGATGGTGATTAATTGAGCAGTGACTTGGTCGTTTCTAAATCACTCAATATGCCCTGATTTAAGACCTGTTGCACACTAATTTGAAGGTGACTCGGCCAGTAATCTTCGTCAACCAATAGCGCCAAATAAGTTTCTTTGTTAGAGTTGTAGACATGGGTCAGTCGCGGATCTTCACGCCCCATTAGCGCGCATATCTCGGTAACAAGATCGATATGGTGCATCAAATCCTTACTGGCGCAATGTACAAGTCCGCAAGATTTTTGATTGATTAGATAATGAATTTGTTTGATGGTCATGTCCCGAGTGGTCGCGCTGACAATTAAATTGGGAAACACCTCGATGGGATCGTTTTTTGTCAATTTTAATTTAATGTCCTGAACCACAGGGCTATTGATCCCAATCACCATGGCGATGCGCGCAATAAGCCATTGCTCATCAGGTAGTTTTTGAATGAGTTTTTCTAACTCAATAAAATATTTTCCTGTGGGAGAGATACTTTGCTGCCTGTGATTGGGCTGATGAGGGATGAAGATGCACCGCATCAAAAACCAAAACATGCGACAGAAGGGTAATGTGCGTCATGTGCACATAAGCGTATTGAACCAGTTCGTTGATTGCCGCTAAACCTGCTTTGTGATCACTCCACATGGTCACGATGACATGAGAAGGACGAACCTTCTCTAAAATAGGGGTCAAGCGATCCGTTTGACTGTCAAAAGGAAAAAATGCACCGTGATTTTCCCAAAATTCATCGGTGTGGGCGTAGGTGCCATAGACTTGATAGAACGCCTGAAGTTCTCGATACAGGCCTCTCCCTAGATAACCACTGCCTCCAATGATGAGAATTCGCTCTATTGATTGTTCACACTTGGGCACGGAGCTTAGGCCTTTTTATAAAAAGGAAGTTTTACCACTTTGGCCGCCAGTTGTTTTTTTCGAATGCCGATATAAATGGTTTGATCCAAAGCATTGAAGGGTACCTGGACATAACCCATGCCAATACCCTTGTTTAAGGAAGGAGACATGGTCCCACTGGTGACGCGTCCTATTTCGGTTCCATCTTCTTGAACGATAGGATAGCCTTGTCGGGGGATACCACGCTCCATAAGTTCAAAGGCACATAATTTAACCTTTGGGCCTTCTTCTTTTTCTTTGGCTAGGGCGGAGCTATTGATGAAGTCTTTGGTGAATTTTGTGATCCACCCGAGTCCCGCCTGAATCGGTGAGGTTGTATCGTCAATGTCGTTTCCGTAAAGACAGTATCCCATTTCTAAACGCAAGGTGTCACGAGCTGCTAGGCCATTGGGCTGAATCCCTAGATCCTCGCCGACCTCCAGTAAAGCCGTCCAAATGGCTTCAACTTGATTGTTGGCACAATAGAGTTCAAACCCTCCGCTTCCTGTGTACCCCGTATTGCTGATGATCACATCGCCATGGCCAGCGATGCGCCCTGTGGTAAATCGATAGAATTTAATGTCGCTTAAATCAGTATCGCTTAGCTTTTGTACGACCTGCTGTGCCTTTGGGCCTTGCACGGCTAACAACGAAAAGTCGTCTGACCTATTTTCTAATAAAGCACCCATGGTATTGTGCTTATTGATCCAAGCCCAATCTTTTTCAATATTCGAGGCATTGACCACAAGCATATAATGATCCTGGCTAAAACGATAAATGATCAAATCATCAATGATTCCACCGCGCTCATTGGGCATGCAGGCGTATTGTGCTTGTCCATCTTGCATGAGTGCGGCATCGTTACTGCTGATTTTTTGAATGAGTGCCAACGCATTGGGTCCGCTGACAAAGAATTCACCCATATGGGACACGTCGAATACCCCGACGGCTTCTCTCACGCATTGATGTTCTTGATTGACGCCTTGATAGGATACGGGCATATTGAACCCAGCAAATGGTACCATTTTGGCCCCCAAGGCCTCGTGCACATGGCTCAGAGCAGTTTCTTTCATAGTCAGCAGTTTTGCGTCGGTAAAGTTACTAAAACCACCTCTTTATTTTGGGGTGTGTCCTTATTGTTTTTATCACTAAATTAGGACCATGAATTCAGTCCATTACATCAGTTCTGACTCCTTATCCCTCTCTGAAATCAACACTCTGCTCAGTGCCGGCTGCACGCTTGAATTAAGCGCTGATGCAACACAACGGATCCAAGACAATTTTGCTTATTTACACCGCACAATAGCAAAGAATCAGTCGCCGATCTACGGCAT
The DNA here is from genome assembly GCA_038141525.1 of Flavobacteriaceae bacterium. Lineage (GTDB taxonomy): Bacteria > Bacteroidota > Bacteroidia > Flavobacteriales > Flavobacteriaceae > BACL21. The sequence continues at coordinate 15,339 of JAYQIF010000008.1, read as the reverse complement.
CAATACGGGTTTTGGGTCGCTTTGTGATACTGCTGTGGATCCCGAGCATTTGGCCCAACTCCAAACCAATCTGGTGCGTTCTCATGCCTGTGGCATGGGGCAGGAGGTCCCTACTGAGATTGTCAAAATAATGCTGCTGCTCAAAGCCCAGTCTTTGAGCTATGGCTATAGTGGCGTGGCTTTGGGTACCGTACAGCGTCTGATAGACTTTTATAACCATGGGGTGTTTCCTGTGGTTTATGAACAAGGGAGCCTGGGGGCTTCGGGCGATTTGGCGCCCTTAGCCCATATTGCACTAGCCCTTATCGGTGAGGGACAAGTCTATCATGAGGATAAAAAAATAACAGCCCAAGAATTACATCAAAAATTAGGTTGGACCCCAATCACGCTTCAGGCCAAGGAAGGCCTCGCTCTGCTCAACGGAACTCAGTTTATGAGTGCTTACGGCGTCTATGGGGTGCTGAAAGCCAAAAGACTTTCGTATTGGGCTGATCTAATCGGTGCTTTATCCCTTGAGGCCTTTAACTGTAATGAACAGCCCTTTGACCCTCTGGTGCATTACATCAGACCCCATCATGGCCAAATAAAGACCGCTGAGCGCATTAGAGAATTATTGCAAGGGAGTGATTTAGCGCATCAGCCGGACAAAAAAGTTCAAGACCCGTATTCTTTTCGTTGTATCCCTCAGGTACATGGGGCGACCAAAGATACCTTGGGTTTGTGGCAAAAACCATCACTACCGAGATAAATTCGGTCACGGATAATCCCAATGTCTTTGCTCAAGAGGATACGATAATTTCTGCCGGTAATTTTCACGGTCAGCCACTGGCTTTAGGTTTGGATTATCTTGGTATTGCTTGTTCCGAATTGGCGAGTATTTCTGAGCGACGTACCTTTCAATTGATTTCTGGGCAGCGCGGATTGCCTCATTTTTTGGTGGCGCATCCCGGACTCAACAGTGGACTCATGATAGCACAGTATACGGCCGCCAGTATTGTGAGTCAAAACAAACAGTGGGCTACTCCGGCCTCGGTGGATTCTATTGTCTCGTCTAACGGACAAGAAGATCACGTGAGTATGGGGGCCAATGCGGCGACCAAGAGTTATAAAATTTTGGACAATGTGGCCTCTGTTTTGGCCATTGAGCTCATGTGCGCAGCTCAGGCCTTAGCATTCAGAAAAGACAGGACCTTAGGTGGATTTTTGGATCAAGTCTTACGCGTCTTTCGGGGGTTGTACCGCCATTAGAGGAAGATCGAATTTTGCACGATGACATGATGGCCGCTTTGCGCTTTATGGAGACTTTTGATATTGATTCTGAATTACTTGATTTTTAAAACCAGTGAAGTTTTTTAGACCCTTATTTTTTGAAATGAGATTAGCCATGATCCTGAGTTTTGTCGGGAGTGGCTATGTTTGAGTAATTACGCTTTAGCTCAGGACTATAAGCCGCTTCTGGACAACACCAATGAGTGGCATTTTACCAATTGCTACTTTGGATGTTTGACCGATGTCTACTACACCAGTGGAGATACGCTTGTCGCCGGCAATAATTACAAAATCCTAGACGGTTTTCATTACATATCACGCAGCTTTCTGCTCAGAGAAGATGTGCCGGCCCAAAGAGTGTATTTGCGCAAACTCAGCAATAACGGTAATGGTCAAGAGTATCTGCTCTATGATTTTAGTCTCGAAGAAGGCGAGTCCATGCAGATGTACAATCCAATCACGCCCTTTCCAGAATATGCTGGTACTTTTGTGGTAGACAGTATCCGTGCACGTATTTTAGAAGACGGTCAGGCCTACAAACATTATTATTTTAGTCCCGATCCGACCAATAACATCAGCGATAACAACTGTGTTTGGGTCGAGGGCGTCGGGTCGTTGTCGATCATCAATGCCCCGAGTGGTTTGCCCGATATCAATGGAGTAGGGCATTTGAGTTGTTTTTTTAAACAGGGCGAGTTGTTTTACACCAATTTAGATTCCATTTCTGGGTGCAGTCCGACCTTGGGCAATAGACCGCCCCAAGTTCTTCTCAAGCCTCGAATCGTTGTAGATTCAGCTGCGCAGATCATTCATGTGCAGTCCAATTCTGTCTTTGATGTGCTCAAGCTATACAATGTCAATGGTCAACTTTTGGCTCAGCAAGCCATCACGCCACAAACCCGTTTTGCCTGGCCAATGAATCTGACCCAAGGGATTTATTTTGTGGCCGTTGGCTCAACGGAACGTGGACAACAATCTATAATCAAAATTGTTTGGTAGTCCCGATCAAATCGTAGGGTTTTACTCTGACTTTTCAGACTTTTTCTCTTGCTGGGCAGACTCGGGCGCTGCATCTGTATCTGATGCTGGACCTATATCGGCTTTGAGCCTTAGCCGAAGCCTTCTTTTTGCTCGCTTTTTTGACCTTAATGGTCAACTGCTCCGCTTGCTCTTCCAGATCCATGTGAATGCTGTCGCCTTCTTTTAATTTGGCGTTTATGATCTCTTCGGCGATCAGATCTTCCACATATTTTTGAATGGCTCGATTCAGCGGTCTTGCTCCGTATTTCTGATCAAATCCTTTGTCGGCGATATAATCCTTAGCTTTATCGCTCAGGGTCAATTGATAACCAAGAGCATTGATTCGGCTGTAGAGTTTATCGAGCTCGATATCGATGATTCTGTGAATGTCCTCACGCTCGAGTGCGTTAAACACCATGACGTCGTCGATTCGGTTCAAAAATTCGGGCGCAAAGGTCTTTTTGAGTGCATTCTCAATCACTCCTTTGGCGTGGGCGTCGGCCTGTGCCGTTTTTGCCGAAGTACCAAAACCTACCCCTTGACCGAAATCTTTTAGGGTACGCGACCCAATGTTAGAGGTCATGATGATGATGGTATTTCGGAAGTCAATCTTACGGCCCAAACTGTCGGTAATATAACCGTCGTCCAATACCTGAAGCAGCATATTGAACACATCCGGATGTGCTTTCTCGATTTCGTCGAGCAATACAACAGCGTAGGGCTTGCGTCTGATTTTTTCGGTCAATTGACCGCCTTCTTCGTAGCCCACATACCCCGGAGGAGCGCCGATGAGTCGAGATACGGCAAATTTCTCCATGTACTCGCTCATGTCGATACGCACAAGGGCGCTGTCATTGTCGAATAATTCACGCGCCAAAATTTTGGCCAGTTGCGTTTTACCCACTCCGGTTTGCCCTAAAAAGATGAACGAACCTATGGGTTTATTTGGGTCTTTCAAGCCGGCCCGGTTGCGCTGAATGGCCTTGACCACTTTGGCTACCGCCTCGTCTTGACCGATGACTTTACCTTTGATTCGATCGGGTAGTGCAGCGAGTTTCTCGCTTTCATCCTGAGCGATACGACGCACAGGGACTCCGGTCATCATGGCCACAACTTGTGCCACGTCGTCCTCGGTCACTGTCACGCGGTGCAGTTTGGCTTCGTTTTCCCAAGCTTCCTGTTCTGCGGTGAGTTCCTTTTCTATGTTCTTCTCGTCATCGCGTAATTTTGCGGCCTCTTCGTATTTCTGACGCTTGACCACTGAGTTTTTGTGGGCACGGACCTCTTCTAGTTTTTGCTCTAGACTCAATATTTTCTCCGGAACATTGATGTTTGTGATGTGTACGCGAGAACCGGCCTCATCTAGGGCATCGATGGCCTTGTCTGGTAAAAAGCGATCGCTCATGGAGCGATTAGTAAGTTGAACACAAGCTTTGAGCGCATCCTCGGTGTAGGTGACATTGTGATGCGCCTCGTATTTGTCGCGTATATTCTGTAGAATTTCTACGGTTTCCTCTGGTGAGGTTGGTTCGACCACTACTTTTTGAAAACGTCGCTCAAGCGCACCGTCTTTTTCGATATGTTGTCTGTACTCATCAAGCGTGGTGGCTCCGATACATTGAATTTCGCCTCGTGCCAAAGCCGGATTAAACATATTCGAGGCATCGAGCGATCCTGTAGCACCGCCCGCACCAACAATGGTATGGATTTCATCTATAAACAGAATGATGTCGTCGTTTTTCTCGAGTTCGTTCATCACCGCTTTCATGCGCTCTTCAAACTGCCCACGATATTTTGTTCCGGCGACAATACTGGCTAAATCCAGGGTAACGACTCTTTTGTCGTAGAGTATGCGGGATACTTTGTGTTGGATGATGCGCAGGGCCAAACCTTCAGCAATGGCAGATTTTCCGACACCGGGCTCACCAATCAGCAGTGGATTATTTTTCTTGCGACGACTCAAAATTTGAGAGACGCGCTGTATTTCCGCTTCGCGACCCACTACGGGGTCAAGCTTACCCTCTTCGGCTAAGGCCGTTAAATCACGCCCAAAATTGTCCAGCACAGGAGTTTTGGACTTCTTTTGGCCTTTGGTGGTGTTGCCTCCAGAAAAAGGCTGCTCCTGATCTTTGGCACTTGGCCCATCGTCTTCGGGTTCGCTATACGATTCGCTGGTGGGCTCGATATAATCGTCGTCTTTGACCAGCAGTTGTTTGAATTGATCTTTTACCCCGTCGTAATCCACGTTCATTTTATGCAAGAGTTTGGTGGTGGGGTCATTCTCATTGCGCAAAATGCACAAGAGCAGGTGGGCGGTGTTGATGGCCGCACTTTGGAACAGCTTGGCCTCCAAAAAGGTTGTTTTTAGGGCACGCTCGGCTTGACGCGTTAAATGTAAATTCTTTTTGTCTTGGGCAGAAATCATGCCTTCAGCATTGGCTGGGCTCAGTATTTCTACCTTGCGACGCAATTGATTAAGATCGACCTCTAAGGCATTGAGTATCGATATGGCTTTACCGTTACCATCGCGCAACAGACCCAACATCAAGTGCTCGGTCCCAATAAAATCGTGCCCTAGACGCAGCGCCTCTTCTTTGCTGAAGGCGATAACGTCTTTAACTCGGGGTGAAAAATTATCTTCCATACTCTGCTGTTTTTTTGTGACGCCCAGAGCGTCTTTCCTCTTCTAAGCACTGGTTTTCCTTCCAAAAATAAGCAAAAGAAATGCCAAATGTTGGCTCATTTGGTAAATGGAAGAAAAATATGGGCAAAAACAAAGCCAATACCCCCTAAGTTATTAACCAAAAACCCGAGTTTTTTTGTTAATAAATTAATGATTTAAACCTAGTGCAAACGTGCATAAACATTGAGATTTTATTTAAATTGCTGTGTTTGAAAAAACCTTTATTAAAACCCTAACTATCTATGGCTGAAGGCGAAAAAATATTACCGATCAATATAGAGGATGAAATGAAATCGGCGTACATCGATTATTCGATGTCCGTCATTGTGTCACGTGCGCTTCCAGATGTTCGTGATGGCATGAAACCCGTGCACCGCAGAGTGCTTTATGGGATGCATGAACTGGGGGTTAGAGCCAATACGGCCCACAAGAAATCCGCACGTATTGTCGGAGAAGTTTTGGGTAAATACCACCCACACGGCGATACCTCGGTATACGACGCCATGGTGCGTATGGCCCAAGATTGGAGTCTGCGCTACATGCTGGTCGATGGTCAGGGGAACTTCGGTTCTATCGATGGCGATAGCCCGGCGGCGATGCGTTATACAGAAGCACGCATGCGCAAGATATCTGAAGACATGTTGGCAGATATTGACAAAGAGACGGTCGATCACAAACTCAATTTTGACGACACCCTTCAAGAACCCACAGTATTGCCCACAAAAATTCCTGGCCTTTTGATCAATGGTGCTTCGGGTATTGCCGTAGGTATGGCCACCAATATGCCGCCTCACAATCTCTCCGAGGTGGTCGATGGCACCGTGGCCTATATCGACAACAATGACATTACGGTCGAAGAATTAATGACCCACGTCAAGGCGCCTGATTTTCCTACAGGAGGTGTGATCTACGGGTATGAAGGAGTAAGAGAAGCCTTTTTGACCGGACGTGGCCGCGTGGTCATGCGCGGAAAGGCGCATTTTGAAGAAATCCAAGGCCGCGAGTGTATCGTCGTGACCGAGATTCCCTATCAGGTGAATAAGGCCGACATGATCAAAAAGACCGCAGATTTGGTCAATGAAAAGAAAATTGAAGGCATCAGTAATATTCGTGATGAATCGGATCGCAAAGGAATGCGCGTGGTGTATTTGCTCAAGCGCGATGCCATCCCGAACATTGTACTCAATAAGTTGTACAAGTACACGGCGCTTCAGTCAAGTTTTAGTGTGAACAACATTGCTCTGGTAAATGGACGTCCGAAACTTCTTGAACCTCAGAGAACTCATTCTACATTTTGTGGACCACCGTCACGAAGTGGTGACCCGTCGTACTCAGTATTTGTTGCGCAAGGCAGAGGAGCGTGCCCATATCCTAGAGGGACTGATCATCGCCTCGGACAACATCGATGAGGTGATCGCGCTTATTCGTGCCTCTTCGAATGCCGATGAAGCTCGAGAAAAGCTCATGGAGCGTTTTGAGCTCACTGAGATTCAGGCCAAAGCCATCGTGGAGATGCGTCTGCGCCAACTCACTGGTCTGGAGCAGGACAAATTGCGTTCTGAGTATGATGATTTGATGAACACCATTGAGGACCTAAAAGACATTCTTGATAAGAAAGAGCGTCGTATGGACATCATTAAGGAAGAACTCAACGAAATCAAAGAAAAATACGGTGATGAGCGTCGCTCTCAGATCGAGTATGCGGGCGGTGACGTGAGCATTACCGACTTAATTCCCGATGAGCAGGTGGTGATCACCATCAGTCATCTGGGGTACATCAAACGTACTCCGCTTACCGAATACAAGACCCAAAACCGTGGCGGTGTCGGCCAAAAAGCCTCGTCTACGCGCAATGAAGATTTCTTAGAGGACCTGTTTGTGGGGACTAACCATCAATACATGTTGTTCTTTACCCAAAAAGGAAAGTGTTTTTGGATGCGCGTCTTTGAAATTCCAGAAGGCAGTCGCACCAGTAAGGGTCGTGCCATACAGAACTTGATCAATATTGAACAAGACGATAAGGTCAAAGCCTTTATCTGTACACAAGACCTAAAAGACGAGGACTACATCAACAGTCATTATGTGATTATGGCCACTCGGCAAGGTCAGGTCAAAAAACACCACTGGAGCAGTATTCTCGCCCGCGGACCAATGGAATCAATGCCATTACCATCAAGGAAGGGGATGAATTGCTCGAAGCCAAACTCACCACGGGCGACAGTCAAGTGATGCTTGCGGTACGTTCGGGTAAGGCTATTCGTTTTGAGGAGGAAAAGACCCGTCCTATGGGTCGTAATGCCTCAGGAGTGCGCGGAATTACGCTCGGTGGTCCAAAGGATGAAGTAATTGGCATGATTACTGTAAACAATCAAGAGTCGGTCATTCTTGTGGTTTCCGAAAATGGTTATGGCAAGCGTTCGAGTGTTGAAGACTACCGCATCACTAACCGTGGTGGTAAAGGTGTAAAAACCATCAGCATCACCGACAAAACAGGAGGTCTTGTGGCCATCAAAAATGTTAGTGATAATGATGATTTGATGATCATCAATAAATCTGGTATTGCCATCAGAATGGCCGTCGAGGACTTAAGGGTTATGGGACGCGCCACTCAAGGGGTTCGTTTGATTAAGGTGCGCGAAGAAGATTCGATCGCCGCTGTAGCCAAAGTGATGCACGATGAGGACGACCTCGATGCAGAGGATCAAAACACGGGGTCTGAGGCCCCAGAGCAGACAGAAGAATAATTGATTAACAAATAAAAAAATGAAAAAACAATTGATGCTCGTTATTGCCCTGATGGCAACAACGTTAGTTATTGGACAGAAAAAAGAATTAAGAAAGGCCCAAAAAGCCCTGGAGAGTCTTAATTATACTGAGACCTTGAACTTGCTGAATCAAGCTGAGGTGAAATTTGCCGAAATGGACAAGGACCAAGTGGTACAATTTTATCTGATGAAGACCGAGGCTTTGATCGGATCTGGAGAAGCTGTTTCGGACAATAATTTGACCAATGCCGTGGAGGCTTTGAGCCAAGCTAAATCACGTGGTTTGAGCGGGGAGGCCCAAGAGCGTGCCGATCGAATCATCGGTACGCTACGCGGGGTATTTGTCAATAAAGCCATTGAGGCGCAAAACAATGAAAAGTACGCCCAAGCGGCAGATTTACTCACACAGGGCTACACTTTGAGTCCTGTCGACACCTCTTTTTTGTATTATGCGGCGGGAAACCTCGTGAACGGACAACTCTTTGATCAGGCCCTAGAAAAGTACACCCAGTTATTGGACATGGGGTATACGGGCATTCGTGAGGAGTTTTATGCGGTAAGCAAGGCCAGTGGCGAAGAAGTCTTATTTGAATCGCGGGCCCAGCGCGAGGAAGGCATGAAGTTCGGTTTGTACGAGCAGCCTCGCGATGTAAAAACAGAGTCTGTAGAATCTGATCTACTTCAAAAAGTGACCTTGATTTACATCAATCAAGGGAAGATGAAAAAGCCGTGGCGCTTATGGCCCGAGCCCGTGCTGCAAATCCCAATGATGTGAACCTGATGCGTTCTGAGGCCGATTTGGCCTATAAAATGGGGGATATGGTGAAATACCGCGAGGTGATGGAAGAAGTGGTGACCACCGATCCTAACAACCCCGAACTGTTTTATAACCTTGGGGTGAGTGCGATGCAAGTCGGTGAGAGCGATCGCGCTAAAACCTACTATGCCCGAGCGCTTGAATTAGATCCGTCATATTCTTTTGCGCAAATCAATATGGCTTCTTTGATCTTACAAGATGAGAGAAGCATTGTCGAGGAGATGAATAACTTAGGGACCTCTGCGGCAGACAACAGACGTTATGACGAACTCAAAGAAGAGCGCAAGGAAATGTATCGCGAGGCCTTACCATACCTTGAAGGAGCGTCTCAGACGGTACCCGATAATATCGATGTATTGCGCACGCTGATGAACATCTACAGCCAGTTGTCGATGACTCCAGAGTATAAAGCCACTAAAGCTAAAGTTGCTGAGCTTGAAGGAAAGTAATCAGACTTAAGTTCTTTACTAAGGAACGATTTAAAAAAGACCGCACTAAGCGGTCTTTTTTGTTTTGAGCTTTTTGAAATATACCGCAGAGCATCTTATGATTCCCATAGAGCAATGGGTCAAAGAATTTTTTTGATGACCCTGAGCTTGTGGGTGTGGGTGTTTTTGTCGGTGTTGAAAATCCCGGTTTGATCCAGACGATCGATGCGCACTTGGCCGTGGGCATGCAGGATATAGTTGTCTTTCATGATCAGCCCGACATGGGTGATTTTACCCTCCGCATTGTCAAAAAACGCTAAATCACCCGGAGTACTTTCTTCGATAAAACTAAGGGCATCGCCCAGCAGGGCTTGGTCTTTGGCATCGCGAGGAATGGATTTGCCGCTTAAGCGATAAACCATTTGGGTGAGTCCGCTGCAATCGATGCCAAAAGGCGTTTTACCGCCCCATAAATAAGGGGTGTCTAAGTACATGAGCGCTTGTTCGATGATCATCTCGGGGCTTTGCTCTGTCGTCTGGCGCGTTTGCCCCTCAAAGGTATCGCCCAATAAACTGCAGTTATGCACGCTACTGCCCACCACTATGGATTTAAGGGCTCCCGCAGGGGTGCTCACAAAATCCACCAGATCGCCACTGTAAGCGGGGGGCTGGCCAAAAGCCTGAGTATACTGCTCTGCCGTGATGGCTGTGTATTGTTTGCGGTCGATCCAGCCCGTATAATCGTCTGCGCTGCAACGGATTTTGACCCATTTTTTGCGCTGATCGATGATTTTAAAGAGTTCTCCATAGAGCAGCTGAGACACGAGTTCGCTGGTGTCCTCGGGATTGGCCCGCATGGGCACGATACTCAAATGACAAACTCCGTATTTCATGATTTTTTTGGGGCCCTGTTGTGTGTTGTTTTAATTCTATAAGCGTTCGATGATCATGGCCGAAGCACCGCCACCGCCGTTGCAAATACCTGCGGCACCATAACGGGCGTTATTCTGATCGAGCACCCCCATCAGGGTAATGAGTATGCGCACCCCACTGCATCCTAGGGGGTGACCAAGCGATACCGCGCCGCCATTTACATTTACTTGATCCGGCGACAACTCCATAATTTGCATGTTCGCCAGACCCACTACAGAAAAGGCTTCGTTGAGTTCAAAATAGTCGATGTCTGATAGGCTCAGTCCTGCTTTGTCTAAGGCCTTAGGCAAGGCTTTGGCAGGGGCTGTGGTGAACCATTCGGGGGCTTGTGCGGCATCGGCCTGACTCACGATGCGCGCCAGGGGTTTAAGGCAGAGTTCTTTGGCTTTTTCTTCGCTCATGAGCAATACAGCACCCGCACCATCATTAATGGTCGAGGCGTTTGCTGCGGTTACCGTACCGTCTTTGACAAAGGCAGGACGCAGGCTAGGGATTTTTTCCATGCGCACGTTTTTGAACTCTTCGTCTTCGCGGATCACGATGGGTTCACCGCGTCTTTGTGGCACGGAAACTGGCACGACCTCGTCGTCGAATTTGCCCTCGGCCCAAGCTTTGGCAGAGCGCTCGTAAGAAGTGATGGCAAAAGCATCTTGATCTTCTCTGAGAGCAGCCGTACTCAGTAGCGCATTGTTCGGCAAAAACACCCATGGCTTCTTGGGCATAAACATCGACCAGACCGTCTTTTTGGAGGCCATCGGTAAGGGTGGCGGGGCCAAATTTTTGGCCTTGTCTCATGGGCAGATAATGCGGAATATTGCTCATGCTTTCCATACCGCCGGCCACGACGATTTCTGCGTCGCCCATAGCGATGGCTTGCGCGCCTTGCATCACGGCTTTAAGCCCAGAGGCACAGACTTTATTGACGGTGGTACAGGGCACATTTTCTGGAATTCCAGCACCCATAGCTGCTTGGCGCGCAGGGGCTTGACCGGCCCCGGCCTGAACCACATGGCCCATAAGCACTTCGGAGACCAAGGCGGGGTCTAGGTTAATTTTGTCTAAGGCGCCTTTTATGGCGATGGCTCCGAGCTGTGGGGCAGAAAGTGAGGAAAGTCCGCCTAGAAAGCTCCCGATCGGGGTGCGTGCACGCGAGACAATTACGATGTTTTTACTCATAAAATTAGGTCATTAACAGGGCTAAATTAAGCATTATAAATGAATTCTTTTGGGGCTTTTACGCAGGCTTGTGATAAGTTATAACGAATTGTTACCTTTACTTTTTAAGCCCGAATTAATGGATCGTTTTTTGTCTTTGCTCTCGCGCAATCAATCCAATGCCTATAAGCTTCTGCTTATGGTTGGGTCCATTATTTTGGTGATTTATATGTTGCCCAAAGGAGGACGGTTTAAGTATCAGTTCCAAAAAGGCAAACCATGGCAATACGAGAACCTCTATGCCCCGTTTAATTTTACCATCAAAAAAGACAATAAGGCCCTAGAGGAAGAGCGCGAGGCGATCAAGCGCAATGCGGTGCCGTTTTTTGATCTGGATGCGGACATACCGCTGGTTGCGCTACAGGAATTTAGTGTGCTGCTGGATTTGAGTTATCAAGACAGCGCGTACGCAACCCCCAAAAACAAGGTCAAGCAAATCGGGCTCAATCTGGTGAATAAACTCTACAAAAATGGGGTGCTCGGTGGCAGTGGCGATGATTATTTGCCCGAGCAATTGGTGAACCTCAGGGTAGACAATCAGGTGCGTCAGACGGTATTTTCTCGTGTGGTGGAGCGAGAGGAATTACAAGAACTCGCCCAAGAAGCAACCACGCAGATTCCTGAAATGGCCGAAATTTTTACCCAGATCATTGCCACGGTGGTCAAGCCTAATCTCACGTTTAATGCCACACTGACCGAGGCTTCTGTACAGGAGCTCTTGGGAGACATTAACCCTAATATCGGGGTGGTGGAGAAGGGGGCCCGCATTATTGCCAAAGGCGAAGTGGTCGAAGGTCAAAAATATGAAAAACTCAATTCGCTGCGCGATCAGTTCCAAAGTCAGGTTTGGAGCAGCAGCAATTACAACTGGCTGGTGTTTGGGTATGCGATGCTGGTGTCGCTGGTGTTTGTGATGTTGTTTTTGTTTTTGCGCAAGTATCGCCCAGAGATTTTTGAGCACAACACCAAGGTGAGTTTTATTTTTATCAATATGCTGCTGATGATTTTTGTGACCACACTGGTGATCAAACTGGACGCAGCTTATGTGTATCTGATTCCGCTGTGTATTTTGCCTATTGTGCTCAAGAGTTTTTTTGATGCGCGTTTGGGGCTATTTGTGCATGTGCTCACGCTACTGCTATTGGGGTTTGTGGTGCCCAATAGTTTTGAGTTTATGTTTTTGCAGATCATCGCCGGGATTGTGACCATACTCACGGTCTCTGAACTCTCAAAGCGGGCGAATCTGTTTATCTCGGTGGGGCAGATCACTGGGATTTATGTCTTGGGGTATTTAGCCTTTTTTATCGTGCAGGAGGGCAGTCTCGAGCGTATTGCCCTAGAGAACTTCGCTTATTTTGTGATTTGTGGGCTGATTACTCTTTTTGCCTTCCCGCTGATTTACGCCTACGAGCGGATCTTTGGCCTGGTCTCTGAGGTATCGCTGCTGGAGCTGAGCAATACCAATACACCGCTTCTGAAAGAACTCTCTAATAAGGCTCCTGGGACCTTTCACCACTCGCTCAATGTGGCGAATCTGGCCGAGGCGGCTGCCCAAGAAATCGGGGCAGACAGCATGCTGGTGCGTGTGGGGGCGCTGTATCACGATATCGGTAAAATGAACAACCCCACAAACTTTACCGAGAATCAGGTGAATTCGATCAACACCCTAAACGATTTAGAGCCCAAGGAAAGCGCCAAAATCATTATTGGACATGTCATTAAAGGTATTGAGCTGGCGCGCAAATACAAGCTCCCTGAGCGCATTATCGACTTTATCCGTACCCATCACGGGACCAATCTGGTGTATTTCTTTTACAAAAAGGAACTGGATGAGCAGGGGAGCGCCTTAGAACAAGATTTTAGATATCCAGGACCAAAGCCATTTTCTAAAGAGACGGCCATACTGATGATGGCCGACAGTGTAGAGGCCGCCAGTAAAAGCCTAAAAGACCCTACCTCGACTAAGATCAATGAATTTGTGGAGTCGATCATAGACATGCATATGGAGCAGGGTCAGTTTGATAACGCCAACATTACCTTTAAGGAAATCGGGCAGATCAAAAAGGTCCTTAAGAAGAAGCTGACCAATATGTATCATCTAAGGGTGGCTTATCCTGAGTAAGGACTAGATTTTTATTTTTTATTTTTAGTTTTTATATTGCAATAAACAATCTAAAAACTACCTAAATGAAAACAAAGTTATTTTTTAGTGCTGTTATGATGAGTTGGTTTACGGCAGCACAAATTACGCAACCAACAATTCCTGTCGACGGGATCAATTATTACGTTGATACCAGGGCAGTCTTTTTAAATGCCTCTACTACAGGTCCGTGGGATTTTTCCTCAGTTAATCCTGATGACTCAAGAGAAATTGCCATTCAGCCGATTGAAGATTCTCCTTACGCCGCTGATTATCCAAATGCAACACATGCCTATTATGAAGATGGATTTGTGCAATTTCCTGGTTATACGAGTACTGAGTACACCTATAATGGAGAACAAAGCTTTTTGCTTTCTAGTTATCCCACACCATTAGTGATTTTTCCTTATCCTTTTAATGTGGGAGATGTTCATACCGACGGAATTTTTAACGTGCCGTTCGAGGTACCTGGAGGACCACCGTCTTTATTTCGTGATCACGAAGTAGAGTCAGAGGCTATGGATACCTCAAGCATAACGCTTCCTGACGGCACCGTGTTTAATGACGTTACATTGGTTATATCTACCGCAACATTCACTGATGGTCAAACGGGTTCTTCTCCGTGTATCACCGTCAGAGAGACTTGGTCTTGGTGGGCTCCGGGAATCGCTGTTCCAGTGGCTCAGACCTTTGATCAGCTCTCTGGAGGGCAATGTCCTCCAAATCCATTTCAATTTTCACGTTTTTACACCGGTGAGGGTCCATTTGCCTATGTGTGTACTCCTGCCTTAAATTGTAGTTTTGGTGATGGATTTCGCTTAGTGAATATTGAAGAAATCGACAACGCTTCGGCCTGCGAAGGTTATGCAGATTTTACAAACCTAGTGGCCAATCTTGAGGCGGATACCACTTATGACTTGACCGTTACCACTCGTTATGGAGATCAAAACGTTACCGTTTGGATTGATTTTAACGACGATTCTCAGTTCACTAATGATGAAAAAGTAGTACCAAACTTTGTTATTGCTCCTGGTCAAGCAGGAGGAGTGCATACTGAAACCGTAGATTTGGTTATTCCCGCTAACGCCCCAACTGGAAATCACCGCATGCGTTTAAAATCCAATTGGCAAGCAGCAGTGCCTGACGATGCTTGCGAGGTAACTGATTATGGTGAGACAGAAGACTATACAGTAAATATTGAGGAAGTCTTGAGTATTACCGATCAGGCGTTTAACAATGCTAAATTAATGGTGGTTGACTTAGGGGGCAATCGATTTGAGTTATCGATGAACACCCAGTCGGATTTGACTTTAGACATGGCCGCTTTTAATATGATCGGTCAAAAATTGACAAACGGTTCATTAAGTAAAAACAATACTGGTGCCTATCAAGCTACATTAGATTTATCACAAATGGCTGCGGGCATTTACCTAGTCAAAGTTCATAATACTGGATCTAATCTGGTTAAAACAGCAAAAGTCATTGTAAAATAAAGCACAATCTCTTAGCAGAAAAAAGGGCCCGATAGGGCCTTTTTTTGCGATCATTAATGCCTGTAAGATATCCGGGAATCGCCTCTTCCAAACCGATTTGATTTTCGATATGACTAACGACAATTCACGGACTTGGTCTTCAGTAAGAGCAGGTGAGCACCCAAATAGGGTTGCGAGCACACTAAGGATTAAAAGTTTTTCAATGTTTACTGGTTTTGGGCGATTTCCAGAATTAGTTGATTTAATTCCAAATTGAAATAAACAAGAATTAGACAGAGTAAATGCTGCAAATAATATGAAAAAACGCCCACAAAATTTTGGGTTATTGGGTTTAAAAAAATACATTTGCATCCGCATTGAAAAATGCACGTTCATTGGACATAGACAGGAGAGGTGCCAGAGTGGTAATGGAGCAGATTGCTAATCTGTCAACGGGAAACCGTTGCCAGGGTTCGAATCCCTGTCTCTCCGCAATGTAACTGTAAAATTACAGCATAATTTTACGGGGTGTAGCGTAGCCCGGTTATCGCGCCTGCTTTGGGAGCAGGAGGTCGCAGGTTCGAATCCTGCCACCCC
>JAYQIF010000007.1:0-68855 GCA_038141525.1 Flavobacteriaceae bacterium | reverse complement strand
AAAAATTGGGCGCCGCAGGCGGACAGGTTTTTCATAAAATTAACTTTGATTATTCTGAAGCACCAACCCTCCATGGGATCACGAGCGCTAACGAGTAATCCCTTTTTTCACCTCCTGAAAGAATCAAGAGTCATGTATTTTAATCCTTCACCAATCGAACCAAATGGCCAATCTGCTTATAGAAGTATTGCCTACGTAGGGAAGGGTAAGAGTCGCTCAGGTTACGGCTCCATGAAAAACCATTATACACAGAGGAACTCCAAAATCCTGAGTATTCTCCCACAAAGTCGAAACCGCCGTAGAGATTGCGGATACCTTTAGGAAATGCGTTAAAACCACTACTGTTGTTTATACTTTGGTTGTTACCCACGACTCCTGTGATAGTGTCATTAATCCAACCAGTGTTGGATGCCATCGCTTTAGCTATTTTATTTCCTGTGGTGGTGCTGTCATAATTGTAGCCATTTGCTATGAGATATTCTTCAAGTGTAGTCCACTCAGTATCGGTAGGCACATGCCAACCCTCAGGGGCAAATTCTTTGTTTGGAGTACTGGGGTCTGTGTCGTGTATTCCTACTACCGCATACCAATTATACAACTTACTTTTAGTCGGGTCGTTATTATAATAACACCAAGCCCCAGTAGTGAGGTTAAACCACTCTGATGGGTCTGTTACCTGTGGAATAACTGTACCATCTCTGTAAGTAATATGACAAGCACTTTCAACGGTCCATTCTTGAGTCCCATAAACTATTGTAGGGATAGGATCTCCATCGCAATTAAGGAGTCCAATTATTCCTTCTGTGGAAAAACTCACCTCATCGCTGTAAAACTCACCGAATGAATTGGTTAAAAACGACCTGACATAATAAGTCGTATTAGGCGTTAAATCATCAATTGTTGCAGAAATCACAGTACCGCTAACATTGATTTGAACATCATTTATAGTGGGCTGTATTTCCGTAGAAATCACAAATCCTTGAACTGTATTAATTGGGTCGTCACAGTTTTGAGAAATTACATTTACTGCTGCATTTAATGTCGCTGAAGTGTCAGTAATATTAGTCACTTGACTCATTGACAGTGTTGCATCATAAATGCACGGATTATCTTCATCCTCGCTACAAGCCGCGATCATCATGGCTAAAATGAGATAAAGTAATTTTTTCATTAGTTATGATTCATGACTTAAATTTACAAAAACTATAACTTAATCTAGGCTTGTACTTTTGGTAAATAATTGGTCTCAGGTCTCATTAGAAAGTTAAATAAGAGCGTCAAACATTGCGGTCTACGCTTATTTTGTTTAATCATTTTCATAAATCGTTAAACAAATTGTATCTTCGTGCTGCTATTGAAAATTAAAAATCCAAATTCCATGTTCGGTCTATTTAAGAAATCCAGCCCAAAAGAGAAACTCGAGAAAAAATATCGTGACCTCATGGAACAGGCGCACAAGTATTCCACCACAAATCGAAAGCTCAGCGATCAGAAGGTACAAGAGGCTGAAGAAGTCATGAAAGAATTGGAGCGTTTGGCCAAAAATCAAGACTGAACCTCAAGACGATACCCCTATCCATAACCAAGTCTTTATGCCGGAGAAAAAAAAGCCAGATTTAGTTGTTTATAATGAGGAGACCGGGACTTATGATGCTGCACTTCGTCCTTACGCAACCTCGGTCAGTGCCCCTAAAATTACCACAGAGGATCTGACCACTTGGAAGAACAATTACATCAAGGCTTTTAATCACAAGACTCAAGCCAAATTCGATGCCATCAAGCAGGAATACCAAGCACTTTTAGAAGAAATTCAAGAAAATAACCGCATTCTCGAAGCAGAATTCAATTTCGAACCCAATATTGGGAGCGTCTATCACTTATACGCCCGAGAACAGAAAAAGCCCTTTTTATCACTAATTGAGCCAGACCAATGTAAGGTCGAGCATCTGGGGAGTTATGTTTTAAACCACGAGCGTATTTGGCAAAGACATCAAGACCATGAGTGATCAAAGAGAATTTACTGAGGCTGAACTCGATCGCATCATTGAAATGGCCTGGGAAGATCGCACGCCATTTGAGGCTATAGAATATCAATTTGGCTTACCCGAAAAAAAAGTCATTGCCCTGATGCGTAAGACCCTAAAGCGGGGGAGTTTTAACCTATGGCGTAAACGTGTCAACAGCGGGGTCAGTAAAAAACATTTAAAAAAACGCAACCCGGAAATCAAACGATTTAAATGTAGTCGCCAACGCAATATCAGTGGTAATAAAATCAGCAAACGCTAATCCATTAATACAAAAATAGAGGTGTCGATGGACATTATTCACTCCCGAACCCTTTGTTTCAATGATCTAATATGGCAGAATTATCAACTCAATATCAAGACATACTCGCCCAAATAGACGCCATAGATCCCGTAGCCTATGCCAAATCAAGAAATTATGTAGATGGAGCGGTGAGTCGGCTTTCGCCTTATATTTCACGTGGGGTGATTTCGACCAGAGGTGTTTACGAGCGTCTGCTTAATCGAGGATTTAAACTCTTTCAGATGGAAAAGTTTGTCCAAGAGCTCGCGTGGCGCGATTTCTGGCAAAAACAGTGGCAACATCACGGCCAGGCGATAAACCAAGACCTCAAACATACCCAGGAAAATGTCAGTCAGCATGGACTTCCTAAAGCTATTTTAGAAGCCAAGACCGGAATACAAGCCGTAGACCAGGCCATTGAAGAACTTTATCAAACAGGCTATATGCACAACCATGTGCGCATGTATGTCGCCAGTATGGTATGCAATGTCGCCCAATGCCACTGGCGTATTCCCGCCCAGTGGATGTTTGCCCATCTTTTGGATGGAGATTGGGCCAGCAATGCCCTGAGTTGGCAGTGGGTGGCTGGGGCCAACGCCAATAAAAAATACTGGGCCAATCAAGACAATATCAATCACTTTTGTCATACAGATCAGTGGGGCACATTTCTGGATAAGAGCTACGAGGAATTACCGAATCTTCCCGTTCCAAGTGAATTGGCCGAAGTCCAAAAAGAACCAGCTCATTGATATGCCTAATGTGGAGCTCTCACTAGAACATGACTTTATCGATAAGATCACCGACAACACAAAGGCGGTCTGTATTTACACACCGTACAATATCGATCCCTTATGGCGCACAGATCTGTCGGCACACCGCATCCTTTTGCTCGATCCCGATTACTTTAAGCAGTACCCCACAAGTACTCCCGTGCTTGGCTTTATCAAAAAATTAGCCCAAAACAATATTCCTGAAATAAAGATATTCACCGGCTCGTTTGAGCCACTCAAAGAACATTTCCCAAACAGTGTGTTCTATGCCAAAGAACATCCTGCAATAAAGTACCCGGTAGATGTGCTCGACCCCCGAGAATGGTTGTCATCAGAAGCACCATACAAACCTTCATTTTTTCCTTATTGGAACAAATGCAAAAAGTCATTAAAAAGAGAACAAAACACAGTACAATAGCTCTAGAGAAAAACAAACTCAAGGATGAAAAAAGAATTCTTGCCTGAGAAAATATGCCGGACATGTGGACGCCCCTTTTCGTGGAGAAAGAAATGGGCAAGAGATTGGGAAGAGGTACTGTACTGCAGCGAGCGTTGTAAACGCAACAAAAAGAAGGGATAAAATAGCACAACAACCTAAGACAATCAGCAACAATAAACATCAACTCAATGGTATTTGACACCACCCACCCAAACGAAGACTTCGACCAATTGGCCAAAAGTGCACTGGGACCTGCCTTCGGATTGGTAGATCGATTTAAATTAGGGCGTATTGGCTCGGGTCGTATGATCATCCATAGCTATAGCTCAGGATTTTATCCCCTTAAAAACAGCCTACAAGACCTGCTTTATGGAAATATTGAACTCAGACCCAAGGGCATTATCGTTTACGGAATCAATGGCGGGAAAAGAATGGGTTGGGTCATTCCTTATCAAGAGCTGATCATCTTTGACTCTGATCATTTTAGCATACATGCCCAAGGACTCGTGATAAAATTTCTTAAAAACCGCAATTACGATGAAAATAAAGTCTTCATCCGTATGATGATGCAAAAACGATTGGCCTGGCTCAGTCAATTTGAAATGCCTCATTCTTAAGAGGGTAAACGAGCCTTAACCGTATCAGCGGTCCGTATGGAAGCTATTTTTAGTCGAAAAAGTCAAGACCAAGAATATAGTGAAATAAAAAGCCCGGCTAATGCCGGGCTTTTTTCGTTCATTATTTTATCATGAATGGTTATTGCTTGACTAATTTTAAATTAGCCACAACGCCATCGCGATGTACACGTACAAAGTAAGTCCCTTGACTCAACGACTCAACAGACACTTGAGCTTCTGTGCTGTCCAAGTCCTGAACCAACACCACTTGACCTAAAACATTGCGCAGTTCAACACGTTGCATGGGTGTCTCCGAGCGCAGGTTAAAGGAACTCGTTGCAGGGTTTGGAAATAAAGATAGTCCGAGTGATTCCTGAGACTCTATACCCAAAACACCAGCCACTGTAAATGTGAAGGCAGGAGACCATTCACCGACAGCACACTCAGTGTTGCTGCGTACTCGCCACCAATAGGTATAACCCTCTTGCATACCAAGAATTAAAGAGGACGGGAAATCCGAACTCTGAGCAAATTGAACATTGGTGAAATCGATATCACGAGAAACCTCAACGTCATAACTTGTCACGGTTGGACCACCATTGGACCACTGTAATTCGTATACAATTGGTACATCTACGGCCCCATCGACTGGATCGAGTAAATCCGACATGGGTACAGTGCTGGGATCATCACTAAGTACACTTAAAGTGACTGGGATAGATTGAGTTTCTCCCGTTCCTACTACATCAATTACAAGAGTATAATTTCCTGCTGCAAGATTTTCTACACCACTCAAAGTCATGGTCGTCGATCCTGTATCAGACAAGGTAGGGTTAGTGAAGCTTGCGCTTACTCCCGAAGGCAATCCGTTTACACTAAAGGAAACTCCACCGGCATAACCGTTTAAAGGAGTAAAATCGACAGTGTATTCTGCATTAGTATCACCAATACACAGGTAAACCAGACCGTCGTGCGTCAAAGCAAAGAAATCAGGCGTACCCATTCCACTGATAATGATGGATATATCTTGAGCTCCTTCTACCAAATTTGCCCCTTTGTGAGAAATTTTTGCCGCATAAGTGCCAACGGCACCACCAATCTCAATTTTCTCAACATTGTCGACAAAGTTATCAGCTTGTGTTGCTGCAGCTGTAAAGCTAGCCGGGTCTAGGCGCCATGGAAGCGCTTCCACACCAGCAGCACTGGTCAATCTGAAATCTATATCATTGACCAACATTGGTGTTGGATCGTCTAAACTCGATGCATTGGCTGGTAGTGGTGTTCCAGAAGGATCAGCCCATGCCACTGTTCCACGCAATGGTTCTGAACCATCAGCGCTCACACTAAATACGATGGTCTCGCCTGAAGCTAAGCTTTCTTCAATGATATAAGAAGAATCATTCATTCCACCAATAACCTCAGCACCTCTCTGAACGTTGAGCAGACCCCATCCGAAACGGTAATCAGGACCATCGGCCGAACCTGCTTCATCTGCGGTATGAATGGCCAAACCGCGCAGTGTTGCGCCCTTCATAAAGGAGCTATTCAGTTGATTGTAATATTGCTGCAAGAGAATAAGACTTCCGGCAACATTCGGACTTGACATTGAAGTACCACTGTAGTTTGCATATCCTTGTGCACCCACAGAGGAATACATATTTACCCCCTTGCCCGAAATATCCGGTTTGACACGACCGTCATCAGTTGGACCCCAGCTACTAAAGCCAGACATGGCAACACTTGACGGCCCAGTGTAGTTCAAAACTTCGAACGTGGCGGCCACAGTTAATGCATTTTTAGCCGTAGACATGTCGGTAAGGTAGTCAAACCCGCCGTCGCCTGGGTTAACGCCACTCTGACGATCATTACCCGCTGATACACAAGCCAGATAAAACGGTGCATTGTAATGAATGTTATCTAGGCCTCGTGCATCGTTGTCATAATACCCCAAACGCCAAAGTGGTGTATTTTGGATACCACTTCCATATGAGTGATTAGAAACCAACAATCCGTCTGCCGCAGCAGCAATCATTTCTGGATAATCGCTGAACCAGTCATGAGCCCATAGGGTTGCCTCTGGCAACATCCCTTTGGCCGCTCCATTGTTTACAGTCCCTGTTCCAATGAGTGTTCCAGCAACGTGGGTCGCATGATCACTATTACTGGTCGATCCATCAATTTGATCAACACGTCCTGAGAGCAAAGGATGCGTCCCTCTGACAGAACCTCCATCCCACTCACCCACGATCATGTCTTGACCATCTAAATCAAGTCCAGTGACCCCACCAGTGTGCAAGGTATTGGCTCTTGTGGTAATGGCTCCTTCGCGATTGTGTGTCACACGATATTTAGGCTGACCATTTTCGTAAATACCGACGAGGGCACCATAAAATCCATTTTCTCCTTGAATGGTCTGTGGCCATCCTTTAATCGCCGCCATTTCAAGTGCCTGAGCTCTTTGTTCCTGTTCCGATTGTAAAAACTCAGCACGTAATTCAGCGAGTTTTACCAGGTCGTAGTCTTTTGTAATCTCTGCTCGTTGTGCAGGTGTTTGCGCCAAAAGCATTGGACTCACAAACAACAAAAGGAATAAAATTCTGTAAATTTTTACCATGATTATTTTTTTTTGTGAATGTACAAAACAATAGACTTTGAACAAAGCTGACTTAACTAAAAATTGGTGGAAATTACGGTCCTATTAATGCCGCGGCACCGATGATTCCCATATCCTCATGCTGGGAGGCAATTATCGTGGTTTGATCGCGTTGTTGGGCATATTCAAAATCCGCGATGGTCGCTTTCATGCTCTTCCAAAAAAATGGATAGGCTCGAGCAATTGAACCACCGAGAATGATTGCCTCAGGAGCCATTAAAGACATGACCATTTTAATGGCATTGCCTAGATGATTACCATAATCCTCAAAGGCCTCCAAGGCCATAGTTGATTCTTGCTTGGCCTCGACATGTAGGTGTTTTGCCGATTGACCATAATGTCTTTTAAAAAATGCACTGGCAGCATATTCCTCTACGATACCCTGTTTATAGGGCATCATACCAATTTCGCCAGCACCCGCCATCAAACCCGTATAAAGTTTACCATTAATTATGATGCCCATACCCAAACCAGTACCCAAGGTCAGCGCCACAAAGTCCTGATACAGTCTTCCCTGTCCATAGTAGGCGTGACCAAGAGCATAGCAACCAGCATCATTGCTCAATTTTGTCGGCAGGGAAAACTCTTTGGTCAAGAGATCAGCCAAAGGCAATTCATACCACATTGAAAGATTCTGAAGATCGTAAATATAGCCTTTATCAGGATCTATAATACCTGGAACGCCTACGCCAATACCTTGGACATTAGTTAAGTCAAAACTTGCAATCGTTTGATCAATTGATTTAACAATTCTTCGCGACTCATAAAACTATCGACCTCAAAGCTTTTTTTGTCAAACAATTGACCACTAGATACTAATCCCAAATCGATATTGGTACCTCCTATATCGATACCCAGTGTTTGTTTCATATTGTGGCGTGTTTTTGATTACTAAATGATGCCTTGTGTTTCTCGTTTATGTGTTCACTTTTCTAGGATGATTTTGCTTTGTCCTTCTGACCAATAGTTTTATTGCGAATCAGGGGCTTAGCCCAAAGTCCGATAGAGAAAATATACGCCAAAGGAATCAATAAAAACGTTAAGGCCAGTTGTAAATTAAACCAATCGCCGGTAAGTCCTACGATCAACGGCCAAATCGCTCCTCCGGCGATACCCGTACACAAAATACCGGACAGCGCTCCGTGGTGATGCGCCACAGAATTTAACCCCAAAGAAAAAATAATAGACCACATGACAGAAATAGCGAACCCAATTGCAGGAAATGTTATTAGCGCCCATGATGCGGGACCATAAAGCGACAAGAGTAAAAAAACCATAGCTCCACTACTGCTCAAGACAAGTACTTTTTTACTGTCCCATATTTTTAACAAAACAAGCCCTATTAAGGACCCTACTGTAAGCATGGCCCAAAAATAAGATACAGTCGACGCCCCTGTGTTCTCTGAGGCAAATCCATGATATGATTGCAAATATTCTGCCATCCAACTGCCAACCCCTTGCTCAAATCCAACATAAGCGAAAATGCCCAAAAAGAATAAATAGGCCCAACGATTCCTCGCCAAATCGCGGTAGGCCGAAAGTGCGCCCAACGGCGCTTGATCTGACTTTTCGACCACCGGAAAGGGAATAAACCAAATCACTCCCAAAATAAACAAAGCCAAAAGAGCGAAAAATAGATAGAGAGATAGCCAAGGTAAATGAACTGGTATCCAATTGGGCAATACCCCTGAAATAAAAGCATATGTTTGTTCTTTAGCAAGCTCCATGTAGAGCCAAGGACTCAAAAAAGAAGCCCCGCCAAAAACCACCTGCGCCATAACCGAGTTAAAGGCAAAATGCTCTTCCCCACCAGCAAAGCGCAACATAGGATTGATGATCACCTGTAATACCGCCATACACAAACCCAAAACAAAAAGCGTCCCCAAAAAATAGCCGTAGCTCGGGTTGAGAACAAAAAGAAAACAGCTCAAGACAATAACTAAAAAAGCTGCGGTCAATAAAGTTCTACTCGAATAACGCTCGGTGAGAAAGCCAGCAGGAATGGACATTACAGCATAGGCAATAAAAAATGAAAATGGTAATAAACCAGCTGCGCTTAAACTCAGATCAAAACTGTCCTTAACCGCGACAATAATTGAGTTCAAAATATTGGTAATGAACGAGATCACAAAAAACACCAAAAGCACAAGCACTACGAGTTGAGGATGTTTTTTTTTGGCTTGTTCTCCGGTCATAACTTAGCAATGATACACTGGATTATAAATAACAGTAAATGGAACAATTGATGATTATGTTAATGAATAAATGTAGCAAAATATTCCCATTCTTTAAATGTATCTTTGTCGCTCATTAAACTTCGTTAACTGTCATGAAGAAAATTGAGTATGGCCTATTGCTTGTCCTGATATTGGCAACCACTGCATTGAGTAGTCAAACCTTAGTGTGGTCGGATGAATTCGATTACAACGGTCCTCTTGATTCAGAAAAATGGCATCACCAAACACTAATCCCGAACGGAGAAAGTTGGTATAATGGAGAAATACAACACTACACTGACCGCATTGAAAATTCCTTTGTGAGTGATGGAACCCTCAAAATCATGGCAATTCGTGAAAATTATACGCAGCAGGGGATCACAAAAGAATTCACTTCTGCACGTTTGAACAGTAAGTTTGCCTTTACTTACGGCCGAGTTGAAGTAAGAGCACGACTGCCTTTTGGTGTTGGGACATGGCCTGCTATTTGGACTTTAGGGCAAAACATTACAGAGCCTGGCGGTGTATATTATTCAGAATACGGAACCACACCTTGGCCGGCCTGTGGTGAGATTGACATTATGGAGCACTGGGGCATGAATCAAAATTATATCTCTAGTGCGACCCATACACCCTCGAGCTATGGAGGGACGGTCAATGTCGGCGGACGTTATGTCAATAATGTTTCTTCAGAGTTTCACATTTACCGATTAGAATGGAGCGAAACTCGACTTATTTTCTCGGTGGACAATGAAGTACATTATATCTACGAGCCCGCAGTACAAAATATGGAAACATGGCCTTTTGATCTGAATCAATACATTTTACTCAATGTTGCTATTTTGCCAGACATTATTCCTACCGGGTTTACTCAAGACGCCATGGAAATTGATTATGTTAGGGTTTATCAAAATAATTTGAATATTGCCGATAAGCCCAAAAATGATTTTAGCATATATCCCAATCCTAGTACAGCGATATTGCATATCGATACAATGAATAAGCGTCCACTAGTTTATCGCATGATCAGTCCCCTAGGGCAGGTTTTAAAAACAGGCCGACTTGAGGCTACAAACAATCAAATTGATATACGTGATCTAAATTCTGGTATATACATCCTAGAACTCAACGATGGACAAAATTATCAATCGTCTCGGTTCATTAAAAAATAAAAGCCCCCAATTACTCGGGGGCTTAATGGCAA
This sequence comes from Flavobacteriaceae bacterium, assembly GCA_038141525.1. Taxonomy (GTDB): domain Bacteria; phylum Bacteroidota; class Bacteroidia; order Flavobacteriales; family Flavobacteriaceae; genus BACL21. Next base: position 58,649 of record JAYQIF010000007.1, on the reverse strand, counting down.
AAACATCGCTTATCTAAATGAGCTTCATCAAAAGCTTATTAATAAAACGAAACGGCCCCTGTTGAGATGTCGTACATAGCACCGACGATTTTAATCGCACCTGAATCCTCCATCTCTTTCAACACTTCGCTTTGCTGGCGAATGTTATCGAGCGTCATTTCGACATTAGTTTTGGCTACGGCATCCACAAATTCTAGATTACTCGAATTTCTCTCTGCTCCTGGCTCAGGTGATTCAGTGGCCTCAACAGCGGGCTCTATTTTATTAATCAAGGCGGTAAGATTACCCAATCGGGCGTGGTCACAAGCTCCTTTGACCGCACCACAACTCGTGTGACCCATAACTACAATAACTTTTGTGCCCGCCAACTTACAGGCAAATTCCATACTGCCCAGTATATCTTCATTGACAAAATTTCCCGCAATGCGTACACTGAAAATATCTCCGATCCCTTGATCAAAAACGAGCTCAGAAGATACTCTTGAGTCGATACAGGACAATATTGTCGCAAAAGGAAATTGTCCTGTGGCGGTGTCTGTCACCTGCTCCATCAAATTGCGTTCTGCCTTTTGACTTTCTTGAAAACGCAAATTACCCGCTTTCAACAACTCTATTGCGCCTTCAGGTGTTACTGAGGCTTGTGTTTCTTTAGTATGTGCTTTCATGTGTTTTCATTTTTATAAGTTTTTGAATAAAAAATGGCGCTGTAATCATTGGGATTTTCAACCACTCCTTTTTCAGAAATAAGTTTAATGTGTATTGATTTGTTTTGAGCCCGCTCCACGAAATTGTTGAGAATTTCGATGATATCATGATCTAAATAACGCGTATTCTGAACATTTAATTCTAAAAAACTATTTTCTTCGAGTGCATTGAGCTCTTTTTGAATCGCACCTTTATTGATAAAAGTCACCTCTTCTGCCAAGGTCATTTTATATTTATCACCGCCCTCATGGTTTTCTTCGATATGCAAAAAGTGAGAATTTTGATAGCTTTTGATCAAAATAACAACCACCCCGACCAAAAGACCAACACCGATACCCGTAAGCAAATCTGTCGCCAATATAAAACCGATGGTCGTAATAAATGGCAAAAATTGTTTCCACCCCAGACCATACATTTTTATGAAGAGCTCTGGCTTTGCCAATTTATACCCCACAACTAATAAAATAGCCGCGAGAACAGACAACGGTATTAAATTAAGAAGAGATGGAATGGTAAATACAGAAATTACCAAGAAAAATCCGTGCATGATCGCTGAAAGCTTGGTCTTTCCGCCCGATTGAATATTAGCACTACTTCTCACGATTACTTGAGTCACGGGCAAACCGCCAATCATGCCTGATATGATATTACCTGCGCCCTGTGCCAGTAACTCTCTATTGGTTGGAGTCACCCTTTTGTCTGGATCCAAACGATCCGTCGCCTCGACACAAAGCAAGGTTTCTAAACTGGCCACCAAGGCGATGGTCGCCGCAGTGATCCATACGTCCACGCGCCAGAACGCATCTATATTAGGAAATACAATGAGTGATTCGAATCCACCACTCTGGCCAATAACTGGAACAGAGACAAGGTTACCCGGTTCAACAGCCCACGCCCCATCACCAAATGACATCACATAGACAACTCCAAAGATCACGGCAAGCAGTGGCGCCTGAATCCATTGCAGAAATGCTGGCACTTTAGTTTGGATTTTTGGCCAAACCAATAAAATCAACAACGATAAAATACCCGTTAGTGCAGCCCCAATATTTACCGAATCCAAAGAAAACATACTGGAGGTCTCCCCAACTTCTGCGCTGGTATAACCAATGAAATAGGGTATTTGTTTGATGATGATGATCAACCCAATGCCCGAAAGCATTCCTTTAATCACAGACGAAGGAAAATAAAGTCCGATGATGCCCAATTTAAGTAGGCCCATAGCGATTTGAAAAAATCCTGCAATAACCACAGCCGCAATAAAGTTTTCAAATCCACCTAGAGCTGTAATCGCCACCAAAACAATGGCTGCAAGACCTGCAGCAGGACCACTTACCCCGATTTGGGAACCACTGAGCGCCCCAACTACAATACCACCGACAATTCCGGCAATTAGTCCAGAAAACAACGGCGCACCACTGGCTAAGGCGATACCCAAACACAGGGGTAAAGCCACAAAAAACACGACAATACTTGCCGCAAAATCATTTTTAAAATAAGAAAACATAAAAAATAAATTAGAGTCCCGGACCTCGCCGGAATAAAACAATAAAGACAAAAAAAGTGTTATGCTCTATTGTACTCCGGAGGATCGAGTATGACCGAGAACAGCTCCTGCTGAGGGTTCAAAAAGTACCCGGCATTGAGGCCGGAGAACTCTTCAAGGGAAAAAACGCGATGGTCTATGAGACTGTAACTGATCCAATCCTTGGTCAGATCATCGAATAATTTTTTTGACGATTCTTTTTCTGTATCATCAAAGCCGGTCCACTCAATAGCCAAATGTTCGAGTGCCAAACAATGCTGTGTTACCATAGGGGTAATCATTACGCTCAAAAACAATAAGGCGAGCACCAGCCGATATTTAGCAGTAGATATCATGAATCGCAAATATAAGAAGATGTGACTCTTTGGACTAAGTTTATGCTTGTTTTTTAATCTAAAATGTATCTTTGATTCATTAAAAACTCTCAACTATGATCTCATCCCTTAAACGCCTCAGCTTTATTGCTGTACTCTGCCTTTACAATTTATCTGCTCAAGAATCAGTATCCACCGATCAAACACAAAAAAGAATTGATTTGGCCCAGACCATCACAGCCGAAGATTTGAGTCATTTACTGTATCGTTTTGCTGCAGATTCAATGCAAGGCCGCATGACGGCTACACCAGGACAGAAAAAAGCTGCGGAATTTTTAGTGGATTTCTACCAAAAAGAAAACATCACTGGAGCGCTGCCGGGTGGCGGATACTATCAAAATATCCCAAAAGAATATTTTAAATCGAAATACGTAAAAACCAACAGTGAAAACGTTGTGGCCATTATTCCAGGATCTACACTACCTCAGGAATACATTGTTATTTCCGCTCATTACGATCACGTTGGTGCCAAAGGAGACACCATTTATAACGGTGCAGATGATGACGGTAGCGGGACTGTTGCCCTTTTGGAAATCGCACAAGCCTTCAAAAGAGCACAAGATCTCGGTATGGGTCCCAAGCGCTCAATCGTGTTCTTACATGTAACGGGAGAGGAGATTGGCCTTTATGGTTCACGATATTACACAGAAAATCCAATCTACCCTCTTGATCAAACCGTTTGTAATCTCAATACCGATATGATTGGGCGTATCGACCCGAACAAGGCGGGAAACGACAATTACATTTACCTCATTGGCAGTGATAAGCTGAGCCAAGAACTTCACGATGTTTCAGAAGAGGTCAATGACACCTTTGCACAATTAGAATTGGACTATACGTTTAATGATGAAAATGACCCCAATCGATTTTATTATCGCAGCGATCACTATAATTTTGCCAAGAAAAATATCCCAATCATATTTTATTTCAACGGTGTGCACGAAGATTATCATCAACCGAGCGATACGCCCGATAAAATTGAGTATGCACTCATGTCCAAACGAACGCAACTGATCTTTCACACAGCTTGGGAAGTGGCCAATCGAGAACAAAGAATATACGCAGACAAGCTTCAGGACGCTCAAGCCGATGATGGAGACAAGAAAAATTAGGCGATTGTAGTGGAGTTTTTCACCTCCAGCCATGTTTCGCCCAGGAGGCACTGAATAAACAAAAAACCGGCCATTATGACCGGTTTTTTGTTTGGGTGGAAGACCGGGTTCGAACCGGCGACCTCTGGAACCACAATCCAGCGCTCTAACCAACTGAGCTACAACCACCATTTTTTCGTTTAGGCAAAGACCTTTAATCTCTGTCAAAAAGCGGAGGCAAATATAATTTAAAATGCGCCGTTGCGCAATATTTTGTAAAAATTAAATTAGGTCAAAAAGACTACGTGTAGCGAGATGTCTTTTAGTATTGAAGCCTTCTCCGAAATCAGTCCCGATAAGACGGCCAAGATTCCGGTATCGGTAGGTCAAACTATCCCTTGTATTTTCCGTTGATATCGGCGTTGGAGGCTCTGTGCTGTTGGGGTCATAAAATTGACTCTTGTAGGCAAATACCGCGGCGAGTTTTTGATCCATAAATCCAGTAACGTCCACCACGAAATCAGGCTCAATGTCATTCCACTGAATGTAGTGGTAGACATGTGCAGGGCGCCACGCCTCTAGCGTTTGGCCCTGATAAGTCGTTTCTATTTTTCTCAAACCAGACAAAAAACAAGCCTCAGAAACGAGTTGACTTCCCTTGGGATGATCGATATGACGATCTTCGATGGCATTGCACAAAACAATTTTTGGTCTTGCCAAACGCAATACCTCAATTACTTTTAATTGATGGGCAACATCATTTTTGAAGAACCCATCTGCCATACCCAGATTCACGCGAAATGTAGCCCCTAAAATTCGGGCTGCCTCTAAGGCTTCTTTTTTCGTATTTCCGGAGTGCCCCGGGTTCCGAGTTCCCCACGAGTTAAGTCAACAATACCTACTGTTTTGCCTCCAGCAATTTCCTTGGCTAGAGTAGCTCCAGCACTCATTTCGACATCATCAGGATGGGCGCCAAAGGCCAAAATATCAACAGCAACCGCTTGTTCTAGCATAATTTTGTAAGTTTTTGAATTACGACTGTAACGCCTGGTCAATATCTTTTTTAAGATCCTCAACGGATTCAATACCTACTGAGAATCTGATGAGCTGATCTGAAATTCCTAATTCCTGACGTTGCTCAGGTGTGAGCAGTGCATGTGAGGTCAGCGCTGGAATAAGCGCTGTTGACTCCACACCGGCAAAACTCGAGGCACGTTTGATCAATGTCAATCGGTTGAGAAATGAAACGGCCGAGGTATCAGGATGTAAATCGAAAGAAACCACCCCACCAAAACCACACATTTGTGATTGAGCCAGTTTGTAATCCGGATGACTTTTTAATCCAGGATAATGGACCTGCAAGACTTGGGGTTGATCCTCGAGCCAAGAGGCCATCTTAAGGGCATTATCATTTTGAGCAGCAACTCTGAGCCCCATAGTTTTTATACTGCGCTCCAACAACCAAACGGTGAGGTCGCTGAGATTTCCACCAAGCATTTTGGCTCGATAAGCGATCTTGTCGCGAAGCTCGCTGCTGCAAGCCACTGTTCCCGCCAAGATATCGCTATGCCCCGACATATATTTAGTGGCACTGTGAATGATGACATCCACGCCATACTCCGCTGGTAATTGGTTCACCGGAGAGCCCATAGTGCTGTCGATTAATACAAGGATTTTATGTTTTTTAGCCAGTGCTACCACTGCTTTAAAATTGACAATTTCCAGCAAGGGGTTGGACGGCGATTCTATGTAAATAAGTTTTGTATTGGGTTTAATTTTTTCTGCAAAATCATCGGCGCTCAACCCACTTGTGAGGTTGTAGTCAATACCAAAATCACCGATATGATTGACCACAAAATTATAGGTTCCTCCATAAATAGAATTTTGAAGCACCATATGATCTCCTGAGCTGAGTAAGCCCAATAGTGTTGTAGTTATTGCCGCCATTCCACTACCAAACACTAATCCAGATTCACAACTATCGAGTGCAGCGATTTTTTGATTGAGTCCAATTTGATTGGGTGTATTGAAATAGCGCGGATAGCGATCTAGGCTTTGGTCTTGATAATCAAAGGCTGTTGAAAAATAAATAGGCGATACGGCGCTCTTGTACTCATCAGAAGGCAGTTCTCCTTCATGTACACAGAGGGTATTGAGGTGATTACTTTTTGGAGGCATATAGTCAAATGTACAAATTCGAAAAGAGTATTACTATATTTACCGATAGATTTTAGTAACCTGGACACATCACGAATCAATACCGAGAAAGATTTAATGAAAACACTCCTGATCAACATTCATCAACTGCTACAGATTCGTGAGCCCTACATTCGTTGCGTCTCCGGGGAGCAAATGAAGCAATTGCCCATGCATAAAAATGCCTGGCTCCTGATCAATAAAGGACTTATCGAGGACTTTGGGCCCATGGAAAAAGCGCCATTAGACGTGACAAAAAATATTGTTGACTGCAGTGATCGCATAGTGATGCCGACCTATTGTGACAGCCACAGTCACTTGGTGTATGCCGGAAACCGCGTAGATGAATTTGTTCAGCGCTTGGAAGGCAAAAGCTATCAAGAGATCGCTGAGCTTGGGGGTGGCATATTAAACAGCGCAGAGAGACTGGACAACACCTCCGAGGCTAACCTCTACCAGCAAGCCGCCGCGCGCCTGGAACAATGCGCTTATCTGGGTACGGGGGCCCTAGAAATTAAAAGTGGCTATGGGCTCAATCTCGAAGCCGAACTCAAGATGCTGCGTGTGGCCAAACGCTTGGCGAAAAAATTCCCGGTCGCGATTAAAACAACCTTTTTGGGCGCTCATGCTTTACCCGAGGATTATAAAGGTAGAAAAGAGCAGTACATCGATCATGTTTGTCAAGAGATGATTCCTGAGGTCGCCGCTCAAAAACTGGCGGACTATGTCGATGTTTTTTGTGAAAAGGGGTATTTCGATTTATCTGATACAAAGCAAATTTTAGCTGCGGGAGCCAAATATGGATTACCGGGAAAAATACACGTCAATCAATTCAATGCCATTGGTGGAGTTGCCTTAGGTGTTGCTATGGACGCGCTCAGTGTGGACCATCTCGAACTGATTACCGATGAAGATATTGCGGCTCTCGAAAACAGCCAAACTATGCCGGTAGCCTTACCGGGATGTTCGTTGTTTTTGGACATCCCATTCACCCCGGCCAGAAGGATTATCGATCATGGCTTACCTCTGGCTCTAGCCACAGATTTTAATCCGGGCTCCGCCCCTTCTGGCAACATGAATCTGGTGGTTTCCTTGGCCTGCATGCGTATGAAAATGACTCCGGCAGAGGCAATAAACGCGGCAACGATCAACGGGGCTTACGCCATGGGACTCGAAACCACGCATGGATCAATTACCCGCGGTAAAACAGCTAGCTTAATCATCACAGATCCTCTAGAGGATTACAGCCACCTCCCCTATGATTTTGGTCAAAATCATATTGACCAAGTTATCCTAAACGGTCGCATTTTATGAACGGATTGGATTTTATTGACGGATTGACTTTATTGACGGATTAAAGTTTATTGACCCGAAACACATCGATCAAATTACGGTCAAAAGGCGCGGTGAACCGCGCCTAGGGGAGGTGCTCCCGCTCATTCATTCGGCACAGGATCTAAAACAGTCGAAAGCGCGCTATCTATTAATTGGCATACCAGAGGACATCGGCGTTAGAGCCAACGGCGGACGCCCGGGAGCTGCAAAAACTTGGGAAGCATTTTTGGCTCATTTTTGCTCCTTACCCTTGGCCGCAAACAGCCCGGTCGACAACATCGCTATTTTGGGTTCGATACTCTGCCAAGATCTTATGGAGCAAAGCAAGGATTTGAATTGGCAAAAACCAAAAGATCAGAAGTCCTTTAACGATCTTATTACGACACTTGACAATCGTGTGGTTCAAGTGACACAACCATTGATTAGCGCAGGTTTTATCCCAGTAGTGATTGGTGGGGGGCACAATAACGCCCTTGGGCTGCTAAAAGCCAGCAGTCAAGCCCTAAGACAAGCAGTGAACTGCCTGAATATCGATGCGCATACTGATCTACGCAGCGATGATTATCGCCACAGCGGCAATGGTTTCCAGAGGGCATTGAGGGATGACTATTTGGCCAAGTATCGAATTTTTGGCCTTCATGAGCACACACTTTCCCCAGAAATCACAAAGTTCATCGAGGAAACCAACCAAAGTCTAGATCCCGATAAAGATAAAATTATCGACTTCATATCGCTCAATCAATGGCTGGACATCGCCACCGATCACAGAGAAGACATGTTCAAGCATTGGATCGAATCTACAGTTGCCGACTATTTTGGACTAGAAATTGATTTAGATGTAATTGCCGATATGGGCAGTAGCGCTCAAAGTCCAATCGGCTCATCAATACAAACCGTTAGAACACGCGCGCGACAGCTGGCAGGACACCCGAATTTGCGCTACATCCACCTTTGTGAAGGGGCTCCCGAGCTCGGACTATACCCCACTCAAGTGGTCAAGACTTTGAGTGCATTGTGCCTTGATCTCATGCAGTGAGGCTCGTGGTTCGGATTACCACTAATTTTTATTGGCCAAGAGCGGGACAAACTTACAGGGCCCGTGGGTCGATTTATCAAACTTTTTATCAGAAACCCGCACAAAAACCGTCATGATTTGGTCTTTTTCCCCAATTGGAATGACTAACCTGCCCCCTACTTTTAGTTGTGCCAGTAATGGTGTCGGAACAAAGGGAGCCCCTGCAGTTACAATAATCCCATCATAGGGTGCTTTCTCGGGATACCCCTTATAACCATCACCAAATATTGCCTTTTTTGGGGTAAACCCTATTTTTCTTAACAGCAGTGATGACTTTTTGAACAATTCATTTTGACGCTCAATGGTGTAGAGTTCTATACCCATAGCCACAAGAACAGCGCTTTGATAGCCACTACCCATGCCTATTTCAAGAATTTTTTGTCCTGCAGCACATTGTAACAACTCGGTTTGTTTGGCTACCGTAAAGGGCTGTGAAATTGTTTGATCCGCCGCAATAGGAAACGCTTTGTCACTGTAGGCGTGATCCAGAAAACTACTGTCCATAAACAAATGCCTTGGAATACGATCCATCGCCTCAAGGACACGCTCATCATTGATTCCTTTAAGACGCAGTTTGTCTAACAGTTGTTTTCTCTTGCCTTTGTGAATGAATGAGTCTTTCATGAGCTTCCATAGGGCTGCACACAAAACCTGTTAAAGCCCTCAGCAAAACTAAGAAACAGGTGGGGAATTCGGTGCAGTTGACCTCTCTATTTTTGGGTAAATTAGGTATCTTTGTTCAAATTCAAAATACATGCTAAAAGCAGGAGTGTTTGGTGCAGGACACCTGGGAAAGATTCACCTTAAACTATTACAACAGAGCGAGCGATTTGAGCTTGTTGGCTTTTACGATGCAGATGAGCCATCGGCTAAAGCCCTTGAAAAAACTCATGGTTACACTTATTTCGAGCGACCAGAAGATTTAATTGAGGCTTGTGATTTCATCGATATTGTCACCCCGACAATACACCACTATCAGGGAGCCATGTCGGTACTCGAGGCAGGCAAACACGTATTTATCGAAAAACCCATTACGGAAACTAATGAGCAAGCCCAGGCCATTATTGCATTGGCCGAAGAAAAAGGGCTCAAAGGACAGGTAGGGCATGTGGAGCGATTTAACCCAGCCTTTATGGCCGTTAAAGACAAAATCGAATCTCCAATGTTCATAGAAACTCACCGACTTGCTGAGTTCAATCCCCGAGGGACTGATGTTCCCGTAGTTTTGGATCTTATGATCCACGACATTGATGCGGTTTTGAGTGTGGTCAAAAGTCCCGTAAAACAAGTTAGTGCCAGTGGTGTTGTCGTCATTTCCGAAACACCAGATATTGCCAATGCACGTATAGAATTTGAGAATGGATGTGTCGCTAACTTAACAGCCAGCCGTATTTCGATGAAAAAAATGCGTAAAGTACGTTTCTTCCAAAAAGACGCCTATATCTCTGTGGATTATCTCGATAAAACCTGCGAAGTAGTCAAGATGAAAAATGCGCCAGAACAACCCGATGACTTTGCGATGATTTTGACCAATGCAGAGGGCCAGAAAAAACAGATTTATTTTGATAACCCCGAAGTCGATAGCAATAATGCGATTTTGGATGAATTGGAGTCATTTGCAGATGCCATAGAGCACGACACCAAGCCAGTTGTGGATTTAATCGATGGAGCAAGAGCCTTAGAGGTCGCTTTAAACGTCATAGAAAACTTTAAACATTAACTTATGAAAAATGTAGCTGTTATTGGGGCGGGTACCATGGGCAACGGAATCGCTCATACTTTTGCTCAAAACGATTTTCGCGTACAACTTATAGACGTCTCGCAACAAGCCTTGAACAAAGGACTTGCGACCATTGAGCAAAATTTAGAGCGCATGGTCGCCAAAGGCAAAATTACCGAAGAAAATAAAGCCCAAACCCTGGGCAATATAACCACCTATACAAACCTTGAAGAAGGCGTAGAATACGCAAGTCTAGTGGTTGAAGCGGCCACAGAACAAGAAAGCATCAAAAAGAGTATTTTCAAAGATTTAGATCAATTTTGTCCCGAGGACACCATTTTGGCCACAAATACGTCTTCTATCTCGATTACCTCGATTGCTTCGGTCACAAGCAGACCAGATCGAGTCATTGGCATGCACTTTATGAACCCAGTTCCACTGATGAAATTGGTCGAAATAATTTCGGGTTATTCCACAAGCGAACATACTTTTGGCGTGGTCAAAGAGATGTCCGAAAAATTGGGGAAAACACCTGTATCCGTTCAGGATTATCCCGGTTTTGTCGCCAATAGAATACTCATCCCTATGATTAACGAAGCTATTTTCACCTTACATACTGGTGTTGCTGGAGTCCGGGAAATTGATGAAATCATGAAATTAGGCATGGCGCATCCCATGGGGCCCTTACAGCTAGCTGATTTTATAGGCTTAGACGTCTGTTTGTCTATTCTCAATGTCATGTATCAAGGGTACAAAGATGCTAAATTCGCCCCGTGCCCACTTCTGGTCAATATGGTTGAAGCCGGAAAACTAGGCGTAAAGAGCCAAGAAGGTTTTTATGACTACAGTGAAAGCAAAAAAGCAGAAAAAGTAGCAAAGCGCTTTACGTAAACCCTTATTATGATTGAATCAATCGCTGAAAACCTCAAGAAAGTTCGCACTACTCTACCGCCAGATGTTTCTTTAGTGGCTGTATCTAAAACCAAACCCGACGAGGCCATCTCTGAGGCCTACAGTACAGGGCATCGAATTTTTGGAGAAAATAAAGTTCAGGAAATGACCCAGAAATGGGAGCGCTTACCCAAGGATATTCAGTGGCATATGATTGGACATTTGCAGACCAATAAAGTCAAATACATCGCTCCATATGTTGCCCTGATTCACTCTCTTGATCGTGTTAAATTGGCCAAAGAAATCAATCGCCAAGGACAGCGATATCGACGAGTCATTGACTGTTTGATTCAAATTAAAATAGCCAAAGAAGAAGAGAAACACGGTTTTAACCTGGACCAAGCCAGTGCATTTCTTGATGAAATGACACGCGACACATGGCCAAATTTGCGCGTGCGTGGAGTAATGGGCATGGCTACTTTTACTCAGGACACCAAACAAATACAGCAGGAGTTCTCGGTACTCAAAACCTTCTTTGAACAAAACAAAACCAAGCACAATCTGGAGATCCTGTCCATGGGGATGAGCGCAGACTACCCAATTGCCCTAGATCTAGGCAGCAACATGATTCGCATTGGGAGTGCTATTTTTGGAGCCAGGCAAGCCCATTAACAGATCTGTTCATGTACGCCATAGTCGACATAGAAACCACTGGAGGGAAGTTCAACGAAGAGGGCATTACTGAAATTGCTATTTATCGTTATGATGGTCATGAAATAGTTGATCAGTTTGTGAGCCTTGTCAACCCAGAGCGCCCAATACAGGCCTTTGTCGTGTCACTTACTGGAATCAACAATAATATGTTGCGCCAAGCCCCAAAATTTTATGAGGTTGCCAAACGTATTGTTGAAATTACTCAAGATGCTGTTTTGGTAGCCCACAATGCTCAATTTGACTATCGTATACTGCGTACCGAATTCGATCGTCTAGGATATGATTTCGAGCGCAAAAGCTTGTGTACCGTCGAACTGTCAAAAAAATTATTACCCGGTCACGCCAGTTATAGTCTTGGTAAGCTAGTTCGTGCTTTAGGCATTCCCCTAAGTGATCGGCACCGCGCACAGGGAGACGCTCAAGCAACCGTCAAATTATTCCAACTGCTACTCGATCGAGATGTCGAAAAGAGTATTGTTCAATCCTCCATTCGTCTGGACCCAAAAAAACAAATTGAACCGAAGTTATTGGAACTTATTGAGCAGGCCCCAAGTGAAGTTGGCGTATATTACTTAAGGAATCAACAGGGAAAGCTCATCTACATTGGCAAAAGTAAAAACATCAAAAAACGGCTCACCCAACACTTCACAGGACAGGATAGAAAAAGTAAAAAGCTACAACTCGAAACAACTGATGTACAAGTCGAACGCACAGGTAATGAGCTCATTGCATTACTGAAAGAGAGCGATGAAATTAAAATACACAAGCCTCTGTATAATCGATCTTTGCGTCGCTCTATTTTCAGATATCAACTCACACATTTTGTCGACGATAATGGGTATATAAACCTAAAAATAGAGCCGTCAGATAAAAGAAAAAAAGCCATAACTACATTCACAACTTTCGCCCAAGCTAAAGCGGTTCTTTTCAAAATCACGGAACACTACCAGCTGTGCCAAAAATTAAATGGTTTGTATCAAAGTAAAGAAGCCTGTTTCCTCCATGGCATTGAGCAGTGCAATGGAGCGTGTATTCAGGCAGAGCCGGCAGCAGAGTACAACAAAAGAGTGACTGAGTTTTTAGATAAAAATCGATACCAATCCAATGACCTTTTAATTATCGACAAAGGTCGCCATATAGAAGAACGGTCCTGTATTCTTATCGAAAAAGGAGCCTTTAAAGGATTTGGGTACTACTCACTAAATTTTCAAGTTCAAAACCCCGAGGTGCTCAAATCAATCATAAGGCCCATGCAAGACAATCGAGATGCCCAACACATAATACAATCGTATTTGCGTCGAAAAAAAGTCTTGAAGGTCGTCAACCTCAATGATTGAGGCCCTTATACTGACCTCCCCGAGGAGTTAATACCTCAAGTGCGCGTGTTATTTATACTCTATGTTTGAAATGTTCACTATTTTTAAACTCACAACCCACACCCATGACACCGAGTTCTTCCAGTCCAAAGCCGTTATCTAAATGGCAACAAAAACTTCATGAAATCATCTATGAGGCAGATACTCCAGCCGGAAAATGGTTCGATATTCTACTACTGCTATTTATTCTTGCCTCGGTACTTTTTGTTATGTTGGAGAGTGTTAAGGGGCTGCCTGAATTGTGGTATCAGTTTTTTACTCGGGCAGAATGGGTCATTACTATCTTATTTACCATCGAATATGTACTGCGTATCATCACGATAAAAAAACCAAGACACTATATATTTAGCTTTTACGGACTTGTGGATTTGGTGGCAATTTTTCCTTTATACCTGTCCTTAGTGATCAGTGGTACAGGCGCTCTAGCTACATTGAGAGCATTAAGGCTACTGCGCGTTTTCAGAATATTAAAAATAACGCGCTATATCAAAGAAGGACATCGATTAAAGGAGGCTTTGCGTTTATCTAAACCAAAAATTCTAGTTTTTTTATTTGCCGTATTGATTGTTTCGATGATTGCGGGTACCCTCATGTACCTTATCGAAGGTGATCAAAGTGGGTTTACCAGTATTCCTCGTGGAATTTATTGGTGTATTGTCACGCTAACCACTGTCGGATTCGGGGATATTGCTCCTGTGACCCCCTGGGCCAATTTATCGCTTCAATTATAATGATTATGGGATATGGTATTATCGCAGTGCCCACCGGAATAGTCAGTGTTGCCTATGCAAAAACGTCAATCCCGGAGCCAGAATTAAACACTCAATCTTGTCCGAATTGTAGTACTCCAGATCATAAACAAACAGCACAATATTGCTGGAGTTGTGGTCATCTACTTAATGAGCATTAATTAGCGGGTCTATAAAATGAAACAACCCCACCAAATAATTGTCATTGTCGGTCCTACAGCCATTGGTAAAACAAAATTGGCCATGGAACTTGCCTGTCACTATCGCTGCAATATTATTTCGGCAGATTCAAGACAGTTTTATAAAGAAATGACTATTGGTACCGCGGTACCAGACGAGGAGGAACTCAGCGCTGCACCGCATTTTTTGATACAGCATAAAAGTATTCACGAAAATTATACGGTTGGGGACTTCGAACGCGAAGCTTTGACTTTAATTGATGAGTTTTCGGCCAAAACCAACAAGACAATAGTGGTTGGTGGATCTGGCTTATACATTAACGCACTTTTATATGGCTTAGACGAATTTCCTCAAGTACCAGAGGTCATTCGCACTGAGTTAAATGAAATGGTCAAGGATCGTGGAATACAATGGCTTCAATCAGAATTAAATCGTGTCGATCCAGACTATTACAGCCAAGTCGACTCTAGAAATCCACAAAGGATGATCCGTGCACTAGAAATCTATAGGGCCTCAGGGCTTAACTTTTCATCATTGAGAAGGGCCAAGACCAAACAAAGACCATTTTCATTTCAGATCATTGGACTGACGGCACCCAGACCTATCATTTATGAGCGCATTAATTTAAGAGTGGATAAAATGCTAGAGGAAGGATTAATAGACGAGGCTAAAAGATTATGGCCCCATAAAAATCTCAATGCCTTAAATACTGTAGGCTACAAAGAACTTTTTAACTTTTTTGAACATAAAATCAACCTCGTTCAAGCCACAGAGCTCATTAAACAAAACACCAGACGCTTTTCAAAAAGACAAATGACTTGGTTCAAAAAGAATCGAGACATCAAGTGGCTGGCATACGATAACGCATTAGAGGAGTCTATCCGTTATATCCAGACCAGGAATCAGTTCTAGATTTCGGTTTCTCCCTTAATGACCAACCTGAAGCCCTCACCGTGAATGTTGATGATTTCGACTTGAGGATCAACACTCAAATACTTACGCAATTTTGCAATATAAACATCCATACTGCGCGAGGTGAAATAATTGTCGTCTCGCCAAATCTTTGTCAATGCCAGCTCTCTTGGCATTAAGTCGTTTTTGTGCAATGCCAGAAGGCGCAGTAAATCATTCTCCTTTGGCGAGAGTTTGATAGGCTTTTCATCTTTAAAGGTCAAATAACGCAATTTGGCATTGAGCTGAAAATCACCAAATTTAAAATCAAACTTTTTACTATCCCCTTTAGATTCGGTGCTCTTACGTTGCATGATGGCTTTGATTTTCATGAGCAACACCTCGCTATCAAATGGTTTGTTCAAATAATCGTCGGCGCCAATTTTATAACGTTTCAGGACATCTTCCTTCATGGCCTTTGCCGTTAAAAAGATGATCGGCACCTGCTGGTTTTTCTCACGAATTTCTTTGGCTAGAGTAAACCCATCTTTATAGGGCATCATTACGTCTAGAATACATAAATCAAAATGATCTTTTCTAAATTTCTCAAAGCCCTCCATACCATTTTTGGCATGAATCACATCATAGTCATTCATCATCAAATAGTCCTTTAGGACAGTGCCAAAATTCGGATCATCCTCAACTAAAAGAATTTTTTTGTTCTGTTTTTCCATTGTTTACGAGATTAGGTCAAATTTAATTATAAAGGTGCTCCCCTTTCCTTTTTCACTCTCTACAAAGATCTCTGCATTGTGGTCATCGAGTATACGTTTGACATAGGCTAGACCTAGTCCATGGCCTTTGACGTTGTGAATATCTCCGGTCGGTTCGCGATAAAATTTTTCAAATATTCTTTTTTGAGCTGCTTTAGACATCCCGATACCATTATCGGTAATTTTTAAAATAATACTGTCCTTTACATTTTCTGTGCTGATGCCGATTTCTGGACTAAGCTCAGAATACTTTATGGCGTTGTCCAATATATTAACCATAACGTTGGTCAAATGTAAATCATTGCCCAGTATAGAAGACTTCAAGGCCTCAAAATTAGTGTTCAATGTCCCGGCGCGATTGTCGATCATAAGGGTGACGTGACTTATGGCATCCTCGACTATTTCGTGTAGCTTGATGCGCTGCTTGGGCAAGTCCAATTGATTTTTCTCGAGCTTAGAAATACGCAACACATTTTCAACCTGAGCGTGCATTCGTCTATTTTCATCTCGAATCATTTTCATGTATCGCGTAATGAACTCCTTATCATCGGCTACTTTGGGGTTTTTTAAAGCGTCTAATGCAAGATTAATCGTAGCAATAGGTGTTTTGAACTCATGGGTCATATTGTTGATAAAATCCGTCTTAATTTGAGAAATTTGACGTTGACGCATCAGTTGTGATAAGGTATTGGCATAGGTCAGAATAATGATTGCTATAAATATTAATGACAATAGCGCCATTCCTAGAAATGAATTAAAAATCTCCTTATTCTTATCCGAGAAATTTACATATAACTGATATTGAGAGTCATTTGTATCGCCCACAAACAGTGGGACACCGTAGGTACTCTTTGAATTAAGCTTGAAATATCGCGATCTGACCTTGGTTGCCAGTTCATTACTGTAGACAGCAAATTCGAATTTTGATCTTATTCCTCGCTCTGAGGCCTCTTTTTCTATAAGTCGTTGTATTTCCTCCATGCTCACACGCTTGTGTAATGGCATTCTAGAGGCTATGTTGGCAACCGCCTCTTCAAACTGCTTTCGTTCAAAATCGCGAAGTCGATTAAAATCAACCGTCGTCTCGGAGACCTGACCTTGATCGTCTAATGAGCTGATAATTTTTGTCGTTGTTTTCTGATTGGTGATTTTTTTGAAGGCAATAGAATCAAATTCAAAATCAAAAAAATACGACGACAGTTTGTAGTCTTCCTCTATAATGCCATCTGAAAAAATAATCGTTTCATTTTTATCCTCATTGACGATACGGTAAATTAATTCCGTAACATTTATATTCTCTGGAGTGTCAATACTATCGACAAGGCCACTATAAAGCTGATAATAATCATCGGTCTCTCGGAGCTCGATTTGGCGAGCAACATCAATCAAGAGCTGCCTTACACCTAAGGTGAATTGATCCTCTTTAGTGGTAAAAGCGTTACGGATCCAATAACCTTGAACAAACACAATACCCACAAGCGCGAGAGACATT
The DNA here is from genome assembly GCA_038141525.1 of Flavobacteriaceae bacterium. Classification (GTDB taxonomy): domain Bacteria; phylum Bacteroidota; class Bacteroidia; order Flavobacteriales; family Flavobacteriaceae; genus BACL21. Next base: position 41,541 of record JAYQIF010000007.1, on the reverse strand, counting down.
AGGCCTATTAATAAATAAAACAAGCGTTTGTTCATGTGTTAAAATTAAGATTTTAACATTTAGCCAAGTTTTGCTTTAACCAAAACTTAACAAACACTTTTGATGAGATGTTTTGCCTTCGAGGAGGTTATATAATCACCTCATTGATTCACAGTGGGTTATTACCTAGAAAATTGACGAATGAATAAATCATGAAGTCGCTGAACTTCATCAGATAGATGTGTCAGCTCTAGATTTTCAATTACGTAATCTGCCAGTGGCGCTTTTTTTCATCAGACCATTGATGTTTGAGGCGTTGTAGCACTTGATCCTTAGTCCAAGATTCACGTCTGATGATACGCTCAATGCGTTGGTGCTCAGGCGCTGTAATTAAAATACTGACCGCACATTGATGAGCTCCTTTTGTTTCGAATAAAATAGCCGTTTCCTTAATGACGTATACCCCGTTTTGAGCATTCAGCCAACGTCGAAAATCATCGACTACACAAGGATGTACCAGTGCATTCCACTGTTTGAGTAAATGGTCGTTTTGAAATAACCTTTGAGCAATCCAAGGACGATTTAACTGACCGTGTTGATCGTAAGTGTCTTGCCCCATGAGTGACTGACAATGCATGGCGCAGGGCAGCATTCTCTATCATTAGTCTTTTAGCTGATTCATCAGCATTATAAACTCCGACACCTAATTTTCGAAATATATTGGCCGCCGTGGATTTTCCCGAGCCAATACCACCTGTGATGCACACTACTCTTGGACTACTGTTCAAACTCGACATAATCGACTTTTTTATGACTTAATTCAGGTTTATAAACCCCATCGGGTAAGTTAGTCAATCGAGGAATCATAAAACTATCCTCTGAAATTCTCTCCGTATAGTCGCATATGAGTTTAAAATTTGATTCATCGTACAACGCATACTCGTCTACGGGAATTTCAACAGATAAAATCATTGTTTCGGGAAATATCTGTAATCTTCTGCCCTTGGGTATATTAATTATTTCTACCGGTAATTCGATTTCCTTTTGAGTATACTCGCGTATTTCGGCCGTCCAAAGAACACTGTCCTGGGAACGACTCAATTTTTGTGACCATAAGGACTCTAGAGGGATGTTTTTAGTGAGGTTGGCCCTTAAATCAATCAAACTGGTATAAATCGTGTTTACTGAGCTGATGCTATCGATCATTTGCGATGGACCATAAAGGGTTATCTTACGTGGCTTCATTTGTGGCGTGCCAACCAACTTAAACCCCTTTTCGAGCAGTACTTCCCCTTGAAAAACTACATCAATGGTTTTGGCCGACATTCGATCCACAGGAACGATCAGTTCTTTTGTATTTATGGAAATTACATCAGCAGCGGGGATTTTACGATAACAAAATGCCAGCAACTGATCTTGATTAAAGCGAATTTTATTGTTCTCGAGGACGCGCCCTGCGGATAAATCAAGTACCAGCGACTTATCACGAAAAAACTCAGTAAGTAATTTAAAACCATTTGCATTAACAGTAATCAATAGTTTTTGAGGGGCATCGGGAGAAACAAGCGTTTGCTCTGGCAAATTTGAATATGCTAAGTTTAATTGAAATTCTGCAACCAAGGGCTTTGAAAACTTAGTCAGAAACCATATCGTGGTAGCCAGTAAAAGAAAAAACAAAAACGATCGAATCTTTTGATTCCTTTTGACCTCAAGTAAATTCATATTTCTACTGCTTAAAAAACATATGTGAAAATTCTTTATTCGGATCTCGTTTCAATAAATGTAAAAAAAGCCAACCCACAAAAAACCCACTGGCATAGGAAATCGTTTGAATAGAAAAAGTCCATGGTACTACGTATATCGCCTTTACAGAGCGAATTTCTGACATTCCCACAAATCCAATCACTACAGCATAAACTAAGGCTAAATAAATCAAAGCATAAATATCCAAGGTAAAGCATATAATTGATGCTAATCCAAGAGTTACGATAAATAATGGCAGCCAAAACACCCATGAGGCATACTCAGGACGCCATAAGTTCAAAATACTGCGCGCCAATCCGAACTTATAAACTTGTTGTGCGTAGCTTTTCCAGGTAATACGTCTTTTATGATAAACAAGTGCTTTTGTAATGTAACCAGTTTCAAACCCCAAGTCCCACAGGCGATGAACTAATTCAGGATCCTCTCCAGGATGTAAATCACCAAAACCATTAGACGCCTTAAAAGCCTTTTTACTCAATCCCATATTAAAACTTCTGGGCTCAAATCGTTTTAGCTTGCGTTCACTACCACGGATACCCCCTGTAGTCAAGACAGAGGTCATCACAAAACTGATGGCTTTTTGGCGAAGGTCAAAACTCGAATGGGCACCATCTGGCCCACCAAAGCAATCAACGAAGGCGTCATTCAAAGCTTGATCTACAGCCGTGAGGTAATCCGATGATAAGATACAGTCCGAGTCCAAAATGATAAAATAGTCACCAGTGGCTCGTTGCATTCCAAAATTACGAGAATCACCGGGGCCCGTATTTTCTTTATAATAATATTGAAGGTTTAATACTGAAAACTCATGCACCACTGATTCAGATCGCAAGGTTGATCCGTCCTCTACAACAATGACTTCTGTAGCAATATTTTTATCCTGTAGACTTATCGAATGAAGTAATTCCCGAAGTTCTTCGGGACGATTATATACAGGAATAATAAACGAATACAACGACGGCATAACACAAAAATAAACAATAAAAAAAGCCATCCCATTATGGGATGGCTTTCTTATATAACTAATTATAGTCTAATTATTGCTTGATCACTTTGTAAGTACCAGTTTGACCATCTACGGTTACTTCCATTAGGTAAGCACCAGCTGCCAAATTAGCAACATTTAATTCAGTAGTTGTTGCGTCAACATTTACTTCGATCATTCTCTGACCTAGGATGGTGTACAATACAACTGACTCAATGTTTTGGGCAGCAGCAAGGTTAATGCGCTCGCGAGTTGGGTTCGGATAGAACTCAAATCCTTCGATTTCATTACTTGCAGTACCCAACTGACAGTTATCAAAGATAATGTCTGTAATACCACCAGTGTTCACTACGAAGCAGTAGTACGTTTGACCACCTATAACTGGGATAGTCGCACTAGAACCTGGTAAACATTGGTTTTGGTAATAATCCACGTGTACTAAATCAGTCTCACCTGAAGATTGATCTGGAGCAGTGTAGAAAGTGATAGAGCTGATACCCGCTGGAGAACCAATCGTTCCTGTAATGAAACCATTGATCTCAGGAGTAAACTCATACCATACACCAGCTGCGCCAGAGATATCACAACCAGAAGGAGTTCCAGCTTCCTCAGTAGCGGCTGGCATAGCAACAGCTTCATCGGTAAATGGACATCCGACAGTCAATAAGTCAATCGCATCGACGATATCGTTATTTGGCGGTGGAATGAGGGTACATTCCATTGAGAGGTCAAAGTTACCTGTAGAAGAACCGAATCCAGCAACAAGAATGTAATAGGTGCTGTTTCCGTCAGATAAAAATTCTAATTCTGTTGTAAATCCACTACATCCAGTAGTATCATCATTACCATCAATACAGATTAGATCTCCACAAGAACCAGTAAATACGTATAACTTAGTATCATAGTCTGCTTGATTACAAGTACTCAAAAGTACTTCAGAGGCAAGACCCGAGTTATCTTCAAACACATACCATACACCTGGCGCCGTAATTGAAGTACCACATTCTGTAAGCCCTGCTTCTACTGTAGCCGAAAGAGTGTCCCCCGTTACAGTATCGCCACAGGCGATAGGACGAGCACCAAAACATACGTCATAGGTGAGTGGATCAGTAGACACCATTTCGATGTCCATCAAAAGGTCAGGACCTTCTCCTCCACCAACACCACAGTCTGCGAAAGTTCCCCATGTTGGACAAACACCAAAGCCTCCGCCCGGGTTTTGCCAAAGAGCCGCATTATCATTCATATCCTCAGCACTGCTCCAGAACCACTGACCTGCAAGGCCAAACTCCATTACGGCAGCTACAGAAATCCAGTATCGTGTATCAGGATTAAGCGTCGCTTCTATAGTTTGAGTTGGCTCAAGAGTAAAGTTACCATCTGCATCTGCATCAACACTTCCTGGGAAAGATTCTTGATATCTTACTGTACCTGGAATACCGTTATCATCATTGTAGATTGTCAATTGAACAGTACTGTTTGGATCACCAGGAAGACCTGGAGCCCCTGCAGAATAACGTCCTTGAATATCGATTGAACAGATGAGTCCAGCATCTCCTGTGAAGAATACATCATCTACAGCGATACTTGTGAAGTCAGGGAAGTCAGGGAAAATCTGTGCAGGAGGACCGGCACCCGTTGGAACCTCGTTAGTATACGAGAAGTCACCACAACCAGGACGCTCGGTTCCGATTACGATATTTCCAAGTGCTGCTTCATTGGCAGAACTCGCGTTTAACCCTTTTACATACCATCCATATTGTACAAAAGTATCTTCAGGCGCTACATCAGTGTAGTTTACTGTGAAAAATTCGTCTTCAATAAGTGGAGCAGTTTCAATTTTAAGTACTGAAAAATCTGCATTAAACACCTTAATAAAGGCCTCGGCCTGATAAGCAGGATCTAATGTGTTGGACACAACAAAACCTGTCCATGTCAACTCTTCACCTGCAAGTGAAGGATCATCGACATAAGTATTTCCTTCAAAATCTTTATTTCCTAAACCAGTAGTTTGATCAACCCAAAAAGGATCTGTCGGGTTATCGTCGTACGTATTGAAATTTGGATAAAGCGTTACAGTTCCTGTAACAGGCGTTGGATCAACAATGGTTTGAAGATCTGGAACACCCCAAGGAGAGCCAAAAACAAAACCACCCCCATTTGCAGGAGTTTCAAAAACATTAGCGTAACCGATGTAAGCTGCAGTTGGATCAAAGTTGATCACTAAACTCGAAGAACAATCTCCAGCAAAAGAGTAAACCCCATCAAGCGTTGGATCAAAAACAGCACCATCTTGGAGCGTTGGTTGTCCAACTATTGAAGCTGAAGTCACTTCCCAAAACAAAGCCCCACCTAAACTGGATACACCATTGTTCAAACCTACCCAATAAGTCCCTTCTTCTAAAGTGACCACAGGCATGTCAAGAACTACTTCGCTTCCGTCAAAACCAAAGTTTCCTCCGATTACCGTCTGAGATGTCGGCGCCACAGCGATGAAAGAAGCAATAACCGCTCCTGGGGCACCACCATTGTCTTCTAGGATTTCGACATCAACACTCACTACGGTTTCACCCGGAGCAATAAAAGTGTTATAAGTGATTTGATTGAAATCAAATGTTACCCCTGCTTCAACGACAAAATCATTTTAACAGCACCAAATGCACCAGTATAATTGAGACCATTCTCCCAACCATTACTAGGGTTTGCATAAGTACAAGGGGCTTGTTCCTGAGAGTTTTGGTCAGATTGACGCAAGACAACCGGATTACTTTGGGTAATACCACGAGCAGCCGCATCGGCTACCATTGTCTGGTACGATTGCGCTTGTACAGCGGTATTTTGACTTTCATTTGACGTGCTTGCAACGCGCATCGCCTCCGAATAACTTAGGCTAGGGTTGACTTTTTGCACGACTTGACTGTTCCCAGCCCAAAAGGCCATAACAGCGAGCAAAAAAGTAATTTTTTTCATAATTATCGATATAAATTAGTTATTAGACGTAAATGTATTTATAAAATTGAAATTAACAAAGCGTTTTTAATCGGAATTTCTGCCTATTCCGATTAAAAACGCAATTTTTTCGAGCAAAGAAATATGAGGCTATTCCTCGTTGAAGTATTCCATGACAGCATCGCTGACTCCCATATTGGAAAATCCACCGTCATTGTAGAGATTTTGCAGGGTAACACGCTTGGTTAAATCGCTAAACATCGCTACGGTGTAGTTGGCACAATCTAAAGCGGTTGCATTGCCCAAGGGTGACATTTTTTCGGCGTAGGCGATGAACCCGTCAAAACCTTTGACTCCCTGACCCGCCGTAGTCGGCGTTGGTGACTGAGAAATGGTGTTGACACGTACTTTTTTATCGCGACCAAAAAAGTAACCAAAACTTCGCGCGATAGACTCCAAATAAGCCTTGTTATCTGCCATATCGTTGTAATCTGGGAATACCCGCTGCGCCGCCATATAGGACAACGCCACAATACTCCCCCACTGGTTCATGGCGTCTTGTTTGAAAAGTACTTGCATTGTTTTGTGGAAGGACCCTGCCGATACGTCCCATCCTTTGTGGGTCCAATCGTATTTCTGGTCGGTATAATGTCTGCCTTTGCGCACATTGACCGACATCCCAATTGAATGTAGAACAAAATCGAGTTTGCCGCCAAGAATCTCCATCGATTGGCTCACCAAATTATTTAAATCGTCGAGACTTGTAGCGTCAGCAGGAATAATTTGAGCACCGGTTTCTTTAGCAAGAGCATCAATCTGCCCCATACGCATAGCAATGGGCGCATTAGTCAGAACAAATTGACCGCCCTCTTCGTGCACACGCTGCGCAGTTTTCCAAGCTATGGAATTTGGATCCAGGGCTCCAAATATGATCCCTTTTTTTCCTTTAAGTAAATTATAAGCCATGAATTCTAAAATTGGTTTAGGGCACAAATATAACTCAATTCAACAATTGACGTGCATGTGCTTTGGCTGAATCTGTAAGCTCATGGCCACCAATCATTTGCGCTATTTCCATGACGCGTTGTTCCGCATCAAGATCTTGTATGAATGTCTGACTCTGTTCTCCATGAATTTGTTTGAAGATGCGTTTATGAAAACGACCCTTTGCCGCGGTCTGCGGCAAATGTGTCAAACAAAATAATTGTCCACGCGCACTCATTTGTAGTAATATTTCAGCCATTTTTGAGGCCGTATCCCCTGAAATACCCGTATCAATTTCATCAAAAATAAGTGTAGGCAGATGCTGAAATTCAGCCATTACAGCCTTGACTGACAAGGTAACACGACTCATTTCTCCACCCGAGGCAACCTTTTGTATGGGGCGTAAATCAATTCCCTTGTTGGCAGAAAACAATATTGAGGATTGGGCTCCTCCATTTATATTTAATTCAGCAGTTCGCTCAATTTTAAAGGCTAGTCGCGCCTCTGGTAGGGCCAATTCATTAAAATACGCACCAAGGCGAGACTCAATATCGGGTATGACAGCTAGTCGTCTTTTATGTAATTGTTCTGCCTGAATCTCTAAGGATTTTTTCGTGGACAAGACTTCCTGCTCGAGCTCTTTTATCATTTGATCAAGATCATTGGTGTCCTGAAGCCCTGATGAGAGTTTATCACGAAAATCAATTAACTCCTGAGTAGTATGCATTCCGTGCTTTCGTTGAATGCGATAGAGCTCATCGAGCAGGTGTTCAATACGCCTCAGTTCCTCGGGTTGATCTTCGACTAACCCCAAACGCTGCTCAAGAGTCTCTTGGATGTCTTCTAATTCAATGCGCAATCCATCAATGCGCTCAGCAACACGGCCAAAATCGTCCGAAACATGACTCACAGAATTTAATCTTTGACGTATGTCAAATAATCGGTCCAAAAGACCGAGATCATCTTGACCAATTAACGCGCTGACCTCATGAACTACATTTTGGATTTGCTCTTGATTTTGAGCCAAATTTCGACGTTCCTCAAGTTCGCTCTGATCTATATTGTCCAAATTCAGTGTCTCGAGCTCCTCCAAAATAAATTTTTGATAATCTTCTTCTTGAACAGCCTTTTGTCGACGTCGCAGCAAATCATCAAGTTTAGATTTTGCCTTTAGCCACTGCGCATAATCGGAGCTGTATTTTTTTACCGCTCCCTCATGACCGGCTATGGTATCAATTAATTTTAATTGAAAGGATTCGCTTTCCAGATTATGAGTGTCGCCTTGATGATGAATTTCTACCAGATGTTTTTTGAGCTCTTGTACTTGACTTAAACTCACAGGAGAGTCATTGACAAAAGCGCGGGATTTACCACTGGGCCAAATCTCACGTCGAAGAATTGTTGTAGGGTCGTAATCCAACTCTAAATCATCAAAAAAAGGACGCAATCCATAGGCAGAAATATCAAAATGAGCCTCGACAATACATTTTTGTGTGGCATTTCGCATGACTTTGGTGTCTGCACGTCGACCAAGCACAAGGTCCAAAGCGCCTAACAGTATAGACTTTCCCGCCCCAGTTTCTCCCGTAATTACGGTAAAACCCGAATCAAATGAGGCCTTTAGGTCCTCAATTAGCGCGTAATTTTTAATGATTAATGACTTGAGCACTTAAATCAATTCAAGCCGTCCGAAAATCCTCAAAAAGGATTCTGCTGACGGAGTTTTAAAGTTTTATTTTGTTCCAGTTATCGCTTTTGGTCGGCGCAATACGCTTGAGTATTTCGACCAATTGCGTAATGTCAATAGTGGGACCATCCGAGAATATCTGCTGTATCTCATCGGCTTTGGCATCAAAAAAGGTGCGCATCAAAAAGGAATTTGGTCTTCGATCGTTTACTTTTTTGAGCAGAACAACCGCATCCCGAACACCTGTTTTACCATTTTTAAGATTCGAAGACATGAGGTCTAGACCCGTGCGGTGATAATCGTACATGGCTTGTCTGTAGTCCTGGTACACATTAGAAAGGACCGCATCATTGAAACGATAGCGAGACTGAGTCCCATCTACGGCCTTCCAACCTTGATAATTACTCGAGGCTGCCGTATTGACTATTTGTCTGGCTTGAGAAAAATAAGGGTCTCCTCCGTTTGGCGCAAAGGTATCGGCATCGATTCCAATAATGGTATAGACATGGTAGGCTAAAATCGAGACCAGGTTTGAATCAAAATTATTGATATTGAATACCAAGGGCTGAAACTCCGAGTACTCAAAAACAAATTGGCGATCATTGTAATTGTATACCGAACTGTCATAAGTAGAACCATAAATGGTTCTTGAGGATTGCACCTGAAGACTGCCTGAAAAAGAGGTCGATTCAAAGCTTTGAAGGATCAAGGTGAAATTACAATCGATGCGCTCTTGGTTGGTGAACGTTCGGCTCGTCCACTGTGTTTCGTTGAGTAATTCAGTGAGTTGATCTTTTAGCGTACGGAATACCTGCGCATTAGGCTGACCCGTTTGTTCTGCGTCAATAGTCACTGTAGCGTTGAGTTCTTGTCCGTGAATAAGCGTCGTGCAACACCCCAACAATACGAGTAAAACAATGTTACGCATCTTTAAACTTTCTTATATAATTGATAATATCTTTTGCTACCACATACTTCGATTTAAGCTCATATTCGCGAACATTTTCTTCGCGGTCAATGATCGTAATCTTGTTGGTGTCAGCACCGAAACCAACGCCTTGATCCTCTAGCGAATTTAAAACAATTAAATCTAAATTCTTTTTCTTGAGCTTGCTTTTTGCATGAACTAAAGCATCTTGGGTCTCAAGGGCAAATCCAACCAAAAGTTGATTTGCTTTTTCTCGACCGAGATGAGCCGCAATATCAACAGTAGAGCTGAGTTCTATGGAGAACGACTCGGTTTTACTTTTTATTTTGTGCTCGGACACATCTTTTGGTTTAAAATCTGCCACTGCGGCACACAAAATCACAACATCCTGCTCGCTATAATGAGTGGATACGGCATCGAACATCTCAGCTCCTGTAACCGTATCAATGCGCGCAATCGACCGATGTAATTCGAGGTCTCTCGTAGGACCTGAAATAAGGAGCACCTCCGCGCCCATTTGGGCCGCGGCATTAGCAATGGCATAACCCATCTTTCCACTTGAAAAATTACCGATGTAACGCACGGGGTCAATGAGCTCAAAAGTTGGGCCAGCAGTGACTAAATAACGCTTACCGGCTAATGGGGCTTTTGCCTTGAGATCATTGTTTATAATGCGACGATATTTTCTGGCTCAGCCATACGACCTGGCCAACAAGTCCACTGGCAAGTGCTCCATGTTCAGACGGTATTATGCGATTACCGAACTCCTTTAATTTCTGAAAAGAAGACTGTGTCGCTGGGTGCTCATGCATGTCCAAATCCATAGCTGGAGCAAAATAAACAGGGCATTCTGCAGATAAATAGGCAGCCAAAAGAAGATTGTCACAAGCTCCATGGGCCATTTTTGAAAGGGTATTTGCTGTCGCCGGAGCAATCAAGAATACGTCGGCCCAACGCCCCAAATGAACGTGGTTGTTCCACAGCCCTTGATCTTGTTCCTGTTCATCGGTAAAAGTCCAATAAACAGGGTTTTCGGACAGCACAGAAAGCGTCAATGGTGCTACAAACTCGCGCGCATCGGGGGTCATGATAACGCGCACCTCAGCTCCTTCTTTCTTGAGTAAACGCACCAATGCCGGGACCTTATAGGCGGCGATACCGCCTGTAACTCCCAGCAAAATGTGTTTTCCCGCTAACATTTTTTGTGGGGGTTAGTCGATTACCTCATCTTCGGTATTGCGGTGATAGATTTTTTCCTCAAGCCATTCTTGTACCGCCAAGGCGTGTGGTTTCGGAAGGCGTTCGTAGAATTTCGAAACTTCAATTTGTTCCTTATTCTCAAAAATCTCTTCTAAACTATCGTTATAGGTCGCGAACTCATCCAACTTCTCATTGAGTTCTTTCTTAATGTCACCATTAATTTGTGTAGCGCGCTTTGCAATGATCGAGATCGCCTCGTAAATATTGCCTGTGGGTGCGTCCAATTGATTTTTGTCAATGGTTGTTGTGTTCACAGGGGCGTCTGAATTTCTGATATCACTCATAGAGATTGGGTATTAATTTGTAGATAAAGTCTGTTCTTGCAGTTGGGTATTAATTTGCAGTAGTATTTCTTCAGCAGCACCACGCTTGGTCCCACTGCTGTAGTATTTCATAAAACTGTCAAAATATTTTTTTGCGGATTCAAGTCGTTCTTGGACTAAATAAGATACACTATTTTGAGCCAGGACAAAAGCGGCCTCCAAACGACCAAAATAGGCGTCTTCTCGGTAGATAGAGCCTGGATGGTCTTGAATAAAATTATCAAAGGCTTTAATCGCTGCTTTATAATCACTGATACGACGATATTGCTTGGCTGTTTCGATGTCCTTTAATTCTAGTTTTACCTTGAGTTCTTGCACCATCTCATTACATTCCATGCGATATTCCGAATCGTTATAGGTGTCTACGAAAGCTTGCAATTTTTCCAAGGCAACGTAGGTATCTTTTTGATCTAACGAATAGCGCGGAGACAATTCGTAATAGCTCCTGGCCGATTTGTAAGCCGCCATTTCTAAGGAGTCACTCTGCGGATAAGAAACGACAAATCGTTCAAATTGATAGCCGGCGAGATAATAATCCTCGAGATTATAAAAGGTGTTGGCATAACGGTACATGAGCGGCTCAGCTTGAGGCTTACCTCTGTAAATCGGAACAATCTGCTCCATCAGAGGCAGTGCCTTTTTGTATTTTTTGGCCTTGTATAAAGAGTCGGCCATGGTGTATTTTGCGGCCGTATCATCCGAACGTAATAGTTTCTGATACTCACTGCATCCTGAGAACAAAATACTCATAGCAAGCAGACTAACACACTTTAGGACCGTCGAATTCATCCGGCAAAAATACATAATAAAAGACAGTATTAAAAAAGAAATTTCGAAGGTAAAAATAACGCAACAAGACGCAGCAAACGCCGAGCTTGTTAAAAGTTTAACAATACTTATTTTTAATGAGCTGATGATTCAGTCGCAAAATCCTCAATACGCTGTTCTAGCGAAGAATCGACAGGAACTAGAGGCAACCTTAATCTATTGAGACATATGCCTTTTTTGTGCAGTAAGGCCTTGATTCCAGATGGATTGCCCTGTTCGAAGATCATGTCGATCACGGGCATTAAATCGTAGTGGATCTTTTGCGCTTTTCGGACATCACCCTGTCTTGCGGCCTGGATCATTTGACTGAATTTGGCAGGATAACCCTGTCCAATTACTGAAATTACACCATGCCCCCCATCAATACCATAGGTAAGGCAATCATATCGTCTCCCGAAATGATTAGAAAATTCTCTGGCGTCACACGCAGAATTTCCATGGCTTGAGCTAAATCACCAGAAGCCTCTTTTATACCTACGATATTCGGCACTTTGGCCAGTTCCAACACCGTGCTTGGCAACATATTACTCGCCGTACGCCCTGGGACATTATACAAAATAACAGGCACTGGGCTAGCCTCAGCCACTGCCGTGAAATGCGCTATCAGGCCAGCTTGGGAGGGCTTATTATACATGGGAGATACCGACAGTACAGCGGCAACTTCATTCGGGATTGACCTGCTTTATCTGCTCAGCAACAGTTCGGGTATCATTACCACCAACTCCCAAAACAATGGGCACTCTACCCGCATTAGTCTGGATCACAGTCTGTAAAACAGCCTCTTTTTCCGTTTTAGAGAGTGTAACACTTTCTCCCGTAGTTCCTGAAACAACAAGATAATTAATCCCATGCTCAATTTGGAAATGCACTAAACGCACTAAAGCGTCAAAATCAACTGACCCATTGTCATCAAAAGGGGTGATTAAGGCCACGCCGGTACCGATTAATTCTCTCATAATTTTTTATTTAAAATACCCATGTATTTGACAAATTCACTCCGCATTAGCGCCAAACGCTCTGGAGCCACCGCCAATGATAAATCGAATAACTCCTGATTCAACCCCTGGCTTCCCACTTTGAACTTACTTTTACTTTTGGCTACAATTAAATCGAGTAGTTCATTGCCCGGATGATATAAGGCGAGCAAAACGTCGAAAGAAGTATCTATGAATTCTATAGCCCCCGGATTATTGATGTGTCCTTGCCAATCAAAATCGGCATTAGTGAGCTGATTTTGGCGGAGTGTGGGCAATTTCTTCTTAACCTCCAGATAGGTAAACACTTTAATGTCTTTTGGCGCCATATTCAAATCCATATACCAATCGTATAAACCATCAAATTCTTGAACTACTCCTTCGTCAATGATCACACCCAAAGTTCTGCATTTGGCATTAAGTCCAGACCGATCACGCTGTTTCATGGCCTGATCTAAATCCCGACTTAACCACTTTTTTTTGAGCCATTCTCGAAGGTCATGTAAAATTTCCATAGACTAGGATTTTGACTCAATCATGTGGATAAATTCAGATTCGGAAATAATGGGAATCTCCAATTTTTCGGCCTTTTGCCGTTTACTTGGCCCCATTTGATCTCCAGCGACCACATAAGAAGTCTTTCCGGAAATACTGCCCACTATTTTGCCCGAATGTGCTGTGATCAGGGCCTTGAGTTCTTCTCGACTGAATTTTTCAAAGACTCCAGAAACAACAAATGACTTCCCCACAAGGAGGTCGGATTCATTGACTTGCTCTTGATCATTTTGCGCTTCAAAATTACAACCATAGCTCCGCAGTCGTTCAATTCGACCCCAATTCTCTTGGCTGGAAAAATAATCTGAAAGACTTTGAGCGATTTTTAGGCCAATATCCTCGACCTCAAGCAATTCTTCTTGGCTCGCGTTACGTAAGAGATCAATTGTCCTAAACGCTTGAGCCAATTTTTGTGCGACCGTAGCGCCAACATGACGTATGCCAAGGGCGAATAAAACCTTATGATAAGGTTGTTTTTTGGAATTTTGAACCCCTTGAACCAAATTCTGTGCACTCTTCTGGCCCATGCGCTCCAAGGGTATGATTTGGTCAACACCAAGGATGTATAAATCAGCGAAATCTCGAATTAAACCTTGTTTGACCATCAAGTTTACTGTCTCTTCGCCCAATCCATCGATATCCATGGCCTTACGCGATATAAAATGCTGAATCCTCCCGGCAATTTGCGGCGGACAACCTTGTTCGTTTGGACAATAATGCTGGGCCTCGCCCACCACCCTGACTAAAGCGGTACTGCACTCTGGACAATGCTGGATAAAACCGACCGCTGTGGCTTGGGCAGGACGTGCTTGCTTTTTGACGGAGGTTATTTTTGGTATGATTTCGCCACCCTTCTCAACAACCACAGTATCCCCAAAATATAAATCTAACTTCTCGATTTGATCGGCATTGTGTAAAGAGGCGCGTTTGACCACGGTCCCAGCCAAATCTACTGCTTCGAGTTCAGCCACTGGTGTTATCGCTCCAGTACGCCCCACTTGGTAAACGACATTGCGCAACATTGTAGTGGCCTCCTCGGCCTTAAACTTGTAGGCCATGGCCCATCTAGGTGCTTTCGCGGTGTAGCCTAATAATTTTTGATTTTGCAGTTCATTGACCTTGATCACCACACCATCGATTTCGTAAGGCAATTCATGACGATGCGTATCCCAATGGTCAATAAAGGCCATCACCTCATCCATGTTTTTGGACAATCGCGCTTCTTTTGGCACCTTAAATCCCATTTCCCTGGCTTGGTCCAACATATCCTTCTGAGTAGCAATAGGCCAATTCGCCCCTTGAATTGAATAAAGTAAACAGCTCAGCGGCCGCTTGGCGACTTCTGCGCTGTCTTGAAGCTTTAGGCTTCCTGAGGCTGTATTACGCGGATTTTTGAATTCTTCCTCCCCAAGAGCACGACGCGTCTTATTCAAGGCCTCAAAGCCTGATTTGGTCATGATGATTTCACCACGAATATCAAAACGAGCATTGCTTGGAGCGGTTACTTGGAGGGGTATAGACTTTATGGTTCTGATGTTGGCTGTGACTTCATCCCCCTGTACACCATCCCCACGGGTCACAGCGCGCAACAATTGGCCGTTTTCATAGGTCAAACTAATGGAGGCCCCATCATATTTAAGCTCGCATATGTAAGTCATAGGCTCGTCCACGACCTTTGATAGGCGTGCCTCCCAATCCAATAAATCCTCTTTGGAATAACTGTTGTCCAAAGAGTACATGCGATGATCGTGTCTTACGGTCTCAAAATTTTTTGTGACAGCACCACCCACTCGTTGGGTGGGTGAATTCGGGTCAAACAATTCAGGGTGGGCTTGTTCCAATTCTTGTAGAGAACGCAACCTCTGATCAAATTCATAATCAGAAATTACTGGCTCGTCCAAGACATAATACCTGTGGTTGTGAAGCGTCAATTCGGAACGCAGTGCTTTAATTTTTTCTTCCGCGGTCATTGACACAAATATAATCATTCCACAGCCTTAAAATGATGGCTAACTCCAAATATTCGGTATAACTTATCGACATTGTTCAGGTCCAGACTCCAGAGACGAATCGCCACTTACCCCACTGGTCCTTCCGTGGATGTACTTTGGCGAACCCCAGGTCTTTCAATAGTTCAGCGACATTTTGTGTATGCTGATAATGGCATTCAAAATACAATAGTCCCCCCTGATTTAAATGATTCAATGCCTGAGTGGCAATGGCCCTGTAAAATTTTAACGGATCTGAATCGGGTACAAATAGAGCCAAATGCGGCTCAAATTCCAAAACATTCTTATCCATACTGCTCATCTCCGCCTTAGGGATATAGGGCGGATTAGACACAATTAAATCAAAGTTTTGATCAGGCCAGGTGTGCAAAACATCCTGAAGTTGCCAATGGACCTGCTGCTTAAACTTCTGTTGATTTTTTTGAGCAAGCGCTAAAGCCTCTGGTGAAACATCCCAAGCACACCAATTCGTCTGAGGCATGACGGCGGCTAGACTCAAGGCGATACAACCAGATCCCGTACCAATATCCAAAGCGCTATTGACACTGCTGTTCTTTAATTTTTGACGTAAATACATCACCAATTCTTCAGTCTCTGGTCTTGGAATGAAGAACGGCTGAATTCACGAAAAATTTTTGATCACAAAACCAAGCATATCCTAGAATCTGTTGTATGGGCTCATGTTTTTGAGCCGCTCTAAAACCTCAGAGAGCCAAACTAGGTCATTGTCCTTGATTTTCACATCCTTGCGGATGACTAAATCAATAGCGGTCCATTTTAATCGATCTCCCAAGGCCAAATCAACAAACTGCGTGCTTCACGCACCAAATACTCATTCTTAAGAGACAGGTTCCAGTGCTTTTGCCATTGCTCCAGAGTCATTTTATTACAGAGATTTAATCATTTGAACACCGCAGGCATGATGCCCCGTATCCCCTAGAGGACCATCGAGAAGTGTAAAACCCGTATTGAGATAAAGGCGCTGGGCTCGTTTCATGTACTCCATAGTTTCAATATAACATCGGGTGTAGCCTGCCGCTTTTGCAAAATCCAGACATAAGACCATCATTTTTTGTCCAAATCCTTGACCGCGAGCACTTTTGTGGAAATACATTTTTTGAAGTTCGCAATAGTCTTCTGAATAATTTTCTAAGGGTGCAATGCCACCCCCTCCATAAATAGATATACCATCACTGAGGATGAAATATCGCGAGCGGGACTTTTTGATAGGTGTCATACATACAGTCAAGAGAAGCATCGGCATAAGCCGTGCCGACTTTTGGCACATTAAATTCCTCAAGTACCGAGCGAATTAACTGACCTGATTTCTGGGATCATCCTGAGGGGAAATCAATCTAATATCTATCATTGAGGTTGTAAAATTTTAGCACTATTTTTGAAGGGTGAAGATACACGAAAAATTCATGGCGCGCTGTCTGCAACTGGCTGAAAATGGCCGAGGCACCACCTATCCAAACCCAATGGTGGGTAGTGTAATTGTCCAAGACCAAAAAATTATTTCTGAAGGCTGGCACCACAGCCCCGGAGGGCGACACGCAGAAGCACAGGCGATCTATAATTGCGATCCCAGCCATTGCAGGGCGCCACCTCTATATGTGAATTTAGAGCCCTGTAATCATGTGGGCAAAACCGAAGCCTGTGCCCCACTGATCGCGGCTTCGGGCATTACAAAGGTTGTTATTGGAAGTGGTGATACCCACGATAAAGTGAACGGCTCTGGCATTGCGCATCTGAAAAAACACGGCATTGAGGTGATCACCGACGTCTTAAAAGCGGAATCTCGCGAATTAAACAAGCGGTTTTTTCGATTTCACGAACAAAAAAGACCTTACATCATTCTCAAATGGGCAGAGACCAAAAACGGTTACCTAGCCCCACTTGACGAAAAAAGAACAACGTCCCGTTTGGATCAGTAATGAGTATGCGCGTCAACACACTCATTTTCTGCGCAGCAGAGAACAAGCGATACTCGTGGGGCATAAAACTTGGACACAAGATAATCCAAGGCTATCGGCTTATCGCTGGAATGAAAATAATCCTATAATTGTGATTTTGGGTGGTGCACAGCCCGAGGGTTCGAGATTTGACAGCCAAGCCAATGACCCTTAAATACAATCAACAAAGCAATAAAACCTATTAAAGAAACCAAGTACAAAGAAATTATTTGGCTTAGCTCAGATATACATCAAGGCCCTAGAGCAGTGGCCGATAAACTTTACGCACTGGACATTCAAAGTGTTCTCATTGAAGGAGGTCCTCAAACCCTCCAACGTTTTATCGATGCCAATTTATGGGATGAATGTTACCGCTACCAAAGCCAAGACCTTTGGTCGGAAGGCCTAAATGGCCCGATGATTAATGTACCCCTCACCCCTATTGCCAACTTTGAGGACAATGTCCTTTATCATGCGAAAAATCAAACATGAGTAAACCCGAGAATCTCAATACAATTAAACGCGGTTGCCAAGACCTCATCTATAAGGAAAAAGGGAGCAAGTTCATTGGATTCGCGCGTCATGTGGGAAATGCCCAAGAGGCTTTGGATTTTTTTGATTCGCTAAAAAAGAACATTATGGTGCCAATCACTGTTGTTATGCCTACCGTCTGGGAATAGACGGAGAAGAAGTTAGGGCTAACGACGACGGAGAGCCCACGCACAGTGCAGGCACACCGATTTTGGGGCAAATCCAATCTTTTGGCTTGACCAATACAGCCGTAGCTGTAGTACGCTATTTTGGCGGCACCAAACTCGGGGTGGGTGGTTTAATTAAAGCGTACAAAAATACAGCACAACACACCCTTGAGTCTTGTGAATTTGAGGTTGAAGTCGCTTATGTAACAGCGCGCTTAGTATTTGATTACCCTAATATTGGTGTGGCCATGCAGTGGCTCAAACAAGGTGCTCTGAAGATTCAAGAACAAAAGCTTGATCAAAAATGCCAGATTTCGTTCAGTATACCACAAAATCGATTGAAGAGTCACGATTATATTGGCAGAGTTTTCCCGAAATTTCGATACAATTTGAGCCTTGAGCCTTGGATTTTGGATGGTTATTGATCGGATTCGATACAAGGTTTAATCGCATCAATTAAATATTGCGGCGCAGGCGTAACTTTTCCTGTTGTTTTGTCGACAAAAGCCAAGGTCGTTTTCGCCTCGATGAGCTGCTTGTTGTCTTCGTTGAATATTTTGTAGGAAAATTCTATTTTCACCCCTGGATTTTTGACCAAAGTCGTCTCAATTTTGAGTAAATCATCGTACCTACCTGGCGCATAATAATTGATACTAAATTGAGTTACAGGAAGTAAAATATTTTGGGCCTCTAATGATTTGTATGAAAAGCCCATTTTTCTGAGCCAATCTGTACGCCCTTGCTCGAGGTACAATGCATAGTTTCCGTAGTAAACATAGCCCATTTGGTCCGTTTCTCCATATCGAACACGTATTTCAGTTGTCGTTTTGCAAGACATATTATTTACTTGATAAATTAACTAAATTTAAAGGGCGAACCTGTTCTCGTATATTCCGAAAAAAAAAATCAAAATTCAAGAGCATTTCTATTTTTTTTTAGATTTTTTGTTCACATATTTGTATTGTTAAGAAAATGTTAGCAATTCATTCGAACAACGCTAATTTCATTCTGTTTTTTAACTAAATAAAACGCTTTAATTAATCATGGGGAGAACTGCGGAATCAGTTTGGGGAAATTGCTTGTCTTTTATCGAAGACAACATTTCTGCACAAGCCTACAAAACTTGGTTCGAACCCATTAAAGCCGTCAAGCTCGTCGAACATGCCCTGAGCATTCAAGTACCGAGTAAATTTTTCTACGAATGGTTAGAGGAGCATTATGTAAAACTCCTGAAAGTCTCTTTGACCCGCGAGTTAGGATCAAAAGCGAAATTGGTGTACATCATTAAAATGGAGAACACCTACGGTAATAAACAGCCTTTTACCGAAAAAATACCCAGTGCCAATCGCAGTAAACTCAAAGGCCAAGAGGTGGATGTTCCCTTGAAGCACAAGAGTCCGGAACTAAAAAATCCATTCGTGATCCCAGGCATTCGCAATGTCAAAATAGAATCTCAACTCAACCCGAATTACAGTTTCGAGAATTTTCTTGAAGGCGATTCTAACCGTCTTGCTCGTTCGGCTGGATTATGCGGTAGCCAACAAACCCGGAGGGACTTCGTTTAATCCGCTGCTGATCTTCGGCGGCGTAGGACTTGGAAAAACTCACTTGGCACATGCCATTGGCGTCGAAATAAAGGAAAAATACCCCGAAAAAACGGTTTTATATATCTCGGCTGAGAAGTTCACACAGCAGTATATCGAATCTGTTAAGAAAAACAATCGCAACGACTTTATACATTTCTATCAAATTATAGATGTGCTTATTGTCGATGACATCCAATTGCTTTCCGGTAAAGCTGGCACACAAGATGTGTTCTTCCATATTTTCAATCACCTGCATCAAAATGGCAAACAAGTCATCTTGACCAGTGACAAGGCACCCGTCGACATGATGGATATTGAGCAGCGACTGCTCTCCCGATTTAAATGGGGGCTTTCGGTAGAGCTCAATCATCCAGATTACGAAACACGTGTTGCGATCATCAAAAATAAACTCTACCGAGATGGTGTGGAGATGCCAGAGGAGATTGTCGAATTTTTGGCCAACAACATAAAAACCAATATTCGCGAACTTGAGGGAGCCATCATTTCACTGATCGCCCACTCCTCTTTTAACAGAAGAGAAATAACGATTGATCTAGCCAAGAAAATTGTTGACAATTACGTAAAACACACCAAACGCGAGGTTTCAATCGACTACATACAAAAGGTCGTTAGTGAATACTTCCAAATGGATGTGGATACGCTTCAATCCAAAACACGGAAACGTCACATTGTACAAGCCCGGCAATTGGCCATGTTTTTTGCAAAAAAATTCACCAAAGCGTCACTCGCCTCCATCGGCTCGCAAATCGGGCAAAGAGATCACGCAACAGTCCTACACGCATGCAAAACAGTAGACAATCTATCCAGTACTGACAAGCAATTCCGAAAATACGTGGAAGACTTAAACAAAAAATTAACCTTATAAATCCCGAACAATTCGGGATTTCTTTTTTATGGGTAAGACAAAAATTTTAATGGTTTGTTTGGGTAATATATGTCGTTCACCATTGGCTGAAGGAATATTAAAAGACAAAATAGATCCTGAACGATTTACGGTTGAATCGGCCGGTACCGGAGGTTGGCACGTGGGCAATCCACCAGATCCGCGGAGCGTTGATATTGCCCGAAAGCGAGGTATTGACATTAGCCAGCAAAAGGCCCAACAATTTAAGGCTGATTTTTTTGACCAATTTGACATGATTTTTGCGATGGATCAAAGTAATCTCCAGGACCTAAAAGCTCTAGCCAATACACCAGAACACAAAGGGAAGCTTCATTTATTGCTCGATGCTGTATTTCCGGATGAAGGCGTTGATGTGCCCGACCCTTATTACGGGGGCGTCTCAGGCTTTACACAAGTTTACGACCTCATTGATCGTGCATGCGATGTGATTGCGCATGATTTGAATAAAAAAATTGATTAACTTCTTGCCCATTCATACCTTGGATTTAATTAAGACTCTATTTAAGCCTGAATAAAATGTATCAACCGATTAAATTTACCTTATCCCTGACCCTGTTGCTCTTTGTTTGCCTTAACTTAAAGGGGCAATCCTTTGAGCTCACCCAAGTTGCCTCTGGTTTTAATGCGCCACTCAATATCCAGCACGCTCAAGACGAACGATTATTTATTGTCGAACAAGGGGGGCTCATCAAGATATTGAATCCCGATGGCACGATTGAATCTACACCATTTTTAAATCTAACTGGTGCAATCTCAAGCGGTGGTGAACGAGGGCTTTTGGGCCTAGCATTTCATCCAAACTATCCGGACAATGGTTATTTTTTTGTGAATTATACCAATCCAAATGGTAACACTCAAATCTCTCGATTCAGTGTAGACCCCCTAAATCCAAACTTAGCAGACCCTAATTCTGAGTTAGCTCTGCTGACGATAACCCAGCCCTATGCCAATCATAATGGTGGATGTATCTCATTTGGTCCAGACGGCTATCTGTATATCGGCATGGGTGATGGCGGCAGTGGTGGTGACCCACAAAACTACGCCCAGAATACCAGTAGCCTTCTTGGAAAACTTCTGCGTATCGATATAGATAATCCCTCGGGAAATCTTAATTACAGTATTCCACAAGACAATCCCTATTTTGGCAGCACAACACAGGCGCAAGAAATTTGGGCCTATGGACTGCGCAATCCCTGGAAATTCAGTTTTGATCGTGATACTGGAGATTTGTGGATTGCTGACGTAGGACAAAATGCCTACGAAGAGATCAACAAAGTATCGCCAAATGAAGCCGGAATCAATTATGGTTGGCGTTGTTACGAGGGTGACCAGAGCTATAATACCAGCAATTGCACTGATCCTTCTGGCATGGAGTTTCCAATCGCTGTTTACCCACACAGCGTAGGAAGCTCGATTACAGGTGGTTATGTCTATAGGGGTGCCGAAAACACGACGCTTTTTGGGTATTATTTATTTGCGGACTTTGTCTCTGGCTATCTCGGGGTTCTGGATCCAGCTGACGGCACGATACTTTTTGATCAAAACCTCAACCAAAATTGGGCCTCGTTCGGAGAAGGACTTGACGGTAGTCTTTACATCACTGCCTTTAATGGTACGGTCTACAAAATAGAACCTGAATTAATTTTAAGTCAGAATGACCCCCAGATTGTCGTCCAATTGTGGCCTAACCCGGCCCAGAATCACGTGGTTTTAAACGCTTTAAATGTCAAAAATATTACGGTATACAACACTAAGGGTCAGCGCTTTATAGATAAACAGACCCGAGAGGATAAAGTTGTACTGGACCTCCAATCGCTGTCCTCCGGCCTCTATTTTGTTCAAACCCAGCATGACAACGGTCAGATACATGAACAAAAACTAATCGTTCGTCATTAAATATGAATCAAGGACGTGTTTTTTTAATTCCCTGTCCCTTGGGAGAGATTTCTCCCATGGCGACCCTGCCCTTGAGCGTACTTAAGACCATTGAACAGACTGATTATTATGTGGTGGAACATGAAAAAAATGCGCGTCGTTTTATCAAATCAATTTGTCCTCAAAAAAAACAAGCCGAACTAAAAATATCCACCATAAATAAATTTACAGACCCATTAGAAATTCCGCAGCTCATTAAACCCTGTCTGGAAGGTTTTGATATGGGTATTATCAGTGATGCCGGCTGCCCCGGTGTCGCTGACCCTGGTGCAGAAATCGTTAATTGGGCGCATCAACACAAAATTAAAGTGATTCCTTTGGTCGGTCCTTCGTCTGTATTGTTGGCCTTGATGGCCAGTGGCTTAAACGGTCAAAAATTTGCCTTTCATGGCTATCTGCCCATTGACCCAATTGATCGAAAAAAACACCTCAAGCAGCTAGAAAAACAATCGCAACAAGAACAGCAAACACAAATATTTATTGAGACCCCGTATCGCAATAATCAGTTATTGCAGGCACTCACAAAGACCCTAAAATCAGACACGATGCTTGGCGTAGCCTGTCATTTAACGCTTGAAGATGAATTTGTTTTGACACAAGAAGTTAATCACTGGCAGCCTGCAAAATACGATTTCCACAAAAAGCCCTGTATCTTCCTATTTCTGGCTCAATAATCTCGGCAATACTGCGATCAATCCTCTAAATTAAAGATCGACCCATTTATCATGCGCTGGTATCGCGGCCGTATTGAAATTTGCAAACTGTTCCAGGTATTGCTCAATACTGGTACCAAAAGCGTCCGTAAAAGCAAAATTACCTCCACTACGCAAGTACTTCTTCACATTACCTGCACCAGCTAAATGGGCTGCTGCCAAAATTCCAGATTCAGTAATTTCGATTCCATGAATGTTTTGACCCACACTGCGCTTGAGATCCTTGCGCAAAATCCACTTATTGCGCGCCGCATAGGCATAAAATGCAGCTTCTTGAAGTTCTGAATCCCTCATAAAGCGATTTCTGTCCTTGATCCCCAAGAGTTTGAGTGTATTGATATGAAATTGGTACTTACCCAGGTAACCAAAACGATTAACAACCCGATAATCACCACCTGATTCTTTGAAGGCTAACGCCTCTTTAAAGGCGATATAAGAATCATCCAAAACAGGAGAATGATTGATTTCCAATTTCACCTGGTCATGTTCTGAATCAGGTACGTGATAGCAGAGCGAGCTCTTGTCAAAATAAATCATTTCCAGATCCGAAGGCTCAAAACTGGAAAATCCAATAAAACCCAAAAGACCGGCAAGTAAGCCGACGAGCCAGTGGGAGGCTAGCCCTTTTCGTCTAAGGTCAATCATAACGTAGGTTAATTAAGATTGGCCCGCAAAAGTAACAAAAATTTTAATTAATTGATTTTCAATTAATTAATAATATTTAGGCTGTAAAAAGAAGTGCTCATATAAACAATAAATCGCTTATCTTTTGATTCCCTGAGCTTTAATCCATTTGATATACTGCGCACGTTTGGCATTGTGCTCCTTTAAGGATTTTGAAAAGAGATGGTAGCCCGGCCGCTTAGGGTCCGCAACAAAATAATAGTATCGGTGGGACTCAGCATTCAAAACAGCATCAATAGAAGAGATATCTGGCATTGTAATGGGACCCGGTGGCAAACCACTGTATTTATATGTGTTATAAGGCGAATCAAGAGTAAGATCCTTATACAGCACACGTCGTATCACTTGCTGAGAGTCGCCATCTAGAAGCTTTTTAGCAAAAATAACGGTAGGATCCGCCTGCAGAGGAATATTGCGCTTTAATCGATTGAGGTATACCCCAGCTATCGTTGGGCGCTCTGAAACCTGGACCGATTCCTTTTGAACGATAGAGGCCAAAGCAGAGACTTCGAGAGGACTTAGACCAATCGCCTTGGCTTTTCTGCGCCTGTTTTCATTCCAAAACGAATGATACTCCCCTAACATTCTCTGGCAAAAACGATCCGCGTCAGTATTCCAATATACCTCATAAGTATTTGGGATAAACAAACTAAGTACCTGATCTTCATTAACCTGAGCTTGTTTAAGAAACTCAGGATCCCTAAAAGCAGCCAGTAAGGTCACACTATCGGGCTCTATCTGACGGGCAATACTCCCAACAAGATTTTGGATACGCTCTTGATTGTTGAATTTCAGTGCTACCGGTGTGTTGCCACTGCGCAGCAAATCGATTATTTCTCTATTGTTCATCTCCTTATTTAAGACGAATCGTCCCGAACGAGGAAATTTATCGAGTCTTTTTATTTTGGCCAATAGTTTAAAGTCAGAAATACGGATAATGTAGGGGGACAATGCCGTTAAAACTGTATCAAAATCGGGATCTGAACCAATAAACACGTCTACCTTATCCTGGTCTAAGCTAACATTCGAGGCCCAGAACAAACGATGCACATAACGTCCAAAAAAGAGAACAACTAATGTGAACAAAACCACTGAAATCCTTTGACGCCAATTCATTAATCAGTCTTTAATTTTTGAAAGATGAGCATATCCTGAAACAATCCATTATCGCGATGCCACCATGACTTTAACGCTCCAGATTGCCGAAAAGACAAAGAAGAAAATAACCCAATACTTGATTTGTTATCCGGCGCGATTAGGGTGTAGACTTGCTGGCAATCTAAAACGTTAAAAGCATAATTTAAAATTAACTGAACTGACTCTCGTCCAATGCCCTGTCTACGCAGTGATTGCTCTGTAATCAAAATCCCAAGGGCAACACGTTTGTTTTGCGGATCAAAATCAAACAAATCAACAAGTCCGATGGCTTGATTGGTTGGCTTATGATGGATCACCAGTCTCAGTTGCTGGGCCTGATAGATGGATTGATGGGCCTGCTCTAAATAACGCTTGAGCAAAAAGCGACTGTAGGGTGGATGTTGGTCCCCAAAAAGAGCAAAATCCGCATCATTTTCTGTGCGGTATAGATAATCCACATCCTCAGGTTCTAAAGCCCTCAATATGATATTGTCACCTATGAGATTCACGGTAATTCTCCTTTAAAGACCGAAACAACAGGCCCTGTAAGCCATATATTGCTGTAATGGTGTTCATCTTTGGTCAATGATACGCTCAGTGCACCGCCCAAAGTTTCGATGGTTATGGATTCTTGTTTTAATTCAGCCAACTCATTTAAAGCAATAGCAACTGCCGTTGCTCCAGTACCACAGGACAGGGTTTCAGCTTCTACCCCACGTTCGTAGGTCCTCATACGCACCCGGCCATCAAGATGGCTGACGAAATTCACATTGGTTCCAGCCGGCCCAAAATCATTTCTGAGTTTACGGCCAAGAGAATCAACATCTACATCGTTTATTTCCGGGCAAAAACAAACTAAATGCGGAGAGCCCGTATCTACAAAAAGTCCGTGTTCCTTGGGCTCAATGCGGGTCACCGCTCCCATTGAAATACTGATGTCATTGTCGGTGATTTTGAATTCATGCAAGCCGTCGGGTCCCGAAAAGACACCTTGATCACCCGCCAAACCGTGTTTATGTGCCAAATGTGTGATGCATCGACCACCATTGCCACACATACTGCCCAAATGCCCATCTGAGTTAAAATACACCATTTGGAAGTCTGCGTCATCAGAACTTTGTAACAAAATCAAACCATCGGCACCAATGCCAAAGTGACGATGACATAATCTGGCAATATAATCTGGGGACTCGAAGGTAAATTCACCCGATGTATTGTCGATCACAATAAAATCATTGCCGGTGCCGTGGTATTTGTAAAAGTGCCTCGCCATAGCTACAAATGTACTAAATACAATGTCTGTTGATGAGCTTACAACTTTGTTAAATCGTCGTTAATTAAGAAATTTGTTAACATCCTAAAATTTTATTGGTCGTTAATTTTAAAACAAAAAACTTAAAATTTATGAAGCGATTTTTTTCAACCCTAGGAATTAGTGTGGTTACAGCAGTACTGAGTCTTTTGATTTATGATCACGCTCAAGACAAAAATCAATCACAAATAATCGAGAGTACCAGGCCCATAAGTTTCGTGCCCACGGCCTTCACCCCATCAAGTTCAGAGGCTTTAGAAACAGACTTTACAATCGCAGCAGAAAAAACAGTAAATGCCGTTGTTCACGTTAAAAATACGACCATTTCGAGACAACCGGGTAATATGATGGAGTTGTTTTTTGGCGGTGGTACGCCTCGAGCAATGGTCGGTACGGGTAGCGGCGTGATTATCAGTCCAGACGGTTACATTATTTCCAACAATCACGTGATAGAGCGCGCAAGCAACTTGGAGGTAACCTTAAACGACAATCGCATCTATACAGCGCAAGTCGTCGGAACAGACCCCAAAACAGATATCGCCTTACTTAAAATTGAAGCCGAGGATGCGCTACCGTACATCCCTTTTGCAGATTCTGATGCAGTCAAAATCGGCCAATGGGTCTTGGCTGTGGGTAATCCATTTAATCTAACATCAACGGTCACGGCAGGAATCATTAGTGCAAAGGCGCGTGATCTCAATGAATTTGACAATAATCCACAGTCCTTTATTCAAACCGATGCCGCCGTAAATCGCGGCAACAGTGGTGGCGCTTTGGTCAACACCAGTGGTGCGCTAGTAGGGATCAATACCGCCATCACCAGCGAGACTGGGTCCTATGTGGGATACTCTTTCGCCGTACCCTCCAATACGGCGCGTAAAGTTATTGAAGACATTCTTGAATACGGTAATGTACAGCGCGGCTTTTTGGGCATTCAAGGTAGCGGCTTAGATGCAAAGCGCGCTCAATCCCTCGGAGTTGATGAAACTCAAGGCGTGTATGTGGCCGGTATCGAGGCAGATAGCGGTGCTGAACAAGCCGGCCTGCAAGAAGGTGATGTGATTAAGGACATTGACGGGGTCAGCATCTCTAAATTTTCTGACCTTACCGGTTATCTGAATGCCAAAAGACCCAATGATGTCGTTTCTTTGACCTTAAATCGCAAAGGCAAAGAACTCACCAAAAAGGTGGTTCTGCGCAAAATCGACACCTACACCCTGGCCGAATTGGGCTTAACGGTGAAAAACACCTCAAAGGATCTGCGAGAAAAACGCGACCTGGATCACGGCGTAATTGTAACGAAAGTGAACAACTCAGAACTCTTTAATTTAGGACTCGATGGCGCCATTATTACCCATGTGAATGATGACGTGATCAACACTATTGACGATCTAAAAAATACCATCGACAATAAATTTGGCAGGCCACTTAAATTGACCTTCTACGATCGCGAAGGCGAAAAAAATTCAATCCTATTTCGATAAGAAAAAATAGCATTTAAACAAAATTCAGACAAGTTTGCAGCAGGTATATCCTGTATAAAAACACCGGGGTAAATGAACTGAACAAACTCCGGTGTTTTTTTTGATTATTATTTTACGAAAACGTTTTAGTTGTCTAATTTTGCACCCGAATCAACACAACCAAAGCTAATTTTCCCATGAATTTTGACCAGACCTACAAAAAAGAACTTTCTTTTCAAACCGACCGAAGACGCGCCACAGTTGAGCTCATAAAACACATTAGTGATTTATGGTATGAACATTCTATCGAACTCGTCTTGTTCAGAAATCAGCTCCTGGACCGTAATGTCAGTGAAATTCTTAATCTCCATGAATATGCCGGCGCTTTTGTCGGTAAATCAATCTCTATTTTTGAGAGCGTAGATGTGGCCAAAGCTATTTTGCAATTGAATCTACCACCCGCAAAAATCGATATCGGAAAACTCACTCATGAATTTCAACTCGGTGGTAATGCGCATCAAAGCTGCATTGATTTTGTCAGTCAAAAACTCAAAGGAGCGAGCAAACAGAAATCTATATCGCCCCAAGATGTGGTACTCTACGGTTTTGGACGGATTGGCCGATTGGTGGCTCGTGAGCTTATGACCCGCACGGGAAAAGGCAATATGATGCGTTTGCGCGCTATAGTGACCCGTGGCAAAATGGATCAAAACACTCTAGAAAAAAGAGCCTCCTTGCTGCAATATGATTCGGTCCATGGGGATTTTCCAGGAACGGTTTCTGTAGATGTAAAAAACAAAGCACTGGTCATTAATGGCACAACAGTCCATATGATTTCTGCCGCCGGACCTGAAGAAATTGATTACACCAAATACGGTATAAAAAACGCCTTAGTCATCGACAATACCGGGGCATTTCGTGACCATGAAGCCCTGAACCGCCATTTAACCGCAACCGGTGCCAGCCAGGTCCTACTCACCGCACCAGGCAAGGGCATTCCAAACATCGTCTACGGAGTAAACCATTTAGACCACAACCCTAAAAACACACCCATTGTGTCCGCCGCATCTTGCACCACCAATGCCATTACCCCTATTTTGAAGGTAGTAGACGAGGCACTTGGAGTCAACAGTGGGCATTTAGAAACCATACACGCCTACACTAACGATCAAAATTTAGTCGATAACATGCACAAAAAATATCGTCGTGGTCGTGCCGCTGGACTCAATATGGTCATCACAGAAACTGGAGCGGGTCAGGCCGTGAGCCGTGCACTCCCTCATTTTGATGGAAAACTCACCTCAAACGCCATCCGTGTTCCCGTTCCCAATGGATCTTTGGCCATATTGAATGTCAACCTTGAAAAAAAGACAAGATACTCAAGCACTTAACCAGCTCATCAAGAAAAATGCATTAGAAGGCCCTTTGGTCGAGCAAATTAAATATTCGCTCAACAATGAGCTCGTATCGAGCGACATCATCGGCTCCTCTGCTCCGTCAATTTTTGACAGCCACGCCACAATTGTGCGCCAGGATGGAAAAAATGTCATACTTTATGTCTGGTACGACAACGAATACGGCTACAGCCATCAGGTGATCCGATTAGCGCGTTACATTACAGAAGCAAGACGTTTTACCTATTACTAGTACTAAAGCGCCCAGCCTTCACGGTAGCTTCCTTTAACCCACTGATTGGCGTAATCCCAATTGGTCACGCGCATGGCATCACCATCCCAAAGGATAGTTTTACGTCCCGGATAGTTGTAGGGAGACCAATCGTTGGGCCCCTTCCCTTCTTTAAGGACTTTATACTGGAAGCCTTTGATGGCCAAGTTACCCATAAGTACCGCCTCAGTCAGTGGCCCACCATAAGAGAATGGCGAAGAGGTTTCGCCTCCATTAAGACAAGCCTCAACAAAGTTACCTGCATGCGTTGTTGTGACACGATTCAAACGTTGCTCGGGGGCCACAAAATCTAACATGCGCTCAGAGGGGAGCAAGCGAGGATTGCGTGAATAAGTATCCGTTACCATGATCCCATCAGAACCGTGAAAAATACTTCCTCCGCTTACATCGCCTGGTAACTCACCGTCTTTTAACTCTGGCGGAAGATCGGGCATAATGCCCCCATCATACCAGTTTAAACTGATGTCGTCCTGCTGCTGGTTTTTAAATTTCAAACGAACAATGGATGACGGAGGACAAGCCTCAGGATAATTGGCCTCGACAAAGTCATTGGACCAGATGGTGGTGCAACTGGCCTCAGCCTCATACGGAAATTTAAGCCCCAAAGTTTTAAATGGAGTTTCCATGATGTGACAGCCCATGTCCCCCATCGATCCGGTACCGAAATCCCAGAATCCGCGCCATTTAAAGGGCAAATAATTTTTGTTGTACAGGCGCATCGCCGCTGGACCCAGCCATAAATCCCAGTCTAAGGTCTCCGGGATTGGGTCCTCTGTTGTAATATGTTTAAAGCCTTGTGGCCAAACTGGTCGATTGGTCCAACAATCTACACGATTTACCTTACCGATAACTCCTGCCTCAATCCATTCTTGCGCCGTGCGAATCCCATCGCCTGAGGAACCTTGATTCCCCATCTGAGTAACGATCCCCCTCTCAGCGGCCACTTGGGCCATAAGTCGCGCTTCATTTATATTATGCGTCAAAGGTTTTTCCACATAAGCGTGTTTTTTTTCACGCATGAAAGGCAAGGCGATGGTAGCGTGGGTGTGATCCGGAGTGGCTACCATGACTGCATCCATTTCCTGAAGGTGGTTTTCATATAAATGACGGAAATCTCTGTATCGCTTTGCCTCAGGATGAGCCGCATAAGCATTTTTTGCGCGAGCATCATCGACATCACATAAAGCGACGAATTTCACCTTTCCGGTTTCGTAGAGTTCGCGAACGACACTCTCACCGCGTCCACCGACTCCGACGGCACCGATATATAAGGTGTCGCTTGGCGGCACATGAGTTTTACCAAGGACATAACTCGGCACTATTGTAAATGCTGCAGAAGCGGCTGCAGACTTTTGAATAAAAGATCTTCTTTTCATGGAGTTAGTTGTTTTTAGTGGTCGAAGAACTAAAGATAATAAACTCGGGCCAAACACTCAGTAGACATCGATAAAATACCATTTGCAGATTCAGACACCACTGCGGATTATTGAGTTTTAATTTTCTAAGTTTGCATGAGCATACTTGAGATCCTGTGCTTGACCAAAGAAATAAACTTAATTAAGTGACTTATGCGCATTGATATCATTACTGTTTTGCCCGAACTTATGCGCAGTCCTTTTGAAGCCTCTATCCTCAAGCGCGCGATAGAAAAAGGTTTGGTCGAGGTGCACTTCCATAATTTACGCGACTTCACAACAAATAACTACAAACAAATAGACGATTACCAGTTTGGTGGTGGTGCCGGTATGGTCATGATGATTGAACCCATAGATAAATGCATCAGTGCCTTAAAAAGCCAGCGACATTATGATGAAGTGATCTACATGACCCCGGACGGAACACGGTTTGCACAAACAACGGCCAATGAATTGTCATTAATGGAAAACATCATTATTCTTTGTGGGCATTACAAAGGAGTCGATCAAAGGGTTCGCGATCATTTTATCACTAGAGAAATCTCTGTAGGTGATTTTGTGCTCAGTGGCGGAGAACTCGCTGCAAGTGTGGTTTGCGATGCCGTTATTAGACTTATTCCCGGGGTGCTCGGCAATGAAACAAGTGCCCTTACGGACTCATTCCAAGATGATCTTTTGGCTCCACCAATATACACACGTCCTGCGGAGTACAAGGGTTGGGCCGTGCCAAAAATACTGCTCAGTGGGGACAGTCAAAAAATAGACCAGTGGCGCGAGGATCAGGCCATTGAGCGCACCAAAACAAAACGCCCAGACCTTTGGTCCAAACACAGTAAAGAAGATTAACTCATCGAAGAAATCACCACTTAGACAAAAGTGGTATCGCGGTGAATTATTTCACACAAACCCTTGCACCTGACGCATTTTTGACTATTTTTGCCTCCGATTTGTGATAACCTCTGGCGATAGTCGTGTATGTTGCGCAAACTAAACAAGATGCATAAAACATGGAATCTTTAATCAAATTTGTTCAAGACGAATTCGTAACCAAAAAGGAATTTCCCGAGTTTTCAGCTGGGGACACCATTACGGTTTATTACGAAATCCGCGAAGGTGAAAAAACACGTACTCAGTTTTTCCGCGGTGTCGTTATTCAGGTAAAAGGGACGGGAAGTTCAAAAACTTTTACCATTAGAAAAATGTCTGGTACTATTGGGGTAGAACGTATTTTCCCAATTAATTTACCAGCACTTCAAAAAATTGAGGTCAACAAACGCGGTAGTGTACGTAGAAAACGTATCTACTACTTCCGTGAATTGACTGGTAAGAAGGCGAGAATTAAAGAAAAGAAGTACTAATCTTTGCTTGATCCAGAACGCATAAAGGCAGTCCAGATAAGGGCTGCCTTTGTTATTTACAATTGTTGATAACCCGAGTTGAAAAGCTGTTGTTATTAAACTCCTACCAAAATTTGCTAAATTCAAAAAGCTCAGTACTTTAGAACCATCAAAGCGAGACTATCGCAGCGATATTAAGAAACGTTCTTAAATATACTTTCAGCAAAAAATGCCGATATCTGCACTAGGGGATTTTGGTAATTTTTATTGAAAGGTGAGTCGGTTCCCTCAAGGCGAAGATTGACAGCACTGATCAGCAATGAATAGTGCACCGCAACTCAGAGGAATTCAAAAGGGCGAAAGAGCTTATTAGTGACAGCAATG
Organism: Flavobacteriaceae bacterium; assembly: GCA_038141525.1. Taxonomy (GTDB): domain Bacteria; phylum Bacteroidota; class Bacteroidia; order Flavobacteriales; family Flavobacteriaceae; genus BACL21. The sequence goes on along the minus strand of JAYQIF010000007.1, from coordinate 9,086 downwards.
TTGCTAAGGGCAATGGCCCAAGAGAATAAATCTCATGCGGTACATAGAACTTAAATTGAGTGCCATAAACCAAAATTTCAGCGATGAAATCGTGGTCAGCGCAAAATAGCAAGGTCTGATATTCAAACTTCATCAAACCGTAAGGGAACATCGCTTAAGAAGCAAGTCACAATTGCAGGGGTTTAATAAACCTGCCCAGAACCATAAAGGTTAATTGGTAACGGCTAGACTCACAAGGAGCCATATCAAAGTATTCGTACGATGATATGGCTTTTCTTGTTTTTGGAGAGGCTATGTGCGCGATAAGATCGCCGTTAGTGTCTGGGCAAAACAGACTGAACCTCTAAATCCTTGCCCTTCATTTTTTTGAAGGCTTCGTCGCTATTCACTATATTTGCAAGCCTTTAAAAAGTCTCATTTGCTAAAAAAAGCTCCATGAAATCAACCACCGATATCTATTATACCATCACAGACGAAGCACCTTTCTTGGCGACGCATTCACTTTTACCGGTCGTTCAGCAATTTGCCAAACACGCAGGAATCAAAATAGATACAGCAGATATTTCATTGGCGGGCCGTATTTTGGCAAACTTCAATAATTATTTGAGCGATAATCAAAAGACAATCGATGCGCTGCAAATGTTGGGAGATTTGGCCAAAACTCCAGAAGCCAACATCATCAAACTACCCAACATAAGCGCCTCAATGCCTCAATTATTGAACGCCATTGAAGAACTTCAAAACAAAGGCTTCGCCGTGCCGAGTTATCCTCATCAACCTGAAAACCAGGAGCAAGAAGCCATCAAAGCCACCTACGATAAAATTAAAGGAAGTGCTGTGAATCCTGTATTGCGTGAAGGAAACAGTGATCGTCGAGCCCCAATGGCGGTCAAGAATTACGCCAAAAAACACCCTCACAAAATGGGCGCTTGGAAGAGTGATTCCAAGACAAAAGTCGCCACCATGAAGCAGGGTGACTTTTTTCATAATGAACAATCCAAAACCTTTGACCAGCCCAACGCCTTAAAGGTTATTTTGAAATCAGATTCTGGCGCTGAAACCCTATTAAAAGAAAATATCGAAGTATTGGCTGGCGAAATTGTCGATGCTTCAATAATGCAGCGCGAGGCCTTGACTGAGTTTTTGAGTCAATCGATTGACCAGGCAAAACGCGAAGACCTCCTGCTCTCTTTACACATGAAAGCAACCATGATGAAGGTCAGTGACCCCATTATTTTTGGTCATGCCGTAAAAGCCTTTTTTGCCCCGGTATTCGAAAAACACGGCGCACTTTTGGATGAGTTAAAGGTCAATGTCAATAATGGTTTTGGAGACCTATTGAGCAAAATACAAAACTTGCCAGAGGCGCAAAAGCGAGCTATCGAACAAAGTATTCTCGAGTGTTATACAAAACGCCCAGATTTAGCTATGGTTGACTCAGATCGAGGCATTACCAATCTTCATGTGCCCAGCGATGTCATTATTGATGCCTCCATGCCGGCAATGATCCGTAACTCAGGTCAAATGTGGGACAAAGACGGGGCCGTACAAGATACACTGGCGGTTATTCCAGACAGTTCTTACGCTGGGGTGTACCAAGCCACTATCGATTTTTGCAGAGTAAACGGCGCATTCGACCCAGCAACTATGGGTACAGTACCCAATGTCGGGCTTATGGCACAAAAAGCTGAGGAATACGGCTCCCATGACAAAACATTCGAAATTCAGCATTCCGGCACAATTACAGTCACCGATCAAGCGGGAGCAACAATCTTCTCTTTTGAGGTTACAGCAGGAGATATCTTTAGAATGTGTCAAGTCAAAGACGCCCCAATACAAGACTGGGTCAAGCTCGCGGTGGCACGCGCTACAGCCACGGGATGGCCTGCAGTTTTCTGGCTCAATGAACACCGTGCCCATGATGCTGAGCTGATAAAAAAAGTAAAGCAATACCTGAAGAATCACGACACTCAAAATCTAACGCTCAAAATACTCGCACCGCAAAAGGCCACAGAGTACACCCTAGAGCGATTGGCCAAAGGGGAAAATACCATCTCCGTAACAGGTAATGTGCTGCGTGATTACTTGACTGACCTCTTCCCTATTTTAGAACTCGGAACCAGTGCCAAAATGTTATCCATTGTTCCCCTAATGAATGGTGGCGGATTATTCGAAACGGGCGCCGGTGGATCAGCGCCAAAGCACGTTGCGCAGTTTACTGCAGAAAATCACCTGCGCTGGGATTCTTTGGGAGAGTTTCTAGCCCTCGCGGTCTCCTTTGAGCATTTCGGTGAAAAAAACAACAATACACAGGCGATGGTTTTGGCTCAGGCTTTAGATCAAGCCACAGAAAAATTACTGGACCAGCAAAAATCGCCTTCACGTAAGGTTAATGAACTGGATAACCGAGGCAGCCACTTTTATCTAGCTCTTTACTGGGCCGAAGCTTTGGCGAGTCAAGACAAAGATGATACGCTTGCCAAACACTTTGGTCCGATTGCAGCCGCTTTAGGCGATCAGGAACAAACCATAGTCAATGAACTCAACCAAGTGCAAGGACAGCCTGTAGACATTAAAGGCTATTACGCCCCTAATGTTCACGCGGTCTCCGAGCATATGCAGTGCAGCCTTACCTTTAACCAAATACTCAAAGGAATTTAATGGCATACGAGCACAAAAAATGAAACATATCCCCTTTTACTTTGTCCGCTTTTACAAAGAGGGCAAAAACCGGCTTTTTATTGGACTATTGACCTTAATAATGAGCCTCACGACTATAAATGCATATAGTCAGGACCATACCATCAGTGGTGTGGTAACTGATCTTGACACCGGAGAGACCCTGATTGGCGTTAACGTGTTGATTCCTGAACTTCGCGCCGGAGTAATCACCAACGCCTACGGATTTTATTCAATTACCCTACCCGAAGGGACTCATGAACTGATTTACAGCACTTTGGGTTATACCATTGAACGAAGAACCGTTGAATTCACTACTTCCATGGTCATCGATGTCCCTTTGGGGAAAACGCAGAAGAACTGGAAGAGGTCGTGATCAAAGCTGATGTTGAAGCCTTAGACATAGCGACACCCCAAATGAGTGTCAATAGCCTCACTGCACAGACGATTAAAAACATTCCCGTGGTTTTGGGCGAAGCTGATGTCATTAAATCACTGTTGCTCTTACCGGGGGTGAGTAATGCGGGAGAAGGTGCCTCGGGTTTTAACGTGCGCGGAGGCGCCGCGGATCAAAATCTGATTCTTCTGGATGAAGCCACTATTTTTAACTCTTCGCATTTGTTTGGCTTCTTTTCGGTGTTCAATCCAGACGCCATAAAGGATTTAAAGCTTTATAAAGGAAGTATTCCTGCGCGATATGGATCCAGAGTTTCCTCTGTTTTGGATATTTATCAAAAAGAGGGAAACAGTAAGCGATTCAAAAATGAGTGGTGGCATTGGGGCAGTGGCCAGTCGTCTTTTGGTAGAAGGGCCTATCAAAAAAGATGAAGCGGCCTTTCTCGTGGGCGGTCGCGGCTCTTATGCCCATTTATTTTTACCTTTATTTGATATATAGAATACTGCCTATTTCTATGATCTAAAAACCAAAATCAACTATAAGATTAACGATCGAAACAGTCTTTATCTGTCTGGATATTTCGGTCGTGATTACTTTGGCATACAAGACAGCTTTATCAACAGTTATGGCAATGCGGTATTTAATTTCCGGTGGAACCACAATTTTTCAGACAAACTTTTCTCGAACCTTTCCCTGATTTACTCAAACTATTATTACGGCTTAGAACTGGATTTTGTCGGCTTTCAATGGGATTCAGGGATTGAGAATTTTAATCTGAAGTACGATTTCAATCATTACCTCAGCAGTGGATTACAACTCAATTACGGCTTACAGAACATCTATTACGGGTTTAATCCAGGTAAAATTATTCCCAATCGCCCAGATTCTGGCATTGTCGCCGATCAACTTACACAAAAGTATGCCAACGAAGCCGCCCTATATCTAGATCTGGAATGGGAAATTTCACACAATTTGCGTACCGAGATCGGACTTCGTGCTAGCCACTTTATGCGTTTTGGACAAGATGAGTTTCAGTTGTACGCTAACGATGCCCCCGTGGTGTTTGATCCGTTTCTTTTGATTTATAAAGAAGCTGACCCTATAGAAACCATCCGTGTCGATCGATGGGAGCGATTAAAAACCTACAGCAACTGGGAACCGCGTTTGGCGGCCTCCTACACATTGACAGATGATGTTTCTATAAAGGCCAGCTATACAAAATTATCACAGTACTTGCATCTTTTATCCAATACCAGTAGCCCAACACCTTTGGACGTATGGACCCCCAGTGGACCTTATGTAAAACCACAACGTTTGGATCAATATGCCGTGGGTGTTTTTAGTTTTCTTGATGATCGTGCTTATTCACTGGAAGTTGAAGCCTATTACAAAGATGTCGCCCACCGAATTGACTACATCGATGGGGCTAATCTTGTAGCCAATGACGCCATTGAACAAGTTATCTTAGATGGTAATGCACGGGCTTACGGGCTTGAGTTTTTATTGCGAAAAAACGAAGGAGCATTCCAAGGATGGATCGCCTACACTCTGTCCAAAAGTGAGCAAAAAACGGCGCGGAGAAACGAAAATGAAATAGGGATTAACAATGGGCAGTGGTACAACACGCCTTATGACAAACCTCATGATTTGTCCATTTACGGTGCTTACACGCTTAATGATCGATGGAAAATAAACGGGAACTTTATTTACCAAACCGGTCTGCCTACGAACTATCCTATCGGCCAATTCGACTTTCAAGGAGTTGTGGTCCCCTATTATGGACTGCGTAATGAGCAAAGACTGCCGGATTATCACCGACTTGATCTCTCGGCCACCTATACACCAAAGCGCAAATCAAATACCTCATATCAGAGTGAGTGGGTCTTTAGCCTGTATAACGTCTATAACAGAATGAATGCTGCATCCATCAATTTTAGACAGAATATTGACACCGGGGTCAATGAAGCGGTACGCACCTCAATTTTTGGACTTGTTCCTGCCGTTACGTATAACTTTAAATTCTAAATCATGAAGCGATTAATTTTTATACTGTCTCTAGCCTCTGTTTTATGGTCTTCATGTCAAGAAGTGATCACTGTAGAACTCCCCAATCAGGAACCCAAACTTATTGTCGACGCCTTAATACGTCTTGATACCACCCAAAATACAACACTGGTCACAATTGAAATTCGCCAGACCAGTGATTTCTTTGGAGAAATCACCCCTGTTTCGGTGGACCAGATCACAATGAGTAATCTGGATAACCCCGGCAACAATACGGATCAGGTTTTAGACGAAACAGAGCCCGGCTCTGGGATTTACCAGCAAGCGTTTTCAACTCAGGAACTGGCGCGTGATCGTTGGTTTTTACAAATAGACTACCGCGGTGAACTTTATGTTGCGGAATCCCGCATGCAATACTCTGTACCAATCGATCAACTGACCATAGGTGATGGAAATTTATTTAATGAAGAGTCCACAGAACTTTTAGTGCGTTATACCGATATTGGAGATCGACAAGATTACTATTTATTCGATTACAACAATGGTGATTTTTTTGCCTCTGAGGACGTATTTTACGACGGTCAACAATTTGAATTCTCTTATTTCTACGATAAGACATTCAACGCCGGAGACACCTTAACGGTGAGTATCATGGGAATTGATCGTGATTTCTTCAATTATATGAATCTATTGCGGGAACAAAGTGAGGGCGGTTTTGGCCCTTTTGCCTCCCCTGCCGTTTCTGTACGCGGTAATCTCATCAATGCAACTGATATTGACAACAACAACAATTACAACAATGTCAATAACCCAGATAATTATGCCTTGGGTTATTTTGCGCTGGTTCAAGAATATCGCGAGAGTGTTGTAGTGGAATAAAATAACGTCCACTGTTGTACCATTGCCCGTGCTTTGATTATCTTCATGGCATCAATTATTTAGTGTGACGCCAAAAACCAATACAGAATCTGACTCGCTGCACCGAGATTTAGAAAAAAAGTCGGTCTCAGAACTCCTATACTTAATGAACCAAGAGGACCAAAAAGTCCCTATGGCTGTAAGTGATGTTTTGCCTCAAATTGAGCGCCTTGTTTCCATTACTGTAGAAAAAATGCGTCTGGGAGGACGCCTATTTTATATTGGTGCCGGAACCAGTGGCCGTTTGGGTATTCTTGATGCTAGTGAATGTCCTCCTACATTTGGCGTGCCCCATGATTTAGTCATTGGCCTTATTGCCGGTGGCGATGGAGCCATTCGAAAAGCTGTAGAATTTGCCGAGGACAGTCCAACTCAGGCTTGGTCGGATTTGAAAGCACATGATATTAGTGCCGATGATGTTGTTGTAGGTATTGCTGCCTCGGGCCGAACGCCCTATGTAGTCCAAGGGCTGAAATCATGTCGGGCGCACGGTATCATCACTGGAGGAATAAGTTGCAATTTAGATAGCCCTCTAGTGCAAACAGCTGATTATCCGATTGCCGTGGATGTCGGTCCTGAGTTTCTCACCGGAAGCACAAGACTTAAATCAGGCACTGCCCAAAAGCTCATACTCAATATGATTACCACCACAACCATGATTCAACTCGGACGTGTTAAAGACAATAAAATGGTGGACATGCAACTCAGCAACAATAAGTTGGTCGAACGCGGAACCAAAATGCTTATGGAACTAGGCCATATTTCTCGTGAGCAAGCTACCAATCTTATCCAAACTCATGGAAGCGTAAGAAAAGCCTTAAAATCGATACAATGAACAAGAAACAAGAATTGATTCAAGCCATCAAAATTCTCGGATTTGGTCTTATTCTATTGTTGATCAGTACCTACCTGTTGAACTTTGCTTTTATCAACAAAAATGTTTTGCCTTTGTATATGGTTTTACCGCTGGGCATAATCGGAGTGGCTGCGACCATTTATACCCTTTTTCGGGGTATTCGAAAAATTGTTTCTGTTTTTTTCGATCATTAACCCCAAAAAAGATCTCTCAAAATTCAAAGCCAATACCCATTAGGTCTAACCCGAGCAAGTCATCGCAACACAACTATCTATGTATCAGTAGCAAGGTTTTGTGTTGGTCCTGCCCCGAAAATCTAACAAAATAAATACCTGAATGTAAAGGAGTTAGATCGATACGACCTTGGAACCCTGCCACATTAGCCTCGAGTAGCTGCTGCCCGATACTGTTAAATATGCTGTAACGCTCAACAAAATTTGTTGTTAAAAAATCTACATAATCCTTGGCCGGATTTGGAGACAACCTAAACTCTGCGTTTGACCAATCTGAATTACCCAGGACGTTAATGCTCACCGTTACCGCCAGCGGAAGGCTTGGACAACCATCGACCACTTGTATCGCATAATAGGTTGTGTTATCCACAAGTACGGTGCCTGCTCCCAATGGATTGACATTGTTCAGCGCATCAGATTCTGTAGCAAACCAAATAACATCAATTGGATCAACAACAATGTCTTCTATGGTCGCTCCTTCATCAAATGTTTGATTGGCAGCACCTACAGGCGTGGGGGGCGTATTGCATGGTGATAGATTTAATTTCGCAAAATAATGTGAGGATTCAGGCCATAACTGCGACGTGTTTCCTGTGGCTAGATCTAAAATTTTTACTCCATAATTCGCACCCGCACTCAGCAACATCTGTCCATTTCCAAGCGGCATCACTCCCCTTAAGCTTCCCTCTTGCCAAAAATTAGTTATTGTTCCATCGCTACGGCTGAATTCATACAATCCAGCAGTATTTGACCCATTGTTGCTAAACACAGCGGCAAATACAGTATTAGCGTCTGGAGCTAAAGCCATTTGCTGAATAAAGGTAACCACTCCTGTAGGCACCACATCACCGATAATGTTACCTTGATAGTCACGACGCTCAATACGCGAATCACTGCTGATGTAAGAAATATATACCTCATTATTGCCGACATCAATTATATCAAAAGATGATCCGGTGGTTGCAAAATTACCGAGAAGATTACCCTGTAGGTCGTATCGTACTATTGCCGTTCCTGGAGCCCCATTGTTTGACCCCGCGTTTGTCACCCAAACTTCATTTCCAATCACTTCGAGCCCCTTTACATTATCAAGCCCTGTGTCAATGGTACTGATAAAAGCACCAGTTAAATCAAATCGGTCTATTCGATCAGCAGTCTGATCACTGATCCATATCTGCTCACCAACTTGAGTGATGGCCTTTGGCAACCCCTGATTTAACGGGGTTAAATCAATAAAAGAAGGATCTAAAATCGTTCCGTCAAAAGCATCGAGCAGTACAATGTTCGGTTCGTTAATCGCAGCAATAACCTCTTGAGAACGAGAGTTTTGCACCATGACCAAGGATAAAAGACTAAACAATAGGTTTTTGATATTCATGAGTATTATTGATTTATTTGGATTCAAGGAACAGGAAAACTCCTGATTTGGACAAATTTAGTAAAAAAAAAGCCCGCTGCAGAAGCAGCGGGCTTAGAAGAAGGCGGCGACCTACTTTCCCACAGGAATGCAGTATCATCGGCGCAGTCGGGCTTAACTTCCCTGTTCGGAATGGTAAGGGGTGAGCCCCGACGCAATAGCCACCTTAATTATCATCTTTCACTCAGAAAGACGGCTTTTGGTCTTGCCAAAAGCATCAATAACATAACATAAAGGAAAAGAAAAACGGATCATGCAATTTCAAAGTAAAAAAAGAGTGTGCTCCCCTCCCGAAGGAGGGGAACGTTGTACATAAGCATATGGGTAATTAGTACCACTCGGCTACGCACGTTACCGCACTTCCACCTATGGCCTATCAACGTGGTAGTCTCCCACGACCCTTTAAAGAAATCTCATCTTGTGGTGGGTTTCGCGCTTATATGCTTTCAGCGCTTATCCCTTCCCGACGTAGCTACCCAGCAGTGCTCCTGGCGGAACAACTGGTACACCAGCGGTCAGTCCAACTCGGTCCTCTCGTACTAGAGTCAGATCCACTCAAATTTCTAACGCCCACTGTAGATA
>JAYQIF010000006.1:0-92317 GCA_038141525.1 Flavobacteriaceae bacterium | reverse complement strand
CTAAGTGTTTGATTGTAGCCAAGTTTCGGCACGGGAGATCAGCTCAAATAAAATTTTATTAGAAGAATGTGGCGCCAGTTTGGTGCCACATTTTTTTTTGCGCACCCAGCCTATGGCAATACGGCTATCGCTGTAAATCGCTCGGTCACTGCCCTCTTTTTTGAGATAAGCCAGCCCATGGACTAAGGCCAAAAACTCCCCGAACATTATTGGTGCCTTGCTGGTAAGGCCCTTGATGAAATAATAATTTGCCCGTTTGGGTGTCCACTCCTTGGTATTCCATGCGTCCAGGATTGCCTGAAGAGGCAGCATCTACAGCAATACTGTATAAATTGGGCTCGCCAATGCGTTTGAGTTCGGCGGGGCTTAATTCAGATTTACTGCGACCACTCTTGCCCTTAAAACCACCACTCTTGGCACCCTGTCGGCCTCCATTTTGCCGCCTCCTGAACACGGCCGCTTTCTCTCTTGCCCGCTTCTACCGCCGCTTTGTAGCTTCCGTCTAAAGCCCGCTGAGCCTGCTCACGCGTGGGATACGACTTATACTGCGCCCCAGAGATACCTTTAATGGCTTTTTGACAGTCCGCCCAATTGGTATAAAGCCCAGGAGGGTTGCCATGCCATACCGCATAAAACTTTGGTTTATTGGCCATGGGTCACGGGTTTAAGAAGATTTAGGACCACAGGAGCAAAATGCTCGTGCTCGAGCTCTTGAACTTTTCGGGCAATGTCTTCGGGCTGATCATTGCTCGCTACAGCCGTTTCTGCTTGAAAAATAATACCCCCTTCGTCGTAGGCGGCGCTCACATAATGGATGGTAATGCCTGTTTTTTGTGCCCCGCTTTCCTTTACGGCTCGGTGCACGTGCATGCCGTACATCCCCTTCCCTCCAAAATCAGGCAAAAGCGCAGGATGGATGTTCACAATTTTATTGGGAAAGGTCTCCACGATAAATTCGGGAATTTTTCTCAGAAAACCCGCCAGGACGATGAGGTCCGGAGCGTCTTGTTCTAGCCAAGTCAGAACCAATTCAGGATCGTTTAATTGCGGGTTCTCAAAAAGTCTAACAGGTACTCCTAAGCGCTCGGCACGCTGAATGACCCGCGCCTCCGGGTTGTTACAATAAACTGCGCTGACTTTGGCCCATGCACAAGCTCGCGCCTGTAAAATAATTTGCTCGGCATTGGATCCGCTGCCTGAGGCAAAGACGATGATTTTTTTGGACCGTTGGGCATGAGTATGCTTTGAGACAAAAATAATGGAAACTTAACTTTTGAACTGCGTAAAGTAAAAATAATGGCTGCTAATTATGCGACTTATGGGCACTTGGGCCCACCCCTACAAAACAAGCCAAGGCCGAGAGGGGCACTTGAGCGTCTGCCAACCCCATTTTAATTTGTCCGCAGGGGGGGTACATTTTGAGGCCAAAACCTTGTTATAAAGTAAAATGTTTTATTTTTGCCACTTGTAAACCAATCTAAATTTTAACAATTATGTCAGACATTGCATCAAGAGTAAAAGCAATTATCGTAGACAAACTAGGTGTTGACGAAAATGAAGTTGTAACTGAAGCTAGCTTCACTAACGACTTAGGTGCCGATTCATTAGATACGGTAGAATTGATCATGGAATTCGAAAAAGAATTCGATATTCAAATTCCAGACGATCAAGCTGAAAATATTGCGACTGTAGGTCAAGCGATTTCCTACATCGAAAACGCAAAATAAATCTCATTCCTCTATGGAATTAAAGCGAGTTGTAGTAACAGGACTTGGTGCACTGACGCCCATTGGCAATAACCTTTCTGAGTATTGGGAGGGCCTCAAAAATGGGAAAAGCGGTAGTGCTCCGATTACGTATTTTGATACTGAAAAGTTCAAAACAAAATTCGCTTGTGAGCTCAAAAATTTCAATCCGCTCGATCACTTTGATCGCAAAGAAGCCCGTAAACTCGATCGCTTTGCTCAGTATGCTATTGTCGCTTCCGACGAGGCGATTGCCGATGCAAGTTTTGACCAAGATCACTTGGACAAATTTCGTGTTGGGGTGATTTGGGGTGCTGGAATTGGGGGCTTAGAAACATTCCAGAATGAAATGATCTCTTATGGAGAAGGGGATGGAACACCGCGTTTCAACCCCTTTTTCATACCTAAAATGATTGCGGATATTGCCCCGGGCAACATCTCAATCAAGTACGGATTTATGGGGCCGAACTATGCGACGGTCTCTGCCTGTGCCTCCTCAGCTAACGCTATTATCGATGCCTTAAACTATATCAGATTAGGGCATTGTGATGTGATCGTGACCGGAGGAAGCGAAGCGGCCGTAGCTATTGCTGGCATGGGTGGATTTAACGCCATGCATGCCCTTTCTACGCTAAACGAAAGTCCAGAAACAGCTTCGCGCCCTTTTGATGCGACCCGTGATGGATTTGTCTTAGGCGAAGGTGCTGGAGCCCTTGTGCTCGAAGAATACGAGCACGCCAAGGCCCGAGGCGCCAAAATTTACGCCGAAGTGGTCGGTGGAGGGTTGTCTAGTGATGCCCATCACATGACGGCACCACATCCAGAAGGACTCGGTGTCGAGCGCGTTATGCTCAATTGTCTTGCGTGATGCTGGCATTAGTCCTGAGCAAGTAGACGCCATCAATACCCACGGTACTTCAACACCACTGGGCGATGTTGCTGAATTAAAAGCCATCGTTAAAGTGTTTGGTGATCATGCCCCTAACATCAATATCAACTCTACAAAATCCATGACCGGCCATTTGCTTGGTGCTGCGGGTGCTGTAGAGGCTATCGCCTCGATTTTGGCCATGAACCACAGTTTGGTTCCGCCGACAATCAACCATACTACTGTGGACGAGAACATCGATTCACGCCTTAATTTAACCCTCAATAAAGCTCAAGAGCGTGACATTACCTACGCCATGAGCAATACCTTTGGTTTTGGTGGACACAACGCTTGTGTGCTCTTGAAAAAGTATACTGAATAGTCATTTATGGTGTCCATAAAAAACATATTTTCCTCGCGTTCGCAAGAAGAGGAAACGTTTTTTAATGCCGTAAAAAATATCTTAGGATTCGCCCCACAAAATCTTGACTGGTACCACGAAGCCTTTACCCACAGATCGACCCAATCATTAAACAGTGAGGGTCAGCCACAAAATTATGAGCGTCTCGAATTTCTGGGCGACGCTATGCTCGGCTCGGTGATCGCTGCCTATTTATTTACTATGGTGCCGGAGGGTAACGAGGGCTATTTGACCAAAATGCGCTCTAAAGTGGTGAGTCGTGAGCATTTAAATGAGCTCGGCCGTGATTTGGATTTGATTGCTTTGGTAAAAACTACCGTGCCCATCGATCAATTTGGGCAGAACATACATGGCAATGTCTTTGAAGCCTTGGTTGGGGCAATCTATCTGGACCGAGGCTATGCTTGGGTTCAAAAATTTGTGCAAATCCGCGTCATCGAACCTTATGTCGATATCGAAAAACTCGAGGGGAAGGTCATTAGCTACAAGAGTTTGGTGATCGAGTGGTGTCAAAAGCACAAAAAACACTTCAAATTTCAAACCTACGAAGACAATGGCGTCGAGGCTTTGAAACACTTTGCAGTGAAACTTTATATCGATAAAGAGGTCGTGGCCAAAGGACGCAGTACTTCCAAGAAAAAGGCCGAAGAATTAGCCGCCAAACGTTGTTTTTACAAGCTTCAAGAAGAAATGTCTCCGCTTGCCGATGAATCGTCTGGCCGCACCTAAAACGTTTTCGTTCGGTTTAACACAAAATTCAAGTTAATTCGCGAACTATCGTCAAAACTATTCTTAATTTTAGCAAAACTTGGGCCTATGGCGGTACATCGTCTGCAACTGGAAGAGGAAGAAGATGAATTTTCGCTTTTTGCGATACATTGTGGTGAGTTGCCGTTCAAAATGGCTTTTTTGATGAATCAGTCCCTCAGGTGGCAGCTTAAGCGAGAACGAGAGGATGTGTCTGTGCTAAGAGGAGGCAAACATCAGCAATATCCAAAATATCGCTATGTTTCGCGGCATGATCAAGTCGACCATCTGTTGTTGAGTAATATTGGTCATGTCGACCAGGATATCGCAGTGGAACCGCAAATGGGTTTATTCGAGGGGATGGCTGTGCAGAACTCGAGTGTCAGTTATTTGATGCCCGAATTTAAAAAAGTCGATTACTTGTTAAAAATTGAGGCCACTCTGGCCGAAGCGACCAAAAAACAATAGTCGCACAAATAAAATCCATAAGAGAAGTGGTGTCCACCTACATCATTGAGCATAATAAAATCAAACATATAAACGCATTAAACAATTGACCATGATGTTAGATAAAAAGACCAAAATCGTTGCCACATTGGGCCCTGCAACTGCAGACAGAGCTGTATTAAAAGGCATGATGGAGGCTGGAGCTAATGTTTTTCGAATTAATTTTTCTCATGCCGATTATTCAGAGGTAAAAAAACGCGTTGAGATGATACGTTCTCTAGAAGAAGAGACGGGTATTTCAGTGGCTATTTTAGCAGATCTACAAGGACCAAAATTGCGTGTAGGTACCATGAAAGAAGAGGTGGTGGTCCACCCCGGGGATCAGATCAGCTTTTGTACAGGCAAAAAGTTCGAGGGCACAAGCACCGAGGTATACATGAATTATGACCGGTTCCCGCAAGACGTTAAACCGGGCGAACATATTTTGCTCGACGATGGAAAATTGATGTTTAAGGTCGTTGAGACCAACGGAAAAGACAAAGTGCTTACCGAAGTGGTTCAAGGGGGTCCATTGCGCTCGAAAAAGGGGGTGAACTTACCCAACACAGAGATTTCTCTGCCCGCCTTAACAGAAAAGGACAAGGAAGATGCAGTGTTCGCTATCAGCCTCGATGTAGATTGGATCGCTCTGTCGTTTGTGCGTCACAAAAAGGACATACTCGAACTCAGTGAATTAATTCAGGCGAATGCAGATCATAAAATTCCGATTATTGCCAAAATCGAGAAACCCGAGGCGGTCAAGAACCTCGAGGAAATCGTCAAAACCGCCGACGGACTGATGGTTGCTCGCGGAGATCTTGGTGTTGAGATCCCTGCAGCCGATGTGCCTTTGATTCAAAAAGAAACTGTACTTGCGGCCAAACGCGCGCGAGTTCCTGTAATCATTGCTACACAAATGATGGAGTCCATGATTTCCTCGTTAACACCCTCGAGAGCTGAGGTCAACGATGTGGCCAACAGTGTTATGGATGGCGCTGATGCAGTGATGCTCTCGGGAGAGACAAGTGTGGGGAAATATCCTGTTCAAGTCATTGAAACAATGGCCAGTATTTGTCGTAAAGTTGAGGGTAGTTCGCTGATTAAAGTACCTCACGAACCCCCAATAATCCGCACAAACCGTTACATCACAAAAAGCGTTTGTCACCACGCCGCTAAAATTGCCAATGAGATTGATGCAAAGGTCATTTGCACCTTGACCAATAGTGGTTATACGGCTTTTCAAATTTCAGCATGGCGCCCAGAGGCACATATATTAGTATTCACCTCAAATCGCCGCATTCTATCGCGTTTGAATCTGCTATGGGGTGTTCGGGCTTATTTTTATGACAAGCACGTAAGTACTGATGAGACAATCGTTGATATCAACGAAATAGCGGTCAAGGAAGGCTATGCCAGTACTGGAGACTTTTTGGTGAACCTAGCCGCAATGCCAATTGTGGATCGCGGCATGGTCAACACTTGCGCATTTCACAGGTCTAAAGAATATTGGTTTCGTGCGCTTGAATCTGCACCCCATTATCTCTGGGGGCCAGGTGAACACGTCTCATGAAGTTTTTACTGCGATAAACATAGGTCATCTCTTGAATTTGCCCTTCGGCGCGACGAACGGCCAGTTCGCTTTTCCAAATACCCTTTTTAGGTTTTTTGTCGGGATATACTGCGTTCTCTGGCCCGTTTACCGCAGGACATTTTAAATCCTCTGGAATCCCGAAGAGCCTCTGAGCTACCAGGTAGGCTTGATTCAGATTCATTCCAGGCAACATCAAGGATTCACTCACAGAAGGCGTTGTTAAATCCTCGGAGACCGTTCGGGTATATTGAGGAACCCCCAGTTTGTCTTTGGTGTTTTCTTGCATCTGCAGGAGATGGGCGGTATACTGAGCCGCATTCATTTTATGGCCCGGTGGCGCATAGGGCCCTAGATATCCGCTAAAGGCATAGCCTTGCAAATCATTAAAGCGTACTCTGTACATCGTACCAGGAATCCCCGAAACGGTCATGGTGTTGTTTTCGGGCTTTTGCTCGACCAAAACCTTTGACCCCCAAGGCATGAGGGTTAACCGCTCACTGTGTAAATTGTCGTGGGCTCTAAGGTATAGTCCTCCTGGAGCCAAAACGTAGGCATAGGTTTCCGCGCTTAGGATGGGACTCAAATCGCAAATCATGACCCTCGGAGGCTTATGAGCTGAGTCGTGGCTCCGGGCGCGTTCGACATCTTGGGACAAATTCACCGTTTGCCTGTAGGGATTGGTATTTTGGTCCTGTGTGGAGGTGTGGGAAACCTGCACCTGATTCAAGAGTTGAACATCATTTGGCGTGTCGCAGCCAAGGCAAAACCCGGCTGTGCTTAAAACAGCAGAAAAAATAAGTGCATTCATAGGTAAAGGAATTAAACGTGAAACAAAAATGAAGTAGAGGTGTTCCTATATCGATGAAGTTTTATTTTTTATTATAGAATCAAAACTCATTCCAATTTTTGACAAAGGCACGATGCTAACAAATGTTTAACAAAAATTACGGGCGTTGAATAAAGTTATTGCCGGGGGTATATGGGTTGATTTGTTAACTTAGGAGCCGACAAAAGTATTTACCGCAATCAACATGGGACTCTCTTTAGAAATTGAACGTAAATTTTTGGTTTTGAGCGAGGCTTTTATGGCGCAGGCTCATAGGAGTATCCAATTGCGTCAAGGGTATTTGAGCACGGACCCATGGCGTGTGGTGCGTGTGCGGCTTTCCAATGATTTGGATTCAGGTGAGCGAAAGGCGTATTTAACCATCAAAGGCCAAAGTACAGATAATGGATTAAGCCGCGTCGAGTGGGAACAGGCCATTGATTTTCAGGAGGCAGAGCAATTGTTGGGCTTGTGTCTGCATTATCCTATCGAGAAGACAAGATACTTGGTACCTTCGGATGAGTATGTTTTTGAGGTCGATGTGTTTGAAGGGCATAATAAAGGATTGATCGTGGCTGAGATCGAATTGCCAGAAGCCGGGGCCGAATTCACAAGCCCGAAATGGCTCGGTGCAGAAGTGACCCACGATGGAAAATACGCCAATGCGGCCCTGACAGAGCACCCGTTTTCAGCTTGGGTCAAGTAAATTTTTTAAATTCTTTCGGTTGATTGCGCGTCTGTCACCCGGCTGTCGGGCTTCTTCAAAAGAAACATTAGTTTTCGGCTGCGCTTCTCGAATCATGGTGGAAGCGGAGGCGTGAATGGCTTTAAATCCGGCTTGAGCAAATATTTTGCGGTTTTGTGCATTAATTCCAGAGCCCGGCATTATGGTCAGTTGGGCGCCATAGCTCTGATTGAGGGTTTTGAGCAATTCAAGACCCTGGACGGCGCTATCCGCCTGCCCAGAACTCAGCAAGGTTTGGCAGCCGAGGTCCGTTAATATTTGCGCGGCAGCAATGGGATCAGGAGTCCAGTCAAAAGCGCGATGCGCTGTGATGTGCATCTTTGGATTAATGGATTTAGCGGCGGCGATGAGATCTTGCATTGTTTGTATATCCAAAGAAAAATCTGGGTTCAGGGCGCCAATAACGATGCCGTCAGCTCCAGCTTCAGAGAACAACTTTATGTCTTGAATCATGGTTTGGGCCTCTTGCGGAGTATAGTAAAAGCCCCCACACGCGGACGAATCAGTACGTGAACAGGAATGTTAATTTGGCGCTTGACCTCGGTAAAAAGGCCCATATTAGGAGTGAGGCCACCCACCTCAAGGGCGCTGCACAATTCGATGCGGTCCGCACCGCATTCTTTGGCCATTATGGCGCCTTCCAGGGATTGAACACAAATCTCGACTATCATTATTCCAGGATTATTTCGTCAATAAAGGTCCAAGCAGCTTGACCGGCGCCTTGTGCCCCTTGGGCGATGATTCCGTGGTTTATTGCGTTTATCGCGATAGAACTTAGCGATTTTCCTTTGGACTCAGGTAAGGTCCAGTTTTGGGTGTATGGGCCGTTTTGGGTGGGGACTTCTATAGGGAGACCTAAATCTTGGCGGCTCCCGTCGTTATAATTCAGGGTGAGCACGATCGATTTAGGGGCGTAAATCCATTGGCCGGGACTGTGATAAAAGCGCATGCTGAGCGTTCGTGCTTTTGTCGCTTGTTTGAGATCGAGCTGAACACGGACGTCTTCCCCCCAAAATCCGAGCCACTCACTGTCACCATAGCGATTGTTGTCCCCGCGCTTACCGTTGGTAAGCGCGGCAATACCCCCGCATTGTAGCTCGAGTGCGGCGCAGGAACCACACTGCTCACGCTCCCTAATGCGGCGTGCAGCATCAAACTATCCCGCATGACACGGCCCACTGCCTGCCCATCACGAAGCAGCCTAGCCTCGATTCCAGAAGTTTTTTCTATAATAATTGGGCCACCGTACGGAGTCCAGGGCCCTTGATTTAGGCGGTATTCCATGTCGAGATCCGGCAGCGGATTAATCAGGGCATAATTAATTATTGTATGTCCTGTGGTCTGTGTTGTTCGCTGATCTTGGTCTTGTTCAGATCGCTCCGTGTTATGCTCCGGGGTCGTTTCATTAGGCTCTTCCAGCTGTGGCTCTGTACCGTCCTTTGGTGTTTTTCCCTCTTGTTTCATTTGATCCCTAGAACCCTTGGCGAACTCCACCCGATGAACCGAGGCAATGTCATATAAATGATTGGCATAATTTACCCCCATAGCGTCCAATCGATTAAAAAACGAAGCCACCCGACGCGTAAAGCCAGCATATTCGCGGTCTAAAGACTTAACGGGCCCATTCCAGACCACCTCGCTCAAGGCCAAAATACGCGGAAATACCATATACTGGACTTGTTCGAAAGTGGGCATATACTCCGTCCAAACATTACCCTGCGCCCCTAAGATATAGGTCGCTTCTTCGGGGGTTAATTCATGAGGGATGGGGTTGTAGCTGTATACTTTTTTGAGGGGCAAATAGCCGCCTATGGCTAGTGGCTCTGTGGGTAGGTCACTTTGGTAGTAATCAAAATAACAGTGCGAGGTCGGGGTCATAATCACGTTATGATGCTGCTTGGCCGCCTGAATGCCCCCTTGAGTCCCTCGCCAAGACATGACCGTAGCGTTGGGGGCAAGCCCCCCTTCGAGAATCTCATCCCATCCGATGATTTGTTTGCCCTTGCTGTTGATAAAAGCCTCGATTCGGGTGATGAAATAACTCTGTAATTCGTGTTCGTCGGCAAGACCATTTTCTTGAATGACCCGTTGACAGTTGGCGCAAGATTCCCAATGGGCTTTGGGGGCTTCGTCACCACCAATATGGATGTAAGGTCCTGGAAATAATTCGACCACCTCCTCAAGAACGGTTTCTAAGAAAGTAAAGGTCTCATTTTTGGCGCAGTATATATCCTCAAATACGCCCCATTTTGTGGCCACGTCGATGGCTTCTCCCGTGCAGCCCAGTTCTGGATAGGCCGAGATCGCCGCTTGGGCGTGACCCGGCATTTCGATCTCGGGAATCACGGTGATATGCCGCTGGGCCGCATAGGCCACAATTTCTTTGACCTCGTCTTGGGTGTAGAATCCACCGTAGGGGGTTCCGTCAAAGGCGTGTGGTTGATCTGAGTAATGTCCTACCAGAGTTTCCGGGCGGGTTCCTCCGTGCTGGGTGAGCCTCGGGAACGACTTGATTTCGATACGCCAGCCTTGGTCCTCGGTGAGGTGCCAATGAAAGTAGTTCATTTTGAGCAGCGCTAAATAATCGATGTACTGCTTGATCTGATCGGGGCCAAAAAAGTGCCGTCCGACATCTAAATGCATGCCGCGGTAGGCAAATTTTGGTTGATCTTTAATGAGTCCTGTGGGCAGGTAAAAGCCCTGTGGCTTGGACGTCAAGCCCCATCCCTCAGGCCCTTTTCCCTCGAGATATTCCGGCATGAGCTGACGCAACGACTGAACGGCGTAAAAGGCTCCTAAATCATCTACGGCACTTATGCTCAAATGTTCTTTTTCGATTTCTAATCGGTAAGCTCCAGGTGTTAGGGCCGAGTCGATTGAGAATTGCCCATTGAGGCCTGTGTCCCCTTGCGTCTGCATTTACTAACGATGAATTTGAGGTCTGTTCGGATTTGATTTTAGAGGCGCTATCCTGACCAATCTCCTGAAGTTCGAATCCATAGGGGGTCAAATAATCGCTCAAAAAAGTTTTGGTCAGCACAAAAGACTCGGGAATCGACCAGCTGATTTTGGATTCCACCAAGTGCTGTTGGCCACTTGGGTAAATGACCTGAGGTTTCGGGATGATGTGTGTTATGTCTTTGGGCGCGATAGGCTCAGGCGTCTGACACGCCAGGAGTAAAAGGCTAAAAAAAAGAAAAATGCCGCGTATTTTCATGGGTAGAGTCATTACCCGGTTAAGGTACGAAATAGAGATTTATGCGCTTATTTTTGGGCTTTAAAATCCAAAGTTGCGCGTGTATAAATTCTGTTAAATGGCCTGAGGATTTTATCAAAATAAGGTATCTTTACTGAAGATTAACGGGAAGGCATCCGTTTTAGATTAATTCCAAAAAAACTTCGAAACTCGCAATATATGGGATGTGCCAGTTGTAGTACCGGAAAAGAAGGAACACCCAGAGGGTGTAAAAACAATGGCACCTGTGGCACGGATGGTTGTAATAAATTGACGGTTTTTGACTGGCTCGGCAATATGTCATTGCCCTCGGACATGGAGCCGTTTTACGGAGTTGAGGTGCGTTTTAAAAATAGCCGAAAAGAGTTTTTTGACAATCGAGACCGCTTGAGTTTATCCATTGGTGACGTTGTGGCCACAGAGGCCTCCTCGGGCCATGATGTCGGCATTGTTACCCTTACAGGAGAATTAGTACGCGTACAGATCAAACGCAAAAAGGGATCCATGAATCTCGAGTCTTACCCCAAAATATATCGTAAAGCCACCCAAAAGGACATTGACCTTTGGCAAAGCCTACGTCAAAAAGAAGCCGAGGTCCAAAAGCGATCGAGAGAAATTGCTATGGGGCTTAAACTGAAGATGAAAATCAGTGACGTCGAGTTTCAAGGCGATGGCGGCAAGGCCATTTTTTATTACACAGCAGAAGAGCGGGTTGATTTTAGACAATTGATCAAAGAGTTTGCGCGGGCGTTTAGCACGCGTATCGAGATGAAGCAAATAGGTTTTCGTCAAGAAGCCGCGCGCCTTGGCGGCATTGGGTCTTGCGGCCGAGAACTCTGTTGTTCGACCTGGCTTACCGATTTTAGATCGGTCAATACCGCCGCGGCGCGCTATCAGCAGCTTTCGCTAAACCCTCAAAAACTTGCTGGGCAATGTGGTAAACTTAAATGCTGTCTCAATTTTGAGCTCGATGCATATATGGAAGCTTTGAAAGTTTTTCCCAAAATGGACGTCCGGCTAAAAACCGAAAAAGGAATCGCCTTTTGTCAAAAAATAGACATCTTTAAAGGCCTCATGTGGTATTGTTACGACAAAGAATTTATGAACTGGCATGAATTACCTGTGGCTAAGGTAAACGAGATTGTTGAGGCCAATAAAAAAGGACAAAAGGTTGAGAGTCTCGAAGCCTATGCCGTGGAACACGTGCCAAAGCAGCAAGAGACTTATAACAATGTTGTGGGTCAGGACAGTCTTACCCGCTTTGATCAGCCCAAAAGAAAGCGGTCGCGAAAGAAGAATCGAGGATCCAGAAATCGCCGAAAAAATCAGAGAAAAAATGCCTAGAATAGGAACTGCAGTTTTATGGTTACTGCTGATTACTGGCTGCAGCAATAACAAAATCGCTGATTATCAAAATATAGATCGTGGAATTTGGTCAAAGGATCGCTCTCTGGAGTTTGAATTACCAGCAGTAGACAGCCTGATGGCATACGATATGCTGTTGAGTGTGCGCAACACCAATGACTACCCATACAGCAACCTTTTTTTATTGGTGACCATGACGCACCCAGACGGATATGCCGAAGTAGATACTTTGGAATATCGTATGGCCGCCAAAGACGGCACTTGGTTAGGGGTAGGAGCTGGCAACATCAAAGATAATTTGTTGGCCTACAAAGAAGGTGTAATTTTTGGAAAGGAAGGCCCCTATCAGTTGTCGATAAGACATGCTTTGCGCAATAACGGTCAGGCGCAGGGCGTTTCTGAGTTAAAAGGAATCGTGGAGTTGGGGTATCAATTGGCGCCAGTACAATGAAAGACGATGAGACCAAGAAGCTCATCGAAACAGTCGTAGGGTATGAACAAAAATAAAAAGCTAAAGAAAAAGACAAAAAAACGATCAAACTTCAGGACCTATGTTCTTTGGTTCTGGGGTCTTTTTTTATTTGGCATTCTGAGCGTTGTGGCGCTTTTCTCGCTCACTGCCGCAGGGGTTTTTGGGCCACTTCCCGATGAAACCAGGTTAGAGGACCCTGAAAAGGATTTAGCCACACAAATTATTTCGGTCGACGGGCAAGTCATTGGTAAGTTTTTTACCGAAAACAGAACGCCAGTTTACTTTGAAGATCTTCCCAAACACTTAGTCGACGCACTGATTGCCACCGAAGACGCGAGATTTTACGATCATTCTGGGGTTGATGGACGTGGAACCTTGCGGGCGTTGGCCTTTTTGGGGGCTCGTGGCGGCGCCAGTACCATTAGTCAGCAGTTAGCCAAGCAATTTTTTACTGATCAGGTCTCGAGCAATAAATTTCAGCGTGGCATGCAAAAAGTAAAAGAATGGATCATTGCCACGCGTTTGGAACGGCGCTATACCAAAGAAGAAATCATAACCATGTATTTTAACGTTTATGATTTTCTGAATTTGGCCATTGGTATTGAGTCTGCGGCCCAGATTTATTTCAATAAGCAGCCGCAGGATTTAAACCTACAAGAGTCGGCGATGCTGGTAGGGATGTTCAAGAACTCGGCTTTGTACAACCCTAAACGCAATCCAGAAGGGGTTACTAATCGCCGCAATGTGGTGCTCGGTCAAATGGCCAAGTACGACTATATTTCTGAGCAAGTGCGTGATTCGCTGCGGGCTTTACCCTTGGGGGTCGATTTCACCCCTCAAGATCACGATAAGGGCATAGGTACTTATGTGCGCGAGTACATTCGCGGTTTTGTCAAGCAATGGGCCAAAGACCACCCAAAGCCCGATGGAAGCCTCTGGAATGTGAGCAGTGACGGCCTCAAAATTTATACGACACTTAATGCGCAAATGCAGCGCTTTGCCGAGGAGGCTGTCGATCAGCACATGAGTCAGCTCCAAAAGGTTTTTGAGCAACAAAATAAAGCAAATCCTACCGCGCCATTTATGGAAATCACCCCAGAGGAGGAAGAGTGGATTTACACTTCGGCCATGAAGCGATCAGACCGCTGGCGCGAGATGAAACGCAGTGGAAAAAGTGAGAATGAAATTAGAGAGAGTTTTAAGCGACCCACCAAAATGAGTGTGTTTAGCTACTCGGGTGATATCGACACCACAATGACCCCATTGGATTCGATTAAATATTACAAATCTTATCTGCGCGCAGCCATGCTCTCTATGGTTCCTCAAACTGGCGAGATTCGTGCTTGGGTGGGCGGTATTGACTATAAAAATTTCAAATACGACATGGTGCGTTACGGCCAAAGACAGATCGGCTCCACATTTAAGCCATTTGTCTACGCCACGGCCATAGATCAAATGCATATGTCTCCTTGTGACACACTGCCCAATGCTCCATATTGTATTCCTCAAGGGCGCTTTGGTATTCCAGAGGATTGGTGCCCTAAAAATTCGAGTGACAAGTATGGGGGCATGATGAGTTTAAAGGAGGCTTTGGCCAACTCAATCAATACAGTAACTGCGCGACTCATCGATAGAGTCGGTCCAAAACCCGTTATCGATTTGGCAGAAAAGATGGGAGTGGAACCCGGAAGAATACCTCAAGCCCCGTCTATTGCGCTTGGGACACCCGATTTATCATTATACGAGATGGTCGGTGCTTACGGGACTTTTGTCAACGAAGGAGTTTATGTTAAACCCAATTTGGTACAGCGCATCGAGGATAAAAATGGGACAATACTCTACGAGCATGTCCCCGAGAGTAGAGATGTATTGAGCCGCGAATCGGCCTATGTCACCTTAAATCTCATGGAAGGCGTCACTGAATCAGGTTCTGGACAGCGTTTGCGCCATAGTTGGGCCAAAGACAATGAAGTTTACAAACAAGCGGTTACCGGATACCCCTATGTTTTTGAAAACCCAATAGCGGGCAAAACTGGGACCACCCAGAATAACTCCGACGGCTGGTTTATGGGAATGGTACCTAACCTGGCGACCGGGGTTTGGGTTGGAGGAGAGGATCGCTCCACGCACTTTGAAGAGATTGCCTACGGCCAAGGGGCCACGATGGCTTTGCCAATATGGGCCTTGTATATGAAGCAGTGTTATGCAGTCGAAGCATTGGGAATATCGGCAGAGGAATTTCCAATGCCAGAGGTATTGACCATTGAAACCAATTGTGAGGTTTATGGTCAAGATCAAAGTCAAGGTTTAGACTTGGGGAATGAATTAGATTTTTAACTCATGTCGCCTATCAGTTTGGATTGATGTTCAAGCGCATTAGCGGGCTCAATGATGGCATAAATGACGGCATAAATGATGGTGCAGTCAGATAAAATATTACTGCTAAAAAACTAAAATGACCAAAACGACCAAAATATGATCAATAAAACAGTGAATAATGTCATAGAGGCTTGTACCGGTGTGGAAAGTGGCATGACCCTAATGCTCGGCGGTTTTGGCCTCTGCGGGATACCCGAATGCGCGATCAGTGAATTGCAAAGACTTGGGGTGGATCAGTTGACGTGTATTTCTAATAATGCAGGCGTGGATGATTTTGGACTTGGATTGCTATTACAAACCCGGCAAATCAAGACGATGATTGCCTCTTATGTAGGGGAAAACGCAGAGTTTGAGCGTCAAATGCTCAGCGGAGAGTTAGAAGTACAATTGATTCCTCAAGGGACTTTGGCTCAGCGTTGTCAGGCGGCTCAAAGCGGGGTCCCTGCATTTTATACCCCTGCGGGCTATGGTACCGAAGTGGGTGAAGGAAAGGAATCCAGAGAATTTAACGGCAAGATGCATTTGTTGGAGCACGCTTTTGACGCGGACTTTGCTTTTGTCAAGGCCTGGAAAGGCGATACGGCAGGTAATTTAATTTTTAAGGGCACCGCTCGGAACTTTAATCCTAACATGTGTGGGGCTGCCAAAATAACTGTAGCTGAGGTAGAAGAATTAGTGCCGGTTGGGGCGCTAGATCCAAATCAAATCCATATTCCAGGGATTTTTGTTCAGCGTATTTTCCAAGGTACAGATTATCAAAAAAGAATAGAACAACGAACCGTAAGAACTACAGAACATGGCGCTTAATAAATTTCAAATTGCTCAGCGTATTGCCCAAGAAGTAAAAGACGGTTATTACGTAAACCTCGGTATTGGCATTCCCACTTTGGTGGCCAATTTTGTGCGTGAGGACATTAGTGTTGAATTCCAAAGTGAAAACGGAATACTCGGTATGGGTCCGTTTCCTTTGGAGGGCGAGGAAGACGCCGATTTAATTAACGCGGGAAAACAAACCATTACTGCCCTGCCCGGCGCAGCGTTTTTTGACAGCGCCTTGAGCTTTTCTATGATTCGTGGACAGCATGTGGATCTCACGATACTCGGGGCTATGGAGGTCGCCCAAAACGGAGATATCGCCAATTGGAAGATTCCTGGAAAAATGGTCAAAGGAATGGGAGGGGCTATGGATCTAGTGGCCTCGGCTGATCGAATCATTGTCGCCATGACCCATACCAACAAAGCAGGAAAATCAAAGCTGTTGTCTTCGTGCAGGTTACCCCTTACGGGTGTCGGTTGCGTGAAAAAAATTGTGACCGATTTGGCAGTTTTGGAGGTGCGCGACAATGCCTTTCATTTGCTTGAGCGTGCTCCTGGAGTCAGCATCAAGGAAATTCAAGAAGTCACAGAAGGTGCGCTTATTGTTCCCAATGATGTGCCCGAAATGTTAAAATAGTGTGCCGTTAATCGAAATAATTCGCTTTTTATCTGTTAGTTGATAAAAATTTACCACATTTGTTCCTGTAATAATGATGAACCTACTTCATCATCTTGATGTTATCAAGCCCCAAGTCTGCACCATGTAGATTTAGCATTAAACCCGTTCTTTGTGAGGTTAGAACGGGTTTTTTTGTATTCCCTTTGGAATCGACTGGATGAGACTTTTAGTATAGGCCGATTTGGGCATAGCATAGATTTCATCGGCATCACCCATCTCTACCAGACGCCCTTTTTGCATTACCAAAAGTTGATCCGACATATATTGAACCACAGATAAATCGTGAGAGATAAAGATGTAGGTAAATCCAAATTTTTCTTTAAGTGTATTGAGCAAATTAAGGACTTGAGCCTGCACAGAAATATCCAATGCACTGACGGATTCGTCACACACGATGATTTTGGGCTCGAGGGCAATGGCCCGAGCAATCCCCACACGCTGGCGTTGACCACCAGAGAGTTGATGCGGATAACGGGAGGCATAGGACTCATCGAGCCCCACTTGCTCGAGCAATTGATTTAGTCTTTGCTTGCGGTTTTGACTCGAGACGCCGATGTTGTGCACTTCCATGGGCTCAACAATACAGTCCCCAACCGTCATTTTAGGATTTAACGAGGAAAAGGGGTCTTGAAAAATGATTTGTATGTCCTTTCGCAGCGCACGCCATTGCGCTGTCGAGAGTTGACAGATATCCTGTCCATTGTAAAACACAGAGCCGTTGCTCGCTTTTTCGAGTTGGAGTAAGGTCTTAACTAGAGTTGTTTTGCCACATCCCGATTCCCCAACTAGGCCGACGGTTTCACCCTCATAAACCGAAAACGAGACTTCGTCGACAGCCTTTGTAACGTGCTTTTTGCCGAAGAGAAATGGCTTTTGATAAAAGGACTTTGACAAATTCTGTACCCGAAGTAATGGCTCTTTGAGATAAATCTGTTGATGTTTTACTGCGCGTTGCTGCGCGCTGTAAATTTTTGGACTAAAACTTTTATCCCTTATCGAGGCTACAGTGGCCAAAGATTTAAGGCGCAAATGACCTTGAGGCCTCGCTGAGATTAGGGCTTTGGTATACTCGTCTTGGGGTTTGAGAAAAATAGCCTCTGGACTGCCTTTTTCGACGATTTTACCGCGATACATGACCAGTATTTCATGAGCAATTTCAGAAACAAGGGCCAAGTCGTGGGAGATGAAAATCATCGACATTTGCGTCTTGAGCCTGTATTTCTTTTAAAAGTTCGATGATGTCTTTTTGGACGGTCACATCAAGGGCCGTTGTGGGCTCGTCGGCGATCAGCAGTTTGGGTTCACAGCTTATGGCCATAGCGATCATTACGCGTTGCATTTGTCCTCCACTAAGTTGATGTGGGTAGCGCCGATACATGGCTTCAGGGTCAGGGAGTTTGACCTGCTCAAATAATTCAAGAGTTTTTGCCTTTGCTTTATCACGACTCAGCTCGAGTTGAAACATGAGCATTTCGTCGACCTGAGCGCCGCATCGTTTTGCGGGATTAAGCCCAGTCATCGGGTCTTGAAAGATCATCGCGATTGCTTTGCCTCGGAGCTTTCTAACACGATTTGATTGATTGGGAAAAATGGGTTCACCCTCAAAGGTGACTCGACCTGAAACTTCCGTATTTGAGGTGTTGAGCAGCCCCATAATGGACATGGCCGTGAGTGATTTACCACTTCCAGACTCCCCAACTATGCCAATAATACTATTTTTTGGGACTGAAAACTCGATTTCTGACAATGCCAACTGCGGTATTGGTCGTATAAAACGAACACTTAGTCTAAAAACTGATAATAAGGATGTTAAATCTTCGGTCACAGTCAGGATTTACTTTAAAATACGCTCAAATAGTAGTATTTTTCCCACGTTTTTTGAGCGCCATTTCTACCGATTTTATAGCGATTAGCCCCATCAAACGAATTTAAAAATAAATTATGGTCTGTGTTTTTGATTTTAGAATACTCAGCAACAGACACAAAAAAGATACAACTAAAAACACCAAGAATACATGAAAAATTACTTTAATCATTGGGGGATTTCAGTCTTTTTACTTTTGACAACTGCCATAGGTTTTGCCCAAAAGCCGCCGAAGGGAGATGTTTACAGGCCACAGCCGACATTAATTGTTTTGAGTGAAAATCAAAATTACTCACGAAATAATCTTTCTGGGATTACTCAAGATCTTTTGAACTTAAATCAAGGATCAACTCTGGAATTCATCAAACAAGATACTGACGAACTCGGATTTACGCATGATGGTTATACCCAGTTTTACAGAGGTCTACCTGTTGAGTTTGCACAAATAAAAATACATGCCAAAGAGGGCCAAGTGACCTCATTGACCAATACTACGGTCAATATTAGTGATTTGGAGATTCGTCCGACCATGTCCTCTGCTTCGGCGCTCAATGTTGCGAAGGGTTTTGTTAATGCCACAAGTTATATGTGGGAGGACGCCCAGAGCAGCGCTTTGATGGATTATCAGGCGCCCACAGGAGAATTAATGATATTAGGACCGATTGCCGGGGTGAACAACCAGGCTAAATTGGTTTATAAATTTGACATCTATGCTTCTGAGCCTGTTTATCGAGCAGACGTCTACGTCGATGCGCACAATGGAGCGGTTGTATTCGAAAACAAGCGCATTCATCACGCCGATACTCCGGCGACTGGATCTAGTTTGTACAATGGGACAGTGTCTTTTATGGCCGATAGTTTCTCTTCGGGATATCGATTGCGTCAAACAACAGATGGCAATGGAATAGAGACCTATGACATGGGGGGGAGCACCAATTATAGTAGTGCTTCTGATGTAGTCAGCAGTACGACTAATTTTTCTGGATCAACGGATATTGGTGTTCAGGCCCACTGGGGTGCTGAGCAAACGCATCAGTACTTTATGCAAAAACACAACCGTAATTCTTACACAGGAAGCGGAACTGTAATTCGCTCTTATGTGAGCTACAGTAGAAATTATGTCAATGCTTTTTGGAACGGATCTGTCATGACCTACGGAGATGGGGATGGCGTAAATTACGGACCACTGGTTTCTTTGGACATTGTCGGTCATGAGATAACTCACGGAGTGACTGAATACGCCGCGAATTTAGTCTACAGCTACGAATCAGGGGCCTTGAACGAGTCTTTTTCGGATATTTTTGGCGAGTCTATTGAGTTTTTTGGTGCGGGGACAAATGACTGGTTGATGGGTGATCAAATTGGGGCTGGCGGCAGTGGCGGTGCCTTGCGCTCGATGAGTAACCCAAATCAATTTGGCGACCCGGATACTTATTTAGGAACCAATTGGTATACCGGTTCAGGAGACAATGGAGGGGTGCATTACAACTCAGGAGTTCAGAACTTTTGGTTTTATTTACTCACAGTAGGAGGTACAGGAACCAATGATTTTGGTGATCCATTTGATGTTCCTGCCATCGGCATGGAGGCCGCGGCAGCTATTGCATACAGAAATTTGACGGTATATTTGAGCACGAATTCTCAGTATTCTGATGCCCGAGACGGCGCGATTCAATCAGCCATTGATTTATATGGTCAAAATAGTCCGGAAGTAGAAGCCGTAACTCTAGCTTGGGCTGCTGTTGGGGTAGGCCGTATCATTCCACCACCGGTGTGTCAACCTAATCCAATAGAACTGACCATTACCTTTGATAATTATCCTGAGGAAACGGCTTGGAAGCTCACAGACGACGCGAATAATGTCATAGCAAGTGCGGCCTATTCAACCTCAAACCCGGATGGGTCCACTGTAAACGTTACTTTTCCGACATTGAATGAAGGCAATTATACCTTCCAAATAACAGACACCTATGGAGATGGAATTTGTTGTGCCTACGGCAATGGTTCATACAGCCTCTCAAGCCCTGATGGGGTCTTTAAGACAGGCGGTTCTTTTGGTAGTTCAGAGACAACGGAAATTTGTATCACTGCTGGGGTGGATGAGACGCCCCCGGTGATTACATTGCTTGGAGAAAATCCATTTAATTTATTTGTAGGGCAGACATTTGATGACCCGGGAGCAACTGCATTAGATAATGTCGATGGTGATATTTCTTCAGATATTGTGGTTACAGGTACGGTGAATACAGGCATAGCGGGGACCTATACTTTGACCTATGATGTTACGGATGCAGCAGGAAATCCTGCTGAGACACAAACCAGAACGGTCAATGTTAATGAAGATACCACACCGCCATCGGTGCCCACTAATTTATCGGCATCGGGCATCACCACAACCAGTTTTACGCTGAGTTGGAACGCTTCAACAGATAATTTAGGTGTAGATGTGTATGAGGTGTTTATCGACGGGGCAAGCCAAGGAACTCAGGCGGGCACCAGTGCATTGATTAGTGGGTTGAACCCAGCTACACAATACAGCGCTACGGTGCGTGCGCTTGATGCCGCTGGAAATACATCAAACGAGTCCAATAGTCTCAGCGTTACTACCGCAACACCACCAGACACGATTGCGCCTACAGTTCCTGGCAACTTGACAGCCAGTAATATAGGGGAGACCTCTTTGGATCTTTCCTGGAATGCCTCCACTGATAATGTTGGGGTAATGGGCTATGAAATTTTTCAAGACGGAAATAGCTTAGGCACAACGGCGACAACTAACTACAGTGTCAGTGGTCTTAGTCCAGATACTACTTATGGTTTTAGCGTTCGGGCCTATGATGCAGCGAGTAATTACAGCGCACAAACCTCCGTGCTTTCGGTGACCACTTTGGCTCCGCCACCAGATACAGAGGCCCCTACTGTTCCGACAAACCTGAGCGCCTCGAGTATTACCGACACTACCTTTTTACTCTCGTGGTCGCCTGCCTCGGACAATGTCGGGGTGGTAGGTTACAACTTATATCTCGATGGTCAGCCGGGAGGTACTTCGTCAACAACAAACTTTTTGTTTGAAGGTCTCAGTCCGAGCACGACATATTCGGTTCAGGTATCGGCTTATGATGCGGCCGGTAACGTGTCTAATTTGAGTACTGCGCTAAGCGTTACAACACAAGACCCGCCAGATACTCAGGCGCCAAGTGTGCCAACCGAACTTATCGTATCTAACCCCTCAGAGTCTACACTTGATGTGAGCTGGAACCCTTCTAACGATAACGTAGGGGTTACGGGCTATGAATTACGTCAAAATGGACAGTCTCAAGGGACCTTCACCACCACTTTTACGGTCCGAACTGGGCTAAATTCCAATACAGTATATACCTATCAAGTACGTGCTTTTGACGCGGCAGGAAATTTCTCTGCATGGAGTACTGAGGCCTCAGCCAGAACGCTTGAGCCACTGCCAACCTGTGATGACGGTATTCAAAACGGTCAAGAAACAGGTGTTGATTGTGGAGGACCTGATTGCGCACCATGTGCCACAACCGTTACCATACACGAGGGCTATTTTGAAGTCTGGCTGGGACGGCTGGATCGATGGCGGAAGCGATTGTAGTCGCTATACGGGAGGCACTTATGCTTTTGAAGGTATCGCAGCCATAAACATTCAGGATAATTCAGGAAGTGCTTCTTCGATGAGATTACAGGGCCTTGATTTAACGCCTTATGAGACCGTAACGCTATCTTTCCATTATTACGCACGAAGTATGGAATTTAACGAAGATTTCTTTTTACAATACTTCGATGGATCACAATATACTACCATAGGTCAATGGCGTAGTGGATTTGAATTCAATGGAAATGGTTTTTACAGCGATGAGATCACTTTAAATGCCACTGAGTTTCAAAATTTCTCTACTAATTCTGGATTCAGATTTTATTGTGATGCCTCGAGTAACCCGGATGACATCTATATTGATGCGGTGATTATTATTGGCGATTTAGGCGGGCCGGATACCGTACCTCCAGTGATCACCTTAAACGGGGCTAATCCGATGAACTTGATGGTCGGGGATACTTTTAGCGATCCATGGGCAACGGCTACAGACAATATCGATGGAGACTTAACCAGTGCAATAGTCCCTACGGGAGTGGTAGACACATCGATTCCTGGAACATATACCAGAACCTATACGGTATCTGATTCAGCTGGAAATACAGCCAGCGTTGATCGTGCGGTTATTGTGGAAGCAGACACAACCGCTCCAGTGATCACGCTTAACGGAGCCAATCCAATGGAGGTCTATTTGAATCAGACTTACAGTGAGCCAGGGGCTACCGCTTTTGATAATGTTGATGGGGACCTATCTGCAGACATTCAAATCAGTGGTGTTGTAGATACGGCAACTGAAGGAACGTACCAGAGGACCTACTCTGTATCCGATTCAGCAGGAAACTCGGCCACGGCTACCAGAACGGTAAATGTAGTTCTGGACAGGATTGCTCCAGTGATCACGTTGAATGGGGATAACCCCATGGATATTGCGCTGGGCGGAGTTTATAACGAACCGGGGGCTACGGCACTAGACAACGCCGACGGAGATTTAACGGCGGACATTCAGACAGTTGGATTTGTGAACACGGCTATCGCCGATGTTTATACCATTAATTATTCGGTAACAGATGCAGCGGGTAATCAAGCATCGATCAATCGTCGCGTCAATGTAATCGCAGATGCTACACCTCCAGAACTAACACTCCTAGGGGCCAATCCAATGGAACTTACCGTTGGGGACACTTATGTTGAACCGGGCTATATCGCGACAGATAATGTCGATGGCGATATTAGCAATAGTGTTGTGGTCACCGGATCAGTAGACACTTCTGTGGTTGGCGCAAATACTTTGACCTATTCTGTTACAGATAGTTCGTCTAATACAACTTCGGTTACGCGAGTGGTCAATGTGAATGAAGCCAGCAATAGTGTTGTGGTTCATGAAGAGTGTTTTGAGGGTGGCTGGGGTCTATGGCAAGACGGCGGTCGAGACTGTCAATTCTATTCGGGAACTTATAGTGCCGAAGGTACTTCATCGATTCGTATTCGTGATAACTCCGGCGTTCAATCCTCAACAACCCTGGCGAGTCAGGATTTATCAGCACATACCACCTTTAGTTTTAGATTTTTGTTTGTGGGTGTTGGGATGAATAACGGTGAAGACTTTTGGCTCATGGTTCGTGACGGAAACGGATCTTGGACTATGGCCGCTCAGTATGTCTTTGGGACCGATGTGGATAATGGAACTGTCTATGAAGCAACAGTTCTATTCGATACGGTTAACTTTAGCAACCCAAATAATATTTCGTTTAGATTGCAAAATGACGCCTCGAGCAATAATGACCAAGTCTATATCGATTGTGTCGTCATTACTGGAGATCCAGCCAATAACCTAATGGAGGGCCTCGTGCCGATGCAGACCCGTGATTTGGGAGATGATTGGGGTGGTTCAGAATTTGACGAATTGACCCTTGCTCCTGTACCGGCCAAGGCACACATCAATGTCGCCATGAGTGGACTTAGTCAAGAGAGTACTTATACCATCTATTCTGTTTTAGGTCAAAAAGTACAGCAAGGTGTCATTGGGGATGGTACAGTCGATGTGAAATCACTGCCTTCTGGAATCTATGTATTTGAGGTGTATGATGATGATGAGCGACAGATTAAGTCCTTTGTGAAGGAGTAAGTAGTTCGGTTCTCGAAAAAAGTTTTTACTTAGAGGGCTTCATGACAATTTATAGATAATGCAAAGCAAAAAATGCGGGCCTTGGCCCGCATTTTTTAATCCATTAAATTCCAGCCTGATCGAGTATCTGATAGGCTTCTTCGATATAAACAGGAATATCATCGCCAAAATCTCGGTTTTGTTCTCTTTTGGAGTGTAAATGACCTAAACGAACAATGATGACATTGTCTTTTGGATTGACCATAACATACTGCCCGAGGTGGCCTTTCATCATAAAGAAATCGTGTCCCATATGACTGTGCATCCACCACCCATAGCCGTATTGAGGGGAGTCCTCAAAACGTGGGCTGATACTTTTGGCCACATAAGCACTGTCCAAAATTTGGGTACCCATCCAGTTGCCTTTGTCTTTATAAAGTTTGCCAAAACGCGCAAAATCAAGGGCATTTGAGGCCAAACAGCAATAAGCTTTTTCAATACCAGATTCCTCCGAGTCCAGCTGCCAATAGGCATCGTGCTCGGCACCCATAGGCTGCCAGAAATACTCGGTCAATTGCTGGCTTAAGGTTTTACCATTGGCTTTTTCTAAAACCATACCCAAGAGCTGCGTATCTCCACTGGCATATTTGAACTTTTGCCCAGGAGTGTCCACAACTTTTAAATTCAAAATGACCTCGCGCAGATGATCGTCAAAATAAGCCCGGGTCGTGATAGAAAGCGGCGAGTAATACGCCTCGTCCCAGTTTGTACCCGAAGACATAGAGGCCAGATCGCCCACAGTGGTTTGCGCAGCGAGGCCTTGACTAAATTCCGGGAAAAAATCTCCCACGGGTTGATCTAAACTTTTGATGGCCCCGTTCATGATGGATTTACCGAGCAAACCTGAGACCATACTTTTGACCATTGAAAAAGAATTCGTATTCGAGCTGTCAGAATACCCCTGGTAATATTGCTCGTAAAAAACACTGTCGTTTTTGATCACTACAAAAGCGATCGTCCCCATTTCTTGGTGCTTTTGCTCAAGACGTTCCGAGGCGCTCGTTGTATTATAAAGTCCGTGCTTTGGCCAAGAATATTTAACCGGGCCTGCAGCGATAGTTCGGTTATCAAACTCATGGTAATCATCCAAAAAGCCTGTAACATGCCCTTTTAGATAAATAGTGCGCACGGCCTTTAACAGGTAATCCGTATTTGTGGCATAGGCCAGTAACACTATGGATACGACACTGATGAGCAAGATGCTGATGATTTTTTTAAGACTTTTCATTGTAGCATAAGTGGGTGTTAATTGTGGATTTGGCTATCCTCTATTTTCGAGATCGGTGTGTCTCAAGAACGACAATGGCAGCGGCGCTGACCGAAAGCGGTAAGACGATAATGACCCCAACAAAAGGAATGAGCGCCAATAAGTTAAAAAGAATTCCGTTGCCTAAGGCCAAACCGCGATATTGATTGAGAAAACTTTTGCTTTGACTGTAGTTAAAAAAAGCTTCCAAACTATAGTCCATATTACCTACGCCCACAAAATAGGCTTGGATTAAAAATAAAAGGGGTGTGGTAATCAGGCCAAAAGGCGGAATAAAGCTAAATATCAAAAGTAAGAGGGTGAGCGCAACTTCACGAGCCAAATTTCCTAAGTTTAGTCTAAGGCCTCGCCAAAGCAGGGCCCAAAAGTTATTGTCCCCTTGAGGCTCAAGTTCGGGTCTGAGATGCGTTCTGATTTTTTCAGCGACGGCACTCATAAATGGCGCACTCAGGGCCAAAACCAAGTATTTGGTCATGATAAAACCCATAAGCAAAACGCCAACGGACCCCAGAATCCCGCCAAGATTTGCCATAAAATCTGCGCCCAAAGCCCATGGCCAAAAGCCTTTAAAATAATCGCTGACCACAGATTTAGTTTGCCAGGCTAGAGTACTCACGCTGAGAGTGACCACCAGACTAATCCCCAAGGGAATGGCCATAAACGTCCAAAGTCTGAGTCGCCTGATCAGTCCGAGGGCTTCTGAGTAAGCGGTTAAACCAAGACGGATGTTCTTAAAGAGTTTCATATTGACTTTTTGCCGGGACGATTGCTCGGGTTATCCTGCGGATTGTATGCCTTTTTTATCGAGTAGGTCTTTTTCTATTTTCTCGTTGATGTGCAAAATGAATTCGCGAATACTTCGGTGTAATTCGAGTAATCGATTTTCTATGACCGTAGAATCCGGGACTGATTTTTTTGTTTCTTGATTAAGTAAGCTTATGCGGGTTTTGACCACAAGAAGTCTGGCATTAATGATAGGCGATTGCAATGCTGCCGGAACGGTAACCGATAAGGAATCTGTTTGAAGACGCAGGTTATTACTGCGGTATTTTAAATCTTCAACCGGGATATTGATGAGGTTTTGTGAAATTCTCCTAAAGTCATTAAATACGGGCCAATCTGTGATGATCTCTTGGGCTTTGGGGATTAATCCAGGGAAACTAAACGGGGTTTGACAAAACATTTGTTCCGCTTCAATGATTGGCTCAGTCTCAGAACTGTAGTCTTCTCCTGGCAACCACTAAGGGTATGCAGAGCAAGCAATCCGATAAGCAACACAATGTGAACACTACCTTTCATGGGGTAAAGATAAGACTTTGCTTTTCTGCGGCGTAAAAAATCAAAAGTTGCCTGTCGAAATATGTATCTTTGATCAAACTAACGACCATGCCACTTACTCGTATACTCATCGTTGGCGCTCTCGGCCAAATCGGTACGGAACTGACCCAATACTTGCGCATTATCTACGGCAGGGATAACGTCATTGCGAGCGACATACAACCAGCGTCCGATGAAATTTCTCAAAATGGGCCTTACCGACAGCTCGATGCGCTTGATGGCCAGGCGCTGCGCTCAATAATTCAAGAATTTGAAATCACTCAGGTTTATTTGATGGCCGCAATGCTTTCTGCTACAGCCGAAAAAGCGCCAATGAAGGCTTGGGATTTAAACATGAATAGTTTGTTTCACGTTTTGGAGGCCGCTAAGGATGGCCTAATCCAGCGTGTGTTTTGGCCTTCGAGTATTGCGGTTTTTGGGCCTACGACGCCTGCAGACAATACCCCACAAAAGACGGTTATGGAGCCCACTACCGTTTACGGGATCAGTAAGCAAACTGGAGAACGATGGTGTGCTTATTATCACAAAAATTACGGGGTGGACGTCCGAAGTTTGCGTTATCCGGGACTGATCAGTTACACAGCACCACCGGGTGGTGGCACAACCGATTATGCGATTGATATTTTTCACAAAGCCCTGAATGAAAAACACTACAGTTGCTTTTTATCAGCCCATACTGAGCTTCCGATGATGTATATGGAGGATGCGATTCGCGCTACGCATGAGCTTATGGCTGCTGAGTCAGAGCAAATCAAAGAGCGCGGGGCCTATAATTTAGCAGGGGTGAGTTTTGATCCACAAACTTTGGCTCAGACCATCGCTGAGGAAATTCCTGGATTTACCATCGATTATACCCCGGATTTTAGGCAGAAAATTGCCGATTCTTGGCCCAACAGCATCGATGACAGTGCTGCACGAAAGGATTGGGGCTGGGCACCAAAATATGATCTTCCGGCTATGGTTTTGGCCATGATTGAGGGTCTGAAAAAACAGTAGCCTCGCCAAAGTTATTAGCGAACCATAAATGGTTTGCGCAAGTCTTCCAGACGCTGATTCCAATTCAGTCGGCCGAGAATTTCATAGGAGATTCCGAAACTATGATTGCCATAGGAATATTTTGAGAGCGGGCCTGTTCCCACATCATAGGCATAAGTGAGGCTCATGCCGTCAAAAACCTCTGCGCTGAGAAAAGCACCGAGCAAAGCGCCAGGATTATATTGTAAGCCCAAACTGTAGCGATATTGATAGGTCGCCCGACTCGTGACAAGATACTCCAACGGCGATCCACTTACCATTTGTAAAAGCAGGCTATTGTGCCAAATAAAGTCGTCACTAAGGGGTAAATATAACCTCCTTGAAGGTAAAAATGACTTGTTTTGCTGTAAACAAAAGTATTGTCTTCAGAGATTTTTTCGCTGTTCAAAAGATTCGGTGAAGAAAAGCCGACAAACCAATCTTGATCATAGAGATAGGCCCCTACGCCCACAATAGGTCTTTTTTCTGAGAGATTCCCCTGGGCGTATACAATTTCGGTTGGGTCGTAAATATCCAGAAGACTGTAGTCAATTTGGAAGCTATTCACCCCTGCTTTAAGGCCTAGAGAAAGTTTTTGGGTGTCGTCTAGTTCGAGATGCAAGGCGTAATTCAGTTCGAAATTAGTGTTTTGGACTGCCCCGAATTTATCGTTAAAAATCGAAAGTCCATATCCTGTTTTTTCATCCTTTGTTAGTCTTTGAAAATCGAGGACTTGAGAAGTAGGCGCTTGATCAAAGCCTAGCCATTGCGTGGCATAAAAAGCTTTGACAAAATATCCTTCCGTTACGCCCACATAGGCAGGATTGTAAAGAATCGGATTGTGGTAATAATCCGTTAGTTTTAGCCCGGACTGCCCCCAAGAGGATAGGAATGTGAAGAGCATAAAGGTCAGTATTCCTAATTTATACAAGTAGCGCATCAATTGCTATTTAAGGTTAGGAATCCTTTTAAAGTACTACTCTCTTCACGGAAAGGGTCCAAATAGGTAAACACATACATATACGTCCCTGTCGGTAGCGGATTATCAGGCCCGAAAACACCATCTACGTTAGCAAATCCGCGGAAGATATTGCCGTTTGTGCCATAGGCGTTTTGGGTGTAAACTAAATCGCCATCTCTGGAGTAAATTTCCAAAGTATTGATGGGGTAAAACTCAATGTTTTCTATAATTAAAAAGTCGTTTTGACCGTTGCCATTGACCGAAATGGCGTTGTATATTTTTATGGTGCAAGCAAATAAGTTAACCTGAACTGCCGTGCGCTCTTGACTCTCACAGCCGCCAATGATCTGAGAGGCATAGTAAGTCGCATTTTGGGTCAGCAAAGTATCTTCAGAAAGGCTTTGGCCGCCAGAAGGACTATCGTACCAAATAATATTTTCCCCTTCAATCTCAAGTCACGAATTCTAGCCAAGTCACAAGTAGTCTGCTCAGGCTTCTGCGATAGGGGGTTCTGGTTGCTGTAAAATGATATTCACCGCAAACCTTAAGACACTTTCGCAACCATCAACTTGTTGGGCGGCGTGGTAGGTTGCGCCACTTTCTAGTACATAATCCAATGGCAGAGCGTCACCGCCTTGTGCTGAAGCATACCAAATTATATCCGCGCCGGTGAGTTCGATGTCGGCAAGAGTCCCTTGGTTACAAAAGATTTGTTGCGCTTGTCCATCTGGCGGTTCAGGAGCATCGATAAAGATTTGAACGCTGGTGCGTGTAAGGCTTTCACAGCCATTGACGGTTTGCGATCCGTAATAAGTATTGCCATTGATCAGGTATGTGGCTGGGTTAATTGCCGCGCCTCCTTGAGGCTCTGAGTACCATAATAGGTTTTCTCCTTGAGCGATGAGGTCCGCAACGGTGGAAGCATTACAAAAGGTTTGTTCCGCCTCGGCGATCGGCGCCTGAGGGGCTGGGATAATTTCAAGGGTGACCGGGGTGCGCGTTTCAGAAATACACCCTGTTAGGTCGTTTGTTGCCTCAGCGTAATAGGTGATAATACCAATGTTTGAAAGGCTTGGGTCTGTGATTATGTTTCCTCCAGTTTGGGCGTCATACCAGCTTAGGGTTTCTCCGGCTCTCACGCTTGCCGTTCGCGGTTAGGGTCTGAATAGGGTCTAGTTCACAGGCCGTTTGATCCCCACCAGAGATGGGGGCGGCAGGAGGACTAATATCTTGAGTAATCTCGATAGAGGCTGTATCAGAACATCCATTGGCTCCAGTGACGGTCACAGTATAGGTTCCAGGGTCAGAGACAAGAAGATCCGCCACATCAGTGCCCACTACGGTTGTGCCATCACTCCATGAGTAGGCATCTCCACCGCTGGCGGTAAGGCTGATCTCAGTCACAGAGCAGGTAAGCTCTGTCACTCCAGTGTTGTTGGTAATAGCAGGAATAGGCAGAGTAACATCCTGAGTAATTACAACAAAATCTGTATCAAAACATCCATTGGCACCAGTTACAGTCACGGTGTAGGTTCCAGGAGTAGATACAAGCAGTAGTGCATCAGTGCCTACTACGGAGACACCATCACTCCAAGAGTAGGCATCTCCACCACTAGCAGTAAGGCTAATCTCAGTGACTAGAACAGGTGAGTTCTGTCACTCCAGTGTTGTTGGTAATTACGGCAGTAGGCGTTTCTAAAATCTCTAAACTCACTGCAGTGCGCGTAAGAGACACGCACCCTGTTATATCATCACTGGCCTCAGCATAGTAGGTTATACTACCGATAACGGATAGACTTGGATCTAAAACTACATTACCCCCTGAAGGCGCATCATACCAAGTAAGGGTCTCTCCGGCATTAACCGAAGCAGAAGCGGTTAAAGTTTGAACCGGGTCTAGCGCACAAGCACTTTGATTACCGCCAGAGATAGGTGCATCAGGCACAGCAAAAATCTCTAGGGTAACAACAGTACGAGATAAAGAAACACACCCCGATGTATCATCACTAGCCTCAGCGTAATAAGTAATACTACCGATAACGGATAGACTTGGATCTAAAACCACATTACCTGCGGTAGGCGCATCATACCAGGTAAGTGTCTCTCCGGCATTAACCACAGAGGCTGAAGCGGTCAAAGTTTGAACCGGATCTAAGTGCACAAGCACTTTGATCACCGCCAGAGATGGGGGCTGCATCAAATCGACATCATCTTGAGTAATTACAACAAAATCTGTATCAGAACATCCATTAGCTACCAGTTACAATCACGGTATAGGTTCCAGGTAGCAGAGACAAGCAAGTAAGCATCAGTCCCCACCACAGAGACACCATCACTCCAAGAGTAGGCATCCCCACCACTGGCGGTAAGACTGATCTCAGTCACTAACAGGTGAGTTCTGTAACCCCGGTGTTGTTGGTAATTACAGGAGTAGGCAGAGTCACATCCTGAGTGATTACAACAAAATCTGTATCAGAACATCCATTGGCTCCAGTGACGGTCACAGTATAGGTTCCTGGAACAGAGACAATCAAAGAAGTATCAGTGCCCACCACTGAAGTACCATCACTCCAAGAGTAGGCATCTCCACCACTAGCGGTAAGGCTGATCTCAGTCACAGAACAAGTAAGCTCACTCACTCCTGTATTATTGGTAATAGCAGGAATAGGCAGAGTCACATCCTGAGTAATTACAACAGAGGCTGTATCCGAACATCCATTAGTTCCAGTGACAGTTACGGTATAGGTTCCAGGAGTAGAGACTAAAAGCAAAGCATCAGTGCCTACTACGGAGACACCATCACTCCAAGAGTAGGCATCTCCGCCACTAGCAGTAAGGCTAATCTCAGTGATAGAACAGGTGAGTTCACTCACTCCAGTGTTGTTGGTAATTACGGCAGTAGGCGTTTCTAAAATCTCTAAACTCACTGCAGTGCGCGTAAGAGACACGCACCCTGTTATATCATCACTGGCCTCAGCATAGTAGGTTATACTACCGATAACGGATAGACTTGGATCTAAAACCACATTACCTGCGGCAGGCGCGTCATACCAAGTAAGGGTCTCTCCGGCATTAACCGAAGCAGAAGCGGTTAAAGTTTGAACCGGGTCTAGCGCACAAGCACTTTGATTACCGCCAGAGATAGGTGCATCAGGCACAGCAAAAATCTCGAGGGTAACAACAGTACGAGATAAAGAAACACACCCCGATGTATCATCACTAGCCTCAGCGTAATAAGTAATACTACCGATAACGGATAGACTTGGGTCTAAAACCACGTTACCTGCGGCAGGCGCATCATACCAAGTAAGTGTCTCTCCTGCATTAACAGAGGCTGAAGCGGTTAAAGCCTGAACCGGATCTAATGCACAAGCACTTTGATCACCGCCAGAGATGGGGGCGGCAGGCAAATCGACATCCTGAGTAATTACAACAAAATCTGTATTGGAACATCCATTGGCCCCAGTTACAGTCACGGTATAGGTTCCAGGTATAGAGACGAGCAAAGAAGCATCAGTGCCCACTACAGAGACACCATCACTCCAAGAGTAGGCATCTCCGCCACTGGCAGTAAGGCTGATCTCAGTCACTAAGCAGGTGAGTTCAGTCGCCCCTGTGTTGTTGGTAATTACAGGAGTAGGCAGAGTCACATCCTGAGTAATTACAACAAAATCTGTATCCGAACATCCATTAGTTCCAGTGACGGTCACGGTATAGGTTCCAGGAGTAGAGACTAAGAGCAAAGCATCAGTGCCTACTACAGAGACACCATCACTCCATGAGTAGGCGTCTCCACCGCTAGCGGTAAGGCTAATCTCGGTTACTAAGCAGGTGAGCTCTGTAACTCCGGTGTTATTGGTAATAGCAGGTGTAGGCAGAGTCACATCCTGAGTAATTACAACAAAATCTGTATCAGAACATCCATTGGCACCAGTTACAGTCACGGTATAGGTTCCAGGAGTAGAGACTAAAAGCAAAGCATCAGTGCCTACTACAGAGACACCATCACTCCATGAGTAGGCGTCTCCACCGCTAGCGGTAAGGCTAATCTCAGTCACAGAACAGGTGAGTTCAGTCACCCCGGTGTTGTTGGTAATTACGGCAATAGGCGTTTCTAAAATCTCTAGAGTAACAGCAGTCCGTGTAAGAGACACGCACCCTGTTATATCATCACTGGCCTCAGCATAGTAAGTCACACTACCCACAGCAGAGAGACTTGGATCTAAAACAATATTACCTCCCAAAGGCGCATCATACCAGGTTAGTGTCTCCCCAGCCCCGACGCTTGCTGTCGCGGTCAAAGTCTGAACCGGATCTAGTGCACAGGCACTTTGATCCCCACCAGAGATGGGCTCAGCAGGCAAATCGACATTCTGAGTAATTACAACAGAGGCTGTATTAGAACATCCATTGGCACCAGTTACGGTCACGGTATAGGTTCCAGGAGCAGACACAAGCAGTAAAGCATCAGTGCCCACCACGGAGACACCATCACTCCACGAGTAGGCATCTCCACCGCTGGCGGTAAGGCTAATCTCAGAGATAGAACAGGTGAGTTCTGTCACCCCAGTGTTGTTGGTGATTACGGCAGTAGGTGTTTCTAAAATATCAAGGCTAACAGCAGTCCGTGTAAGAGACACGCACCCTGTTATATCATCACTGGCCTCAGCGTAATAGGTAATACTTCCAACAGCAGAGAGACTTGGATCTAAAACTATGTTACCCCCTGAAGGCGCATCATACCAAGTAAGGCTTTCTCCAGCATCCCGACGCTGAAGCGGTTAGGTCTGAACCGGATCTAATGCACAAGCACTTTGATCACCTTCCGAAACAGGGGATCTTGAGCAAATACATTAACTATAATGTTTTCACGACAAGTGACATTATTAATTGAAACTTCTACCCATAAAGACTGCGATTCATTAGGAGATTGAATTATTGAGAGGGTTGACGCCCCAGTTGACCATGTAATTGTAGGATCTGGAAAATAAAATTGATATAAGGCATTGCGCATTTGATTTTCTGAAACATCCACCCACAGTCCTGATGGGTAGAAAGCAACCGCATCTTCATTCAAAATATTATTAGGTTCTCCCGGATACCAATTGGTAAAGTCAACAGCAGAGGCATCAGTCCATTCAAAAGAATTTTCGATAATTAAATCATTCAAACCTATATAGCCAGTCCCCGGACTTTCATTGATAACAAAATCCATTGTAGCCTGAGA
Source organism: Flavobacteriaceae bacterium (assembly GCA_038141525.1). Lineage (GTDB taxonomy): Bacteria > Bacteroidota > Bacteroidia > Flavobacteriales > Flavobacteriaceae > BACL21. The sequence continues at coordinate 58,494 of JAYQIF010000006.1, read as the reverse complement.
GTGTATTGAAATTAAATTCCCACCATAGCTCGCAGCAATATTTTCATGAATTAAGAATGTTTCAGCCTGATTAGAAAAATAAAAATGTTTTGATTCAACAAAGCCAAGATAGCTCGCATTGTTTATTTGCGGCATATCAAATTCCACGGTTAATTCTATGCTTTCACCTGAGCAAACAATTGGATTAGCCGGAACAATTCGTGGATTAATAAAATGGACTAAGACTTGTAATCTATCTACACTTTCAACTCCACCTAAGGTTTGAGATGCATACACAAGATCTCCTTGAGACAAATTATCACCTGAATTCAAAACATTTCCTCCGACTGGTGCATCATACCACGTAACCGTCCCTCCAGGATCAGGGATTGCCACTAAATCTGCCACCGTCGCGGAATCACAAAAACTCTGTATTTCCTCCCCTTGAGGAGGGTTTGGTTGAGCAATCGAATTCCAAGAAAATCCGAGTAGAAGAAAAATAAATAAGTTAATGTGTCTCACGGTATAAGTTCGGGGGAGCGTTAGGTTGAGTAAAAATACATATCTCTGCTAAAAGATTCTAGAAAATAGCTGCAAAACTCCCAATAAGACACAGCCATAAAAAATGAAAATCAAATGAATTTTGTTGTTCAAACTAATTTTCCGACGGTACATATAATTCTCCTAAACTTTGCTTTTTTCTTCACCTGAGGAAATTTTCACAATATTTATTTCAAATTCGGGTTCTAATTTTAGCACAAAAACCAAATTATAGAATACCAAAGTGACGGCTAGATATTTCTTTAGGACGCGACCAACAGGCCTTAGAAATTATCGATGAATACAGGTTTACCAGACATTTACGCGTGAAGTGCGGCTTAAATAACCAATAAAGAAACCCAAAATCTCCTATATGATATTTAAAAAACACAGGCGGTAGATCGTAAATTATGAATCACAGTTCAAGTCTCAAAGGTTTTAACTAGGAAGTCTCATTTTAAATCCTCAAATTACAATTATGCCAACCCAAAAAACATTAGTCCTTTTAGCATTGATTCTATCTTCATCCGCGCTCTTCGCCCAAAACTTCCCCGAGCGACAAATGATGCGCAAGTTCAAAGCAGACACCCTCGCTTTGGATGAGATAAACCAGGACGGGGCTTTTAAGTTACGTGGAAAACGCAGCGGTAAATGGGGGCTTTATCAGTGGCTATACCGGGGTCTGATGACCCGGGAGCTGATTCCCATGAAGTATGACAGTTTGGATTTTATTGGGTTTAATGCTCCTTTTACCAGAGTTTATCAAGAAGGCAAACACGGCGCGTACCTCTCGGGGTGGAGTTATGAGGATGCTCGTGAAACAGTGACTTGTATTTACGATGATTCGAAAATCATCCGGCAAGACAATCAAACCTGTCTGGCTGTTCAGAAAAACGGCCAGTGGTTTTGGGTTAATTGGAAGACAGGGCAAGAGTGGGCCGACGAAACGGCCAGCAGTCCTGATTTACTCCCGGAATGTCCAAAATTAAATTAGGCCTGCATTTCATATACAGGCCTAAGCTACTCATTGGAATCATCTGAGTGATTCAACGCCCCCCTAGTGCCTTCGCGGTATCGACACCTCGCGGTTCAACAAATCACGGGATTGCCTCCCAGGATTTCGCCCTCGCACGGCGGTCTCCTCACAAGAGCTTAATCACAGCGCGAATGCCACCTCGCTGTATTCACACCATCGCGGTATTCTCACCTCGCGTGATTGTGCCATCGCGGGACTGACACCTTACGTAACCATAATTACAGCGCTAATGATTCAGCGCACCCTCGCGGTCAACCCCTCTAAAAATCAAAGACCGCCATGCCAAAACTTTAAGTTCCGGCATGAACGGTCTTCGAGCATCATTTACTTTTCGTAATACAGACCTGAATTATCTCAAATCAAAACGGTCAAGGTTCATCACCTTATCCCAGGCTTTGACAAAATCACTCACAAATTTCTCTTGCGCATCACCGGCCGCATAAACCTCGGCAATTGCACGCAATTGAGAATTTGATCCAAATACAAGATCAGCCCGTGTTCCTGTGCGCTTCACTTCTCCTGTAGCGCGGTCTTTTGCGATATAGGTAGTTTTGTCTTGTTTTGAAGGTTCCCAAGCGACGCTCATGTCCATAATCGTGGTCATGAAGTCATTGGTCAGTACTCCTGGGCGATCGGTCCAAACCCCGTGTTTACTGCCGTCAGCGTTAGTGTCTAGCACACGCATTCCCGCCACGAGAACCGTCATTTCTGGGGCGCTTAGTGTTAAGAGCTGAGCGCGATCCAGCAACAATTCTTCGGCCAAACGATCGTGCATTCCAGAAACAAAGTTTCTAAAGCCATCCGCTTTTGGCTCCAAGAAATTAACTGAAGCAACATCAGTTTGGTCTTGCGAAGCATCGGTACGACCAGGACTAAAAGGAACAGCAATCAAATGTCCAGCATCAGCCGCCGCTTTTTCGATAGCTGCACAACCCCCAAGGACGATAAGGTCTGCCATAGAGACTTTTTTACCGTCAGTTTGGGCATCGTTAAAGGCTTTTTGTACGCCTTCGATTTTGGCTAACACGCCTGGCAAGTGATCAGGTCGGTTAACCGCCCAACTGATTTGCGGCTCAAGTCGCAGACGACCTCCGTTAGCCCCTCCACGCTTGTCGCTTCCGCGGTAAGTGGCGGCAGAAGCCCAAGCAGTAGAAACGAGTTCAGAAACGCTCAATCCACAGTTCAAAAGAGCAACTTTCAATTCTGAAATGTCGTTTTGGTCAATCGTCTTGTAATCTGCTGCAGGCACTGGGTCTTGCCAGATTAAAGCTTCAGCCGGAACTTCTGGTCCTAAGTACCGTGAGACAGGTCCCATGTCGCGGTGTGTTAATTTAAACCAAGCACGAGCAAAAGCATCGGCAAACTCATCTGGATTTTGGTGGAATCTTTTTGAGATTTCTAAATAAGCTGGATCCTGAATTAAGGCCAAATCTGTCGTGGCCATCATCGGCGCGTGACGCTTGTTTGGATCATGAGCGTCTGGTACCGCATCGGCGGCAGCACCGTCTTTTGGACGCCATTGTTGCGCTCCAGCAGGACTCTTGGTGAGTTCCCACTCATATCCAAATAACGTATCAAAATAGCTATTGTCCCAAGCAATCGGGGTTGGGGTCCAAGCCCCTTCCAAACCACTGGTAATGGTGTCGCCACCTTTTCCAGAGTTGTAGGTGCTGATCCACCCGAGGCCTTGATGTTCTATTGCGGCTCCCTCAGGTTCTTTTCCGACATGAGCCGTATCTCCTGCTCCGTGTGTTTTTCCAAAGGTGTGACCTCCGGCGATAAGTGCCACAGTTTCTTCATCATTCATAGCCATACGCGCAAAAGTCTCGCGAATATCGCGGGCTGAAGCTACAGGATCAGGTTTGCCATTTGGTCCTTCTGGATTGACATAAATGAGTCCCATTTGTACGGCACCAACAGGGTTCGCTAAATCGCGATCTCCAGTGTAACGCTCGTCGCCAAGCCACTCCGTCTCAGGTCCCCAATAAACATCTCCTTCTGGCTCCCATACATCTTCACGTCCTCCGGCGAATCCAAAAGTTTTGAAGCCCATAGACTCCAGAGCACAGTTTCCGGTCAGCACCATAAGGTCTGCCCAAGAAATGCTGTTGCCGTATTTTTGCTTGATTGGCCAAAGCAATCTGCGTGCTTTATCTAAGTTTCCGTTATCTGGCCAGCTGTTCAGGGGTGCAAAACGCAAAGTCCCTGCTGAAGCACCACCACGACCATCCCCTACACGATAGGTTCCTGCACTGTGCCAGGCCATACGGATAAAAAACGGCCCGTAATGTCCATAATCTGCAGGCCACCAATCTTGTGAATCGGTCATTAGGTCAAATAAATCTTTTTTCACAGCCTCTAAGTCAAGACTACTAAAGGCTTCTTTATAACTAAATGAGTCATCCATTGGACTGGTTTGCGGTCCATTTTGATGCAACATTTTTAAATTGAGTTGATTGGGCCACCAATCTGAATTAGAAAGGGCACCAGCCGCCGTGTGACGGTGGGATGGATTCGTAAACGGACATTTTCCGCCACTTGCTCCATTAGCATGATGTGATTCCATAATGATTACTTTTTTGCTAAGTTAAGAATCGCCATTCGAGTAATTCATGACAAAAGATACTAATCCTCAATAATTGGATAAATTCTCCTTATCGGATTTTAATCTGCCAATGTGTTCAAAAGCGACTACTCTAATGTGTTTCCAAAAAAGATTCAAGATTATATAACCGACTCTGGCTGCGCAAAAAAATCTATTGAAATACGACCGTTTGGGATTACCCGATTACCGAGCTATTGAGGCATTTCAGCGCTTATTGATTTAGACTGATTAGCGGGGGATCATCATAATCGACCTATAATGTCGATGGAATTCGATCTTGCCTGTTATGGACGAAATCGCGGAAAAATAGATTAAAAGCCTTGAAGCCTAAACCACTAAATATTAAACCAATAGTTTAGCTTGAGGTTAATCGAGCGATAGCGCTTGTATAAATTAATAGAGTCGTAGCCGTCGTTATAGACCAAAAATAAGTCAGACATTGGGGCGAAACGCCATTGCAAGCGTGAGTTGATCCCGAAATTATCGCTGAAGTTGCTGTATTGAATGAAGTTAGACCAAAACAGATTCTTAGTAAAGGTCCACTCTAGCTTTGGCGCGATTAAAAAGAGTTTGGCCGAAGGATAGGGCGCCGCCAATCGAATATCGTTATAGTCAAAATCGATGCTCATGTTAAAGGTGGGTTGGGTACGGTAATTGATGCGCCCTTTGAGACCAAAGCGTTTGCAATTAAAAAATTGACCTGTTGTGGCCGTCGCACCCCAAGTAAACACACCCGCAGGTTGAGAATTGTACTCAAGGGCCCAAGAATTATAATTGTATTCGCTTCCCATGGGTAGGGCAAGAGTGCCGTCCCCGCGTGTAGGGTCAAAATCGTCAAACAAATACACATAGCGCATGAAATAGTTGAGCTCCAAGCGCGATTGATTTTTATAATTGACGATGTATTCTAATTTCAGCGTCTGATCCGTCTGTTTGTAATCTAGATCTTGTGTAAAATAAAACTCGTTGTAACAGCCGAGTTGGTAGGTATTGACCGGACCGGTCTTAGGATAAAAAGTTCGGGTTACTTTGTCGGCTTTTTTAATAAAACCAGTGCGCGGTATAAACCCCAGATCCGATTCAAATTCTTCATCGATAAATAGTGCTAGAGAAAAGATATTCCAAAATCTGTTGTTAAAACGCAACTGAGCCTGTCCGGATAAATTACCAGCAGAATCATTTTCGCTCAGTGATTTATGCGCAAAAAACTTACCAGTCCATTTATTGTTAGAGGAAGCCAGACTATAATCTACTCCTAAAACGCGGTTAAATATTTTGTAATCTTCAGGCAAAGCTTGATCGCCTGTAGCTTCTCGGTTAATGACAAAAAGCCCGACCTGGGAGCGGCCAAAGACCCTTTGTTGAAGAGCGAGCATGCTGTTGTTGTTGCTCGGAATTCCGTTAGCTTCATCCGACCGAGTTTGTAGTGAAAGAACACCCAGGCGCAGATTGCTGTTTAGCTTACCGCTGCGTCTGAGTCCACCAATAATTTTGTTTTGAATGGTGTTGCCATCGAGGTCTTGAGCAATGCCAATGCGTCTTGAGAAAAACGGGGAGGCATCTCGTGCATTACCAAAACTGGAAAAAAGGTCGCTATTGTCCAAAAAGAATTGCCTTTTTTCGGGCAAGGAAACCTCGAATCTCGAGATGTTATTGATCAGGTCGTCGACTTCGACATTGGAGAAATCTGGATTCAAAGTCAAGTCCAGATTCATTTGACTCCCCACCGGAATTTTGACATCAAAACCAACTTTAGTCTCATCTGTTCTTGGGGTATCTAACTCAAAATCTTTACTGCGCGCAAGGTTCACATAAGGAATAAAATACGAGGTGTTGTTGTTTTTAGGCAAGGGCCGATCAAAATGCAGCACTCCCAGATAACCGAGGTTCGACAAGAGCTGATTTTGATCAATCCGACTCCAAGTGCTACGTTCTTTAGTTTGAAGATCAAAACGATAGGCTTGCATTTTCCACTCGGTACAGCCCTCGGGGTATTTTAATGAGTAAAATGGAATGGCTAATTCAGCGACGTAGGTATCCCCTTCGATATGTCCCTGAGAGAACCACTTGACATCCCAATTAGGATTGAACGAATTCCGACTAGTGCCCCCATCAGAAACGAGAGATTCTCTTTGGGCCCCGTAAGGATTCACCCCAAATTGATAGGCATTAACCCCATCCATAAAGGTGTCAAAAAAGAAAGAGACATTGTCAGTGGTTGATCCTCTAAAATCCCGCTTGAGTGATCTGGCGACAAAATTGTCGCCGCTGCTTTTTGCGCTGATTGCAATGTAGAGATAGGTCTCGTCAAATAAAAACTTGATCGATGTAGGGTACTGGGCAGGCAATGTATCGGTCGGAAAATTCTGGCGAAAATCACTGAGAAATTCGGCCTCCTCCCAAGCTTTATCATTGATGTTTCCATCAATAACAGGTGGGGTACTTGTGTATTTGGCCTCAGCACTAGGCGGGTTTTGTCCCAATAAAAATAAAGGGATAAAAAACACAAATAATACGTGGTTGTAAAAGGGCTTAGGCATAAAAAAATATTCCTCGTGTGATGAATAATTTGAAATTATTTTAAGTTTGGAAAGTAGGCTTCTTTTTAAACAATTGTTGTAAAATACTGTTAAAATGTTGAGAGAGAAATGAAGCTAATTTATTTTTCTTACCTTTTTAAAATGTTAAAGCGCTGAATAATATTTAATTGCTTTCAAACCTCATTTAATTTTTTCTCATATGACTCCTATTAATTTCAGATCTTCCTGCCCCATCTCGAATACCTTGGAAATAATCGGCGATAAATGGTCTTTATTGATCATACGTGATTTGTTTATTGGAAGGAGAACCTATTCCGAGATGCTTCAATCCCCAGAAAATATAGCAACCAACATACTCGTTGATCGCTTAAAAAAATTGATTTCTTACGGCTTGATTGGATTTCACAAAAAAAGGGGTGATGGAAAAACGAAGTATTATTTTTTGACAGATGCTGGTATTGATCTCATGCCCATACTTTGTGATATGATGAATTGGAAGCGAAAGCATCACCCAGAATGGGAAACGCATCCCATTGCCCAAGAAATGTATGACAATATTGATCTTGAAGGTTGTGACACTTTGTTTGAAAAGACTGCCGAATTACAGCGTCTGGAGCGCGAGGACCTTCTTTTATCCTAATTCAATCAAAATTAGATTGACGGCTGTTTTTTTATAGCTTACGATAATAAACAAATAGCGGGATGTTAAGACGAAAATTTATAAGTAAAACGGCCACTAGCGGATTATTAATTACAGGTATTCCCTCGCTAGCACAATCAACCATATTGTCTTTGGACAGCGGTCCTTCAGGTAAAATTAACCACAGTGTTTGTCATTGGTGTTTTGAGCAGATTCCTTTGGAGGAATTTTTGATTACGCTGCGCCGCTTGGGTATCGGGGCCATTGATTTAGTGGGTCCAAAGGATTGGCCGCTTTTGAAAAAACACAACATCCACTGTTCCATGTGTAATGGAGCGGAACTCGGACTTACGAAGGGTTGGAATAACCCCAAATATCACCCACAGCTGATAGAAAACTACAAGGCCATGATTCCTTTAGTGGCCGAGGCCGGTTATACGAACTTGATCTGTTTTAGCGGCAATCGCGATGGCATGACTGATGAAGAGGGACTTCAAAACTGTGTCGATGGATTGAGTCAAATATTGCCTTTGGCCCAGCGCCACGGTGTAGTCTTGCAAATGGAGTTGTTCAATCAAATAGATCATCCGGATTACATGTGCGATCATTCTGACTGGGGGATTGCCTTGTGTAAAGCTTTAGGGAGTGAGCACTTTAAGCTGCTTTATGACATCTATCACATGCAGATTCAAGAAGGAGATATCATTCGCACGATTCAAAACAACCATCAGTATTTTGGGCATTATCACACCGCTGGAGTTCCGGGGCGCCACGAAATTGATGACAGTCAAGAATTGTATTATCCAGCCATTATGCGCGCTATAGTTGCCACGGGTTATGAGGGTTATGTCGCTCAGGAATTTATTCCGACGTCTGAAGATCCAATTGGGTCACTAATTCGGGCCATCGAGATTTGTGATGTCAATTAGGGCCAAAGTCCTAATGTTATGTGGCTAGTGCCATTGCTTTAAAGTCGCGCAGTGTCACAGAATTGGAGGCGCGGCTTATTCGATCTAGTCCAACGTATCGTCATCGAGCATGTAACGATGTAATTTGACCGAAAATTAATCGAAATTACCTCTGATGTAATCTTTAAACTCTTGCCAGTTCTCTTTGTTAAGCCGGAAACGCATACGGTCTTCCGCTATGCTTCCCTCTATGAGTCCCAAGGTTCGCAACTCTTGTAAGCCTCTTTGTACTGCTTCTGTAGGAAGATTAAGCTCAGCAGCAAGGCAGTTTTCGTGCCACTGATTATCAGCGGTGAGACATTCCAGGATGGCGACTTTTACAGGGTGTGCCATAGCCGAAGCAGCAGCGGCTAGTTTAATTTGGTTTTCAGTAAACATTTATTCGGCTAGGGGAACTTGTTAATCTACAGACAAAGTAATAAAAAATTTTTATATGCGGCTTTGGGTTTATATAATTCTGCGAATAAAACTTTGATTTTCAAATGTTTTCTCGATAATTATCAGTGGACTTTCAAAGGATTGAATTGAGTCCATTGCGCTACAATTGTTGAAAATCAAAATAGAATAAAATTTCCATGGGAACCTCGAGTTCAAGGGATAGGCGCATGCCGAGCTCAAGACTTGGATTATAGCGATAACTTTCGATGGAAATAATTGTTTGTCGGCTCACGCCTAGGCGACGTCCTAGTTCTTGTTGTGACCAGTTTTTTTCTAAACGGAATTCTTTAACCCGATGACGAAATATCATAATGGATTCTCTTAAATTGTTGTACCTTTCAAGGAATAGAGGGCAATGTGCTGTTTGTTTTTCTTTTCAAATATAAAGAATTATGCGTAAAGTTTATTTTACACAATACAAGTAAAGTGTGTTTTACCTATATAAAGTAAAGTGAGCTTTACAATAATGGCGTAAATTAAAAGTGACATTATTGTCCTAATAGATGATTTATTTATAGCTGAAAATGCTAAAAACAGTAATGAGTCTGGTTCATTGCGCTCTATTAAATTGAGATTAAGGCTAAAACCCCAAACGATCGACCAAAAAACAACCAATTTATAACCCAACCAACTTATAAAGCAACCAATGAAACGTAGAACATTTGTAAAACTTGGAGGGGCGGCGTGCGCGGCGAGTTTAGTGCCTTTTTCCTGTGTGAATCCCACGACAACTCAAGCTAAAATGGGCTTGCAACTTTACACAGTGCGCGATGCCATGGAGCGTGACGTATTAGGGACCCTAAAGGCCCTCAAAGCCATGGGCTATACCAATTTCGAATCCTATGGCTATGACGTTAGGAGTCAGACCTACTACGGGATGAGCCCTGAGCAATTCAAGGATATGCTGATAGAGCTGGAATTAAAGACCAATAGCGGTCATTATGGTTTTGCGGATCACCTTTGGTCTTCAAAAGAGGACTTGTTGGCCTACACGGACTCTTGTATCGAAGGGGCCTCGCGTCTGGGGGATGAGTATATTGCTTGGCCAATAGTGAGAGAGGCGGATCGCAACCCCGATGGATTTAAAAAACTAGTGGAACAATTAGGCATTATTGGAGAGCGAACCGCAGCCGCCGGTATGGGCTTTGCCTACCATAATTTTGGCTATGAGTTTGAGCAGTACGAGGAATTCATGCCCTATGAATACATCATACAGCAAACTGACCCAGCACATGTCCAGCTCGAAGTCGATTTTTATTGGGTTTCTCGGGCAGGAGTGTTTACTCCAAAAGAGATTATCGAATTAGCTCCAGGCCGCTATCCGCTTTGGCACATCAAAGACATGGATAAGGTGACCCAGGACTATACTGAACTTGGTAATGGATCAATCGATTACACAACTTTGATGCCTGATCCCGAGCGTGCTGGTCTGAAACACCATTACATTGAACAAGGCGGTAATTTCGCCAAGGATTCTATGAGCAGTGTGGCACAAAGCGCGGCTTATTTTCAAAAGGAGTTAAAGCATTTTTTCTAAAGATCAGGGATGAAAAAAATTGGACTTTGGTCGAGTACAGCTCTGGTGACCGGCAATATGATCGGTTCGGGTATTTTTTTATTGCCCGCGACACTCGCCGCTTTTGGCGGTATTGGCCTGATGGGCTGGTTATACTCGGGGATTGGCGCCTTGTTGTTCACCTTAGTTTTTCGACAGCTGAGTCAGCGCCTGCCTGAGACTATCGGGGGCCCCTATGCTTATGTAAAACTAATGCTCGGAGATTTCTGGGGCTTTTTGGTGGGCTGGGGTTACTGGGTTTCGATTTGGTGCACGAACGCAGCGATTGCCGTCGCTTTTGTCGGCTATTTGTCTGTTTTTATTCCCGAAATCAATCAGAACACTCCGCTGGCGATCAGTTGCGGACTTGGAGCGATCTGGGGACTGAGCGCCGTGAATAGTTTTTCGATTCGCACCGTGGCGTGGGTACAAAAAATAACCACAATTTTGAAGCTTTTGCCTATTTTGGCAATCGGATTTATCGGGATCTTTTATATCGATTGGTCACTAATCAATTTTGACAATTTATCGGGTCAAAGCGATTTCCAAGCCATTTCCGCCGTGACCACCTTGACGCTTTTTGCATTTCTAGGGCTTGAATCTGCCACCGTGGCCAGTGGACGCACAAAAAACGCCGCAAAAACAGTAGGAAGAGCCGGAATGATTGCTTTGGGGATTACCGGAGTCACTTATATTCTCTCCTCCGTAGCGATTTTCGGAATACTCCCTCCTGAAGTACTAAAAGATTCTTCAGCCCCATTTGCCGATGCCGCTTCGGTTTTTTGGGGAGAAAAAGCCAAGTATATCGTGGCTGCGGGAGCCATTGCCGCAACGCTTGGCGCCCTTAACGGCTGGCTACTCATACAAGGCCAAATCCCCATGGCTTCGGCGCGAGACGGACTCTTTCCCAAAATTTTTGCGCGCGTCAATCGCCATGGTGCGCCGATTATCGGTATTGCCATATCGAGCGTATTGGCCTCAACGGTTTTGACCTTTAGATTTTCGGAGCAATTGGCTCAAGTCTTTGGCTTTATGATGAATCTATCTACACTTTCAGTGCTCACGCCTTATTTGATGACCATAATCAGTCTGCTGTTAATACTGAAAAGAGATGCGCTCCCGAATCGCATGATGCAAGCGGTTTCTTATCTATCCATTGCCTTCTGTTTGTGGATCATTTACGGCTGTGGCCTTGAGGTAGTGGCCTATGGGAGCTTATTGGTGTTGGCCGGAATTTTCATTTACTTTACGATAATTAAGCCCAAAAAATGAGTGAATTTTTTGTCCACCCAGATATAAAAAAAGCTGAAACGCTACCGGCTCGATTCTATCGTGATCCTGAAGTATTCCAAAGACTCGGCGATGAGGTATTTAGTAAGACTTGGCAATTTATCGGGGACCAAGAAACCTTGTTGCCGCTGAGTGAATCGCACGCGCCCTTGAACTTTTTATCCCCACTTATTGAAGAACCCCTGTTACTCGTGCGTGATAAGAATGAGCAAACACGATGTTTGTCTAACGTCTGTACCCATCGTGGTAATCTATTGGCGCATCACCCGGGACGCGGTAAACAGCTCGTATGCCACTATCACGGCCGTCGTTTCGGCCTTGACGGTCAGTTCAAAAGTATGCCCGAATTTGAACAGGCTGAGGATTTTCCACGTCCTTGTGATCACTTACATCAGTATCCTTTGCGCAAATGGCATGGCCTGATGTTTACTAGCATTGAGCCTGCTTTTGATCTCGATGAGGTTTTAGCGCAAATGCAAGAGCGCGTCGGATTTATGGCCCTGGACCAGCTCAAATTTGATCCAGTACGCAGCCGTGATTATCTCGTTAATGGTCATTGGGCCTTGTATTGTGATAATTATCTCGAAGGATTTCATATTCCATTTGTCCATCAGGGCCTCAATGCGGCCATTGATTACGAGACCTACGAGACGCATTTATATCCGCATATGAATCTTCAAATTGGTCTGAGTAAAGGAGATGCACTTAGTTTTATTCTGCCCGATGGGCATCCCGATTATGGAAAGTCGGTCTCGGCCTATTACTATTGGGTTTTCCCCAACATGATGTTTAATTTTTATCCTTGGGGACTCTCGATTAATGTGGTGCGTCCCATCTCAAAAAAGCAGTCCAAAGTCTCTTTTATCACCTACGTGATGGACGCCTCAAAACTTGATCAAGGCGCGGGGGCGGATCTGGATAAGGTGGAGCACGAAGACGAATTTGTGGTCGAAGCAGTCCAAAAAGGCATCGAGTCGCGCCATTACACCACAGGTCGTTTTAGCCCCACGCGAGAGCAAGGAGTGCATCATTTTCATCGTTTGCTTGCGGAGTTTCTATCGAGATAATTTAAGTAGCCCACGCCTGTTTGTTAGATCGAGTGGTGTTCCCTACAGATTTAAATTGCAAATAACAATATAAATGGTATCTTTGGTAGGCTGTCTATATTGAGATGGCATTAACCAAAAACAACAAACCATGAAAAAATTAATTTTAAGTTTCCTGCTTGTGGTCTTTGCATTGCCCATGAGCGCACAATCTGAATTGTACGTGACACTTTGGTACGGCCAAATTAAAAATGCAGACGTTCAAGACCACATCGAAATCGAACGTGAATACTACTCGAAAATGTGGAAAGAGCAAATCAATCAAGGCAACATCGTAGGATGGGATATGTGGCAAATCATGAACCCTGATGTCAATGAAATGACCACTACCTTTATTTATGTGACCTTGCACACGAGCCCAACATTTTCAATGAGTCCAGTGAATTCAATTCCTGGAAAATCTGGAATTGATTGGAGAACTGCGCGAAGAAGAGCCATGAGTCACTACGTTAAGAATTACTCTGTGGTGATGTCTGTAAAAGGGGGTTATGGCCCTCAAATGGGTGGCACCCCACCAGAATATGCCGTGCTGAATTACATGAAAGTAGACCCTTATCGCGCCGCAGAATACGAGCGTGCTGAGTTAGAAGATTTCATGCCTTCATTTAAAGAAAATGACACCATTCGCAAAGGCTGGGGTCTGCATAAAGTACTGAACCATTACGGTACAGAAAAACCAATCAATTATGTAACGGCAGACTTTTATGACAGTTACGAAGCAATTTTGATGGCTCGTGATAACACCGGAGAAATGTCAGAAGAAGCCATAGCTTTTTGGAAACAATTTGACGAGGTGAGAACTCTGGCAGATTCTCATATTGTACGATTAGTTCAGGCTGTTCGATAATTACTTTAAATTGGAACATAAAAAAGGCCGCACATTTCGTGCGGCCTTTTTTTATTTTGATTCATGAATTACCCTTGAAGCAGTGCGCCGTTGTAATAAGCGTCTTCTCGCCAAATAACGCCTTCATCATTGAGCCAATGTTGGTTGTGTGACTTGAACATGACCTCTTCTCCTGTTTTCTTGTTCCGCAGTTTAAAGTCCCACCAAGAGATGATTACTTTGCCATCACCTTCATAATCGAGTACATCAGGATAACCGCTTTCATTGACTGAAATCACATCAAAAATTTCGTAGAACTGGGCCAATTTTTCTTTGTGAGTCGGCCAGGCTAATATAGCTTTGGTTGGGGTCGTTTATATCGTAAACTCTGGCCCCTTCATTATATCCTTCAAAGGCTTTGTCAAGATCCCCCACTTCGAGATAGGCAAATAGCAAACGAACCTTAGCAATCATAGGATGATCCTTGTAAATCGTTCCGTTAGTCCTTGTTTCTCCAGAATCGAAATACTTCTGAAAATGAGCTGTATTGTCTGAGAAAAGTAGTCGATTAATTTTCTCTCCTGATTCATCAAAAATAAAGGTGCTGTTGCGCGGGCTGTTGATTTTAAATCCATTGTTTTTATCAAAACCGGTCATCATTTCGTAGGTATAAACATAGACGGGACCATCCTTGAATTCCATTGCATCTGGATAAGCTGGGGGCCTGTTCTCAATTTTTAAGTTTACCATGTTGTTGCTTAACCATACGGCTTGGCCCATGAGATTGCGTCTTGTCCCACCCTTGTAGTCAGGGTCATTATTCATCATGTTGTACATTTTGAATCCCTCTGTAGTTAAATTTTTCAAAGTTGTGGTGTCGCCAGAGGTATAGGCTTTTGTGAATTCGGCAACAATATCCAAGGCCGGATGTTTGTCAAAAATTTTACCGTTAGCATGTTTTTGAGCACTAGCTGCGCCAAAGGACAATAGAAATGCAAATAAAAATAGTTTTCTCATGATTTAAATTTTATTGGTTTGATGCTCAAATATAATATTTTATTGCAATAAACAATATAATGTAAACATGAATTGTCCAATAAAGAAATAGGTTAATTCTCGAACTTATTGAGTAGAGAAAATAACCTTAAAAAGCACCTCGTTTTTGCGGTTGAATACTTGGTAGGGGCTATTGTAGACCATTAGAATTGGTTCGCCCGAAATTTCAAGGCCTTGATTTTTGGCAATTTCTCGAAGTCGATTTGCTGCTTTTTTCTCTCGCCAGTCCATGGTGTAGCCTCCGTATTGGATGGCTAGATAATGCCCTTGTTCAGATTCAAGCACGGTTACATTTTTGCTGTTGGCCTGTGGCGTATTTTCTGAATTATAGGCAGAAGGTAAAACAAATTGCATCACTGGCTCCCCGGAAGTGTTGCCCATTTGTACCGGTGTGGTCATCGCAATTTTTGTCCCCGTTTCATTGCCCCCAGAAATGTATCGGAACAGGGATCCAAAATCGCCATTGCTTTGAATTTTCATTACAGGAGGATAAAAGCGTAATTCGGCTTCTTCGAAGTTTTGAATCAATTCATACGGTTGAGTTTCATATTTCTGAGCCATAATACTGCTGAAATAAAACAAGTGGAGAAGCACGAATAGTGCAGTTCTTGAGTTCATAATTTTTTCTTTTTCATGTCAAAGATAATTCAAAGTCGGGGCTCTTACTATAGGAAATCGAAATATTTCAATTACCTTAGGGACATAATTCTCTAAAAATGAGTAAATTATATTCTTTTCTTTTTTCTCAAGAAAATCGGGCAAAACTCGAACGACTTACGGTAATCTTGGCCATTGCTGGCTTTTTCGCCCATTTAGCGCTAATCTTGGTGGCTCAAATTTGGCCTCTCGAATTCTTTGGCGGGCAACTCTTACAAAATCCCATTAATGCCATATACACGCCGTTTTCATTTATTCTTATTTTCGAAATTTACTTGTTAATTTTCTATTTGCCGCGCTCGTTCAGCACGTCTCTTTTAAAGCAATTTGAAGTGATTTCGCTTATTATGGTGCGCCGCGTATTTGGAGACATTACCAACATTAATTTTGCTGAGATCGAAATCAGCGACCCGGGGTTTATCAAGCTTGTGATTGATTTGGGGGCCGTTTTGATTATGGCCTTGGCGATTTTGTTATTTATAAAAGCCAAAAATAAACTCAAGGCTTACGGACAGCCCGACATGGATCCCGGTGAACAGAGATTTAATAGTTTAAAACGTCAAGTATCAGCAATACTACTGGTCCTCTTGGGGGGTATTTCATTGCTTCATTTAGTAGATTTTGCTGTGGTACAATTCACAGGAGAACATCTGGTGGCCTCATTTAATAATGACTTGGATTCGATTTTTTACAAAGATTTCTTTACGACCTTGATATTGGCCGATGTGTTGATTTTACTGCTGTCTTACGCGCTGTCTCAGGATTATTTTAAGCTGATCCGCAATACAGGGTTCGTCATTACGACCGTTTTATTGCGCCTGTCTTTTGGCGCGTCCCAACCATTTGATGTGTTGTTGATCATTACCGGCGCGTTATTTGGGTATCTCATGCTTTTGATGTACATCGGGTACAGCCGAGAGACACAAGATATAAAAAGCTAGGATTCCTCAACTGTTTTGACTGAAGACACTTTTAATTCGCTTTTAATTGCGTTTTACAATGTTATTTAATTGTTATGTTTTAAATTTGCATGATATTGCAGAAAGAAGAAAAATATAATTCAGAAAAAATTTCCTACCCAAAACAGGCTTGTGCTTGTGCTGTTTCTTTAGATCTTTTAGGAGATAAATGGTCTTTACTCATTGTTCGTGATTTGTTTCGTGGAAAAAGTACTTATTCAGAATTTTTGAAACAATCTCAAGATGGGATTGCAACAAACATTTTGGTAGACCGCCTTAAAAAGCTGTTGGCCATGGGCATAATAGATTTTAGACGTAACCCACAAGACAAAAAAATTAAAAAATATTTTTTGACCGACAGGGGCATTGATCTCTACCCTGTAATTTATGAATTGCAGCGATGGACACTCAAGCATGTGGATTTTGACTATACAGACAACACTAAGAATTGGAATGACTTAATTCAGAATACCCCGCAAGATGAGGTCATCGGTCAATACCAAAACGGATACAGAGCTTTGCGTCAGAGCGAGTTCGGTTTTTAAGGGCTTACTTAAATCTTCAATTTTTACTAACTTGACTTCAGAATCTAAAGAAGTTGAGTTATGCCGCAGTACATTCTTTCCATAGATGCTGGAACAACCAGTTCTAGAGCCATCATTTTTGATCAGCACGGTATTCAAATTGCTCTGGCGCAACATGAGTTCACCCAAATATTTCCTCAGAAAGCTTGGGTGGAACACGACGCCTTAGAGATTTGGGAGACCCAGCTCAAAGCGATTAAAGAGGCCATAGAAAAGGCTGGAATTCGTCCCGAGGATATTTCAGCCATAGGGATCACAAATCAACGAGAAACCACCGTCATTTGGGATCGTAAAACAGGCGCTCCAGTATATAATGCGATCGTCTGGCAAGATCGCCGCACTGCAGCCTACTGCCAAGAATTAAGCGCCGCAGGTCACGCACAAGACTTTTTAGATAAAACAGGTCTTGTTGTCGATGCCTATTTCTCAGGTACCAAGGTCAAGTGGATTTTAGACAGTGATCCTGAATTACGTCGGCGCGCGGAGCAAGGCGAATTGGCTTTTGGGACTATCGACAGCTGGCTTATTTGGCAGCTCACTGGGGGCCAAACGCACGTCACCGATGTCACCAATGCCAGCCGAACCCTGATGTATAACATTCATGAGCTTTGCTGGGACCAGGAGCTCTTGTCGATTTTGTCAGTACCCGAAGCGCTTTTGCCTGAGGTCAAGTCCTCTTCCGAGATCATCGGGCATACCGAGGAAGCACTTGTTAGGGGCTCGTATTCCTATTGCTGGGGTCGCAGGCGATCAACAATCGGCCTTATTTGGGCAACTGTGTCTTGAACCAGGGACAGTTAAAAACACCTACGGCACCGGCTGTTTTTGCATCATGAACACCGGGGACAAGCCAGTGGTGTCAAAAAATAAAATGCTCACGACCATCGCCTGGCAAATCGACGGTAAAGTCACCTACGCTATAGAAGGCAGCGTCTTTACTGCAGGCGCCCTAGTGCAATGGTTACGCGATCAATTGCACATGATCGAAAAATCAGCCGATATCGAGGCGCTAGCGGCGACTGTCGAGCACAGCGACGGAGTGACCTTTATTCCTGCTCTATCGGGGCTCGGCGCCCCGTATTGGGACCCCTTTGCCACAGGAACTATTTTTGGCATAACGCGGGGCACGTCTCAAGGCCACATAGCCAGAGCCGCCCTGGAGGCTATTGCCCTTCGATCCCGCGATATAATTTTAGAAATGCAGAAAGACGCTGGAGTTGACTTTAAAACTTTAAAGGTCGATGGTGGGGCCAGCAATAATGATTTACTGATGCAAATCCAGGCCGATCTGCTTAGCGCCCAGGTCATAAGACCCAAAGAGACCGAAACTACCGCACTTGGCGCTGCTTTTCTTGCTGGGCTCGCTGTGGGCGTTTGGCCATCACTACAAGCCTTGGAAGCCATGTGGCAGAGTGACCGAGTGTTTACTCCCGTTGCGAACGAGTCTACCCACGAGGTAATTAATTTATGGCATGAGCGCATCAAGAGAATTTTATCTTAAATGCAACGATCAGTTCACATCAAGCGCGTAAAATCCCAAAAGCATTGGGATGTTGTGATTATTGGTGGGGGCGCCAGTGGCCTCGGTATCGCGGTAGATGCCGCGAATCGCGGATACAGCACACTGCTTTTGGAACGCCATGATTTTGCTAAGGGCACCTCTTCACGAAGTACAAAACTAGTGCATGGAGGCGTGCGTTACCTGCAAAACGGTGATGTGTCTCTGGTTATTGAGGCGCTCAAAGAGCGGGGTATAATGAAGCAAAACGCGCCGCACTTGGTGCGTGACATGAGTTTTGTCATCCCAATTTATTCGTGGTGGAATGGTCCCTTTTACAGTGTTGGGCTTAAGATTTACGACATGATGGCTGGCGATCTTGGTCTGGGTAAATCTCAATGGCTGAGTAAGAAGCAAACCACAGACATGATTCAAAACGTGAATCAAGAAGAACTGCGCGGCGGAGTAGTCTATCACGACGGACAATTCGACGACGCCCGTATGGCAATTAGCCTTGCTTTGACTGCAGATTCCTTGGGAGCAAGCCTTTTGAATTACGCCGAGGTGACCAGCATAAAAAAGCAAAACGGTGTGGTCAGTGGTGTGAGCTTTCAGGATACAATAACCTCAGAAAATCATGAAGTTTCTGCGTCTGTGGTAATCAATGCCACGGGGGTTTTTAGTGATGCGATCATGGCCATGGATGATGCTAAAGCCAAGCCAAGAATTACCCCAAGCCAGGGGATACATTTGGTGTTAGATCGCTCATTTTTAAAGGGAGACTATGCCATTATGATTCCGCAGACCTCTGATGGTCGCGTGCTTTTTGCCGTGCCTTGGCATGATCATGTCATCCTTGGGACCACGGATACCCTAATTGATGGGCCTTTGTCAGATCCTGAGGCTCTGGATCAAGAAATTGACTTTGTCTTAAACAATGCCGCCCAGTATATGCATAAAAAGCCTACACGCAACGACGTCAAAAGTGTGTTTGCTGGATTACGTCCTTTGGCGGCCAGTGCGGCTAAGGAGGGTAAAACCAAGGAAATCTCTCGACATCACAAAGTACACGTCAGCACCAGTGGTTTAGTGAGTGTATTGGGCGGAAAGTGGACCACCTACCGTAAAATGGCAGAAGATACGTTAAGCGCAGCCGCAATGGTCGGTGGCTTGCCGACCAAAAAATGTAAAACGCGAAAGCTAAGGCTCTTTGGCTATGAGGCGGGGCTGTCTTTTGATGATCCACTTCATGTCTATGGTAGTGAACGGACCAAAGTTTTAAACCAAGGACCGGAAAGTCAAAACAAATCATTGAGCAATAAATACTACATTAGTAAAAATCAAATTTTATACAGCATGCGTTATGAAATGGCCATGCGTCTTGAAGATGTTATCGCCAGAAGGGTGAGAGCTCTATTTTTAGATGCTCGTGAAACCCAGCGATTGCTGCCAGAAATCGCTCAAATAATGGCAGAGGAACTCCATAAAGATGCTGATTGGATTAACAATGAAATAAAGTATACCGAACAGATATTAAAAACCTATTTACTATGATGAATCCATACATCGCCGAATTTATCGGCACTGCCATTCTGCTGCTGCTCGGTATGGGCGTGGTGGCAAACGTCAACCTCAAAAAGACCATTGGTTCAGGTCAAACCCCTTGGGTGCTGATTACCAGCGCTTGGGGATTTGCTGTATTTGTAGCCGTATTCATTACTGGACAATTCAGCGGGGCGCATCTTAACCCCGCGGTAACTATTGGACTCGCTGTGGCAGGAAAGTTTGCCTGGCACATGGCGGCAGGCTATATTTTAGCCCAAGTGCTAGGGGCCATGGCCGGGAGCTGGCTGGCCTATGTTCTGTATATAGATCATTACCGGGCGACAGACGATGTCGATGCGGTACGCAGCACATTTTGTACTGGTCCTGCGGTAAGAAACTTTAAAAACAACCTCTTTAGCGAGGCGTTAGGGACCTTTATGCTGGTCTTTGGGGTGCTCTTTATCGCCGGACCAAGTATATCAATTGATGGGGCTGAGGTAACCAATTTTGGCATTGGTTCGCTCGATGCCTTACCCGTGGGTATCTTGGTTTGGGTGATCGGTATGGTCTTTGGGTGGAACCACAGGTTATGCCATAAACCCTGCTCGTGATTTTGGGCCGCGTCTGGTACATCACCTAATTCCGATGCGACAAAAAAATTCGGATTGGCCCTATGCCTGGATTCCGGTTATGGGACCATTCATCGGAGGCGCTGTAGCGGGATTGTTCTATCTACTTTTAACTTCCGGCTAGAGGACTGCCAAAAATACCTACGGCCAGTTCAGCCCAGATCAGTAAAAACACTAAGATCACTGCAGATAGATACGACCATCGATTTGAACTTTGTCCAAATTTTTTAAGGACAAATCTTACCCCAAGACCAAGGCACAACAAAAGCACCCCCATTACTGTAAAATCGGACCAAGACCAGTTCACTTGAGGACTCACAAAATTGCCGATAAATGGAATGAAGAGTAAAAAAAGCGGGTGGTAAAATTTGAATTTATAGGAACTGAGCATAAGGCAATCAAGGTTAGGTTGAGCGCTAAATTAGGATAATTTCAAACCAGTTGGATAAACATTAAGATAATTTATGATTCCCATTAACTTGCCCGCTTGACAAGGCCATCAGTAACCAAGGTTAGTTGGACAAGGTCATCGGTAATGGCGACCATCTGGATAAGGCCATTGGAAGTTCAGGCTAGTGCCTTTTCTCAATACTGAATATATGGGATTTAATCTTCAGGAGTTTTCGATGTAAAGACCGAAGGTGTTGTTTCATTCTTTGGCTTATAAAAAAGCCCCAAAACGGGGCTTTAAATTATTGTCGAATATGCTCTTGTGTTTATGAGCGCTGTTGTACTTCTTCTATTAGCGCAGCATAACGCTTTAAATACGGGTCCAAGGCTTATACTTTTCATCGTCTTTAGGGCTGGCCTGTCCCTCAGCACGTTCTGAAACTACTTTGATGGAAAACTCCAAGGGATTTTCTCTGGTCAAACGGTAAATGACGCGCGTTCTAATAGTATATCCTTTAAATGTTGCAACAACCCATGATGTTCTGAGGTAGTATACTTCGGTGTCGTTGACTTCCATGGCGTCAAAATAATTGGAAATAAGGCGAAATGCATTTTTCCAGACTTCTTCGACATCCTTATTTTTTGGATTTATGATAATGTCATTATTGGCGAAATCTGACTGCACACTCGCCTCGAAGGAATCGTCAACACCGAGTTCAATGTATTCTGTTTTTTCAATTCGTGGCATGCCCTTTATTTTACAATACTCTTTGGTCTGTGACAGGTAACCGGTAGCACTGACTTGAACTGTAATGCATTCATTTCTTGGAACTTTTATCCCACCAACTTCCCCTTGACCTACAAGTTTTCCGTCGATAAATATGTCTGCAGAAGGGACATTGGTTCTGATTGTTGATTTTTGCCCATATACGCCAAAAGTAAGGGTTATGGCTAATAAAGTGAGTAAATGTTTCATGATGTGGTTTTAGTAGATTTAGAACAAGAAAGTTACAAATAATTTTGAAAAAACTCAATCGCATCCATGCTTTTCAGCTCTTTCAAGGTGATTTTTAGATCAGACAATGCGCTTTGAATAAGTTCATGGGGGGTCTTAAATTGAATAGCGCTCTAATGATTTGGTTATTTTTTCGTACTTTTTACCCACCTTCCAATAAAATAAAGCCTAGTAAAGGCTCTTTTCCGTCTTATTTTTTCTTTAAGAGCCTTAAAGGCTAAAATGTCTTTTATGAAACCAACGACTGTTACCGTGCCCGAAGAGTTTACTTTGGAGCCAATTACCCTAAATCAATATGTCCTAGACGGCCAAGTGAAAACTTGGAATGGACCCACCACGGAGGTCTATTCCACCATAGAAACCCCTGACGAGTCAGGTAAGCTGGGGCCAACTTATCTCGGACAAGTGAGCGCCATGGATGAAGCCTCTGCAATTGCGGCCATCCGCTCATCAGTTAAAGCATTTGACCGGGGTATGGGGGAGTGGCCCACCATGCGCGTAACAGACCGCATTAAGTGTATGGAAGATTTTGCCGCAAAGATGGTGACCAAACGCGATGAGGTGGTGAAATTATTAATGTGGGAGATTGGCAAGAATTACAAAGACTCCCAGAAAGAATTTGATCGTACCGTAGATTACATTTATGACACGATCGAGGCCTGTAAGGATTTTGACCGAAAAGGCGCTCGCTTTTTGAACGACAGTAACGTACGCGCCCACATTAGACGCGGACCATTGGGAATCGTTTTGTGCTTAGGGCCCTACAATTATCCGCTCAATGAGACTTTTTCGTTGCTCATACCGGCCATAATAATGGGTAATACGACTATTTTCAAGCCTGCCAAACTCGGCGTATTGCTCATAGGTCCTTTACTTGAGGCCTTTGCAACGAGTTTTCCTAAAGGAGTCGTCAATGTGCTTTTTGGCCGTGGTCGCGCAGTCGCTTCCCCAATTATGAAATCTGGCCATATCGATGTTCTTGCCCTTATCGGCCATAGTTCATCGGCCATTGCTTTACAAGATTTACACCCGAATAAAAATCGTTTGCGTTTGGTTCTCGGACTTGAGGCGAAAAACCCGGGAATCATCTTGCCCAGTGCCGATTTGCAAAATGCGGTTTCGGAGTGTATTTCAGGCACGCTTTCCTTCAATGGACAGCGCTGTACGGCCCTGAAAATATTGTATGTACACAAAGCAATAAAGGATGAGTTTTTACCTGCTTTCACGAATGCTGTGGACGCTCTACAGTTGGGCATGCCTTGGGATAACACACTGCTCACGCCGCTTCCGGAGCCGAATAAACCAGACTACATTCAGTCACTCATTGATGATGCCCTAGAGAAGGGAGCCAAAATCATCAATAAACGAGGTGGTGAGCGCAGCAGTAATTTTATATTCCCAGCTGTATTGTATCCAGTGACCAAAGAGATGAACATCTATCACGAGGAACAATTTGGACCCGTGATTCCTGTGCGGGATTTTGAAGACATAAAGCTGCCATTAGAGGACATGGCCCAAAGTAATTATGGCCAGCAGGTGAGTGTATTCGGAACGAATTCGCAGGAACTGACGCCCTTGATCGATTACTTAGTTAATTTGGTATGCCGTGTTAACCTAAACAGTGCGTGCCAACGAGGACCAGACACGTATCCATTTACTGGTCGTAAAGACTCGGCGGTAAGCACTTTAAGTGTTCATGATGCTTTGCGTTCATTCTCGATTCGGACCTTCCTCGCGGCCAAAGATAATCCCATGAATAAGGAGATCATCAAGAATATGTTGCAGGAGCGACAGAGTAATTTTGTAACTACGGACTATATCCTTTAGCGCGAGAGTTATCCGTATCATAAAGACAAGAGCAAGTATCGCATCGTGACTTGCAAAAAAAGCCCGCTCAACTGAGCGGGCTTTTGTTCCCTATATTTCAATAAAACCAGGGTCCTTTAGTCGTTCTGGAAAGACATTTTACCACCAACCTTTGACGTTGTAAACGACGTTTTTAGGTTGATTGTTGGCATAGGCCAAAGCAATTTCTTTAGTGGTAGACAATCTGTTCTTTTCGATTTCAGTAATGCTTTCCAGTTGTTTGTTCAACATGGCCCACTCCTTGTTATTGGTGTCTTTAATGCCGGTACGAATACTTTTGGAAAGTGTTTTAACCTTAGAAAAACAAGCTGATTCAGGCTCGATTTGATTGAGCAGTTCCGTAGCCTCTGCTGCAGCCTCATAATTCTGCCCTGCATTCCATGCATTGGTGGCTTGATTCAGGAGCATATCGCAGTCACGGTCTATCATTTGCTGATAGACATCACCGATGCGATCTTGTGCTTTGTTAAAGCACTCCTTTGATACTACAGGCACAGAAGAAAGAGCGTATAAAGCTTCGTCAAACTTGTTTTGGGCAGCCAAATTGTCGGCCTCTTTCAAAATAAAGTCACAGCCGTCGTTATAGTACTCTAGGATGCGCTCTTTGGCGGTATCGATGAGTCTGGCCAAATCTTTATTACTGCTACTGATATTGCGGAGTGCAGAAATATAGGCTTTGGTTTCGGTACTGCCCACACCTTTGGCCATGACCGCAGCACTGCCGTATTTGACACCATTGATGCCATCGCCAATGTAAAAGGCCACTTCAAGATTAAGGGCAACTTTTGGAGGCGCCCCAGCAACGACGTCTTTAGTCAAGACACTCACATTGGGGACCATGATAAACTGGCTCGAAAAACCTGCAGAGCCAGCGATTCCTTGTTTTGTAAGGATTTGCGCCATCTTACTGCGGAGATTGTTCTTGGCAATCTCTGGAAGGTTCTCTACTTGATCCGTTACATAAGGCACTATGGCAATACGGCCCAGATCGTCTGTTTTGTCCATTTTATTCTGCGCCAAGACCTCAACCATTGACCCACCTAGAGTCAAGAGTGCAAGCGCGATGATGGAGATATAAGATTTGATTTTCATAAGACAAGTATTTATTTACTACCCAAGAAAATGGTAGCCTCACCGAGTCCGCGAGTGGTTAATTTGTTTTCAATGTTAAAAGGCGAATTACGCAAGTAACGACTCAGCTGATTGGCAAATCGCCTTGTGTCCATGGCGCGTTGGCGACCATTACGCTCGTAATAAAGCGGTATGCGTACTTGCTCAAAAATGATCATATTCTCAGTAGTATTTTTTATGCTAAAGCGCCCATTTACGGTGTTGTCGGCCATCCAATCTTCGATTAGAATCCCGAGCTCTTCTTCGTCTGGGCCATAATATGATTCTAAATCACCATCCCAGTCTGCCCATCGCTTAACCGAGATACTCACCTCGCGTCCGTTTTCGAATAAATCATCGAAATGATCTTGAAGGCTGTCGGCAAAAGGACCGATATACGAAAGCACCGCTTCTTCTAATAAAACAGGCAGTTCTACAGAAAACGATGGGGCTCCTGTACCGGCCGCTGTGGCAATTTGCTTGTTAGAATAGGCATCAAGTCCTTGAAGGTTGAAGGTAATTGAGCGGTTTGGGCCAACTTTATTGATGGTCCAAGTAAGTTGTAAGATAATATCTGCTTTGGCCTGATTCAGGAGTTCATCCACAGGGCTAACCGCAACCTCAGCCCCGCCACCTTTTGAACTGCGCATATTGTCCAAGGCACTCACTTGGCTAATAGACTTGATTTCAGACTCCATATTTTTTAGCGGGAACCCTCGCTCTGCCATAAGACCACTGAGTTTACTTACCACTAACAGCAGGTCTGAACTTTCTTGAAAAGCGCGTTTGTAGTCTGGAATAGTTTCGGTCATGCCCTGATTGTCAAACTCAAGGGTGTAACCATTAGTAATACACCAGTTGTCACTAGGCACAACCATTAGTGTAGGTTTTTTTGCTTGTCCAAAGGCTAGTGCTGAGCACAACAGCAATACTGGAACAAATCGTATTGATTGAAAAAACTTCATAAGTTCTGTATTTATTGAATTATGTTATCGCGACGCATTTGATCTTTGAGGCCCATCATATCGACTTCGATGACGATTTCAAAGGCTAAATTGTCTTTATTTTTTTTATTGATTTTGAGTTTTTGACGGATCCAGTTTTCTTCTGGGAGACCGGCAAAGCCCTCAAAGGCCCCACCTTCTGCAAAAAAGCGATAGAAATATTGCTCTTCATTTCTTCGCGTATTCGGATTCGAGATAATGGGTCGCATGTCGCAGAAGCTCGTCCCTCCGCGGATTCCTTTAAATAGTATGTCGTCTACAGCACGGCGCCGTGCATTGAGGACAGCCTCTTTTTCTGTATTTCCGGTGCCCCAGGCTTTTACGGTTTGAATACCGTTTCCGTCCGAGGAAACACATTCGGTTTCATAGTCATAAAATCCAGATACGGTCTGTATTTTGGACTTACATGAGGTGGCACTGATCACAAAAAGACTCAGGACAAATAGTTTAAATACTGCGTTCATGATTAGGGATTTATTAGAAACCAGACGAGAGGCCTTTAATGACTCCAGCTGCTTCTAGGGTTTTACGTAAAGAGGCCACGTCTACCGAGACAATGACACCTATTTTATATTCTTTTTTACCAACTTTTAATCGGTCTTCGGGCGCCACGGCACCATTAGTGGTTAGCGTGACAAATTTTTGAAAGTCTCCAGTATCCGAGAAGAAGTCGTCAAAGAACTCTCTGTTCTTTTCTTGCGCGTTAGGGTGTCTGGCCAATGGCGGTTGACTCACGCATCCCACTTCGTTTTGCGGAATTCCCCTAAAGATAACCCCGTGAACCGCATTCTTGCTGGCTTGTGTTATGGCTACAGTCTTCTTTTTGGAGAACGAAAAGATTTTGATGATATAACTGCCATCTGAAGACACGTTGACGCATTCTATTTCATAGCGCCAGTTTTTCATATCCTTGTCGGCTTTCTTTTTGGCCCGTCTTTGGCCAAAGGCCGGCGATATTGCTAACATGGCCAAAGCCACTAAGCTGAGTTTTAAAAATTTTGAATTCATAGGTCTTGGTTTAGTTTATTTGTCTGATTAACATACCCGGTGCGAGTTTCTTTGCACTCCCTTTAAAGATACTATAATTTAAGTTTCTCGCTTCTTCTTTTTTTGTTTTTTTTCCAGGATATCATTTTGAATTTTTCTGTATTTGATAATCCCTCTAAATCGGCTTCAGTGAGAACTTGAGCCGTACCTTCTCCACTGGCGTCATCTGGCACGTAGGCGTTGTCCCAAACCTTCTGCACTTTAATTGTGCCGATCTTGTCATAATAAGTGGTTCCGTCCTCGTCTAAGATTTGCTCGAGAACTTCAAACTTATCCCCTCGTTCGATATCCTCTTTGGTGCCAATCTGAGCGGCTATAGGATCTGTGCTTAGCAATGGAGTTTTTACACGGAATTCTTCATAGGTTCTTTGTAATTTTCCTATGTTCTTATCGACTGCTCTTGTCGTGGCAATTTCGATAAGCTGGTTGTCTGACTTAGAAGTAAAAATCGTCGATTGCAGATTATTGCGCGATTTTTCAGAGCCCACATATTCTAATTTAAACAGATCGGAGCGATCAAAAAGTTCTTTTCGTTTTGGATCTGAGTCCGAGGCGTCGTTCCACAAGTAGGTATAAAATTCGTTGGCCACATCGTCGTTCCAAACCAATCGATACAGGTAACTTGTAGTCCTCACAAAATACCCTTTCCCCATAACATCCGAAGCAACACGTACACCTTGTGCTATGTTAGCTACGTCGTCGTAACCAGCAATACTCGCCGCGGTGCTTATGGACATCGAGGAAACCACCGCGCTTTTTTGCTTGCTCCTCTTTATTGGTGTATTTATAGTCGTAAACAATCACAAAAGTATTGCCAAT
Organism: Flavobacteriaceae bacterium; assembly: GCA_038141525.1. Classification (GTDB taxonomy): domain Bacteria; phylum Bacteroidota; class Bacteroidia; order Flavobacteriales; family Flavobacteriaceae; genus BACL21. Next base: position 30,792 of record JAYQIF010000006.1, on the reverse strand, counting down.
GAGTTCTCGCCCAGCATCGGCGAGCATGGCCTTACCGCGCACAGAAGACTGAGCGACTTTAACGTCGATTTCCGAAGCGTTGTATTGTCCGCGTTCTGCGATTAAGTCCATGTTGAAATTACCATTGGCATCTCTGTTGAACCATTTAGCCACCAAATCTCGTGCCACACCTTTATTGTTGAGATATTGTTCGATTAATTTTGTCTGATCTTTCTCTCCGCTCATGCCGTGGGCCGGAATTAAATAGGGCCCGATATTATGGTCATTAAATTTTTCAGACAGCACGGCGTTGCCAAAAGCGTCTTTAATCACGCGGTATCGCTCTCTACGATTATCATCTAGCATCATCGTGTACAATGAGCTGCGGCGATACTTGAGCTTTCCGGCGACTGCCGCATCCATTTTTTTAATTTTTTCTCTGCGCTCTGCCGTGTTTACTGTGTTCACCGCTGCTGCGAAAGAAGCCCCACTTCCAGTGCCCGCTAATTTTTCGGCGCGTAAACTGAGTTGATAGGCGCGCTCTCTGAGGTTGAGGCTTTTAAAGTATTCCGATTCTTCGAGGTTTTCAACCGAGGCCAGTTCTGCCGCAATCTGTGCCGAATCCTGATCAGGTACGGCTGCGCTACTACTCGATGTGCCGCCAATGGCTGAGGCAATAGATGACGAGGAAACCGATCCATTAGGGATCGCAGGCAAAGCGCTGCTTAGCTCACTTAAGCCGCCATCGCGATAAAAAGAGAATGACTCGTTGAGTTTGTAAGAATGATTAGTTTCCGTCGTTATGACCGATGACCCTTGCGTAAATGTGCTAGTGCTTGCCAAGTAAGAGCGACTGTGCTGTTTGAGCCCATCAAAATCTTGGTAATCGGTAAATTCTTGAATGCTCGTAGTGTTGGTTCCATTAGATAGATTGGCCTTAGTCACCATAAAGGATTTCTCAAAAGTTAAGGCATCATAATATTCCGTTACATCGGTATCGCCATAACTTGAATTTAAAACATAGCTCACCCCGTATAAATTGCGACCATTTACCGACACTAAAGAAGCTCCCGCCCCCTCTGGAATACGTCGTTCACGTACAAGTAAATCCATATCTGGTACTTTAAACATGGCTTTTAACTCTTCGGTCATTTCTGTTCGCGATCCGCCCATCAGATCCATTTCTGTATATCCATTACTGCCGTCAAAAATAGTTTTGGTGTTCATATTTTCCATTTTCATGACCGAGGCAATGCGCCCAAGGTTATCTCGGAAATTGGCCATGGTTGTGTTGGTTGTCGTAGAAGAAGATTGGCCAGAAAATTCACCATTCACTAGACCCGAAGTGGCATCTATTCGGGTGATGCTACTGAGCATGGGGGTTATATTTCCTGGATCGATATATGCCAAGTGCTTCGAATAGATTTCAGAAACACTAAGATCGGAAGGGTTTTTGGTGGCGCCATCAAGTTCGTTAAAACTGATGCTTTGGCCTAGTGCACTTGCTGTGAAAACCAGCAAGAAGCACAGTGCAATGGTTAAAGGATGTTTTGTAGAAATTTTCATTGAAGTAAAATTTGGCTTATTAGAATAGTTTATTTAGTCAAAAGTTATCATCATGTCGACTAAAATAACACAGACTGCTTAAAATTCATACGTCTTCAAGGCGCAAAGTCACGAGGAACATTGTTTTTGTCACCAGTGACATGCCCTGTGGTCGTGCATTAACTAAAGCGTAGTGCAATACACCTTCTATATTAGACGTGAGTTTATTAGGTATGTCTGGACTTTTGGTTAGCTCAGTATTAAATTTCGACAATCATTTAGAGGATTACAAAAAAAATAGTGGAAAATAGTGGATCCACTATTTTATTAAGCTTGTTTAAAGGGCGAGAATTCAAATGTTGGAAACAAGATTAAATCGAATTTTTTGCCCTGTAATGAGCTGGCCTAATTGGCTCAATGATTCATCCGAAAGCAGTAAAATCCGAGGATAGCCCCCCGTGACTTGACCGTCATTGGTCAGGATTATGACTTGACCACCTGGAGTAAGTTGAACCGTGCCAGGAAGGACAGCCGAGGAATAAATAGCGGGGCAATCATTTTTTATTAATTCACGCAGTAGATAGCCCATACGGTCATTAGCGCCTATGGTGAATTCCTGAGTTATGAATTTTTTAACCGAGTCTGTCAGAGTGTTGTGTTCAGGTCCGGGACTCGCCTGGAGAACAAAGGGTTTAGAAGTTGAAAAGTCGATTAGTCTTTGGGCGGGATTAAAATCCACAGTCTCGGGCAATGGATGAGACTGACCACACAAAGTTTCTATCGAAGTTTCATTTGGGTCTTGTTTATCGATTCTTCGATAAAGTAAATCTCCATCAATAAATCGTTTAGTTCCTGTTACCGGACCGTAAAAACTTCTGCTGCCCATAACCAGCTCAGCGTCAAATCCATGTTCAATCGCCATATAGGTCCTTGCTCCAGTTTTTCTTTGCCCCAGGGCTAGTATATCCCCTTTATTTAGGGATATTACCCTATTCATATCTATCGGTAAATCATTAAGTTGGGCAGAAAAGTCTGCCCCGGTAAGAGCAATTTTACAGGAGCAGAGGCACTCTAATTTCGTCCTACCATAAGTTATTTCTAATACGGCCTCACGAGGAGCGTTTCCAACCAATGTATTGGCAAATCTAGCTGAAATTTGATCCATCGCCCCGCTTTGTACAACACCCACAGCCCGATGTCCATGGCGCCCGAGATCTTGGAGACTGCTGTAAATACCGCTTTTTAGAAGTTTAAATACGGCAATTTTTTTAGAATTAAACTCTGAGATCCGATCTGATGAGGATAAGTAAGAACTTTGTTGGTGCTCAAATTCTGCTTTGGAAATTGGGATGAATTTTATCAAGTCTCCCGATTTTATGGCGCAAGCAGGCGACTTAAGTGGGTCAAATAGATCGTGATAGGTCCTTCCGATAACGTGCCAACCACCCGGAGCATCCGCAGGATAGATACCGGTTTGCGCCCCGCCAATAGCAACGGATCCTTTTGCCACAAATGGCGAGGAGTGGACTTTCGTGGCGCCTTAAGTTTGGGGTTTAATCCGCCCATATAAACAAAGCCAGGTTGAAACCCGATGAAGTAAACGAGATACTCAGCTGCGCTGTGCACCTCTATCAACTCATTGATAGACATGTTTTTATCCGCACATAAGTCCACTAAATCCGGTGCAAATTCAGGGTCATAGCATACAGGTATTTTATGAATGGTTGTAGAGATTTCTGAATTTTGCAGGGCCTGTAGATATTGCTCATCTACATAGTTTATCCAAAAGTCAAAGCTCTCCTGTGGCCGATTAAAAATTAATGTAAGGGAATGATAGGCGATAACGCGTTCTAGAATTGCCTCATGGGTCAATAACGCGTTTAGCGCAATTATGTCATAAAGTATTTCGGGGGCGATAGCCGAAGGCCAATTAATCAGCAGAGCCCGATGGCCATAAGGAATATAGTCCAGTGTATATTTAGACCTCATGGTTGTTGCAATTGAGGTTTATTCGTTGAGCGATGATCAAAGCATTAGGATGGTCGGAGTGAATGCAGCTGGTATTGACCTTAATTGGGATTATTTGACCCTCCAAAGAGGTAATTTGCCCGTTACAAAGACTTAAGTATTGTTTATAGGCCTCTTCAGGGTCGTGAATAATCGCATGTTCATTAGCCCGAGAAATAAGGCTTAAATCCTGGTGATACCTGCGGTCGATAAACCCTTCGGACCATAGGATATGCTTTTCACCGAGTGGGTCTTGAACAAGAACAGAGTTCGGAGCGGTAATTATTATGGCTGCTCCTATAACCTCTGTAACGGCCTCCAAAAAAAGTCGCCCTAATTCTGAGTTTTGGGCCAGATCGTGATAAAGGGCGCCATGTGGCTTCACGTGACTGAGTCTTGTGCCTTGCTCGTGAGCGAATTCATTCAGTTCGTGGATTTGGTCGATAAGGGTATTTTTGAGTGCCTCGGGGGCGATACTCATCGATTGACGGCCAAAATTTTCTTTGTCGGGATAGGAAGGGTGGGCACCGATAGCCACCCCGTGCTTTAGTGCTAATTCAATACTTCGCTGCATGATTTCGGGGTCGCCCGCATGTCCTCCACAAGCAATATTACATCGCGAGATATGCGGCATAATTTGCGCGTCATTGTGCATGCCTTCACCTAAATCGCAGTTGATATCCATTTAATAGAGTATTTGCAAGACGCCGCTAATCCCTTTTATACCAACCACAAGAGTTATGACAAAAACGATGACCCCTAATATATTTTGAAGTGGCGTATTTGTGGCTTTTTTCATTAATGTTTGTTGATTGATGAGCCAAAGTACTAGGGCGACAATGATAAAAATTAAGGTCCCATTGGCGACTTGTGCCACTTGAATCAAGATAATGGGCTTTATTTGTAAGGAGGCTAAAACCACTCCGACCAGCAGTACTGTGCGCCAAACTAATTTGAACCGTTTATGGTTTAAATCTGTGGGCCATCCCAGGCAACCAGAGGCTACATAGGCCGCCGCCAGTGGCGCCGTGATTGCTGAGGTCATGCCAGCGGCGAACAAGCCTACACCCATCAGTATGGTCGCCATTGAGCCATACAGGGGGCGCAGTCCTTGTGCTAAATCTGCAGCATTATTGATTTGCATAATAACAGAACCCGCAGCACAAATAACAATACTCATCGAGACTATTCCTCCCAGTCCGATGGTCCAATAAGTATCGCGCTGCAGCTTTGGTAGCTCATCAATGCTGTGCCATTTTTTACGCACCAGCGAAGCGTGCAAGAAAATATTATACGGGACTATGGTCGTACCAATTAATCAAATAATGGTCCAAACACTTTTGTCAGGTATTGTGGGTTGTACTAATCCCGACACTAAATCCGCTATATCGTTTTGAATGATTAGGGCCGTGATGACAAAAGATAGACTCATAAATAAGACCAGTACTGTCAAAACCTGTGTTAATCGTTTATCGCTGTTTTGTGAAAGGACGATAAACGCCCCCAAGCCCAAGCCCAAGGCCGCAAAATTCACCCTAAGGCCAAAAACCTCAAAGGTCAGAGGCCCCAAAATGGCCTCTAATCCCAACACACCACCGCCGATATTGCCTGCTTGATATGCTGTATTACCCAAAACAATGGCAAGGATAATGAGCCATAAGGCAGGTTGTTGCCAAATAGAATTCGCGAGTTGTCGCCTGAGTAGTTCCGCCAAACCTTTTTGGGTCATCAATCCAATACGCGCCGCCATTTCTTGTAATACCATTGTTGCAAGGGTGGACAACAAAACGGCCCATAACAAGGCATATCCGAAAGACACCCCAGCAATCGAACACAGGGTTACGGTACCGGGACCGATAAAGGCTGCAGCAATGATGACTCCTGGACCTATATTTTTAAATGGATTAAATGACATTGGATAGTGTTGCGGTGTTATAAAAATTTATTAGGCTTGAGCTAAAGTTTTTACGGCCCTTAATGAAATGATCTAATTCCTGGTATGTCGTGAAGACATTCGGAGTAATGCGACAACCTTTCACATTGGCATAGTCAATGGCTACAGTAAAAACCCTGTGCTCATTCAAAAGTCGGTCTGCCATTTGAGCTGGGGTCATATTGATTAGGCCAACATTGCCAATGCCACAGGCCCGATCTGCACCGAAAGGGGTGTTAATGACCATCCCCGGTGTGTCTTTTAGGGCTTCCATCCAATAGGACCTCAAGGCGTTCAGGCGCTCTTCTTTGCGCTTTAAGCCAATCCAATTCAGATAATTGATGGCGTCACCAATTCCCAAAGTAATGTAGGCCGGGTGGGTGCCTAGATGGTTTAAACGCAATATATTGTTGGGGTCTTTTTCGTAATCGGCAAGCAAGGGCCAAAGTTGTGCAATGCGTTTAGAGTCAATATACAAAAGTCCATTGCCCAATGGTGCTGCGAGCCATTTGTGGAGGCTAGAGCCATAATAATCGCAGTTTAAATCTTGAATTTTAAATTCAAAATGTCCGATACAGTGGGCTCCATCCACCAATACTTCCACTCCGTGACTGTGGGCCATGTCACATATTTTTCGCACCGGTAAAATCTGCCCAGTAATGTTGATCATATGACAGACCATAATCATTTTCGTCTGCGGGGTGATTTTTGATTCATAAAGAGCAACAATTTCCTCATCGCTCGAGGGATGATTGGGCACCGAAATGATCTCTTGAGTCAACTCGTGGCGTTTGCTGACTTGTTCAAACATGACTTTCATGGCCCCATAGTCTTGCATGGCATAAATCACATGGTCCCCTTTTTGCCAAGGATACCCGGCGATAACTAAATCTAGGGATTCCGTGGTATTGCGCGTAATGATCAAATTTTCTTGTGGGCAACCCATAAAATCAGCAAGACTCTTTGCGATTGTATAGCGGTCTTGATCCAACTCAGTGCGCATGTAATGCGATCCTCTGAGATTGACTTGACTCATATTTTGTTTGAGCCCCTCAAGCGTAGGTTCAGGGATAATATTGTAATAGCCACTTTCAAGGTTAATAAAATCGGGAACTAATTTATAGTGGCTGCGCACCTCTTCCCAAAAAGTTTCATTTGAGCCGGACCAAGGTTTAAGATACGGCTTAGTGGATTTTTGAGTCAATTCATTCGACATGTGTTTGGTCCTACGACTTGTTGAGTGCCCCGATGAAGCATTGATAAAGTTTGGCACACTAAAAGGCAATAAGCCTGCCAATGAAGCTTTTTTAAGAAAACTGCGCTTATCCATTTAATCAGGTTGTGTAATGTTGATGTTTCAGGTTGTGAGATTGCATTTAAATATAAAGATAATCAGTGATGAAAGCAATTCGATAGGGCTGATTGGATTTACGTATCTTTAAGCTGACAAAAACAACGAACCTTAACCATTTTATCCATGTTCACTTTTAAAATAATTTCCATTGTTATTATCGCTTTAGCGGGAATCATCGGGGGATTTTTACCGCTTTGCGCACTAAATTTAGATCGGGAAACAATGCCGCGCTAGATTTGGGTAATGCCTTTGCTGGAGGGGTGTTTCTCGGGGCAGGATTTTTACATATGCTGCCAGACGGACTCGATAACTTTAATCAGCTCAAAACGGGGATTGATTATCCTTTAGGTCTGCTCACTGCCGCGATCGGTTTTGTGATCATTATGTTTATTGACAAAGGATTTTCCAGTCACAACACGGCAGAGGTGCTGGATAAAAAACAGCAATTCCCTACCATTTTATTTTTGGTGTTGGCCATACACTCGATCATTGCAGGGATGTCTTTAGGACTTGAGTCGGGGTTTATGTCTGGCTTGGTGATTCTCATTGCCATAATGGCCCACAAAGGTTCTGCCGCCTTTGCCCTTGGGGTAAATATGGTCGGTTCAAAGTGTGACACAAGTTTGGTGCGCAAGAGGATTGTATTTTTCTCATTCATGACCCCACTAGGGGTTTTGATGGGCAGTTATTTAGGCAGTGTTGAAAGTGGCCAGAGTGCTGTGATGTTTGAAGCGATCTTTGACACGCTTGCAGCGGGTACATTTTTGTACATTGCGACACTAGAAATTATTGCCGAACTGTTCGAGAGCAATCAAAACAAGCCTTCAAAACTAGTGATGATTCTCATGGGTTTCTCACTCATGGCGACGATTGAGATATGGACTTAAAAAAGAAAAATTTATGCGAATTATGAGATTGTGTATTACCGTATTTATGCTACTGAGTGTTGGATTTGTTGTGGGGCAAAACGGTGATTCAACTGACTTGCCAGGGCCAAAATCTATAGATTCACTCACCGTGGATTATCCAAAATCCAATGGGTTCATACAAAGTTATTTTAGCGCCGAAAAGAACAAATTAATGTTAGCGGTGCCCGATAGTGTCGTGGGCAGAGACCTCCTTATGGTCACGCGATTTGTTCAATTACCCGCTAATTATTCTGGCTATGTCAATGCCGGGAGCAAAACAGCCGAGCGCATAGTGCGTTTTGAAAAAAGAGCGGGATCATTGGTACTTCGAGAGCACTCTTTTGTGAATAATGCAGATGAAAATGATCCCATCGCTCAGTCGGTTGAGGCGAATAATTTTGCGCCTATTTTGGCTGTGTTTGACATAGAAAATGACGAGCCCACCCAATATCTAATCGACGCGTCTAAATATTTTTCTAAGGACTCACCTGGCTTTAACATCATTAATGAATCCACCAAGAAGAAATATAAAATAGGCAGTCTGGACAAAGAGCGATCGTTTATGGATCACTGTCGCAGTTTCCCAGAAAACCTAGAGGTGCGGCATACACTCACCTTTAAAGTGGGGGACCCTCCCCGTGGTAATCGTGCGGGGACTTTTAGTTTTCAGGTCAATCACTCGTTAGTTTTATTGCCTAAAGAGCCCATGCAAATGCGCCTTGCGGATCCAAGAGTGGGGTGGTTTACCCTAAAAAAAATCGATTATTCCTCTCCGGCTTTAAAGGCAGACGATTATCGTGTGGCTGTTCGTTGGCGTTTGGAGCCTAAAGATGTAGCGGCTTATAATCGCGGAGAATTAGTTGAGCCCGTAAAACCGATTGTATTTTATTTGGACCCGGCCACGCCCATGAAATGGCGACCGTATTTTAAACAGGGGATCGAAGACTGGCAGCAGACCTTTGAATCTGCCGGATTCAAAAATGCGATTATCGCTAAAGACCCTCCAACCCCTGAAGAAGACCCAGATTTTAGCCCTGAAGACGTACGTTACTCCACGGTGCGCTATGTGGCGTCGACGACTCGAAATGCAGTGGGACCTAGTGTTAAGGATCCGCGCTCCGGGGAAATCATCGAAAGTGATGTGATCTGGTATCACAACCATTTGCGGTCTTATCGAAACCGTTATCTGTTGGAAACCGGGGCGGCAAATCCAAAGGCCCGCACTTTAGACACGCCAGAGGAAGAAATCGGTGAGATGATGCGCCGAGTCATCGCTCATGAAGTGGGTCATGCCCTAGGGTTGCCACACAATATGAAGGCCAGTTCTGCTTATCCTGTTGACTCATTACGTTCGGGAGATTTTACCCAAAAGATGGGTATTGCCACCACCATTATGGACTATGCGCGCTATAATTATGTCGCCCAGCCTGGAGATGAAAACATTCGTTTTGTACGTCAAATAGGGCCCTACGATCACTATGCCATTGAGTGGGGCTATCGTTATTTTGAAGGGGCAGATATGGATCAGGTAGATCAAAAACTCAAGGCCATGGTCGACCAAAAATCTCTAGACCCTATCTATATGTTTGGCGGACGTGGGAATGATCCTATGGCCCAAACTGAGAATATTGGAGATGACCCGGTCAAAGCGACAGACTACGGATTAAAAAATTTAAAAATTGTTGCCAAAAACCTAGATCAATGGACCACGCCTCAAGGGGCTACCTATGACGATTTGGAGGAGCTCTACGGGGAGTTGCTGAGTGTCTATTCTAGATATGTAAATCACGTAGCCGCTTTAGTCGGTGGGGTTTATGAAACACGTGCTATCAAAGGACAAGCAGCGGTTCCATATCGGAGTGTTCCAGCAGCCAGACAAAAGCGCGCGTTAGAATTTCTAAAACAAGAGCTTTGGTCTAATCCGAACTGGCTGATGCCAGAGGCTATTGTATCGAGATTTAGTACTGATGGTGTTTTGGAACGCGTCTCAATGATTCAAAATCGTACCCTAAAACGTTTGCTTTCGCGTAGTCGACTCAATGTTATGAACTCGACTACTGAGACCTTACGCGATGAAACAGACCAAAGCCAGGGCAAAATCCAACCGGAGAAAAGGCAGTAATATTGAGAGAGCTCATTATAAGTATGCATTTGAGCTCCTGTCAAAGGATGATTAATTCTATGAGCAAAGAAAAAACAGTTTCACAAGCTATCGATTACCGTCGATCTGTCCGGGTCTATGATTCTGAACATCCCTTAGATACCGAAAAGGTCAAGCAGTGTCTGCAACAAGCCGCTTTGGCGCCAAACAGTAGCAACATGCAGCTTTGGGAGTTTATCCATATTACGGATAAAGCATTGATTAACAACATAGCGCCGTTGTGTTTTAATCAAAATGCTGCCCGCACTGCGGATCAACTCGTTGTATTTGTTACTAGAAAGGACTTATGGCGCCGCCGTGCTCAAGCTAATCTGGATATGATCAATACGCTTTATCCCGATAAGCCCAAATCTGAGCAAAGTAGAAGAGAACGGGTCATAAGGGCCTATTACGGCAAGCTCATTCCGAATGTTTACTTCGATTTTTTAGGTCTTTATGGATGGCTCAAGTATCTCATGGTGCTGGTCACTGGATTATTCCGCCCCATATACAGAGAGGTACGGGCTAAGGATATGCGCGTAGTGGTTCATAAAACCTGTGCGTTAGCGGCTCAGAACTTTATGATCAGTATGGCCGCTATAGGCTACGATACCTGTCCCATGGAGGGATCTGACACCTGGCGCGTTAAACACCTTTTAAAATTACCCCGTGGCGCAGAAATCAATATGATTGTCAGCTGTGGAATCCGCAAGCCTGAGGGCGTTTACGGTGAGCGTTTTCGAGTGCCTTTTGAGGATATTTATCGACACCAATAATAAACCCCGCCATAAATCGCGGGGCTGAATGCTGATGAGAAATTTTTTATTCCTGGTCGGCAGCGGCATCTTCGGTGTTTGCATTGGCGCTGGCTTCTTGAGCGATGAAATTCATCATCCCGCCTAGATCAAACCAATCTCCACCTCGGTGAATTTTACCATCTTTAAATTCAAAAGAGTGGTAGGCCGTAAGGGCTACTTTTACGCCTGTTTCGCTGTGTGTGGCGTTCCATGTACCGTAAACTCGGGTGCTACCGTCGGGCATCCCTGTCTCTGTATTTACTCCAGGTAACCAATAATCGGCCACAAATGACATGTCATCAAATGCGTCTTGATAACCTTGAACGGCAGCTTTGACCTCGTCAATTCCGACTAAAGGAGTACCGTAAACCGGCATGTGCCACTCCATATCTGGATGTAAATATTCAAACATGGCTTGGGCATCTTCAGATTCGTGTAACTTAAAATAGGCTTTGGCAGTTTCGGTGTTTTTTTCGAACGCTGCACGATAGTCATTGTTTTGACAAGAGATCAGGGTGACCAGCCCAAGTAAGGCAATCATTAATTGTTTCATGTTGGGTTGTTTTAATTGTTAATTGCAACAATTTAAGCAAAGATTTGATAAATCACCAAATATATTGAGCTTTTAGATTTACTTTGGCTTGATTAATTGTCCATGACTTAATCTCAGTATGATCAAAAATATTTTTTACTCATGAGTCGAGCGAAGTGCTATACCATTAACGGTTTTTCCGAAGACCACACAGGTGGCAATCCCGCCTGTGTGATCCCTTTAGAGTGTTGGTTAGAGGCCGATCATATGCAGGCGATAGCCATAGAAATGGGTGTAGCCGAGACTGCTTTTTTTGTTCCCGAAAAAGATGGCTTTGCATTGAGATGGTTTACCCCAGATCTAGAGATTGACCTGTGTGGGCACGCCACCCTAGCTGCCGCCCATTGCATAAAATCTCATCTGGGTTATCGCGAACCAGTTGTTAAGTTTTATTCAAAAAGCGGGGTGCTATCGGTTCGTTTTGAGCGGAATAAGTACGTCCTTGATTTTCCCTCTCGACCTGGGGTGCCGGTTGATTTGCCAGAGATCATTTCCAAAGCTTTGAGCCATCAACCCCTTGAGGTGTATAAAGCACGCGATTATCTTTTGATCTATCACCGACAAGAAGACGTCGAGGCGTTGACCATTGATCGCGCCGTATTCGATCAAATTAATCTGGGAACAGGCGGGGTAATTATTTCTGCTCCTGGAATATCTCATGATTTTGTCTCTCGATTTTTTACGCCTCAGGCGACGATTCTTGAAGACCCTGTTACTGGATCGGCACATTGTACTTTGACGCCTTATTGGGCTGACCGATTAAAAAAATCAAGTTTAACGGCGCGTCAGTGCTCGGCAAGAAGGGGTGAACTGAAATGTCTCGATCAGGGAGATCGTGTATTTATTAGTGGTCACGCTGTAACGACACATGAGTCCAGTATTCAGTTATAGTTTAGCCGTACGAATCTCTGCTGGTTTAATTATAGAGATCCCTTTGGCCTCATTTCTAGAATTCGCGGGTTTTCAATGATTGTTGTGCCAGAGTATTTTGATTTGGCCAAGATAATCATAAAACGGGCAACAGTTTGCGCCTTCACGGGATGTAATTGTGCCGGCAACAGTGCTGTGAGAAGGGGCATAATTATTTGACCTATTTTTTCCCCAAAACGTAACTCTTTTCGCTTTCCCAGGAGTAATGACGGTCGTAAAATGACTGCAGAGGCAAGATTCAGTGCAGTTACTTGATCGTCGATTTCACCTTTAAGCCCTAGATAGAAATTTTTACTTCGGGCGTTTGCCCCACTCGAGGAAACATATAAAAATCGTCTTGCTTTATTGACTTGACAAGAACGAGCAATATTCAAGGTTATATCGTAATCCACAGATCGATAGGTTTTTAGGTCTCCTGAGACTGCGGTTGCGGTCGTACCAATAGCTGAGAATACAATGGAATCCTTAGAAATACAATCAGCGATTTGAGAGATGTCATTTAGGTCAATGGTTTTGTGGCTTAATTTAAAATGATCTATGGTAGGCTCCCGACGTCCCACCAAAATGATCTTATCGATTTGTGGATCTTTAATTAATTCCTCCAAAAGGTACCCGCCGATCAGTCCTGTCCCACCGAACAATACGGCAATGTTTTCTTTTTTTGACATTGTCTTTCTATTCAAAAGCATTCAGTTTCCGGACAAGAGATTCTTGATAGGTTGGCCTGAGTACCTCGATAAGGTGCAGACTGTCAACTCCTGCATTGAAAATGCGCAATTTGGAACCCTTTGGAATGTGGACCCCATTATTTTTTGTTAAAGCTTTGTGCAATGAGGGTTATAATTCTGCATTTCGTCGTCCGTATTCCAAAAGGATCAGTGGGACTAGGTTTAGCATCATAATAAGCAAAGGAGGATGCCCTGCTCCTTGAAATAAATTAATCCAATCCGGCAATGTAAATCCAATCAACAGGACCAGTAAAATTAGAGCCGTAGTTCTTGCCGCCTCTATGCTCTTACTTTTGATGCCAATAAAATTGACGACAAGGATTGCTCCAACCATAAAGGCGAGTACAGAATTAAATAAATCCCAAATCTCTATAGCTAAGGCGTTATTAGCCATGCCCTCAAATTGCGTAAAAACTAATTCTTCCTTGATCGCGGGCATAAAAGGCATTAAAAATAGAGGTAATGCTCCAAGTATGTTGAGTATCAGGGTTACCAAAAAAATGTTTTTAAATTTTTTCATAATTCGTATGGTTTAAGTTGTTTTAATTCGTCCATCCACCAATGATTTCTCTATGTTCTGCTCCATAAGCTTTCACTCGGGCCTTTAATTCCTCTGAGGCATTCCCGAAAAGCACAAATGAGTTAATGGTAAATGCCTTCATAAACGGCTCAATATTTGGCCCATTTTCGAAGTTATCAGCATGGAGCAAGGCAGCTTCAGAAGTGCGATACTTTTCGATTAAAGTGATGCTTTTCTCGTCTTCAGAGATATAATACCCATAATCGTATCCGTCGGGTTCATTGGTCCGCATGAATGTTGTAAATTTTGTCAACATGGCTTTTATATCCTCAGGAGTATATCCTTTGTTAACGCCTAATTCGATAACAAAACCGACCTTGGTGTTGGTATTGTTCATGCTGGCACGGGCATTAGCTTCATTTTCAAATTGGCTTAAATCAAAAAATTGATACTCTTCAATAATTTGATCTCCATCCCACAGATAAGACAAATGAAACGGAAAGTTTATTTTTTGACTTGTGTATGCGCCTGTGGCTGAGAAATTGTTCCAGACAGAAGTCCATACTCGGCCATTGGCATAATAATTGGTCTCGATTTCAGAGCCATTGGCATCTGCGTCGACGGTGTCAAACGAAATGTCGTCAAAAAGATCAAACATATCCTCAATCCCCGCGATAAATTCGGCTTTCTCAAAACTCATTTCTTTGGTATTGACCATTTTCATACTGTCTGAAAATACTTCTTTGAGGTAATCAATACGTTCGGCCGATACTTCCTCAAAAATCTTGGCGACTATTTGAGATTTGTCATCTTGGACTTCGATTTTGGCATATGGTTGTGCGCACGACACCATCAAGGCAAAGCTTAAAAGCATAATTGTTGTTTTCATTGTATTTGGTTTAGGTTGAACTTAAATAATGGCTAGGGTTCAGGGGTGGTATTTACATAAGGAATATTTCTTTGATCGAAATATTGATCGAGTTGAACAATAGTCATGTTCATTAATTGATCATACTTTTTGAGCAGCTCTTTATAAAAATAAACTCTTTTCTCGCCGTTGGTTAGTAGTCCCAATATTTTCGGGTCTTTACGATAATCTTCAGAAATAAAATAATCCGTAATGGTCGTATTTAAATCAACTGAGTTATCCACCTCTTGAATGATCAGTCGATAAAATAATTTATCGGTAAGGGCGATATCGAACTTTTGTGAAAAAGAGTCGAATTTGAGGTTTGCAGAATTATTTCGTTCTCCTAAATGTTCAAACAAATCGGAAAGGCTACGTTTGATGTCTTCACTTTCAATCAATTCGAATGACTCAGTTTGTATGAGTTGATTGTAAATGCCTGTTTGAGGAAAAATGAGATGGCCATTTTAGCCGAAACATTAGAAATATTGTCGATGATATCGGAATCGGACAGAAATGGAACTTTGTGATCTTCAATAAGTTTATCAAAGCCGACGAGACAAACATTCAAGGCATCTTCGACAATCTTGAGTTGTTGTTGATCCTCTTTGATTGAGGTATAAAGTTCGGTCAACAGGATATTTTTTTGATTGATGCGCTCACGTTTTTTTACGTAATTATCAATGCCAAAAGACAAGAGTATCCCTAAGAAAACCACTAGAAATTCTAGGGTGTATTTTACAATTTTACGCTCACGTTGCGGGGGCTGGGTCATAGTAAACTAATAAACTATGATTTTAGCTTAATTCGATACAATCTCGGATTATTGACGAATCCCGTCACGTATAAATACTCTTCATCGCTGTCAAAAGTACAGTTAGTAATTTGGCCAATATTCATCCTTGCTTGAAGTTCACCCTCAGGTGAGATGACCAATAATCCTCCTGGTCCAGAAGTAAAGATCGTCCCGCTAGAATGCACAGCCATTCCATCAAAATCTGTCCCATCATTGTACTTTTCAGCGAGGGCTTGACCATCAAAAAATACAGATTGACTCATATCAGAGAGATTGAGCTGAAGTATTTGAGGGGATGATTGAGAAAACGGTGCCCCCATACTGTTGACATACAACACTTGCTCATTTGGAGAAAATCCTAAACCATTGGGCATGGGGACATCTCGCATTATGGCCGTCATTTCTTGCGTTTTTGGGTTGTATCGAAAAACACCGTTAAAGTCTAATTCACGCATTTCTGTTTCGACGAAACTAAAATTACTTAAATCAAAAAATGCAAATGGAGGGTCTGTAAAATAAATAGAGCCAGCTGAATCAAGAACTAAGTCATTTGGACTGTTCAAGCGACGTTGTTCGAAATTGTCAATCACTGTTTCGAATTTGGGGTCATTGGATGCGGCGTTGTCGATTGTGGCAATTCGACGATCCCCATGCTGACAAACAAGCAATCTTCCGCTGCCGTCAATAACAAGACCATTGGGCCCCAAAAGCCCTTCCCCAAGGTTTGGTGCATATCCAGTGTTGCCCGCCGGAGTAATAAATGTCGAAGCTCCGTTCTCTTCAGTCCATTGTAAAATTCTGTTACTAGGGACATCGACAAAGAGTAGTCTCTTGTTGCGCTCATCCCAAACGGGACCTTCAGGAATCGTTATAGAATCTACGATTACTTCGAAGGGAGCGGTGATATCAATGATACGCTCTGCATTGGTATCGTAGATTTCAATATTTAGATTGGGCTGTTTTTGATCATCACACGAATGTAATAGGACAAGGCCTAGCGATAGTAAAAGAAATCTCATGGCAGGTTTGTTTTATAATGCAATATAATTGTTTCTGGCATGTATGCCAAGTTTACCTTACATTAAAACTATACCGAGGCGTTTATAACGGTCCTTAGGTGAATAATGCATAAAGGACATACGCCATAACCATTAGGGCAACCCCACTCCAGTATTAGACCGTTTCGATCCCACATATCCCCAGGGAAGATTGTTTTTATTTTATAATACAGGAACTGCTTCAGAACATGAAACGCGTCAAGGCTTGGGACGTAGGAGAGGGTTTTTTATCAGCAGTACCGATGAAGGGTTGAGTTGGTCAAAGCCTACAGATATATCACCATCGGTGCATTGGGATCGAGATAGCCCTTTTCCTGAAAAAGATGCCCGAACTTTTGCTTTCGCCCCAGGACATGCGGTTCAATTCGATAGTGGGCCATTTGTGGGCCGTATTTATGTGCCGTCGAATCATTCTTTAGGGCCACCACAGGAGGGATTTGAAGATTATAGATCTTACGGAGTTTACTCAGACGATCATGGCAATAGCTGGTCCGTGGCTGAAGATTTAGATTTGCCATCGTCTAACGAAGTTATGGCTGTGGCCCTCAAGCAGGAATAAATCCTCTTGGTCCGCGTCCAAAATGAGCAATACAAAAGAAAGGCCATTGCTAGGTCGATAGATGGCGGTGTCAGCTGGTATGATTTTAAAGTTCCAAATGCATTAACTACACCGATGTGTCAATCATCAATAATTAAAACGCTCTGGTCCTCTCCACGGCATAAGTCCTCAGATCTGGACATAACGCTCTGGCATTTGGGGCCAAGGGATACAATGGCCCGCAAAAATCTCTCCTTGTGGTTTTCTACAAATAAAGGCCACGATTGGGGGCTCGTTGGAGGAGTTTACTCAGGGTCAAGTGCCTATTCCGACATGGTCTCAATTGCCAAAGGTCGATTGGGAGTCCTTTATGAGCGCAATCAGTATGGGGAGATTGCGTTCAGTGTACTTGTCCTTTAATCCACTCTTTATGACATAACATAAATCCTAACAAAGTCTTTGGGTTTTTTTAACAGTCAGTCAATAGTATTACTATTATATTTGCAAGCAAAATCATTGACTGTGGATAAACTGCTATCAAATTTTAAAATTAAAGTTCCGGAGGTAATCTTCATCAAGGACCCAGAATCGTCAGCGTTAGGCCAAAAAATAATCAGTGGTAGTATTGAACTGATTGACCAAATGGGTTTCGAGTCCTTTAATTTTAAAAAATTAGGCCTACATATTGGTTCGAATGAAAGTTCAATCTATCGCTATTTCGAGAGCAAACACAAACTATTGGTTTATTTGAGTTCTTGGTATTGGAGTTGGTTAGAGTATCGAGTGGTCATGGCGACATTTAGTCTTGAAGGGACAAATGAAAAACTCAATCGGGCTGTGGAAATTATCGCTGAAGAAGTCAAAGAAGATAGCAATTTTACTTATGTCAATGAAGTTGTCCTAAATAGAATTATCGTCAATGAGAGTTCCAAGTCATTTTTGACCAAGGCCGTTGATCAGGAGAATAAGGCGGGCAATTTTAAAAGCTATAAGAGTTTGATTCAAAGACTAGTGACGCTCATACAAGAAACTAATCCGGATTATCCCTACGCCAAGAGTTTGTCCAGTACCTTGGTTGAAGCCTCACTACATCAACATTTCTTGGGCGATCATTTTAAGAGCATCACCGACTGTAAATCAAAAGGTCCGGCGGACTTTCTCGCCGATTTAGTTAAAAAGACATTGTCATGAGTCAAAAGGAACAAATTAAATGGAATCGGCTTTTGGGTCTATTTGAGTTAGAGCGCCAAGACATCTTACGTATTTTTTATTATTCTCTCTTTGCCGGGGCTGTTTCGTTATCTCTTCCACTGGGTGTGCAAGCCATAATTAATCTTATCCAGGGGGCTCAGGTCTCGACCTCATGGATTGTATTGATGGTATTGGTGATGATGGGCTTGGGTTTTGCAGGAACCTTACAGATTATGCAAATGCGCATCATTGAAACCATGCAGCAGCGTATATTCACGCGTTCGAGCTTTGAATTGAGTTATCGCTTTCCTAAAATTGAGATGCAGGCGTTGCGGAAGTTCTATCCACCCGAATTGGCGAATCGATTTTTCGACACAATCACTCTGCAAAAGGGGCTGTCGAAGATATTAATCGACGTGCCGGCAGCTGTCATTCAAATTGTATTTGCTTTAATCCTACTTTCATTTTATCACCCTTTCTTTATTTTATTTGGGTTGGTGCTGATCACCTTGATGTACTTTGTATTTCGCTATACAGTGCGGCGGGGTTTACAAACGTCTTTGGAAGAATCTAAGCATAAATACCGGGTAGCCCATTGGATTCAAGAGGTGGCGCGCTCGGTAGTGAGTTTTAAAATCTCAGGAAATACAAGTCTTGCCTTGAAAAAGAATGATGACTTGGTTTTGGATTACCTCGAGGCTCGAGAAGCACACTTTCAGATCATCAAATTGCAGTACCTAAAAATGATCGGCTTCAAGGTTATTGTAACGGGAGGCTTGCTTTTGATCGGGGGGGCATTGGTGCTAAATCAACAGATGAATATTGGGCAATTTGTGGCCTCAGAAATAATCATTCTTTTGGTAATTGCCTCTGTGGAGAAATTAATTGTGAGTCTCGAGACCCTTTATGATATGGTGACCTCACTGGAGAAATTAGGACAGGTTGTTGATCTAGATATGGAATCTCCAAAAGGTAAAACCCCTGAATATAAGCAGGGAATGACTATTGAGCTAAAAGATTTGGCGTATACGGTTAAGAATAAGGAAACGCCAATTTTAGACAATGTTCAGCTGAAATTGACGGCGAAATCGCGCACATTAATTCGTGGGATTTCGGGTTCGGGTAAATCCAGTCTCTTGCGCATTATCGCTGGAGTAAACAAACCGACATCGGGGACCGTCTATGTCAATGACCAAAACTTAAAGTCGATCAATTTAAACCACTATCGCTCTTTTCTTGGACTTTCCCTTTCGGAGGAGCGCCCGTTTGGAGGGACTTTATGGGAGAACATTACATTTGGTCGAAAAGAAGTTGATGAAGTTTACCTCAACGAACTGATTGACCTGTTGGAGTTACGTCCTTATCTCAAGTCATTACCCGACGGGTTTGAGACGATGCTTAACCCCGAAGGCCGACATTTTTCATACACGACAGCAAAAAAAATAATTCTCTTAAGGGCGTTGCTAAAAAAGCCCAAAGTATTGCTTTTAGAGGATTCTTTAGACCAGTGTAGTGCCCTCGAAACGCAAAAGATTATCGAGTACTTATGTCAGACCAAACACCCATGGTCTATCGTCGTGGTGAGCAACAATCCTTTGTGGGAGGCCCACTGTGATCAGGTCGTTGAATTATTGGAGGGAACGCCAAAAATCTTAAAAAATAAGCCATGTTGAATATTTCTAAAAATGCCGTACGTGGCTTTGACTTTGGTCAATTTAAATCGGGTAAAAGAATATTTGATCGTCAGTATTATAAGACATTCAATAAGTTTTTAATTGTCTTTTTTATCGTCCTAATCGTGGTTCTGTTTTTGCCCTGGACGCAGAATGTCTCGGGTCAAGGTTATGTGACAACACTAAGTCCCGATAAGCGCCCTCAGTCAATACAATCCCAAATTCCAGGGCGTATCGAAGAGTGGTTCGTGCGTGAGGGTGATGCGGTGTTCAAAGGGGACACCATCATGCGTATTTCCGAGGTTAAAAGTGAGTATTTTGATACTGAGTTAGTCCAAAGAACACGTCAGCAGCTCGAGGCGAAAAAAGATGCACTGCAGGCTTATGATCAAAAGGCCGAAGCACTGGCCAATCAAATTGTCGCCCTAGAGCAGGAGCGAATCCTAAAACTGAGTCAATCTCGCACCAAGGTTCAGCAAGCTTTACTCAAGGCTCAAAGCGATAGTTTGAAGTTAGTCGCTGCCCAGGCCAATGTTGAAATAGCCCGCATTCGTATGGATCGTGAACAATCGTTATTTGAACAAGGATTAAAGTCGGCAAAGGACGTGGAGAGCCGTACCATGAAATTGCGTAGCGCTGAGGCCGATATTGTCGGAGCACAAAACAACTTTGATAATGCAAACAATCAAGTGTCGATAGATCGATTCGAAGTTCAACGTATCGACGCCAATTATGCGGACAAAATCGCCAAGACAAAATCCGATTTAGCCTCAGCGCGTTCAGCGCGTTTTGAAGCAGCGATAGAAGTCTCAAAACTGGAAAACACCTTGGCCAATTACAGCATGCGTCGTGGGCTTCAATTTATTTTAGCCCCTCAAGATGGCTTTATCAATAAGGCAATAAAGGGAGGGATTGGAGAGACGTTTAAAGAGGGAGAATCTCTAGTTTCTATTATGCCTTTGGACTATGCTTTAGCCGTGGAAACTTATGTCCGCCCCATTGATATGCCCTTGTTACATATTGGAGAACATGTGCGGGTTGAGTTTGACGGTTGGCCAGCCATTGTCTTTAGCGGTTGGCCAAATGCCTCACTGGGTACTTATGGTGCCAAAGTCGTAGCGATGGACCGGTTTATCAGTGACAACAATATGTATCGTATTCTTTTGGCGCCAGATCTCGATGATCGCCCTTGGCCTGAGCAAATTCGAGTAGGCTCGGGAGCGAGAACCATCGCCTTGCTGTCTGATGTCCCTATTTGGTTTGAATTATGGCGACAGCTCAATGGTTTTCCACCGAATTACTATAATCCAGGGGCTGACTTAGAAAGCGATAAAAACAAATAAGTATACAATGGTCATAAATAAATCTCCTTTTATAATGCGTGCTGTTGTCAGTGTAATTTTATTGAGTGTAATTATCGGTTTCCAAGAAATTTGGGCTCAAAATGATACAGCTTTAATTGGAGATGAGGATAAGCCATTGCCCTCACCCGTTGAAATATTAACCCAGGAAAATAGAATCTTGTCTTTAGAAGAATTTTTAGCCATGATCAAGGCCTATCATCCATATGTGAAACAGGCTAAGATTGAGCTTTCTGCCGTTGAGGCCAAGTTGTTGGCCTCTCGAGGAATATTTGATCCCAAAGTGAGTGTCAAAGGGGCATCGAAGACTTTTGATGGGGAAAATTATTACGAAAAGTTAGGAACGACATTCAAAATACCGACTTATTTTGGCATTGATCTTCTCGGCTCATTTGATCGTAATCAGGGGAGCTATTTAAACCCTGCCGATTACTTGGAACAAGGGGAACTATATTCTGTTGGAGCGGATGTTGATTTGGGACGCGGATTTTGGGCTAATGAGCGCCTCAACACCTTAAAGCAAGCTAAGTTTTATAATAAACAAGCAGCCGAAAAAGCTCGCATTGAGGTAAATAAAATCTTATTTGAGGCCACCCAAAGCTATTTAAAATGGTATGAGTCCTACACGGCCTATGCCATATGGCAACAATTTGTAAGTAATTCTGAATTTCGGCTTCAAGCGGTTCGATCGGCTTATGAGCGTGGAGATGTTGCCGCTATTGATACCACGGAGGCGACTATTGCGTTTAACACTCGTGCACTGAGTTTTCAGCAAGCCCAGTTAGAACTGCGTCAGAGTGCGCTAAAAGTCTCTAATTATCTTTGGTTAGATGAGGTTCCTCTTGAGCTCAGCCCAGACATGATACCAGAGGACGATGTTCGCTTTTTGCGCGATCAGTTTACTGTGCTTAACCGAGACCTCACACAGCACCCATTGTTACGGGCCGCGAATTTTGGTGTGGCAGCTGGTCGTTTAGATCAACGGCTCAAGACGGCTGGATTGTTACCAGAGATGAGCCTGGGATATCGCTGGCTAAGTGGGAGTCGTAACTTCGAACAATTAGGATGGTCTCTCGATCCTCAAAATAATACAACTCAATTTAATGTCGCACTCCCTTTATTTTTGAGAAAAGAGCGCGGTGACTTAAAACTCTCAAAATTAAAACTGCAGGAGGCACAACTGAATTTATCCCAAAGTATGCTGGAACTCAGCAATAAAATTCAAGCGCTGGAATACGCTGTGGAGGCAGTGCAAGAGCAGTCCGATGTGGCACATAAACTCGTCAAGGATTATAAAGTACTTTATCGAGCAGAACAGATCAAATTTTCTCAGGGAGAAAGCTCCCTATTTTTGGTCAATAACCGAGAATCAAAGTATATCGAGTCTATCCTGAAGCGGATAAAAATAGACGCTTCATGGGTGATCGCACAGGCAGAATTATATTTTAACCTAGTCTTTTAAATCAATACAGATTACCTTTAGAAATTGTGTTATTGGTCGTCTGATTTTTTGTTGATTTTGACTTCGATCACTCCTTCTAATTTGCCGTTTTTCAGGGTGTCTATAATGACTTCTACGTCCTTTTTTGTGAAGGCTTCAGGGACTTTTACATCCACATTCATGGTGTCTGGAAAGCGTATAATTACACAGGAGCTTGCGGTGATCAATAATGCAAAAAGCGAGAGTAATTTTTTCATCTATTGTGATTAAGGGTTATGCCTGAATTACTTTAAAACAATGGTTATCTTTAACTCAAAGATAGGCCATATGAGACTTCATTTTTTATTATTAGCATTTTTAACTTTTCAGATGATGCAAGGACAAGACAAGGCGCTTCCTTTTGCTGAAATTGGGCCTTATCCAGAGGATTATTCGGCGCAAGGGGTAATGCTTCGACTTATTTCTGGGCTTGGGTATCGATATTATTGGGCCAGTGAAGATTTGCGCCCGCAGGATCTAGATTATCGTGCTAGTAAAGACAGTCGTTCAACTCGGGAGATTCTGACACATATTTATGGTCTCAGTGCCACGATAGCGGCTACCTTGGAAGGAGGGGTGGCTGAAGGGGCCAATCGAGATAATATGACCTACACGTTTCTTAGAGCCGAGACGTTGGCAAATCTGGAAAAAGCGGTCAACGCCCTAGAAAGAGTTGAAGATTTCTCTGAGTTATCTGTCAAAATAGTGCGGCCCAACCAAACCTATGAATTTGAGTTTTGGCACCTGATTAATGGACAGATTTCAGACGCAATATGGCATTCAGGCCAGGTGGTAATGAACCGCAGGGCTAGTGGAAACCCATTAAGATCAGGAGTTAATGTATTTTTAGGCCAAACCAAATTGTGAGATTTGTAAGAATTTTTTTACCTTGCAAAACTCAATATACCTCACAATGAAAATCGCATTAAATATTATTTGCGCTTTGGCCATTACTATTGGTTTTGCGCAGGACAATCGCCCACAAGGCCCCACATATACAGGGACCATTACTTCGATGGAATACGTGCCTTCTTTGGCATCAAGAATAAATGAGTTGCCCCCTCCGGATAATGCGCCGAGAGAGGCTCGCGATAAACGAAGTTTTGGGCAATACTTGCGTATGGAGCAGCAAGTGGAACATCCAGATCCCATTCTGGAGCGCACACGCGATCTTCAGCAAAGAACTCCGTTAGACCCACCGAGCTTGGTTATCGACAATGCCTATAGCTCAAATTCACAACCCACAGATCCTTCTCTTGCTGTAGGTCCGGATCATGTTTTTGTGGTCTACAATACAGCTTTTGTGATTTACGATAAAGCGGGGAATGTTGTGCTAGGCCCTAGCGATCCTAGTGAGATTTTCCTCAACTCAGGATGTTGCGACCTTACCGTCTCTTATGACAACGCTGCCGATCGATGGGTGTTATCCTTTTTGGGTAATGGGGCGCAAATCGCGGTTTCTGACGGGCCAGATCCGACAACCGCTGGGTGGTATATTTACAACATTTCAAGTATTTCTGATTACCAAAAACTCTCAGTTTGGAGTGATGGTTATTATTTAACCGACAACACAACCTCGAATGAGCAAGTTTGGGTTTTAGAGCGGGATGCGCTTTTGGCAGGTAGCACGTCGGCAAGAGTTGAAGCCTATCCTCTGCCAGGAATCCGCACCTTTGGGTTTTACAGCCCTCAGGTTTTTAATGTGACCGATGCCAATTTGCCGGCAACAGGTGGAGCAACTGTGGTCTACATGCAGGATGATGCCTGGAGCAATGTATCTAATGATCATCTAAAAATGTGGACGGTAACCCCGAGTTGGTCTGCCTCTAGTGGAGTTGGTTCAGTCTCAGCGGCCACAGAGTTTCCGATCGACCCCTTTATCGGTGTTTTTGACAATGGAAGTTTCGCCAATCTTCAACAACCTGGCCGGGGTAGAAAGGTGAATATAGATGCTTTACAAGCCACGATTATGAATCAGGCGCAGTTTCGAAAATTTGCGACGCACAATTCGGCAGTATTTAATTTTGTCGTCGATACGGATGCGGGCTCAGGAGAAATTGCCGGAGTACGTTGGTTCGAATTTAGACAGAATGGGGACAATCAGCCATGGTCTAAGTATCAAGAGGGGACCTATGTCGCACAAGACAATCGTCATGCTTGGAACGCTAGTTTAGCCATGGACGCTCAGGGGAATATAGGCATGGGTTATAGCTCAATGTCGAGTCAAAGCAGTTCCTCTCGAACCTATGTAAGTTCTTATTTTACGGGTCAAACAGCTGGCGCGCCACTCAACGCAATGGATGGTCAAGAGCAGCTTATAAGCAACGGAAACAACAAGATTCCGGGGACACGATATGGAGATTACAGCAAGATTGATGTTGACCCTTCGGATGGGGCCTCTTTTTGGTATATTACAGAATATGTGCGCGGTTCACGCGGCGGAGTTATTGGGAAATTTCAGATACAATCCAATACGGGTCCAGATGAAGAAGCACCGACGACACCAACCAACCTAACGGTTACTGATATTACAGAAAACAGTGCCACATTGAATTGGTCGGCGTCTACAGATAATGTCGGGGTAGCCGGTTATAACGTATTTCTAGATGGTAATTTGGAAGGGACAACCGTCAAATACGACTTATGATTTTTCAGGCCTCTCGGCAGACACTCAGTATATGGCTGCGGTCCAAGCTTTTGACGCGGCTGGCAACACCTCGGGATCAGCCATGATTTCTTTTACAACACTTATAATCGATAATGAAGCACCCACGGCGCCAACTAATGTCACGGCTAGTGACATCACTGAAAATAGTGCGCGGATTGATTGGTCAGCATCTACGGATAATGTAGGTGTCGAGCGATATAATATTACTGTAGACGGTGCATTTCTTGGCAGCACTACAACCACAACATTTAACTTAACTGGTTTAGTTCCGGTTACAACGTATAATGTTGAGGTACGTGCCGAAGATGCAGCTGGTAATGAATCCGCTGCTGGAACCACGAGCTTTGAGACGCTTGAGGGCAATACGGGAGGTGGTTTGATCGCTGCATATTATTTTGAAACTGGGTTTCAAGGATGGATAGACGGTGGAAGAAATTGCCAGTTACAAGCCACGTCAAACTCGTGCGAGGGAGTACAATCAATAAAACTCAGAAATGGAGGTTCCAGTGCCCGTGCGACTTCTCCTGCTCTGGATCTTACAGGGAACACACAAGTAACTCTGGACATGCAGGTTTTTGCCAGCGGAATGGAATCCAACGATAGTTTTTCAGTTCAAATCTCTCAAGGCAATAGCTATACAACAATTTATGATTCAGGAGCGGTATCGAACGGATCTTGCTTTCCGGTGTCTGTAGTTCTCAATAGTACGGACTATACCTTTA
Organism: Flavobacteriaceae bacterium; assembly: GCA_038141525.1. Taxonomy (GTDB): domain Bacteria; phylum Bacteroidota; class Bacteroidia; order Flavobacteriales; family Flavobacteriaceae; genus BACL21. The sequence continues at coordinate 4,965 of JAYQIF010000006.1, read as the reverse complement.
GCAATAACAACCGATTCAGAGTTCAAAACAATGGAAACAAAAACAATGATGTTATTTGGTTTGATGAAGTGATCATTAATGGAGATGGGGCGCCTTTTGGTGATACGACTCAAGGTCGTGAAACCATGGTAACTCAGGCTAAAATATTGACCACAAACAATCAGATCGAATTATATCCTAATCCAGCCAAGAATGCCATTAGCGTTCAATTTGGAGCGGTGCGTTTTGATCGTGTAATTATGTTTACTGCTACAGGATCTTTGATTGAAGAGCGTGACATTGACCAAACAGAAATGAGTTTTGATGTTTCAAACTTGCCTTCAGGGGTATATTTTATGCGCTTTTTACAAGGAAAATTAGCGGTGACAAAGCGATTTGTCAAACAATAAATAATACCACTTTTGTTTCCATGGATTTGGCGGATTGAACGGATTTTTGATTAAATTTCGGTCAAGTACAGTTGTATGAATTTTCTCCGAAAATACTACCCTATAATCTTGTCGGTGATTGCCTTAATCTATTCGGTTGCTTTATGGTTTTCTGGAAGTAAGCTCGAGGGTTTATATGTCGGTCTGTGGCCGGTTACGATCTTGGGGTTTACCCTTGTTCTGGCTCAAATTCAAAATCAACATAAAAATTAGAAGTGATGGAAGATGGCTTAATGTTGACTTTTGGATTGATCATCTTTGCTGTCTACATATATTTTTGGTTCTCAACCGAAATAAAACAGGAGAAGATCGAGCAATATTCTGAGCAGGAAGAGGTTGAATATGAAAATCATGTTCAAGGCAAATAGCCTATTTATAAGCCTTTAATCCGACATGAAACCCGGGAATTATAATTGTTGGTAGACGCACAGCGGATGCTCATGCCTCAAATGGTTTTATAAATAACGTAGAGAAGGGCAAATAGGATTACCACCCACCAATATTTTTTAAACATTTGATCTGTCCATTTATTTGCGCCCCACATAGTTTTTATTTTTAAGATAAGTTAAGAAAATTAGATCAGTCCTGACCCAAAGCCCAAGGAGATGAGGATCAGCATGACGGCGACAAAAGTCTGTAGTCGCTTGAGGGTAACCTTTTTTAGGAGTTTATTGCCAATAAATGAGCCACTAATTCCGGCGAGGGTCGCACAAATCACTAAGGTCAAATTATCGATCAATCCAGCCTCTGAAAATCGGGTTGAATAGACGCTCAGACGCGTGAAGTCAACAAAGGTCGATACCACAACAGCAGTGCCCACAAAGGCATCTTTAGAAAGTCCGGCCTTAATTAAAAATGCGCTGCGCAGGGCGCCTTGATTTCCGGACAGTCCACCAAAAAATCCACTCATTACTCCGCCAAGGGGTAATTTGTTTTTGTCAAAAGTTAGCGCTCGGAAAAATGGGATGAGGTCCATGCTGGCAAATATGATCAGAAGTATGGATATGATGAATTTGACCGTTGAAACCTGAATTAGACTGCCGCTCAATTTGTACTCAAATAAAGCGGGTGCATCTGCAATATTGATCAAAATCGCCGACCCAGCCAACGCGGCGAGCACTGCTGGGATACCAAACTTGACTAAGACTTCTCTGTTGGCGTTTCGTCCGACCAATACTATTTTGAACAGGTTATTACAAAAATGTACAACCCCTGTCAGTGCGATAGATAGTTCTACAGGAAAGAAAAACATAAATACTGGGGTCAGTATGGTGCCCAGCCCAAATCCCGAAAAAAAGGTCAGAATCGCAACGAAAAAAGCAACGAGAGAAATGATGAATATTTCCATAGAGATGATGAAAGACTGAAATTAAATTTCACTTTTTAAGGTTGGGATTTGTCACTAGTTTTTTATTACAGGGCAAATTTCTGCGTTTTTTGGCTGTCAGAATTATCGTTTTTTACCGATGAAATGCAAGAAAAAGCGATTAAAGACAAAAAAATTGAAAAAAATTTGAAAATTTTCATTGTTGCTAATTTTGAGCTTAAAAGTACTAATAAAATCCTATATAATCAATGAGTTAAACTAAAAAATATCCATGCCGTTGCACTTCAAAAAATGCCCTATTTTATCGATGAAATGCAAATAATTACGATAAAGTGTTGCGTAATTCAGAAATGTGCGTATCTTTGTAATGAATCAAGCCCCAAATTTGATTTACCCCGAATTATGAAACTAGTAACCTACAGCCTTTTGGCTTTGACCCTCGCCCTTACCTCTTGCTCTACAGAAGAACTTGTAGAAACACAATCTCCAATAGAATTCACTATCGATTTAGACTTGGCCCAAGAGACCGATGCTCAAATGGCTAGTGAGATTTTATTTTATGTTAATGAGTACAGAAGTACTTTAGGACTTGAGCCTGTTTTAATGGACAGAACCTACGCTTCTGCTTACGCTGTAGAACACACCAAGTATATGATCCAAGAAAACAGAATCAGCCACGACAATTTCAGTGATCGTGCTGAGGGACTCAATAATCAAGGTGCTCAAGCTGTTGCCGAGAACGTTGGTTTTGGATACAGTTCCGCTCAGGATTTGGTTAACGCTTGGATCAACAGTCCATCACACAGAGACACAATGGAGGGCAACTATACCCACAGTGGTATTGGTGCTTTACAAGATGGCTTTGGGGTGTATTATGTGACTCATCTTTTTTATCGCAAATAGGTTTCTATTTATTCGGAAGGTTGGGCCCGCGTCGCCAAAACTCAGTAGAGTGGGGCGATTAGCGGGCCTTTTTTATTCCTTACATCATTTGGCAATCAATCCAATCCGTGAGCATGTGCATGCAAAGGCCGAGACCTATTAGGTTGTAGGGTCTACGTAAAAAAAGCATGATAAAATAGAATCCTATCGCATAATAGGTATGTAAAGGGTGGAAGTTAATGCTACAGCGATCCGCTTGAAATATCGGTGTGGCCAATAGATGGTCTAAATCGACAAGCATCGTCGCTAGTAAATATTAAAAAAACACTGATCCAGTTCTTTTTGAAAAACACTATAGGCGACAATCGCAGGAGCGCCAAAGTGTAAAAAGAAATGGATCAGTGTCTGCACTTAACTGAAGTCGTGTAAATAAAGATCTACCAAATACGAACCCGCTGTTCTGGAGCTAGATACATGGCATCACCCTCTTGGATGTCAAAGGCCTCATAAAAGGCGTCAATATTCTTCAATGGCTGGATCGCGCGCACAAGTCCTGGAGAATGAGGATCTGTTTTGATTTGCGTTCTTAGCGCGTCTTCTCTAATGAGTGTTCTCCAGACAGTGGCCCACGACATAAAGAAACGCTGCTCTGGCGTGAATCCATCGATATTATCGGGACGTCCGTTTTCCTCATAATAAAGTTGTAAGCCGTCATAAGCGCCAAGCAAGCCGCCTAAATCTCCAATATTTTCTCCTAGCGTAAACGGGCCATTGACATATACGCTATCCAAAACTTCGATTGCGGAGTATTGGTCTGCTAAAGCTTTACCGCGTTTCTCAAATTCGGTCAAATCTTCCGGCGTCCACCAGTTATTGACATTGCCGTCGGCGTCAAAACGCGATCCGGAATCGTCAAAAGCGTGTGAAATTTCATGACCGATAACCGCACCGATACCGCCGTAATTCACGGCCTCGTCTGCAGTGTAGTTGTAAAATGGTGGTTGCAAAATTGCCGCAGGGAAAACAATCTCGTTGTTCAGTGGATTAAAATAAGCATTCACCGTTTGCGGTGCCATACCCCACTTGGTTTTATCCACTGGTTCGTTGATTTCTGAGATATTCTTTTTTCTAGCCCATTCACCGATGGCAAACATGTTTTGCGCGTAAGAATTACCTTCTTTGATCATGAGTTCAGAATAGTCTTCCCACTCATCAGGATAGGCAATTTTCACCGTAAACTTATCGAGCTTCTCAATCGCTTTGAGCTTGGTATCCTCGCTCATCCAATCGAGTTTGTTGATGCGAATTTGAAAGGCACGAATGACATTGGCGATCATTTTTTCTGCTTTTGCCTTAGCCTCTGGAGGGAATTTGGCAGCCACGTAAAGTTGACCTACAGCCTCTCCAAGGCCTGAATTTACTGTACCTAGAGCACGCTCGTCTGCACTGCGCATCTTTTTCGATCCGCGCAAGGTTTTACCGTAAAATTCCCAATTAGCTTTCTCGATTTCAGTCGTTAAATATCCTGCCGCATTGTCTAAGGTACTCCAGGTCATCAGTTTCTTGATATCGTCTATCGGTGTATTGGTCAGAAACTCGTCCAAAGACTTCATGTACGCAGGTTGCATTACCAGTAAAGTATCCACTTGCTTGTCGATACCCATGTCGTCCATTAGTTTTTGCCATTTAATTGATGGCGTCATTTTTTGTAAATCCTCAAGGGCAGTAGGGTTGTTAAAATTGCGGATATCTCGACTCGCCACTTTGTCGAGTCTTGGCGTAGCCAGCTCTGTTTCTAAAGCTAAAATTTTCTCGGCTGCTGCGCGGGCGTCTTCCTCAGAATAATTAACAAACTGTAACATGCGGGCAATATGGTCCACATATTTGCTGCGGATTTCTTTGGTTTTTTCGTCTTGGTCTAGGTAGTAATCTCGTTGAAGTCCTAATCCTCCTGGATAAACCCAGGCGGTATTCATACTACTGTCACTCAGATCAGGATTTGCGCCAATTCCAGTAAAAGGGGCGCTCACGCCAAGGGTAGTGGCGTAAACTGTTTGCATTTCCTCAAGGTTAGTAATGCTGTTTATTTTTTCCAAAAGAGGCATTAATGGACCTACTCCAGCCTCATTCCGGGCTACTGTGTCTAATTCAGACTCAAACAACATCAGTGCTTTATGCTGGTCAGATCCATTTTGATAAACCCCTAATTCTTTGGAGGTATTGAGGATGTCAAGAACATCATTGCGTGTTGACTTACGCAAGACACCAAATCCACCCCAGCGTGATTCATCATCGGGAATTGTATTGGTTTTCATCCAATTGCCGTTG
>JAYQIF010000005.1:0-56030 GCA_038141525.1 Flavobacteriaceae bacterium | reverse complement strand
AAAGAAATAAACTGTATTTTTCATATTACCGTTGCCAGTTCCTGTTGGGCCATTATAGAACACCATAGTCCCTACCGCTGTGGACTGAAAATCCTGAGTTAATGAGGAAACACGTGGCATGAGGAACCCATCCTTCGCAGTAGGATTCGCCGGATCAGAGGCCACTACGTCTAGCATGGCTTGGGGTGTAGTTGTACCTATTCCAACCTGAGCAACTGATGCCCATGAGCAAAACAAAGCAAAAGTAAGCGCAAGAATTAGTCGGTTAGGTGCTGAAGAAAAATAATATTTTCTCATGGTTTATAAGTATTTAGGTTTGTTCAAGATTTGGGGTTGAACAAGACAAATATATGTTGCGTGAATACACTCTTCATTGTGGCTTCCCATATATTCGTTGTCTTTTACAATTTTATCGGTGAAGTGCAGGAATTTTCCTTCATGGATGGTTAAAAAAGCCTCCAAAAAGAGTTTTTGAAGACATGAAGATTCGGAATTCGAGCACCTAAACCCAATAAAATCAATAGCTCACATGACATTATTAAATAATATTAACGGGTTGTGAAAAGTCTGAGTTCTTTTTTTCTGGTCGGCTGATTGGCCTTGATACATTCAATCCATAAATCTTCAAATATTTCCAACCGAGATATCCCACAGAATTGATTATTTTTGACCCAACTTAAAACGACCCAATGAGTCAACTTGTAATAGTAGGCACCGTAGCCTTCGACGCCATCGAAACGCCTTTTGGTAAAACCGATAAAATACTTGGCGGCGCTGCCACCTATATAGGTCTTTCGGCTGCCCAATACCACGCTAAGGGCGCCCTTGTCTCGGTAGTCGGCGGTGACTTTCCCGCGGAGTACCTCGAGCTTTTAGAGAGTCGTGGCATGGACACCTCAGGCATTGAGGTCGTGAAAGACGGCAAAACATTTTTCTGGGCAGGCAAGTATCACAACGACATGAATACCCGGGATACTTTGGCCACAGAGCTGAATGTACTTGCGGATTTTAATCCGGTCGTCCCAGAAAATTATCGTGATTCAGAGGTGGTGTTGCTGGGTAATTTACACCCCGACGTACAATCGTCTGTTTTAGATCAAATGATCGATCCTAAATTAGTGGTCTTAGACACCATGAACTTTTGGATGGAGCACACCTGGGATGCCCTGGTCAAAGTCATCAAGCGTATTGATGTCATTTCTATAAACGACGAAGAGGCGCGCCAACTCACTAGCGAATACTCTTTGGTACGTGCTGCACAGAAGATTCAAGAGATGGGTCCTAAATATGTGATCATCAAAAAAGGAGAGCACGGCGCTCTACTGTTTCATAAAGATGAGGTGTTTTTTGCTCCAGCCCTGCCCCTTGAGGAAGTTTTTGACCCCACTGGCGCAGGAGATACCTTTGCCGGTGGCTTTGCTGGATTTTTGGCCCAAACGCAGGATTACAGCTTTGAAAATATGAAAAAAGCGATTGTCCACGGCTCGGCTTTGGCCTCATTTTGTGTCGAAAAATTCGGTACAGAACGTCTTCAAAGTCTTACCCGAGAAGAACTCTACAGTCGTCTTCAACAATTTAAACAACTCACCCAATTCGATATTGAACTTCATTAAGCTGCGATAATACAATGAGTGATCCATTAAAACACGAGTGCGGCATTGCCCTGGTCCGATTAAAAAAGCCCTTGAGCTTTTATAAAGAAAAGTACGGCTCGTCTTTTTACGGGATCAACAAAATGTATTTGATGATGGAGAAGCAGCACAACCGCGGACAAGATGGCGCAGGTTTGGCTGGCATTAAACTCGACGTCGCCCCAGGAGAACGCTTCATTAGCCGCATTCGCTCCAACGCATCTCAACCCATACAAGATATTTTTGGGCAAATCAATGCGAGCATCAATAACGAGTTTGAAAAAGATGCGACACTCAGCCAAGACATAGAGGAACAGAAAAAACGCATCCCCTATTTGAGCGAACTACTGCTAGGTCATGTGCGTTACGGAACTTTTGGCGGAAATAGTATAGAAACCGTTCATCCGTTTTTACGTCAAAACAATTGGATGCACCGTAACCTGATCATCGCCGGTAATTTTAACATGACTAACACCAATGAGCTTTTTGAAAATCTCATTGAACTGGGCATGCACCCCAAAGAAAAAGCCGACACCATTACCGTGATGGAAAAAATTGGGCATTTTTTAGACGATGCGGTGCGCAAACTATACAAACAAGCTAAGGCCAAAGGCCTCAATAAAAAAGAGGCTTCTCCGTATATCGTCGAAAACCTAAAATTAGAAAAAATACTCAAAAAAGCGGCCAAACGCTGGGACGGCGGCTACGCCATGGCGGGCTTACTCGGTCATGGAGACGCATTTGTCCTGCGTGACGCTGCAGGTATTCGTCCGGCCTATTACTTTGAAGATGACGAAGTGGTGGTGGTCGCTAGTGAGCGCCCCGTGATTCAGACGGTATTTAATGTGGCTTTTGAACAAATCCAGGAACTCACTCCCGGACATGCTTTGATCATTCGCAAATCTGGGGCAACCAAGCTTTCTCGTATCCATGAACCACTGCCGCGTAAAGCCTGTTCTTTTGAACGTATTTATTTCTCGAGAGGAAGTGATGCCGAGATTTACCGCGAGCGTAAAATGCTGGGGCGTTTGGTGATGCCCAAAGTCCTAAAAAGCATTAATCACGACATCAATAATACCGTTTTTTCGTTTATTCCAAATACCGCAGAGACTTCATTCTATGGCATGATGGAAGCGGCCAATGACGAGTTAAACAAGCAGAAAACCGAGCAAATTCTTGCCCTCAAGGAAGGTCTTGATCCTCAAGCCTTAGCGGCCATTCAGAATCGCAATATCCGTACGGAAAAATTAGCCATTAAGGACGTGAAATTGCGCACTTTTATTACTGAAGACAGTAGCCGGGATGATTTAGTGGCCCATGTTTACGATGTGACCTACGGCGTAGTGCAGCCCCAAGACAATATCGTGATCATTGATGACAGTATCGTACGCGGGACGACCCTTAAAAAGAGTATCCTAAAAATACTCGACAGACTGAGTCCAAAAAAGATTATCGTAGTTTCTTCTGCACCGCAGATTCGCTATCCCGACTGTTATGGTATTGATATGGCCCGACTGGAGCATTTGGTGGCGTTTAATGCAGCCATTGCCTTACATCAGCAGCGCGGCAACTCGGGGATAGTGGACGAAATTTATGCCAACTGCAAGTCCGCTCTTGCCCAAGCTGCCGAAGGTTCTGAGATAGAGAATCATGTCAAAGCACTTTATGCACCTTTTACCGACGAGGAAATCTCTGATAAAATTGCAGAAATCATTACCACTGAAGATCTAAATGCAGAAGTCCAAGTAATTTTCCAATCTGTAGACGATTTGCATACCGCTTGCCCTGAACATTTAGGCGATTGGTACTTTACCGGAGACTACCCTACCAAAGGCGGCGCAGTAGTGGTGAACAGAGCCTTTGTACACTTCTACGAAGGCAACCCCGAACGCGCCTACTAAGCCGTTTGTCGATTATTTTTTGCCTTTAACGAAAAGTAAGAAAAGCAGGGCAAAACTTATTTTGCCTTGCCTATATTTGAACTCTACCATTTACATAAGTAGGTTAAGTTCATGGTAAGATTTGGGGCAAAAAAGGTGGACTCTCGTCCACCTTTTTTATTTGCTTTACACCCGCCCACAAGAGTGCTGTGCCGCTAATGTATTGAATACATCTTATTTCGCCGCCTCGTAGCGCTTTGACACTTCCGCCCAATTGATCACATTAAAAAATGCCGACACATAATCAGGACGTCTGTTTTGGTAGTTCAAGTAATAGGCGTGCTCCCAAACATCAAGCCCGAGGATTGGCGTCCCACCACATCCGATGCCTGGCATTAGAGGATTGTCCTGGTTGGCCGTAGCACAAACTTCTAAGCTGCCATCTGCTTGAACGCATAGCCAGGCCCATCCTGAACCGAATTGCGTTTTGGCCGCTTTTGAAAACGCCTCTTTAAACGCATCGAAACTGCCGAATGCCTGATCAATAGCCTCTGCTAGTGCACCCTCTGGAGCGCCGCCGCCGTTTGGCGCCATTACTTGCCAAAAAAGATCGTGATTAAAAAACCCTCCACCGTTGTTGCGTAGGGCTTTGTTGTCCATATCACATGAGCGCAAAATGCTTTCTATATCTTGGCCTTCAAGAGCCGTTCCTGAAACTGCGGCATTTAAATTTGCTGTGTAACCCGCGTGGTGTTTTCCGTGGTGTATTTCCATCGTACGGGCATCGATGTGAGGTTCCAATGCATCGTGCGCGTAGGGTAAAGAAGGTAATTCAAAAGCCATAATTGTTGTATTTAAAGGTTTAAAACTGGGGCAAATTTAACAATAAAATCCCAGCAAAGGCGCCTATTGAATTTGTTCCTATTTATGTGCTAATAGAAAATCTTAATGGTATCTTAGAGGGCCGTTTATGTCAAAAACCCAAAACATAACATCTCCTTTTCGGTCTTATAGCGCCTCCGCTGGAAGTGGTAAGACCTTCGCGCTGACGGTAGCGTTTCTCAGGAAAGTTCTGCACGCCAAAACAAACGACAACTATAAAAAACTTTTGGCCATTACCTTTACCAACAAGGCGGTGGCAGAAATGAAGAACCGTATTCTTGGCACTTTAGAATCTTTTGCGAAAGGTGATTTTTCAGGGGGCGCAGGTGATTTATCCAAGGAAATTCTCGAGGGCAGCAGCATGACCCAGGCCCAATTACAGGCCAAAAGTCAGTCCGTACTGATCCACCTGCTCCATCATTATGCTCAATTTCATGTAGAAACTATTGATCGGTTTAATCACCGGCTACTGAAAACCTTTTCCAAAGACCTCAAGCTCAGCAGTAATTTTGAGGTCAGCCTCGAGACCGGGCCTTTGCTCGCAGAGGCAGTAGATGCACTAATTGATAAGGCCGGACGAGACCCCCAAATAACGGACCTATTGGTTTCCTTTGCTCTGAACAAAACCGAAGACAGTCGTTCTTGGGATATTGCCTTTGACCTGAACGAGACCGCCTGGATGATCGTCAAAGAAAACGATGCTCCTTATCTGTCTCAACTCCAGGATATTCCTTTAGAGCATTTTATCGCATTAACGGATAAACTAAGACGCCAAAAAGACCTTGTCGATGCCTTAATGCATCAATTGGCCCATTCGGTCATGGAGTTGTGCGACAGTCATGGGATTTTGTTTGAACATCTTACCTATGGCTCGTTTATCAAAATCATGCAAGAAGTGCTTGATCCCAAACTAACCCCTAATTTCGGCCGCAAATGGTTGCTCAAAATACTGGAGCAAGACGATCCTTTAACTCCGCGGCATAGACTCTATAAAACTACCGCGCCAAAAGCAATTCAGACGGCTGTAGACGATTTGTACGAATCCATTGTTGATGCACTTGTACAAATCCATAAGGCCCACATCAGAAGCACTCACCTCAAGAACACGTTAAAACAGTTGGTGCCACTCACCGTGGTTGAGGCCATCGATAAGGAGTTTGAGCGCGTCAAACGAGAAAACAATACACTGGTGATCAGTGATTTCAACAAGCTGCTGAGTGAAGAAATTCAAAATCAACCCGCACCTTTTATTTATGAGCGACTCGGTGAACGGTTCACGCATTATTTTATTGACGAATTTCAAGACACCTCGGCGCTACAATGGCAGAACCTACTGCCCCTTTTGGAAAACAACTTAGCACAAGCCAACCCTACTGATCCCAAGCATAGTTTAATGATTGTAGGAGATCCCAAACAATCGATTTATCGTTGGAGAGGAGGGCATCCAGAACAATTTATTGAGCTTTCTCAAGGCAGAAGTAAAGCCCTACAGAAACCTGAGTTAATCTCGCTCGGAACAAACTACCGCAGCAACAAACACATCGTTTCCTTTAATAACGACCTGTACACCTTTGCCGCCAAATATCTGCCCAACAAGGACCACGCATCACTCTACGAACAAGGCAACGATCAAAATATTCACCACAATAAAAACGGCTTTGTTTCTATCGAATTTCTGAATAAGAATGATCAAGACAAGGAACAGCATCAAAACCCCAAAGACCACGCCTATTGCTTGGCTATTGAGCGCATAGTACGCGATCAAATTGCCCGTGGGCGTGGACTTGACGAGCTCTGTATCCTGACGCGCGACAATAAAAAGTGCTCAAAAATAGGCGCTTATCTTTCGGAAATCGGTTATGCGGTCGTCTCTGAAGAAGCCTTGCTGATTCAGAACAACCCCATAGTGAGTGCTTTGATCGACCTGGGCAATTTAAGTGCTAATCCTTATCAAAAAAGACCACGTGCGCGCTTGGGCAACTTACTGTATCAGGCCCACAACTGGCACGGCTCGAGAATGTCATTTCTCAAGCGTATTGCCGCAGACGACTTAGGTGAATTTCACGATGTGTTGTCTGAATTGGGCATCGAATTCGAGCTCAATAAGATGGCCGCTATGGGACTTTACGATCGGTTTGCCTATGCCCTAAATCAGTTCGGCTGGGGCCAAAGCAATAGCGCGTACATCACTCAATTTATGGATTGGATATTTCAATATGCAAAACGGCCACAGGCAACTATTTGGCAATTACTCGCTCAATGGGAGCAAGACAAAGACGGCTTGAGCCTCAATTCTGGCGGAGGACAACAAGCCATCCAAATCATGACCGTGCACAAGGCAAAGGGGCTCGAATTTCCTGTAGTCATTTTGCCTTATGCCCATGAAAAGTTTAGTCCGACCAAAGTCGGGTATGTTTGGTATCCTTACCCAGAAGAGGGTTTTGATCATTTGCCCGTGCAGTATAGCGCTACTCTTGCCGAGTTCAGCCCAGAAGGCAAAGCAATCGATGACCAACTTCGAGAAAGGTCCTTCTTTGACACCTTAAATCTTTATTATGTGGGGACCACGCGACCGACTGATGAGCTTTACATTTTATGTGATAAGCTCTCAGACGATTCAAAGTCCATGAGTTTTAATCGCTTGCTCAAGGACTTTTTGAGTACTAAAGGCCTTTGGAAAGCGGAACAACTAAAATACCATTTTGGTGTACTGCCTGATATCGAGTCTAAAGCCAAAACGCTGCCCAATACACTCCAAGCGCCTCTGGATATTGTAACGCCCGAACAACACCCAATAAGTATGGTGCCTGAGCGGCACAAAAGTAATTACTGGTTTGATGCTGGCATCGGATTTGGCTCTTTGTTTCACGAACTTATGGCGCTGGTGATTCAGGCTGAAGATTCAGAGGAAGCCCTGGATCAAATCAGCCTTAAATACCGACTGGACGAGGGTCAAATACACAAAGCAAGAGCCCTGGTGCAACAAACTGTAGAGCACCCCGAACTCTCTTTTTTGTACGCCGGAGACCACCAAGTCTATGTGGAACGCAGCATCATCACGCCATCGGGGGTGCTCAGGCCAGATAGAATCAACATGATTGCGCCGAACAAAGCTGTAGTTTTGGATTACAAAACAGGGGTGGCCAAAGTGCAGGATCAAGACCAAATAACCGGTTATGGACAAGGGCTCAAAGCCATGGGTATCGAGGTCGAAGCACATCTGATAGTTTATCTACGAGAAGACCCCATTGTGGTAAATAAAATTTAATTTAGCAGGGCAAAAACTAACGATATGTACGGCAAGATTCAGAATCATCTACAACAAGAATTAGCAGAGATCAAGGCTCAGGGATTATTCAAAAAAGAGCGCGTTATCACAGGACCGCAGGATGCGGTAATTAAGATTTCCACAGGGGAGGAAGTCATTAATTTTTGTGCCAATAACTATCTGGGTTTATCGTCTCATCCCGAGGTGGTTCAAGCCGCCAAAGACTCCCTGGACACCCACGGATTTGGCATGTCTTCTGTACGTTTTATCTGCGGAACTCAAGACATACACAAAACACTCGAGCAAAAGATTGCCGATTTTTATCAAACCGAAGATACGATCCTTTACGCGGCCGCTTTTGACGCCAACGGTGGGGTGTTCGAGCCGCTTTTAGGCCCCGAGGATGCTATTATTTCGGACAGTTTGAACCATGCCTCAATTATCGACGGAGTGCGCCTTTGCAAGGCCAAGCGCTACCGATATCAAAATAACGATATGGACGATCTCAAAGCCAAGTTAGCGCAAGCTCGTTCAGATGGCGCTCGATTTATCATTATCGTTACCGACGGCGTCTTTTCTATGGACGGTTTGGTCGCGCCACTGGATCAAATCTGTGATCTCGCAGAGGAGCACGAGGCCCTGGTCATGATCGATGAATGTCACGCCGCCGGATTTATTGGCCCCACTGGGCGTGGCACACTGGAAGAAAAGGGCGTAATGGGTCGTGTCGATATCATCACAGGCACACTGGGCAAGGCCCTAGGTGGCGCCATGGGCGGCTACACTACCGGCAAACGTGAAATCATCGAAATCTTACGCCAACGTTCTCGGCCTTATTTGTTTTCCAATTCATTGGCCCCATCCATCGTAGGTGCATCGATAAAAGTCTTTGATTTACTCGACAAAAACACCAGCCTGCGCGACCAATTAATGGACAATACAGCGTACTTCAAAAAAGGCATGCAAGACGCTGGTTTTGACATTGTTGATGGAGAGTCAGCGATAGTCCCCGTCATGCTTTATGACGCCAAACTCGCCCAACGCATGGCAGATCTTTTGCTGGAGGAAGGCATTTATGTCATTGGCTTCTTTTATCCCGTGGTTCCCAAGGGCAAAGCGCGTATTCGCGTTCAGCTTTCTGCAGCCCACACAAAAGAGCATTTAGATCATGCAATTCAGGCCTTTATCAGGGTCAAAAATACACTCGATTCTGAGGGGTCAAATTGACTTTTAACCCCCTGATGGTAGGTAATTGCAAAATTTTTACTAGATTTGATTTTGTTAATAAATTTTAACAACTTACTTTTGCTAGAATAACACTTAAAAATTAAACTTTTTAGAATATGAAACATCTCAACCGTATTTTAGTTGCTGCCTGCGTTATCTTCGCCTTCGGTGTGGCAAACGCGCAAGACGCAAACAACCCTTGGGCAGTAGAAATTGGCATCAATGCCGTTGATGTTTACTCTGTAGGTACTGTAGATGCAGGACGTCTTCCTGTAATGATCGGTGAAACAGAAGTGAAGGGTGATCTTTTCGACGAATTTTTTAACGTCACGGATCACTACAACATTGTACCAGCTGTAACTCGTGTTGCTGCAGGTCGTTACTTAGGAGATGGCTTCACATTCAATGTTGCGGGTACCTTCAACAAGATTTCAAAACTTGGTGATGCGCGCACAGAAGACTTAGTATATTACGCTGCTGATGGTGGATTGAATTATTCAATGCGCGATCAAATTGGCGGACAGTGGTTAGACCCAGCACTTGGAATCGGTGGTGGTTACACTTGGGTTGATGAAGTTGGATTTGGAACATTAAACGCGCAAGCAAGCCTTCGCTTCTGGGTGGCTGAAAACTTAGCGATCAACTTCCAAACTACTTACAAGCACGCCATGGAGGATTTCGGTATTACCCATTTCCAACATTCAGTTGGTGCTTCATTTAAATTTGGTGGAAAAGATACAGACGGTGATGGTCTTTACGACAACGAAGACGCTTGTCCAGAGGTTGCTGGTCTTCCTCAATTCGATGGATGTCCTGACTCAGACGGTGACGGTGTAGAAGACCGTAACGACGCTTGTGTTGATGTTGCTGGTTTAGCACAATTCGACGGATGTCCTGACACAGACGGCGATGGAATCGCTGATCCACAGGATGCTTGTCCTACAGAGGCAGGTGTAGCTGCACTGAACGGTTGTCCTGATGCTGACGGCGATGGCATTACTGATGGAGATGACTCTTGTCCAGAAGAGGCCGGACCAAGCTCTAACGGTGGATGTCCTTTCTACGATGCTGACGGAGATGGTGTAGAAGACAAAAATGACCAATGTCCAGATATCGCAGGGACTGTTTCCAATAACGGTTGTCCAGAAGTAACTATCGAAGTGATCAACCAATTGAACGAGTATTCTAAAACCATTCTTTTCGATACTGGTAAAACATCAATCCGTACAGAATCAAATGACGTTGTCCAAGATATGGCCGATGTAATGAGTGCTTATCCAAACGCCATGTTCGAAGTGGAAGGTCACACAGACAGTGTCGGTAGTGCCAAAAACAATCAAAAGCTTTCAGAGGCTCGGGCTCAATCAGTACACGACGCTCTAGTGGCCCTTGGCATCGATGACTCACGTCTATCGTTTGTTGGATACGGTGAAGATCGTCCAGTAGCCAGCAACAATACTGCTGCCGGAAGACAAGAAAATCGTCGTGTAGAAGTTTCTTTGAAGAAATAATTCTCCGACAATAAAGTTTAGAAAAACGCCTCCCTTGTGGAGGCGTTTTTTTATTTTAGGGTATGGAATCCTTCTTGTCTGAAACCATCCGCACACTAACCCAAGGCACCTACCCCCTTTCGGATTATGTTTTGATTTTGCCCAGCAAGCGTGCTGGAGGATTTCTGAGTCAAGTACTTATTGAGCAAGCCGACACATCCTATTTCGCGCCGACGATTTACAGTATCGAAGATTTTATCAGCCAAGTCTCTGGTATTGAAATCATGAACCCTACCCAGGTGCTACTCGAGGGCTACAAAATCTATAATGAGCTCACGCCGACTGCGTTCAGCGATTATCTGCAATGGGCGGAACCACTGCTCAACGACTTTAATGAAATTGACCGCAATTTGGTCGGTCCCAAAGAGTTCTTTGGTTACCTCAGCCAAATCAAAGCCTTTGAGCGTTGGGAGCTCAAAGAAGCAACCCCACTCATTAAAGATTATCTTAAGTTTTGGGAGGGACTACTGCCGTTTTACAACGCTCTGACCCAGCACTTATTAAAACAAGGAGCCGCCTATCAAGGACTTGTCTATCGATGGGCTGCAGAAGACCTGAGTCATTACCTTAATGTCAACGCCAACAAACCACATGCCTTTATCGGGTTCAATGCACTAAACCCTGCGGAAGAGCTCCTGATTCAAGAAATGCTTGCCCAAGGCAATAGTCACATTTTTTGGGATTTAGACGAATTTTTTGCCAAAGACCAAACCCACAGTGTGTCGCAATTTATAAGAGGCTATTTTGATCGATGGCCCTACTACAAGAATCCGCTAAATCTTCAGGGGCTTGCGTCAACCCCAAAGACCGAAAATATCATCTCGGCCAAGGCTGATGGCCTCGGGGATGGGCTGAGTCAGAGGATTAACCATTCGGGCATTACTAACAATAACTTTGGCAAAGACAAGGAATTTGCCTTTATCCAGAGCGAAAGTGATCAGGGACAAATTCAGGCGATGTCTGCAATACTCCAGCAGATGCCACTGATGCAAGTGAACAAAACGGCCCTAATTTTGGCGGATGAATCTTTACTCCCTGGAGTGCTTTATGCCCTTCCCGACAAGATCAATAACATCAACATTACCATGGGCTATCCCCTTAAAAACTATCCTGGGGTATGGTTTGTGGAGTCGCTCTTGCAATGGCACAAATCTGAAAATAACAGAATCCACCACAATCATCTGAGCAAAATCCTGACCCATCCCTTTGGGCAACTCCTGTTGCCTTCTTGGCAAAATATCAGTCGATGGGTTCAAAAAAATCATCAGCTATTTATTGACATCGATGAAATAAAAGAGTTGGCGCGTGCGTCTGAAAGGCCCGTTATTGAGCTTATGTTTTCCAATGCGGGGGCGAGCCTAACCTGCTGAAAAATCTGACCACACTGCTCAGTGGATTGAACGAGCAAAAGCAGCTTAATGCTGTCGACCGTATCGGTATTCAAAAGCTTTTGGATTTGTTGCAAGAGCTTTACGGACTGGCACGGAGTTATGGGTTTTTAGAAAACATAAGTGCCATTACCGCCCTTTTTGATCATTTACTGGTCAGTGAATCGCTGGACTTTGAAGGCGACGCCTATCAAGGCTTACAAGTCATGGGGGTGCTTGAGACACGGGTACTGGACTTTGAACACATCATAATGCTCTCTGTAAATGAAGGGGTAATTCCTCAGGGCAAGAGCAGCGCCTCATTCATTACCTATGACATGAAAAAAGAATTTGGTCTGCCGCTGCACACCGACAAAGACGCTATTTATGGGTATCACTTCTTTAGATTGCTCCAACGGGCCAAGTCCGTGCGCTTTATTTATAAAAACAGTCAGAAGGGGCTAAGCGTGGGTGAACCCAGTCGTTTTCTGCGTCTGCTGGAACTCACGGCACCCAAGGCCCACAAAATCGAAAAAACAACAGCCTTGCAGGAGGTCAATATCAGTGCGGCCTCCGTGGCCAGCTATGAAAAAACCCCCGATGTGATGGACAGGCTTCGTGAGATTGTGGCGGGAGGATTTTCTCCGTCGTCTCTGGGGCAGTACGTGAGGGATCCTGAAGAGTTTTATTTCAAGCGCATTTTGGGACTTCCAGAAGAGCGACTCATGGAGGACAATATTGCGGCCAATATATTGGGGAGTGTCGTTCATGATGCTATCGAAGAAATGTACGCACCTCTGGCGGGCAAACCACTGGTCTTGTCCGATTTAAAAGCGCTCAAAAAGAAGGTTGATCGCGTGGTTATGGATCATTTTGATGATAAATACAACCTGCGCGCATTGGCTCATGGAAAGAATCTCATTGTGACCGAAGTGGTCAAACGCTACTGCCATCTTTTATTAGATTGGGATTGCGCTGCCTTGGAGCGCGGTGAGGTCATAGAACTTCTCGAGGTAGAAACGGAGCATAAACTACTTTTGACCGTGCCGGGGGTAGACCAGCCCGTAAAATTACGTGGTGTAGTAGACCGACTGGATCGCGCCGATGGCGTACTTCGGGTCATTGACTATAAAACAGGCAATGTTCAACCCGGTGACCTCAATATTGAGGACTGGGCCGCACTTACCGCTAGTGAGAAAAAAGAAAAAGCATTTCAGCTTTTGACCTACACCTACATGCATTTTAAAAATGATTCAGGGTTTAAACCAATCCATGGACAGGCTATCGCCGGAATCATTTCGTTCAAAAACTTTGGCCAAGGCCTGATGACCTATGCCTTTAAACCGAACCGAAATACACGTGTCGTCGATATTACCCATGAAGTACTGAGTCAATACGAACAGCAGTTATTTGGCCTTATCGCAGAGCTGATGAACCCCGAACAGCCTTTTGTGGCACCAAAGGATTCCTGATTTTAGTTCTTTTTCCATCCATAGTGTTTATTTAAGATTAAATTTTACCGAAAAAAGCGACGTTTTATCGGATATCTTGAAAATTGCTTTAATTTTGCAAAAAACATAAGACATGAAATTTCAAACGTTTATACTGACGGCAGTACTAGTTTTATCGGGTGTTTTGAGTCTCAATGCACAAGACAGACAAAACCCATGGGCCATAGAAATCGGAACCAACGCGGTAGATTTTTATCCGGTTGGCTTAGAGTCAGGTCAAATATTAGATGGTGTAGGCAGAGGCCGTCCATTCGTTCACGGAGCTTTTATCAATGAGTACTTCAACTTCGGAGACCACTATAACTTCATGCCTTCGGCCTCACGTGTTTCTGTAGGCCGTTACTTATTCAGAGGCTTTAGCCTGAATGTAGCCGGATCGATTAACAAAATTGATAAACTTGGCGATGCAGAATTCAGCGATTGGTTCGGTGCGGACTCGGCGCGTTATTACGGTTTGGACGCCAGCTTGAACTTTAGTTTCGCTGATGCCTTAGATAAATCATGGATCATCGATCCATATCTTGGTTTTGGTGCCGGTCGCA
Organism: Flavobacteriaceae bacterium; assembly: GCA_038141525.1. Taxonomy (GTDB): domain Bacteria; phylum Bacteroidota; class Bacteroidia; order Flavobacteriales; family Flavobacteriaceae; genus BACL21. The sequence goes on along the minus strand of JAYQIF010000005.1, from coordinate 42,172 downwards.
GCTGGGTAAAATACGGTTATGCTAAGGGTTTCAATACCTTAAATGCCAATGTTGGGTTTAAAGTTTGGGTGCTTGAAAATCGCTTAGCGGTGAACGTGATGAGCACCTTTAAATCAGGTCTTGACGATACCTACAGCCAGGATCACTTTCAGCACAGTGCTGGGTTAGTGTTCCAGTTTGGCGGAAAAGATACCGACGGAGATGGCATCAACGATGATGAAGATGAGTGCCCAATGGTTCCTGGTTTAAAAGAATTTAACGGTTGTCCTGATACCGATGGTGACGGGATAGAAGATGCCAAAGACGAATGTCCTGAGGTTGCTGGATTAGCCGAATTCAACGGATGTCCTGATACCGATGGCGATGGTGTTGAAGACCGTAAAGACGAGTGTCCAAAAAGAAAAGGACCAATGGAATTAGGCGGATGTCCTGATCGCGATAAAGACGGCGTGGCCGACAAAGATGATGCCTGCCCCACCCAAGCAGGAGATCCTAACTTAGGCGGTTGCCCGGATGCTGATGGTGATGGCGTAGCCGACAAAGATGATTCATGTCCTCAAGAAGTCGGAACCGTGGCTAACGGTGGTTGTCCAGAAATGAGCATTGATGTTGTGGAAGAACTCAATTCAACTACGGCCGCGATTTTATTCGCTCTTGGTAGTAGCGAACTAAACTATGAAGGTAAAGCTGTTCTCGATGAAATTGCGCAAGTCCTAAAAGCCTATCCAACGACATATTTGGAGATTGCTGGCCACACGTGTAATATCGATACATTTACGTTCAATCAAGGTCTTTCTGAGGCCCGTGCGAAAGCAGTGCGTCAATATCTAATAACCAAACAAGGCGTTAATCCTTCAAGGCTTACCGCTAAGGGTTATGGTGAAAACGAACCGATTGCAGACAACAGTACTGCAGAAGGACGTGCAAAAAACAGACGAGTAGAAATACGCGTTAACGAATAATTTTTGTAAGTACAGAAAAGATAAACCCCGGACTGCGTCCGGGGTTTTTTGCTTCAAATCGGCGTAACCAAATGAATACTTTAAACACCCAAAGCCCCAAACCAAAGACTGTAAAAGCAGTCCTCTTTGATATGGATGGCGTGATCGTGGACAGTGAACCTCTGCATCACAAAGCCTATTATTTAATGTTTGAACAGGTCGGAATCAAGGTCAGTAATCAGCTTTACGCCTCTTTTACTGGGCAGGCTACTCTTGAGATTTGCAAAACACTTTGCGCGCATTTTGAACTCAATCAGAGTCCAGAGCAACTCGTAGCGATCAAGCGCCAGCATTTTAAAGAGCTGTTTGAACAGGATTCAGATTTTGATCTCATTCCAGGGGTACTCTCACTAATTCAAGATTATCACAACAATGGCCTAACCCTTGTTTTGGCCTCTTCGGCCTCCATGGAGAACATCAATCGAGTCTTTACACGATTTGACCTAGAGCAATACTTTGTGGCAAAGCTCTCAGGGGCGGATCTGGTCGCCTCGAAACCACATCCTGAAATTTTTGAAAAAGCAGCGCAAGCCTCAGGATTCTCCCTAGAAGAATGTATCGTCATCGAAGATTCAGAAAACGGTATTGCCGCGGCCAAGGCCGCGGGCATTTTTGCTATAGCCTTTGACAGCCCGCACTCAAAAGCACAAGACTACAGCCAAGCCGACTTGGTGATTCAGTCTTTCGAAGAAATAAAATACGGAGAATTAAAACCCCTGCAAGACTAGCAGATTACCGGTTTATTGAGCCTTTTTTATCTTGCGCTTCGCGCCATTTTCATCCCAATACTTGATGCGACCTTTTTGCTGGCCATTGAGATACTGAGCCTCTTGTTTGAGCTGTCCATTGGCATACCACTGACGACTCAAGCCGTTTTTAAGATCATTAATAAAATTTTCCTCAGAACCCAATTGACCAGAGGCATACCACCAGCGGAAGGCGCCCTCCTTTTTACCCGCTACATAAAACCCTTCTAAGCGCAGCTGACCGTTGTCGTAATTCGTGATTACACGACCCGTAACTAACTCGCCTGAGTCCTTTAAACGGGCTGAACCTTCTTGAAGAGAGTCGTCTATTTGGGCTGTCTGTGGTTCCTGGGCGCTTAGGTTTCTTGACAAGAAGAATAAGGTAATTGATAAATATTTACTCATGGTAAATAGCAAAATGTTTAATGGACTGCCAAGTTACACAATAAATTAACATCGCCGTGTTAAATCACTCCATAGGCGTGGGCCAAAATCGTCAAACACATCAATAAAAAAATCAGTGAAGGCAGGCGCTTCGACCAAGGGTTTTTCACTTCATGTCCGCAATTTAATCAATTAATGCCGATCGCGCCTGTGAACAGTCCGCAAGCCACCTGAAATCAATCCGAATTAGAAAAGTTCAAGAATTAAGAAACTCCTGTAATGGCTTTGAATTGTTCGTTATCAAACTGAAATTTTTTGAGCTCCCAAATTGACACTGCTGCGACAATAAGCTGAATCAAGAGCGTTCTGCATATCAAAGGTTATTTACTTTATTTCTATGACCACATTCAATCATCAGCTCTAAAAGCTCCAAATACAACAACCACTCATCAGGATACTTTTCCTTATTTCGTGTCCAAAACTCTGACAGGGCCTCTGGACTCACAGGATTGTCACTGGTGTTTTGACGCCAGGCTCTCAAAATACCATATTTCAGTCTTGTGCAAGGCCTTTTCGGCCTCAGTGTAATGGATTTTTTGAGTGCTAACCTGAGCAGTTACCTCCGATCTATAAATGTTTTTAAAAGACTTATCGTCGGCCGGTCCAGCAAAGCCAGAAACCACGCTTTTACCGACCGCCATGTCATAAACACCCCAGCTCGGGTCGAATAAAACTTCGTCCTGATACGTTACGCGGCACTCCTTAAAGGTGATGAGCTGAATTTTTCCGCGTATGTCCCGCTTGCCAGTTACGATACGGCCTTGTACACAAACCCCGCCCTCAAAATTCAAAGTAACCTGTTTGCCCTCGACGATTCCGTAAGCCTCAAGATCTCTGGGAGACATGTCCTCAATCGCCAAATTTGTACCTTCTAATTTTCCGACAGGCGAACCAAATCCATCAGGGTGTTGATGCGTGCCATGACCGATGAGCTCACGTCCTTGCGAGGCCAAGGCTGTCGCTCCGGTTGTCTGCAAATAAATCGGGGAACCTTCAAAAGCGATGACCCGTGTAAAAACCCCGGAGATTTGAATGCCCGTGGAGAGCTCTGCCGTGCCCATCTTGGTGGACTTCACTAGTTTATCGAGGGCCGAAAGTCCTCCAGTGCGTACCGCCATTTTATTGGCGAACTTTTCTAAAACGTAGCTCAGGTGGGCAAAATCTGGGGTTACGTATAAGTGGGGCTGGGCCGCCGTAATGTCAAAAGGGACCTCTGCCGCCTCGATGGTGTACGGCCGTTTCTCCACTCCAGCGTCCAAACAATCTTTACTCTCCTCGATAGAAGACAAAAGCCCTGCACCATATATTTTCGCATCCTCTAAACTGCCGATCAGACCGTATTCTACAGTCCACCAATGGAGGTTTCGGATTTTGGCCATCTCTGAGAGTTCTCGAACACTATTTTGAACCTCTTCGACCTCTTTGGTGGCCTGATCAATCTCCTGCTGTGTAGAATTTGGGTTCTCCTTTAATATGGATAGTTTGCGAATGGCCTCGTAAATCAAATCGTCATCAGGAGAAGAAATCGCCTTGCTTCCAAGCTCGCCAAATCGACGCAGGTATTCGGCGTATTCTGGATTAGCGATGATCGGTGCATGCCCCGCTGCCTCGTGGATGATATCTGGAGCGGGGGTATACCCAATATGATCAATGGTTCTGATCTCGGAAGAAATCACCAATACATTATGGGCTTGGAACTCCATAAACGCATTGGGCGGAATAAATCCATCTACGGCTACAGCCGCCCAACCGATATCTTTTAATATGCGATTCATGCCTTCCATGTGCGGGATCTCGTCTATAGAATTCCTGTCAAACGCAAGCCGTCGATGTAGGATTCATGGGCTACTTTCTTTAAATAGTCTACATTCAATCGCATCACATAGCGCCAAACCGCTTGATTTTGCGCGGTGTATTCACTGTAGGGTTGCTTGACAATAAATGGGTGTAAGTTCTCGGGCAACTTGGCCGTCACCTCATTGAATTCGATCTGATTCTCTTGAATGTTCATAATACTCGAAGGCCGGTAATTAGATTTAAGAGCCTAAAATATTTACCATAAAGATAGACTATTATCCAAGATATCTATACGTCTGGTGACGAGCTATCTCAGCCCATTTATGTCGTAACGATCAAAAAATTCCCACAGAGTTTGATTCATATCAAAACCCAAGGTACTTGAATCGAACCAATGGTGTTCGCCCTGAATCACACGATATAAATCTAAAGAGACCTCATTGAGCCCGGGACCATAAGTTTCGTACTCCACAACTCTTGAGCCACTGGAATATGTTTGGGTCTTTGAAGGTGTCTGACCCAATTCATTAAATTCTGACCAATAATTCACGGCATAGGGCACAGACGACCAGTCAGAATTTCCTTGATAAGGCAAAACTTCATCATTAGTTCCATGAAAAATGATAACCGGTATGGGGTGGGTCGGTGCACAAACTTCAGGCCAATCCAGCATGGTCCCAGAAATTGATCCTATAGCAGCGACCTTTTCGCTTAATGCACAGGCCAATGCGTAACTCATCATGCCACCGTTTGAATAACCACAGAAATAAACTCGATCTAAATCCACATTGTAGTTGCTGCTTATTTCATCGATTAATGAAGAGAAAAAATCAATATCCTCAGCATCACTTTTGTTATCTGATCCCGACAGAAAGGAATTCCAATGAGGATTGCCCTCAAGGCAACTGCCTTGAGGATAGACCAAAATGAAGCCTTCTTGATCGGCCAAAGACCGCATGTCTGCATACGCCAAATGATCTACGGCATAGCCGCCATAGCCGTGCAAATTAAAAACCACAGGCAGCGCCTCTGAGGAGTCGTAATCTTGTGGCAAGTGCAAAAGATACTCTCTGCTCAGGCCATTGTGATTGAGGATCATCGCGCCCTGATTGTCGCCACATTCTGCCTCAGAATTCTTCTTTTCGGTTGTACATGAAAACATTAAAAACAACAAAGGGGTGACGACCACCCCTTTGATAATTCGATGTAATTCCGCATTTTTCATAAAACTGATTTTGTAACCGATTCAATTTAAGTCAGTGCGGATATGTTTATTGATAGGTTTTAAGTCGTTCTACAATGAAATCTTGCATCTGAACAGCTTCGCCGCGGTCCTCTATATACTTATAAAACGCTTTTGATTCAGTGGTCTGCAATTGCTGATATAAACTCATATGATCGTTTAAATCTTCGCCCGCCACTAGCGCCCAATGAGTTGCGCCATTTGGTTTATTCACGTCGTATGTGCCAAAGGCAACCGTGCGGCCGTCAAATGCTCCGTTTGAATTATTTACCAGCTCTGCTTGGGCAGCGGCAAATGCTTTGGGGTCCCCTGATTTTATATCCCAAATATGAATGGTTGGATATTTTTCGGTATCTCCTGGGTGAAGGTTCATGATTCTCCCCGCTCTGGCTGAGCCCCATGATTCTACATGATTTCTAATGCCCCGCCAAAATGCGTCTCCCTCAGCCTCAGAGGGCTTAGTTACCCATCCACCGTTGTCTAGTTCCCAAAGAAATACAATTATATGGGTTCGTCCATCCTCGCGGCCGTGACGTAAGCGCTCAAGAAAGACGCCTCCCGATTTTCGCTCACGCTCTCCAAAAAACTCATCAAAGAGCTCTGCTATTTTGTCTTGTGAATTTTCTTTGGCTGTGATTTCTACAAAATTAAAGGCCATTTGCTGGGCATTTAAAAACCCTGTGGTGCTAATTAAAAACGCAATAAGTAATTTTTTCATAGTGGTTGTTTTAAAAGTAAGGTTGACTTGATATTCCAAAAAGTGAAAGTAGCAACTTTTGTTGTGATTTGCAATATAATATTTGATTAAAATTACACTCTGTTCATGCTATTTTATCAAGATGAATTCTCGAAACTATAAGATATCTCTGGACAAAAACTAAGTCCTTATTGTCCAATAGCCTCAGCAGAAAAGGATTGGACTTCACCATAGGCCGAATGGGCGTAAAATGTATGGGATTGCAACACACTTCGCAGTCTTCGATGAATTCCTGTTCAGACACGGACCCATCCACCCATTTAAATTGTTCCTCCCAACAATAGGGACATGTGAAAAATTGCTCGATCATGGAGGCAAAGTTAAAGTAATGGACGTATATTTAGGTCAGTGTTTGGGGCTGTATCATCATAATGCAGTCCTTTTGAATTAGGGAGTGTGTAAAAGCGCTCCCTTTTTTATATGCCTCGCTTGTCCGCATTTTTGCGGACCCCTCCTTGGGGGTGGTTAAAAAGGTCGTGGCATAAAATTAAAAATAGTTCCCTATTTTTATTCAAAACGTAATCAAATTAAGTTCCCATGGCCTTTAAGAATCTAAACAAATTATATCTGATTGGCTTTTCAATACTGGTCCTTATAGGGTGTGAATCCAAGCAAGCGCCGCTGGTTATGGAACTCAATAAAGACTGGTCTTTTAAGGCAGCGGACGATCAGCAGTGGGCTGCAGCAGAGGTCCCGGGCACTGTGCATACCGATTTGTTAAATCTCGGGCTGATCAAGGATCCTTTTTACCGACTAAACGAACACCAGTTGCAGTGGATTGACAAAAAAGACTGGATGTATCGCAGCACTTTTGATGTGACTGAAAAAATACTGGCCCAGGACTACATCGCCCTAAATTTTGAGGGGCTTGATACTTACGCCAAGGTGCGGCTCAATGACAGTCTTATCCTAAGGAGCGACAATATGTTTCGCCGCTTTACTTTGCCGGTTAAAACCCTGCTCAAACCTCAAAACAATACGCTAGAAATCCTATTCGAATCGCCCATTAAAAAAGGGATAGAAAAATTTGATGCCCTAGGGTACAGCATCCCCATGTCGGGCAATGATTTGGCCAAAATCGGCCAGGTTGAGGGCCAAAAAGAAGTCAGTATTTTTACCCGCAAAGCCGGTTATCACTTTGGCTGGGACTGGGGGCCACGCCTGGTGACCTCTGGCATTTGGCGCCCAATTACTTTGGAAGCTTGGAGTGCTGTAAAGATTCAGGACGTATTTATAAGGCAAACTATTCAAGAAGATGAAGCGCTGCTTACCGCACAACTCGAAATTATGGCCACAAAGTCTGCAGACAATAATTTGGCCCAAGTAGAAATTATAGTAGACGGTGTGAGAATTCAGACCGAGCAAGTCGCCTTGAATTCTGGAATCAACAATCTACAGATTCCGTTTATCATCGAGAACCCCGAGCTTTGGTGGCCTAATGGCCTAGGGGACCAACACCTTTATGAGGTCGGTGTGCGCATTTCACAAGGACAAAACACCGATCAAAAAACACAAAAGATTGGTTTGCGTACCCTGGAACTCATCAGAGAGCCGGATAATTTCGGGACGTCCTTTTACTTTAAAGTCAATGGGGTGCCCGTATTTATGAAAGGGACAAACTACATTCCGCAAGACCCATTTTTGACACGACCCAACTCGGACCACTATAAATTTTTATTAGAGTCCGCAAGGGACGCACACATGAATATGATCCGCATTTGGGGTGGAGGAATTTATGAACTAGATGAGTTTTATGCCCTGTGCGATGAATATGGATTGCTGGTTTGGCAAGACTTTATGTTTGCTTGCGCAGTGTACCCAGGTGACCCAGAGTTTTTGGACAACGTCAAACAAGAGGCCATTGACAATGTCAAAAGGCTGAGAAATCACACCTCTATTGCCCTTTGGTGCGGCAACAATGAAAGCCTTTCGGCCTGGGAAAATTGGGGATGGAAGGAGCAGGTGGCCAAAGAGCAATCGCAAGCTGTGGCGGATTCAATTTGGAACGCTTATGACGCGCTTTTTCACAAAGTGCTTCCGGAGGTCGTCGCACAATACGATGGTGATCGAAATTATTGGTCCTCCTCCCCTTCTGCCGACACGGGGGTTAAAGAACAATATGACAGTGGTGACGTGCATTACTGGTGGGTTTGGTGGGGTAAAAAAGCCTTTGAAGAGTATAATACCGCCATCCCTCGATTTATGTCGGAGTATGGATTTCAATCTTTTCCCGAATATAATTCTGTACTGAAATACACCACCCCTGAGGACCATGACCTCTACTCTGAGGTCATGACCTCGCATCAGCGCTCGAGTATTGGTAATGAAACCATCGAAGAGTACATGCTTCGGGATTATAAAAAGCCTAAAGACTTTGCGTCCTACTTATATGTGAGTCAATTACTTCAGGCCAAAGGGGTTACAATGGCCATAGAGGCCCATCGTCGTCATCGAGACCAATGCATGGGTACGCTTTATTGGCAACTCAATGATTGTTGGCCGGTGGCGTCTTGGTCAGGCATCGATTATTACGGCAAATGGAAGGCCCTTCATTACCGGGTGAAAGAGGCATTTAAGCCTTACTTACTGAGTCACGAAATTCAGGACGACCAAATGAGTTTTTACCTGGTTTCCGACGAGCTAGCTGATACTTCCGGCCAAATTCAAATTGAGCTACTGAATTTTAATGGAGCAGTGCTCGGCAAGTGGAATGAGCCCGTTTTAGTCAAAGCCAATCAAACGAACCTAGTTTTTGAAATTCCTATGAGCGCAATTTCGGAAACTGGCCCATTAAATCAGCTCGTGATCAAAGCTGAGTTTCATTCGGAAAATGACAATGATTTTGGCTGAAAACAAGATTTACTTAGTGCCTCCCAAAGAGCTTAAACTCCCCGATCCGGGCATCACTTATAGTGTTTCAGACTTTGCCGATCGTTACGCCGTAACCCTCAAAGCAGAGCGTTTGGCTAAGAATGTGTTTGTGTCGAGTGATTTGCCGGGCAACTTTTCGGAAAATTATTTTGACTTGCTACCCGGCGAGGAGAAAACCATTACCCTAAGTAAATCCGCTCAGGCTTCCTCAGGAGGTCATGACCTGGAATCGTTCACGGCCAATGACCAAAGTCTTAAAATTCAAACCCTAAAGGACAGTTACTGATAACTACAGCTACTGATTAATAAGGATACTCCCCAACCCAATTGCCACTGGGGAAGTAGCGGGCTACGACGTAGACCTTGCCCGATTTACTCACTGAATAAGCGATGCCCACTTCCTTTGTGCTGTCCCAAATCATTTGGGTGTAATGCCCGATGACTTTGTTTCTGTTTTTACGGCTACCGATTTCGGCGTAGGTGTAGTCTTTCTTCTCCTCGAGCCAGCTCTCTGAAGCGTCCACGCAATAATCTCGTGGTTCGAGATTTGGTCTTTTTCGGTTATTGATCGTGGTATAGGAATGAAAAGAATAGAGATTTTCTCCTTGATTCAGGTCCTCTAGGTCTTTACTGTGTTTGAACTGCTCTTTAGCTGCGAGGTAGTCCGCGTATTTTTTGGCATCAGCCTCGAGGTTTTTGTTCCAAATTAAAGCCGGAACCCCGACCCGCGCGCGCTCTTTATTGTGCACCTCGAGGGCCTTTAATTGATCTGGAGTTTGGGCCCATAAAAGAGGCGTGCAAAAGCATAAAAACAAAAACACGCTAGTCTGCTCATATAAAGTGTTTTAGTCAAGATAACGACCTGAATCATGGATTATTCTCAAAACATGAAAAAAGTGGAGATCGGGCTAAAAGCAGAAGGCCAATGCGGTAGGGCTTGACTTTGACATAAATCCATCGAAAACCTTTATTTTTGTCTCTATGAAAAAGATAAAATTGGTTTTCATCATTGCACTAATGATGATTACAACAGGGGCAGCCTTTGGTCAAATCCTATACGGCTTAAAGAAAACAGAAAACGGCTCTTCCACAATTCCTTTTGATGTTGTCACCATAGATCCAATGAGCGGAAGCACAGAAATTGTACTCAGCTCGAATTCTCTAATCGCTGTAGCTGCTGGGGCATCAACCTATGATCAACAAAACAGTCGCTACATCTGTTGGGGTTTTGACACCCAAAACAACCAACAACTGTACGTCATGGATCTGGACGACCTAGAAACTACAAGTACGCCTTTTAGTGCGACTCAGGCCATTGAAATGGAGTATGATTTACAAACCCAAAAGGCCTATGGTCTCTGGTGGGATGGATCTGCAGAACATTTTGGAGAAATCGATTTAACCACTGGACTAGTCTCTTCTATTGCCATCCTGCCTGGGGTTGATGCCGTAGCCATTGGGAATTCCACATTCGACTCCAATACCGGCACCTACATTTTTATCGGAGTTGACACAAACGATTACAAACTCTATAGTATTGACACTACCACGGGCGCTATTTTAAGTGCACCAACCATTTGGCAAAATGACGATCGATATTCTGCCTTGGAGTTTAACAACCAAAATGGAGGTAAACTTTACGGATTATACCAAGACACCGATTACGACAATTACAGTCAAACCTATCAAACTTATTATACCGATCTGCGTTTGGCGGAAATTGATCTAACCACGGGAGTCTCCACAGTAATCGATCCTCAAAGCGCTGTAATGAGTGGCTTTATCCCCGGTTATGCCCTAGGCGGCTTGTGTTTTGACCAGCAAACCCAAACCTATATTGTTCGCGTACAAAACGAAACTGGCGGTTTTCTGAAGTTAGTCGACGTGTCTAACGCTAACATCATTGCTTCTACGCCAATAAACAACGATAACTATTTCTATGAGCTTCAGGCAGACAACTATTCGTTTGCTAATGCTTTTTATAATCTATCGGCCTCAAATCCAAACGCAGCAAATGCGTCGGAGGCTATCGTGGATTTAAAGATTTATCCGAATCCGGCGTTAAATCATTTCACTCTTGAGGCAGCAGAGCGCATTGAGCGTTATACCATTTATTCCACTCATGGGGCGCTTGTCAAACAAGCTACAGTAACCAATGATTTCCAAGTGCAAATAGACAATTTAGCTTCCGGGGCTTATTTCATTGTGGTCACTACGGCCAAAGGGATCGCGAGGAAACAGTTTGTTGTTCGGTAAAATAGTATTCAACAATTCACTATCTTTCAAAAACTTTCTGCGTCCAAAAGCTGGGACTGGTCTAATTTGCCAAAATCCTAAATGTTTGAAAACTGCAGTTTGTCTTAACAAGATATTTACTTGAACCTCTATTTTATGAAAAAATTACTCTTATTTTTTGGACTGATAAGCATGTCCATTGCGGCCAATGCCCAAGCGACAAACTACAACGTTGGAGATATTGTCGATGATTTTACAGTCACCGATACAGACGGTGTTGAACACAATCTTTACAGCATTACGGCTTCGGGTAAATATGTTTTTTTAGACTTTTTCTTTGTGAACTGTGGCCCATGCCAAACATGGCAAGCAACCTACAACGAACTGCATGACCGTTATGGTTGTAATGAAGGCCAGGTTTATTGCTTGTCGATCAACAACGGATTTGATAATGACCAGCAAGTCATCCAGTACGAAGAGACCTTTGGTGGGCCTTTTAATCATGCCCCAGCGGTGAGTAATGAAGGGGTGGTGAGGCCGTAGACAATAACTTTGGCGTAAGCGCTTACCCTACCTTTTGTTTGATCAGTCCGGACAATGTAATCATCAATACGGATATTTGGCCGCTTACTGGGGTGGAAACTTTTGAAGCAGCATTCCCGGCAGGCTTTGATCCAGAACCGATGGAATGTAATGTATTAAATGTGGGTGCGCCAAAGGCTTTGGAACTAGCCCTTTACCCGAATCCTGTACAAAGTCAAAACACGCTGCATGTACAGCTTTCGCAGGCCCAAACCGGAAAATATACTGTTTACAGCGCCATTGGACGCGTCTTATTAACGGGATCCGTAGATGGCAACTCAGTGAGTATCCCGGTTAATTTATCCTCCGGAAACTACTTCCTTTCAGTCGAGGGGGACAAAGGCAATGCCAACATGAATTTTGTAGTGCGTTAGACCATAGACTACGATATGCCTCTATGGCTTAGTTAAAGTTTTTAAACTGCTCTATCAATTCTTTTTTATAGGCCGGTCTCAAAACCTCTATCAAAATTAATTCTTCTTGACCTGCATTAAAGATTCTAACGCGTGTGTTTTTTGGAATAACAAACCCATTGCCACTCATTATATGTTCTTCGCCAAATGCATATTCTAATCCAAGTAAGCCCTTTAGTACAATTCCCCTAATCTCAAACTGCGCCTCCAGAATAGGTTCGGTCCATCCAAATGGTGCTTGCATCTTAATTAATCCGAGTTCATCTGATTGGGTATAATCGTAAATTGTACGCTCTATATTGTCTTGGATTAATAATGTTTTTGGTAAAACTGTGCTTTTGAATGAGTGACTTTTACTTTGTGCTAATGAAGCAAAAGATATTAGCAGCAATACGTAGAGCAGTTTTTTCATAATACCTTAGTTAGCTATTCAGCCACCCCTGTACCTCACTTACTCAAGTGGATTAGACGTGGCTGAACTTACACAAGAGGATATGCCTCTTATTCAGTCAAAATATTTTGCGCCAATACTCTAAAGGTTATAGCCCAATGTAAAAGAAAGGTTGTTTATTTTTAAACTTGCGTCTGGGTCATTTACCGAATTGGTCAGCTGTGGAATATATCGTATCTGTCCGTATACTCGTTCCGTTATCGAGTATCCCGCACCCACAACAAATCCGATTGACGAACTCGAATTGTCAACATCATCATCTGAAATCTCATCAAGTGCATAGGTTAATGCAAGTCCTGCCTGAACATTCAAATCATCATTAATAGCGTATATCAAGGGGACAGGAATCATCACGGTGGAATAACTTGAAGAGAATTCAGATGTGCCGTAGTTAACATACATAAGTTCTGGCCTTGCTTGAATCTGATCAGTGACATCAAATAAATAAGTTACACCCACACCAAAACCAGAATATGACTCTCCGTCTAGAGAAAACCCCTCATATTCGAGGTTAGGTGTTGCGGTAAGGTAGTTGGCTGTAAAGCCCCATTGGGCGTTCACACCTAGCGACACTCCCAAAAGCATCGTAATAAAAAATAATTTTTTCATAAGTTCTGTTATTGTATTTATCTTGATTATTGTAATATATAGTTTATATCTCCTGAAGGGAGTATTTGTTTAATACTTGTGCGAAACCTTCTCAAATTCATAAGTTGACGTTAAAGATTGAAACGTAATTTCTAATAAATACCTACTGTTATCACTTTCCTCATAGACATCAGCAAATAAAGTAGTGCCAGACTCGTAAAACTCCAATTGTTCTTTATTACACGTTGCCAAATTATTTGATATTGAACAGAAATCATCTGCTTTAAATTCGTAACCATATGGTAAGACTTCTCCCGCTGTAAATACTTGATAATAAGTTCCTTGAATCCAAGTTGGAGGATTAATGGTCAGATTGCTGCTGGAATTGGTGGTTTCGTCATCGTCTCCTCCACAAGAGATAATGGTTATTGCTAAAAGGAGGTAGAGTAGTTTTTTCATTGTATTTATATTTCTTTTTAAATGTAACATTATTTAACAACAACTCAACCCCTTCTAAATTCATTTTACGATTAACTGTCTCACAACTGTCTGAAAGTTGCTTAAAAGGAAGATTCTAGGCATATTAGGGGTAAGTTATTTCAAATAAAAAAGCCCTGCATCGCTGCAAGGCTTTAAAACTTTGGTGGAGAAGATGGGACTCGAACCCACGACCTCTTGACTGCCAGTCAAGCGCTCTAGCCAGCTGAGCTACATCCCCATCAAGCGATTGCGAAAATAAAAAAAAATATGGTTAGTTTCTTTTCTTAGAATACTTATTTGAATTTACGTTTGGAGGTAGGTTATAGCTCTTTTCATTTTGGGTGTCTGCGTCGGCCAATTTCGCCGTCCCGCATGAGCCAAATACTAAGCTGATTACTCCGAATAAAAGGATTGTTTTCTTCATGGTTAAGGATTTTAATTATTGGTCATTTAAGCTCGTTAGTTATGTGTTTCGCAATTAATGACATCAGCATAAAAGCAAAACACTAATTAAATCTAAAGATAAGCATTAAATATTTTCTGTTTAGATTCGCTCTGTGATTCGATTAGCCAAAGACCAAGATATCCCAACTCTCCTGGAGCTTACTCGAGCCTGTGCCAAGCACATGATCGATCAAGGCATATATCAGTGGAATGAGGTCTACCCGAATAAATCAGCGTTTTTGTCCGACCTGAATCAGAGCGCCCTCTGGGTATTTATCGCTAAGAACCAACCCGTCGGCTGTGTCTCCTTCTACACAACCATGGATGAAGAATATGAGCCCCTAGATTGGATAGTCCCTGAGTCCAAACACTTATACGTGCATCGTCTTGCAGTGCATCCGGATTTTCAAAAGAAAAATATCGCTAGAACACTTATGGACTTTGTTGAAAATAAAGCCCGTGAATTACGCTGTGATTCTGTTCGTCTGGATACCTTCAGTCAAAACCCCCGAAATCTCAAATTTTACGCTGCTCGCGGCTACAAGGAAACCGGAGAAAAATTGTATTTCCCCAAACAAAGTGTACATCCGTTTATTGCGCTAGAACTGCTTTTGGATTGAATAGGGCGACCCCTTTGGATCAGCGCACCAAAGAAAAATACCCTGTATAAACCTGGCCATCAGCAGTCTCTGCTCGATACCAATACCCATCGGCTGGCATTTGTTGGCCACGGTAAGTGCCATCCCAACCTTGCTGGTCAGGGCTAAAACGGTACAATATTTTACCGTAACGATCAAAAATAGCTGTGCTGATAATTTGAAGCGGATTAATCAATGGCGGTTCATAGGCCCAATGGTCATTGATCCCGTCATTATTTGGCGAAAAATAGGGTGGAAAACCTTTGGGCGGATATCGTAATCGCACTGTATGCTCCACAATACCGCATCCGTTCAGATCTTGGATATAGATGATTAAATCTCCGTCTGTGAGCCCCGTAAACAGCGGTTCTGATTGATAATTTTCTCCATCCAAACTAAAAACGTAATCGCCTAGACCGCTCACCTCGAGTTCGACAGTAAAACTCAGGCCTTGCTGAGTAATGTCGGTGTTTTCTACAGAAGCTGTCCCCGAAAAACGCACAGAAAACTCTTTGACGTAGGTGCATTCTATACTTTCCCCCGCGTACGAAATCGTGTTAAACGCCTCAAGGCGGTAATTGCCTTCTTGATACAGGTCAAGGCCATTTTCTTGCGAAACCAAAAGCTCATCGGTCCCCTGCTCACGATACCACCTGAACCCATCGGCCGGCTGAGTCACCTCAACCCGATAAGGCACTTGGTTGCTACAGATCCCCACTTGCTCCGGAAAATCTATGTCCGGATAAAGAGAGGTCAATTCGCCAGTATCAGGGTCGTAAAATGGCCCGCAACCCAATATGGTCGAAAACGACTCTTGGAGACAGCCCAGCGCATCACCCGCCTCATTAAACGGTACAATCGTCACATAATAAGTGTTGTTCGATTCAAAATTCAAAACATAGGTGGCGTTATCGGTAAACACCCCGCCATTGAGTACGTCCGCATTAAAGGGAGAACTTCCAATATACAGGCGGTAGCCTAGTGCCCCCGGCACAGAGGCCCACTGCAAATAAGGCGATAACCCCACGTTGACTGCACCATTGGGCGGATAAATCAAGCTGCTGCAATCCGGCGGTGCGCCTTGACCAGCTGTGGTAAAACTCGTGTCCTGACAATCGGCATTCGCCCCGATATTATTATAGGGCGTCACCCGAGCATAAATCGTGGTGTCAAATGGCAAATCCGCGGGAGGGGTATAACTAAACACATTACCCAAGTCGGAGTTGTTCAAAAGCTCGCCGCCCCCTGAGTCGTGCCCAGACTCAAACGATAACCCGTAGCTTTAGGGGCGTAATCCCAAGAAACCGAAGTCCCAACATTGACATTTGTGGCCCCTGGAGCGGGCGACCAAAGCTGGGTACAGCCAGGTGGGGCGGCAATAACTTCGGTCGTAAAAGCTTGACTCGGGCAGACGATATTATCCTGGTTAAAAAAAAACAAAGTCAAGGTCACGTAAACTGTGGTAAGCTCCGGCAAGCCTTGTAGTGGGGTAAAACTCGTGTCGTTGCCCACTTGTTGCTCATTGACAATATCGGTGTCCCCAGGACTCGTCCCAATCGAGATGATGTAACCCGTCACCCCCTGAACCGCCTCCCAGCTGATAGAACTTTCAACAGGGACATTGGTCGCGCCCTCAATTGGACTCAACAGGGCAGGACAGTCTTGACCCCACGCCTTTGGCACGAGGGTAAAAAGCAATAACCCCAGAAAGAGCACTTTAAATTTCATAGCATTGGATCATCGCGCATCGGCATGCACGAACTCTCGAGTCTAAAGATACATTTTTCATTAAAGCTTGACGTCAATCCATGGTTCATCCCATGATTTGTTGGCGTACCTTTGCCCCTGAGCATGAAAGACCTGTCCTTCAAACACATTCAATCTCTGGCAATTCCCGCCATTATCTCGGGCATCACAGAGCCTATCCTCTCCGCCACAGACGCCGCAGTAGTGGGCAATATCCCTATAAATGCAACCGAAGCTTTAGCCGCGGTGGGGGTGGTCGGGATCTTTACTCTCGACCTTGATTTGGGTTTTGGCCCAAACCCGTAGCGCCATTGCCACCATCGTGGCTCAAAATCTCGGCGCTGGAAAAGTCAGCGCTTTAAAAGGATTTCCCGGACAATCCATATTGTTTAATGTTGGTTTAGGCGTCATTGTTTTGCTCATAACCTCTGTCTTTGTAGAGGAAATTTTTGGGCTACTCAACGCCAGCGGATTGGTCCTAGAATACAGCATCAGCTACTACAACATCCGCGTATGGGGCTTCCCTTTTACGCTTTTTGTCTTTGCGGTATTTGGCGTGTTTCGCGGTCTTCAAAACACATTTTATCCGATGATTGTGGCCGGCTCAGGAGCGCTGATCAATATCGTTTTGGACTTTATTTTTGTTTTTGGCCTAGGGCCCATCCCTGCTATGGGCATCGAGGGCGCCGCTTGGGCAAGTCTCATTGCCCAGATCTTGATGGCTTTGGCTGTGCTTTGGCTATATGTGCTCAAAACACCGCTTAATTTGAAACTAGGCAAAGGTGTACATTTTGAAATTCGGCGTCTTTTGAGCATGACGGGGCACCTAATCCTGCGCTCATTAGCACTTAATGCGGTACTAATTTTGGCAGTACGCGAGGCCAACACCATTGGGCCAGAAGCTATGGCCGCGCATACAATCGCCATCAACGTTTGGTTGTTTTCGGCCTTTTTTATCGATGGTTTTGGGGCGGCCGGGAACCTGATTGGCGGTAAATTACTCGGGGCTAAGCGGTATTATGATCTGTGGGTTTTGACCAAAAAGGTCAATGTCTATAATTTAATCATCGCGGGCTTACTCATGCTTATCGGGGGGCTGACCTATGAGCACTTGGGCCGTATTTTTGCGCAAGACCCAGAAGTGTTGCCTCAGTTTTATGGGGTGTTTTTTCTTTTGGTTTTGATACAACCGTTTAATTCACTTGCTTTTACCCTGGATGCTATTTTTAAAGGACTGGGCGAAATGGCCTTTTTGCGCAACTCGCTTTTTATCGCCGCGGTATTTGGTTTTGGGCCATGGATTGCCGCCACTCATTATTTCCAATGGGGCCTCAAAGGCATTTGGTGGGCCCTTTTGGCCTGGATGATTTGCCGCGCATTGGTGCTCCTGTACAAGTACCGAAAGGATTATTACCCTTTGGCCCTGGCAGAGAAAATCGGTAGGGCGTAGACCAAAAACCCTTATCTTTAACCCCATGAATGAGATACGCATAACCAAGCTTTTTTCCTTTGAAACCGGACACGCGCTTTACGGATATGACGGGAAGTGTCGCAACGTACACGGCCACAGTTATAAGCTATCGGTGACCGTTATTGGCACGCCGATCAGCGACCCAAACAACGTCAAATACGGCATGGTTATCGATTTTACGGATCTCAAAGCCATAGTTCAAGAAGAAATCGTTTCTGTTTTTGATCATGCGACGGTCTTTAATAAGAACACCCCTCATGTGGAACTCGCTCACGAACTAGAACAACGCGGACACAGGGTGTTGCTGGTAGATTATCAACCCACTAGCGAAATGATGGTCATTGATTTTGCCCAAAAAATTAGCCCGAGACTGCCTCAAGGGGTGCGCCTTCATTCTTTACGTCTTCAAGAAACCGAAAGCAGTTATGCCGAATGGCATGCGGACGCATAAAACTGAGCCATTTGCCAGATCAAACCATACATATCAAGGTTCCCAAAGGCAAGAAAGTTTATTTCTCAAGCGACAATCATCTCGGTGCGCCTACCCCAGAGCAAAGTAAGCCACGCGAACAGCGTTTTGTGGCTTGGCTCAATGACATCCAAAAAGATGCCGCAGCGATTTTCCTTCTTGGAGACTTGTTTGACTTTTGGTTTGAGTACCGCACCGTAGTGCCCAAAGGGTTTGTTCGCGTATTAGGAAAATTAGCGGAGCTGGGCGATGCTGGTATTCCGATCTATTTTTTTGTGGGCAACCACGACCTGTGGATGAAGGATTATTTCAAAACCGAGCTCGGTATTCCTGTTTTTCATGAGCCACAAGCCTTTCGTATTGGAGACCACAGCTTTTTTATCGGCCATGGCGACGGCAAAGGCCCTGGAGACAAAGGCTATAAGCGCATGAAAAAAGTCTTTACTAGCCCGTTTTTCCAATGGCTTTTTCGTTGGATTCACCCGGATATTGGCGTGCGATTTGCCCAGTATTTATCGGTTAAAAACAAACTCATCTCGGGAGATGAAGACCGCGAGTTTCTGGGCGCCGAAAAAGAGTGGCTCGCCCAATATGCCAAACGTAAATTAGAAAAAACCCATTACGATTACTTTATTTTCGGACATCGTCATCTGCCCATGACCATAGACTTAGGCGGAGGATCTACTTACATAAATCTAGGGGATTGGATTACGCATTACACCTATGCGATCTACGACGGCCAGGAGGCTAAACTTTTACATCCTTAACCATTAATTGTAGGCTCGTTTGGCCCTGCCAGTAATTTTCGTCGATTACGTAAGCCACATCACATCGCCCTTTTGTTTTTACCGATTCGGTCAAAGCACCATAGCCAAACGCAATCCCTGAAATCGTGGGTTGATTGAGCTCGTGAACCACAAGGCGTAAATGACTCAGGTCAGCCCCCACGGCCTTGGTGTAGGGCGCCACATACACCTGCTCGGCGGCAAAGACCGGGCGCGGATTTTCTGGGCCAAAAGGCGCCATTTGTGACAGTATTCTAAAAAGTTTTGGGGTAATCTTGCTCAGGGGTAAGGGCAAATCAATGGACACCTGAGGCAGTTTTTGCTCTGGAGTCAATGTGCTGGCCACCTCCTGATTAAATGCCTTTTTAAAATTTTCGAGTTGACTCGGGTCCAAAGTTAGGCCCGCAGCGTATTTATGCCCGCCAAATTGGAGCATATATTCGCTACAAGCCTCCAACGCCTGATACACGTCAAAGCCTTTTACTGAGCGTACGGATGCCGCGAGATGATCACCGCTTTTGGTGAACACTACGGTAGGGCGATAATAAGTTTCGATAAGTCTTGAGGCCACAATACCGACCACGCCTTTGTGCCAAGACGGATCATAAACTACCGTCGCCGCCGCTTCTTGATCGCCTTGATCCTCAATCTGATCCAAGGCCTGCTGAGTGATTTCTTGATCCAGGCTGCGCCGCTCTAAATTATAAGCTTCTATCGCCTCGGCCATGGCCTCGGCTTCTCCCGCCGAGTCGGCCAAAAGGAGTTCAACCGCGTGGGCTCCGTGTTTGATCCTACCCGCTGCATTGATTCGTGGAGCGGCCACAAAAACTAGTTCGCGTATGCGATAAGGTTTGGCCTTTGCACTCGACAAGAGCGCTGCGAGTCCAGGGCGCGGGTCCTCATTCACCTGCTGAAGCCCGAGATAAGCCAGTGTTCTATTTTCCCCGGTAATGGGCACGATATCCGCGGCAATAGCGGTCACTACTAAATCTAAAAAAGGTGCTAGGTCTTGAGGATCATTGCCCGCGCTTTGATGCAAGGCCTGTATCAGTTTAAAGCCCACACCGCAGCCGCAGAGTTCTTTGTAGGGATAAGGGCAGTCGGGTCTTTTTGGGTCCAGTACCGCCACCGCCTCTGGCCAAGTCTCTCCGGGTAAATGATGGTCGCAAATAATAAAATCGATGCCCTGCGCTTGGGCATAAGCCACTTGATCATGAGCCTTAATGCCGCAATCCAGGGCGATAATGAGACCGATGCCTCGCTCTTTTGCCGTGTCAATCCCCTGCTTTGATATCCCATAGCCCTCTTGATATCGGTCTGGAATATATGGAGTAAGCGGGACGCCGTAGCGTTTTAAAAATGCCATCATCAAGGATACGGAAGTTGTTCCGTCTACATCGTAATCCCCAAAGACCATGATAGGGCCTTGACGCGCGATTTCTTGCTGGATACGCGCCACGGCGCGATCCATATCTTTCATTAAAAATGGATCGTGCAGCTGGGCCCAATCGGGCCTAAAGTATTGCCTCGCAGCCTCAAAACTCTCTACCCCGCGTTGTGCCAGAAGTCGCGCAACAGCTTGAGGCACCTGTAACTCACGCTCCAGCCTCTGGGTGATTTCGGGATCCGGTTCGGGCTTAAATCGCCAACTTTTCTCAGTCATGGGCCTGCTTATTTATGGCTCCCTTTTCTTTAATTGCATGCTTGCCTACTCCGCCGAGTACCACAACAAACTCTCCACGCGGGGCGTGCGCTGAAAAGTGCTCTAACACGGATTTACAAGTCCCGTGGACAGTCTCTTCGTGCAGTTTGCTGAGTTCTCGCGACACAGAAATTGGCCGCCCGGGTCCGAAAACGGCACAAAAATCCGTCAGCGTTTTGAGCAGCTTATGGGGCGACTCATAAAACACCATAGTCCTGGTCTCAGAGGCGAGCTCTGTAAGCCTGGTTTGACGGCCCTTTTTTACCGGTAAAAATCCTTCAAAAACAAATCGATCACAAGGCAGGCCACTGATCACAAGTGCAGGCACAAAGGCCGTAGCCCCGGGCAGGCACTCAATTTCAATTCCTTCTTGAAGCGCAGCACGCACCAGTAAAAACCCCGGATCACTAATTCCTGGGGTTCCGGCATCACTGATTACTGCTACACAGTCCCCTGATTGAAGTTGGGAAACCACCCCTTGAAGCATCTTGTGCTCGTTGTGCATATGATGGCTTTTCATGGGCGTCTGAATGTCAAAGTGCTTACAAATCTTTGCACTGGTTCGGGTGTCCTCGGCCAGTATTAGATCCGCCTGATTGAGCACCTCAACCCCGCGAAAAGTCATGTCTTGTAAATTGCCTATCGGGGTAGGTACTAAATAGAGTTTGCCGGCCATAATGCTGCTAAATTAGGCGTTAAACCTTTGCTGTATAAGACGCATCAATCGTTCGACCACCGCCTCCTTTGTCTCCCAATTATTGTACTCTGGTTTGACTTGATTTTCGAGAAAATCGCTGACCTCCTCCAGTGTTTCAAAGGTGTTGATTTGAGAAATCACCCGATTAAACCCTTCGATGTCTCCCAAAAATAGATGCTGCACGAAAGCCGTGCGATCATTGAGCCCCACGCTCAAACGACCCCACTGGTCGTTAATGGATTTGGGTTTTTGAATGGTTGCGTTTAGACCGCCTGTTGGCTCTATGGCCGCCGCAGTCTCGGAATTTGTCGACGATTTAGTCTCTGATTTCGCAGTGAGTTCTGGTGCTGGGGCTTCCGTCTCGGACTCTTCGTCTGACGCCCCTTCCGTGGACTCAGATTCCATGGCTGATGGTGCTTTTGCTTGAAGGTCAATCTCTAATCCGGGTTCCACTGGTTCAAACTCGATTTCCTCCTGATAGTGCGCCAAAGCCTCTTGTGCTTCCGGGCTGCCGTCGGTCATGCCTTGAAGCAGCTCATCGACTTGTTGGGTCTCCGGGGGCATCTGCGCCACAATATCTTTAATTTTCTCTGTAGAGGGCTCAAAAATAGGGGTGTCGTCTCGCGATGGAGCTAATTCGAAATCATCCTCTTTGTCCGAGGTTAGTGTCGGCTCAAAAGTCGGTGTTTCTTGGCCTATTTGATCGTTCTCGGTAAGTGAGACCAGTTTTGATTCTTGATCTGCGGACAATTCGTGACGTAACACCACGATGGCCTCATAAAGGGTGCGCGTATGCTCCTTCAGGCTGTCCAAAACCATCAAAAGCTCCCCTTGGGAACGAGGATCATGCTCATGACCGAGTTGATCTTCTAAATCCAATATATCCCGGGCAATTTCAAGAAGTTTTTGTTGGGTTTGTTCGATCATTCTTTTTGGTTAAGCAGGTCCCACTCTATTTTGTTTTGTTAAATTTACGCATCCTAATACGAAACGTCAAAGAAATCCATTTTATTCTAACGCACTCCATATGTTTCTTGAACAGGCGCCAAATAATGATGCATCTTATCGGTTGGATGGAGGTGATTTGTGGGTCCATGTTTTCGGGTAAAACCGAGGAGTTGATCCGTCGCCTCAAGCGTGCAGAACTCGCCCAACAAAAGGTCGCGGTCTTCAAACCTGTGATGGATCAGCGTTATGCCCAAAACAATGTGGTTTCTCACGACAGCAATGAGTTCAAGGCCGTGGCAGTAAACAATGCGCGCGAGCTTTTGACCCGCGCCCAAGGGTTTGAAGTCATCGGTTTGGATGAAGCTCAGTTTTTTGATGATGAAATTGTCCCGGTTTGCAATACCCTCGCAAACCAGGGTATTCGCGTGATTATCGCAGGCTTAGACATGGATTTTAAAGGCGTTCCCTTTGGCCCAATGCCCGCGCTTATGGCTACAGCAGAATACGTGACAAAAGTACATGCTATTTGCAGTAAAACAGGGCGCCTCGCTCAATACAGCTATCGCTTGAATCCTAATGATGATCTTGTTATGCTGGGGGAAACCCAAGAGTATCAGGCACTCAGCAGAGCCGCTTTCGTCCAGGCCATGCAAGAGCGCAAAACTAATGTTGCCGAGCCAAGCACAGGCACAACAGATTCGGCTGAGGCATAATCAAATATGGCAGAAGAAACAACCTTATTCATCGACCTCGAAGCCCTGGCACATAACTACCATGTTTTGAGGCAAAGGCTTCATTCTGAGACTAAATTTCTCGCTGTTGTTAAAGCCGCTGCCTACGGTCATCATACAGGCCCCATAGCCCAAAAACTGGACTCACTGGGCGTCGATTATTTCGGTGTGGCCTATGCTCAAGAAGGTGCTGCATTGCGCGCTGAAGGAATCGATAAACCCATCTTGCTCTGGCATCCCATAGCGGCCCACTTTGAACAGATCCTCGAGCACAAACTTGAGCCCAATCTCTACAGTGTGCCGTTAATGCGTCAATGGATTGACTTTTTGGCATCGAAAAACATAACCAATTACCCGGTTCATCTAAAGTTTAATTCAGGGCTTAATCGCTTGGGCGTTTCATTAAACGACTTGCCCGAAATCATTGCCATACTCAAAGAGGCCAAATCCAGGCGGACCATCAAGCTGCTTTCGGTTTTTTCTCATCTAGGTGCAAGCGATGACCTTGACGCTGATGAATTTACCCGGGACCAAATCGCCCAATACGAGCATTTTTATCAGGTGCTGGTGGGTGACAGCGCGTTTGAAAAACTCGGCTTAAAACGTCCATGGCAACATTTGTGTAATACTTCAGGAGTGCTGAATTACCCTGAGGCACAATACGACATGGTGCGCTGTGGTATCGGCCTCTATGGCTATGGTAACGACCCCAATTACGATGAGTTACTCAAGCCGATAGCCCAATTAAAAGCCCCAATCCTACAGATTCATCAAGTTGCTCCAGGTCAAAGCGTGGGTTATAATCACGGTTTTGTAGCGACAAAACCCACTGTTGTAGCGAGTCTTCCGCTGGGTCATGCCGATGGTTTGCATCGGATTTTCGGGAAAAACAAAGGTTTTGTTTGGATCAACAATCAGCGTGCTGAGATCATCGGCAATGTCTGTATGGACATAATCATGGTCGATGTCACGTACATTGATTGTAAAGCGGGGGACACGGCAATTATTTTTGACCAAGAACACGGTGCTCAGGATCTGGCCGAAGCCGCAGGGTCCATTTCATACGAACTCCTGACTGCTCTTTCCAAAAGGATCAAACGCACTATTCTCACTTAAACTTAATTTATTAGCTTTAATCACCTAATCAGTTTAGTTATGCTTAAAGAATTCAAAGAGTTTATCATGACGGGCAACGTCATTGAATTGTCCGTGGCAGTCATCTTAGCCGGGGCTGTAGGCGGCGTGGTTAAAGGGTTCACCGAGTACATTATGATGCCCATAGTGGGCCAATTTACTGGAGGTATGGACTTTTCAGGATTTAAACTCGTATTGTCTCCGGCGGTTTATGACGAAAATGGGGTGATGCTCACCGCCGAAAATGCGATTTTATACGGAACTTGGATCAACACGATCATCAACCTTTTGATTGTTGGTTTTATCCTTTTTGTAGTCATCAAAAGTTATCGCAAATTAGAACGGAAAAAAGAGGTCGCACCACCGCCACCACCCTCGGGACCAACCGAAATCGAGTTGCTCCAAGAAATTCGCGATGCTTTGAAAAAATAGTGTGCCGCTACACTGCTTTTTATTCACCAAACCCCTGGTCGAGCCCAGGGGTATTTTTTTGTCAATACCCCAAAAACTTCAGGCTTTAATCTTACTTTTGACCCATAAACCCTTCTTATGAAAGTTGCCGTTGTGGGTGTGACCGGTATGGTCGGCCAAATTATGTTAGAGGCCTTAGCCGCTCGATCTTTTCCTGTGTCGGAGTTAATTCCTGTGGCTAGCGACGCTTCTGTAGGCAAAAACGTGGTGTTCAATGGGGTCTCACACGCTGTAGTAGGATTGCAGCAGGCCCTGGATCAGAGGCCTCAACTCGCTCTGTTTTCGGCGGGTGGTTCGGTTTCTGAGCATTGGGCGCCGAAGTTTGCCCAAATTGGTTGTATCGTAATCGACAATTCATCGTTTTGGCGGATGCATCCAGAGATCAAACTCGTGGTCCCAGAGATCAATGCCGCCGTGCTAACCGCAGAAGATAAAATCATTGCCAATCCGAACTGCTCAACCATACAGCTGGTGATGGTTTTGGCGCCACTTCATAAAAAATACGGGCTAAAACGAGTGTTAGTATCGACCTATCAGTCTGTGTCTGGAACCGGTCAAAAAGCCGTGCGTCAGCTCAACGATGAGATAAACGGGGTCGACGGGCCAAAAGCTTATCTACATCCGATTCACAAAAATGCCCTGCCACATTGTGACGTATTTTTAGACAACGGATATACTAAAGAAGAAATGAAACTCTCCACAGAACCCCAAAAAATAATGGGGGACAATAGCTTTGATATAAGCGCAACTGCGGTGCGCATTCCTACCCAAGGGGGGCATAGTGAGTCGGTTAACCTTAGCTTTGAGCGCGACTTTGATTTGGTAGAGGTTCGCGATATACTGGACAGCACCCCGGGGGTGGTCCTTGAGGATGATCCTGCCAACAATTGTTACCCCATGCCGGTAAACGCCCACGGAAAAGATGACGTTTTTGTTGGACGCTTGCGCCGCGATTTTAGTGCCCCAAGCAGCCTAAATCTATGGATTGTGGCGGACAACCTGCGTAAAGGCGCCGCCACCAATGCCGTTCAAATCGCAGAATATTTGTTGGCCCATAACATGATCTGATGCTCCTTTTTTAATGCCGGTTATCGCGGTATTATTCATGCTATTCATGCGGTTTTCCTCGCTGTGATTCAGGCAGCTTCGGCCTCCATTTGTTTTCGATTTTGGTATTAAAGTTTTTAGTACTTTAGCGCTTCTATGCACACTTGGTTTAACATCGCAAAGCGACGGATGACAAAAATTACACGACGCACGCTTTGGGCTGTGCTCATTTCATTTGGCCTTTGGAGTTGCAGTGACGACGATGGAGGTTATACTCCGCTGAATATCAATACTGTGTCAGATCAGGCAGAGGTGTTTCAGAATGCTGTTTTGACGTTAGACATACTTGAAAACGACGCCAACGTGCCGATCGACGGACAAATTCTGTTGGACTCGCCAAGTAAAGGAACCGCCAGTATCACTGCACACAACAACCTCGGAGAAGCACAATTGACCTATACCCCAAATCCTGGGGCCTTGGGAGAAGACAGTTTTACTTACAGTGTTTGTGACGAGATGGGCAATCAGTGCAGTAACGCTTTGATCACCATTAACATACTGCCCGTAACTCCTGTTACTTTAGATTTGTCTCAGGTGCCCTACCCAAAACTATCAGACTATAACTTTTTTGATGGGCCCATGGCAGATCAGGAACCGGCATACGGGGTTTTGCCCTATAAACCCATCAGCAGTTTGTTTAGTGATTACGCCAAGAAAAAGCGCTTTGTGTGGATGCCTGAAGGCAGTAGCGCCAACTATGTGAGTGATGATGTGCTGCTCAATTTCCCCACCGGTGCCGTGCTCATTAAGACGTTTTACTACGACAATGTTTTGCCAGATCTCACCACGCAAATCGTCGAGACCCGCCTGTTGATCAAAAAAGAAGATGGTTGGTTGTTTGCCGATTATATTTGGGACTCGGAGCAACAAGAAGCTTTTTTGGATGTAGAAGGTTATGGTGCAAATGTCCCTATCGAGTGGGTAGAAAATGGGCAAACTAATTTTGTGAACTACCGCATCCCCTCCAATAGTCAGTGCTACACTTGCCATAAATCCTATCAAGAGGAAACACCTATAGGACCTAAGCCGCAAAACCTAAATGGCCTGTTTGACTTTGTCGATGGCGCCCAAAATCAGCTCGATAAATGGGCAGACGTCGGCTACCTCAGCACGGGCTTTCCCGGTCAAATTAATACAGTAGTCGATTGGGCCGATGAATCGCAAGACCTCGAAATGCGCGTCAGATCTTATTTCGATATGAATTGTGCCAATTGTCACAGCGATAGCGGTCATTGTGATTACCGTGCGCTGCGCATGAGTTTTGCCAGGAGTGCTGACCTTGCGAATCTGGGCGTCTGTGTCGATCCAGATACACCAATTCCTGGGTATGAAAATGCAAAAATTATCGAGCCAGGAAATGCAGAGGGCTCTGTCCTGTTTTTTAGACTGCATACCACCGATGAAGAATACCGTATGCCTCTTTTAGGCCGGAGCCTTCGCCATGAAGAATCCCTTGCGTTTATCGAGCAATGGATACAGAATTTAACGACCGTTTGTGATTAAGCAAACACTAATTATACTTTTATGAAATCACTTTTTACACTTGCGACCATATTTGCTTTCAGCGCGACGGCTCTAGGTCAAATTTCGTTTACCTCAGAATTCATAGACACCAGTCGCTCAGACCGCGCTGTAGTCGATATGAATGGTGACTTTTTAGACGACATCGTCTCTGTGTCGACCTCATCGGTACAGGTGTTTTATCAACAGCCCGATGGCTCATTTATCGAGGACATCTTATTTACTTCGCCAGCCGACAACTTGCCTTCTTGGAGTTTGGCTGCGGCCGACTATGATGGCAACGGCTACACCGACCTGCTTTACGGCGGCGGTAACGGGGTGACCATCATGCGTGCCAACAATGCCGGAGATGGTTTTCAAGAAATTTCGTATCCGCAATACGTATTTTCTCAGCGCTCAAATTTTGTAGACATCAATAACGACGGACACCTAGATGCCTTTGTGTGTCATGATGTCGAACCCAATGTGTATTACATCAACGACGGTGATGGCAATTTGATTTACTACCAAGGGGGTATCGGAGATTATCCCTCCGGAGGGCATTATGGCTCTGTTTGGATTGATTACGACAACGATGGCGACATGGACATGTTTAACGCTAAGTGTGGAGGCGAGCCTGCACGCCGCGAAGATGAATTACACCAAAATGATGGCTTCGGTAACTTCACCGAAATAGCCGCCACTGCTGGTTTATTGGACCCGATGCAAACTTGGTCTTCTGCTTGGGGTGATTACGACAATGACGGAGATATGGATGTTTTTGTGGGCAACAGCACCGATCCTTATGCCCATAAGCTCATGACCAATAACGGCGATGGTACTTTTACTAATGTCTCTGCTGGTTCAGGAGTTGAAGACTTAGCCGCAACAGGTATTGAGAACTGTGCCTATGACTTCAATAATGATGGGTTTGTGGATATCGCTTCTAATGGAAACATTTTTCTCAATAACGGCGACATGACCTTTACCCTCTACAATAATGTGTTGCCGAGCAACAACGGGAGTTTTGGAGATTTGAATAACGATGGGTTTGTCGATTCATTTACCGGCAGTACCATTTATATGAATGACACCAATGATAACCATTACCTCACCATCAATACCGTGGGTGTAGAAAGCAACCGCAACGGTATCGGAGCGCGTATTACGGTTGTCTCGGACCTCGGCAGTCAGATTCGTGAGGTACGCAGTGGCGAGGGCTTTAGATTAATGAGTACCCTAAATACACATTTTGGATTAGGACAAGATACTGAAATCACGACCATTACTGTTCAATGGCCTTCTGGCATCGTAGATACCCTTGAGAATGTAGCTGTAGACCAAACCATTGTTATTGTGGAAGGCTCAACGATTCTTGGGGTAAACGACCAAGATCCACTATCGATTGTTCTGTCTCCGAACCCAGTGCGTGATATGCTCATGGTAAGCGGAGCACAAAGCGTAGAAGGAGCACAGTACGACATTTTCGATATGCAAGGCAAAGTCGTTGCTCAAGGAGTTTTGAGTGGCGGCAACCTCAATGTTGGGGCGCTGGCTCAAGGGAATTACGTATTGAGACTTACCAGTACTGCGGGTGTACGCAGCCAAAAATTCATCAAGCAATAAGTAAATTAACTCAGCACAGAGGCAGTTTTAATTTTGATTTTGCCAATGATATTTTTACAGAATTGTAATGAAAAAACCGTCCTCAGGGGCGGTTTTTTTTCTGTCCCTTAATGCCACAGAAAATCCGTATTTTCGAGGTTCAAAAGTTTACTTTATGAAAAACCTTGTTCTGCTATCTTTAATGATTACCGCGATGAGTTGTAACAATCCTCAAAAACCAGAGTTTAGTTCTTTGAGTTATCCTCAAACCAAAACAGTCGATACCGTGGATCAGTATTTTGACACTCAAGTGGCCGACCCTTATCGCTGGCTCGAGGACGATCGCAGCGAGGAAACTGGCGCTTGGGTTGCGGAGCAAAATAAGGTCACCTTTGGACATTTAAGTGAGGTCCCTTTTCGTGATGCGCTAAAATCAAGGTTAACCGAGCTTTGGAATTACGAAAAAGTGACCGCTCCATTTAAAGAGGGGGATTACACTTATTTCTATAAAAATAACGGGCTACAAAATCAGTATGTACTCTACCGCTTACAAAACCGGGGATACTGCCGAAAATGCCGAGGTGTTTTTAGACCCCAATACTTTTAAAGAGGATGGTACCATTTCTTTGGGCGGGGTAAGTTTTTCAAAAAATGGGGGTTATGCCGCTTATAGTATTTCTGAGGGCGGAAGTGATTGGCGAAAAGTATTGGTCATGGACACCCAGAGCATGAGCCTGGTTGGAGACACCTTAGTCGATGTGAAGTTTAGTGGGCTGTCATGGCGCGGTAATGAGGGTTTTTATTATTCCAGCTACGATAAACCCAAAGGCAGCGAGCTTTCAGAGAAAACAGACCGTCATAAGCTCTATTACCACAAGTTAGGTACAGCACAAAAGGACGACGCGCTGATTTTCGGCGGAGACCCGGATAAGAAATACCGCTATGTGGGTGGTCGCGTCACCGAGGATCAGCGCTACCTCGTGGTTAGTGCAAGCAATGCCACCTCGGGCAATAAGTTATACATCATGGATTTTGAGCAAGCAGAACGTGGCTTTATCACCATTGTCGGTCATAGCAATAGCGACACTTCTGTAATCGATACCCAGGGCACGACCCTGTTTTTGAGCACTAATCTAGACGCCCCCAACAAGCGCATAGTACGCACAGATCTGTCTGCCCCGAGCCCGGAACACTGGCAAGACGTCATCCCAGAGAAAGAACACGTGCTGTCGATCAGTACTGCGGGCGGTTATCTTTTTGCCGAGTACATGGTCGACGCAATCTCGCAGGTATTTCAATATGACTACGACGGAACAGAAATAAGACAAATTGAATTGCCCGGCCCAGGAAGTGCTGGTGGTTTCGGAGCAGAAAAGGACGAAACTGAACTCTTTTATTCGTTCACCAATTACACTACGCCAGGGAGCGTCTATAAAATGGACATTGCCTCAGGGGCCTCTGAGCTATTCATCACGCCATCCATAGACTTTAACTCTGAGGACTACACCAGTGAGCAAGTGTTTTATACCTCAAAAGACGGCACCATGGTGCCGATGATCATCACCTACAAAAAAGGCTTAAAACGCGATGGTAAAAACCCTACGATTCTCTATGGTTATGGCGGGTTCAATATAAGCTTGACCCCCTCGTTCAGTATCGTAAATGCCGTTTGGTTAGAGCAAGGTGGCGTCTACGCCGTACCAAATATTCGCGGTGGTGGCGAATATGGAAAATCCTGGCATAAGGCTGGAACCCAGATGCAAAAACAAAATGTATTTGACGATTTTATCGCAGCAGCCGAATATCTCATCGACAATGACTATACCAGCAGTGATTACTTGGCCGTTCGCGGCGGGTCCAATGGAGGCCTACTTGTGGGTGCGGTCATGACGCAAAGACCAGATTTAATGCGTGTGGCGCTGCCCGCGGTTGGGGTGTTAGATATGCTGCGCTATCATACCTTTACCGCTGGTGCTGGCTGGGGTTATGATTATGGAACGGCACAAGACAGCCCAGAAATGTTTAATTATCTTCTGGGTTACTCTCCCGTGCACAACGTAAAGCCCGGGGTCGCTTACCCGGCAACTTTGATCACTACAGGAGACCATGATGATCGAGTCGTGCCGGCGCATAGTTTTAAGTTTGCTGCACAGCTTCAGGCCAAACAAAGCGGGGAAAACCCAGTACTTATTCGGATAGAAACCGATGCAGGTCATGGTGCCGGAACGCCCGTGAGTAAAACCATTGAGCAATACTCCGATATTTTTGGGTTTACCCTATTCCATATGGGTTATCGCGTTCTTCCGCAAGAAGTTGGTGACAACTTAAAAACCTAAACTTTTGGACCATTTAAAATCACTTGAGGTTGACATTAAACACTTCGCTTATCAGCAAGACACAATCTTACGCGATGTTTATTTCTCGCTAGAACAAGGGGCTCATTTAGCCATTCTCGGCGAAAGCGGTGGTGGCAAATCGACCCTTTTGCATTTGATCTACGGCTTGTTGCACCTTCCGCAAGGTCGTATATCCTGGCTGGGAGAAAATGTGCCAGGCCGCGAGTCACGACTTATTCCTGGAGCACCGTTCATGAAATTAGTCGACCAAGGATTTACCCTAATGCCGATGACTACAGTAGCCGATAATGTTGCCACTGATCTTCCGAGGTTTGATTTAAATGCCCGAGATCAGCGTGTGGATGCGCTCCTGGAGGTTGTGGGACTATCTGATTTGAAATCAACCAAAGCCCGTTTGCTAAGCGGCGGTCAAAAACAACGCGTTGCTCTTGCCAAAGCCCTGGCAACAGAGCCTAAAGTGTTATTGCTGGACGAGCCCTTTAGTCAAATTGATTTGCCCCGTCGTGCAGCGCTGAGACAAAATTTGTTTGGCTACTTAAAACAAAAAGGCATTACCTGCCTTACCGCAACACATGACGCTTATGAAGCACTGGGATATGCTGATAAAATTGCTGTCCTTGGCAACAATACCTTGTTGCGGTTTGACGCCCCAAAGAAGCTTTATGGAACCTTAGACAGCGCCTATTTAGCTGGATTTTTCGGGGCATTTTCTGTCATTCCCAAAGGAATTTTGGCCGCCAAAGCGCTGTTTCTTTTGCCACATCAACTCAAACTAACGCGTCTAAACACAGCCTTAAAGGTCACCGTTAAGCAATCTGTTTTTCAAGGAACCCATCACCTTATCTCGGCTGATTTTGAAGGAACTAACATTTACTTCAACTACCATAAACCCATGCGCATTGGCAGAACATGTCATTTGGCTTTGTTGAATAATATCATTTAATTTGAGCCCCGGTATCTCCAAGACATGATGCGACTTATACTGTTTATTGCCATTGTTTCACTTAGTTTCCCGCCAATGCTTGGTCAGGAGCTGCCTCCTATTGTGAATTACACGGCAGAGGTCTACGGCGCCAACAATCAAAACTGGATGGTCAGCCAGGGGCCAGATCATGAAATCTACACGGCCAATAACGATGGGCTTTTGCGATTTAATGGGAGCCGATGGGCTTTGTTTCCCACGCCCAATCAAAGTGTGATGCGCTCGGTTAATGCCATAGGGGATCGTATTTATACTGGGTTTTATATGGATTTTGGGTATTGGGTCAGTGATAAAAAGGGGGGGCTTGAGTACACTTCCTTAATGGCAGATCGAGGAATTACACCCATAGAGGACGAGCAATTTTGGCAAATCTTTACTTTTGATAAGTGGCTTGTTGCTCAGTCCCTTCAGCGATTGATTATGATGGATTTGGCTTCAGACAATACCGTTATTGTCTCTGCGGACAACCTACTTTCAAAAGCATTTGTGGTCAACGGTAAGCTTTATTTTCACGATTTAAATCAAGGGCTCTACACGGTTCAAAATGGTCAAAAAAACCTGATTAATGATTCTGAACTTACCCTAAACGGACGTCTGATTGGGGCGGTCTCCTTAGATGGAAAAACAGTTTTTGTTCATGAGACAAAAGGCCTCTTTGTTTTGGAAAAAGACCAATTTAGCCCCTGGTCCTCCGCTTTAAACAAGACCTTGAATCAATACGAATTATACAGTATAACAAGGACCAAAAACGGCCAACTGATACTGGGCTCTATAGCCGATGGACTTATCGCCCTTGATGAACGCAATCAAAATATAGATTTTCATTTTACAAGAAGCAACGGGATCGAAAACAACACGGTACTCAGTCTGTTCGAAGATGCACATGACAATATATGGGCGGGGCTGGACAATGGAATTTCCTGTATCAACGCTGCGTCTAATGTCAGGCCTTACCGGGAGCAAAATGGAGCGCTGGGTACAACCTACGCCTCAGCAATTTTTGAGGGCAACCTCTATCTTGGCACGAATCAAGGGCTCTTTTTTAAACCCGTCCATGAAAAAACCTCTTTTCAAAAGATTGCAGGAACAGCAGGCCAGGTTTGGAGTTTAACCCAAATCGGTAGCACGCTATTTTGCGGGCACAACAAAGGAACATTTGTGGTCAATAACGCTCAAGCCACACAAATATCAGATATTCAAGGAGCCTGGGACTTCAAACCAATCGGTAAGGATAATGGTCAAGTGGTTCAGGGTAATTACGACGGGCTTTATGTTTTAAAACAGACTGAAGAATCGTGGGTTGTAAGCCATAAAATTCAAGGGTTTAATTACTCCGCCAAACACTTTGAGGTGACCCAAAATAATGAAATCGTGGTGAGCCATGAATATAAAGGTGTTTTTTGGTTAACTGTAGATGAATCTATGCACAATATTCTAGACGCGGCCTTAGTCCCTGAACTAAAAAAAGGATTACACTCTGATTTGGAATTTTATCAAGGGGCTATTTACTACGCTTCTGAGCATGGAGTTTTTCGCAGAAATGATAACGACACCGCCTTTGTTGCTGTTGCCCCCTTGAGTAATTTATTTAAAAATGATCAATACAGCACCGGGCGCATGATTGCGGATAATTATGGGCGTCTTTGGTTTTTTACTAAACAAAACTTGGTCGGGGTATCGCCAGACCCAATTGACGGCTCGTATCAATTTAACTATCTAAATCTACCCCATGACCTAAGACGAGATTTACCGGGGCATGAAAATTTGACCTTTACCGAGGCTGAAGAAATAATCTATGGCAATGCTCAAGGCTACCTCAGCATCAAATCCGATAGCCAAGGTATCCCCAAAGTCAAGACAAAATTTGATGGGCTTTCTGCTATGGATGCCGATAAAAATCAAGTTTACCTTCGGCCCGACTCCACCGCGACCCTTGACCATACTCTGAATAATTTGAGTTTTAATTTCAGTTTTCCAGAATATGGCAAATACAATAACCTGAGGTTTTCCTATCGTTTGCCTCCCTATTACGAGCAATGGAGTCCTTGGTCTGAGGAAAGTTATTTTGACATCGCCAATCTGCCTGCAGACCAATACTCATTTGAGGTCAGAACTCAATATAATGGTATAATTTTAAATCCCGACCTGACGTATCAATTTCGCATTGCGCCGCCCTGGTATCAGTCCACCTTGGCCATTATGATTTATATTGTTTTAGGCACGGTTGTTCTAATTGGACTTAATTTGGCCTATAAAGCTTATTACAAGCGTCAACGCGACCGCATGTTAAAGGCCAAAACTGCCGATTTGGAGCTGCGTGAATTGGCGGCGCAAAAAGAAATCATAGACCTTAAGAATCAGCAGCTCCAACAAGATATAGAAGCCCGAAATCGAGAACTCGCCATCTCGACCATGAGTATGATTAATAAGAATACCACTTTAAATAAACTTAAATCCGAACTCATAAAATCCAAAGAATCCTCTGCCGATGTAGCTCCCGCCTTAAACATAATCGATAAGGCTTTGAAGAATGATTCGGACTGGGAGTTTTTTGAGCAAGCATTCAATAATGCGGACAAGAAATTCTTTAAGCGCATCAAAGAAAAACACCCGAGTCTCACCCCAAATGACTTGAGGCTTTGCGTCTATCTACGCCTCAATCTCTCCTCCAAAGAGATCGCACCACTCCTTAACATTTCAGCCCGTAGCGTAGAGATCAAGCGCTACAGGCTTCGTAAAAAACTAGATTTAGCGCGGGATGTAAACTTAAGTGAATACGTCATCGATTTATAACCACCTTTACAATGTTGTTAAGACATACAACATTACCACAACATTTTTTGTATTTTTACATACTCCTGAAGGTGTTGATGGTGATCTGACCGAAGCATTGTTTAGGTTAATGCTATGAAAATCAATTAATTGGCTACAAAACAATAGTTTGCAATAAACGCAGCCAACACTTGTATCATTTTTGTATAGTTACACGGATGGTTAGGGCTGAGCAAACTTTATTATTTTGTGCTCAAACTAACAGACCATGAAGCAATTTTTTGTATTTGCTCTAACCGTTCTATGGGGCATTACAGCCGGTGCGCAAGAGATCACGATTTCTGGACAAGTTACGGACAACAACAACATCCCACTCATTGGGGCTTCGGTTGTTGAAATTGGCACCAATAATGGCGTAACCACTGATTTTGATGGAAATTTTTCAATCACTGTGCGTGATGAAAATGCACAAATTTCTGTATCCTACCTCGGATTTCTAGAACGCGTATTGGAGGTGGGCAGCCAGCGCGAATTCTTGGTTTCTTTATCGGAAGACGCAGCCTCTTTGGAAGAAGTCATTGTTATCGGATACGGAACACAGCGCAAAAAAGAAGTCACTGGAGCGGTCTCGATCATCTCGAGTGAGACTATAGAGGAACTCAAGCCAGTACGTATCGAACAGGCGCTTCAGGGTCAAGTTGCCGGAGTCCAAATCACCACACAATCAGGGTCACCCGGTAGTCGTTCTGACATTCGCATTCGGGGCATCTCTACCAACGGAGATAACCAGCCCTTGATCTTGGTTGACGGTAATGTTATCGAAGATTTGAGTGTGGTAAACCCTGCAGATATTGAAAGTATTAACGTGCTCAAAGATGCCACGGCTGGTATTTATGGTGTACGTGCCGCCAACGGTGTTATTTTGATCACCACAAAGACAGGTCGCAAAGCCACCCCGCTTAGTGTGGAATACGACGGGTATGTTGGTTTTCAAGAAACAACAAGAAAATTACCAGCACTCAACGCAACCGAATACGGTTTGCTGATCAACGAAGCATTTGTGGCTAATGGCTCTCCTATTGTTTATCCGAGCATTGCCGCACTAGGAAAAGGAACAGATTGGCAAGAAGAAGTGTTCTCTAAGGCTCCGGTATTTAACCAAAGTGTGTCGCTCAATGGCGGGTCTAAAAAGTCCACCTACTCTGGCGGAGCCTCTGTGCTCAGTCAAGATGGTATTGTTGGTGGAGACAAAGCCAACTTCACCCGTTACAATGGCCGCTTCAATTTCAGTACGGAGCAGTTTGAGAAGCTCACGTTTCGCGGATCACTCCTGTACACGGGAATCCAGAGAAAAACTCTTCAGGAAAACGGCATCGGTTCTGTTCTGTACAATGCCTTGAACATGAATCCTGTATTGCCCGTAGCGGGCAATAATTTTGGGTACTCTCGGGCTGAAAATCTTCCAATCGAAGTCATCAACCCTCTCGCCCAAATCGAAACCACGTTCAACAATACCCAAGTCCACAAAATTTCTGGAGTTGCTGGCCTTGAATACAAGGTGGTGCCTAACCTCACCTTTAAGACAAACTACCAATGGAATTATTCCGAAGTAGATACCCGGTTCTATTCGCCAATAGCGGATTTTGGGGTCGAGGGGATTGCCGATAAAGTATTCGATCGTCTGGATGTAAGCACGCTAGTCGAGCAAGAACAGTTCTTTAGAGACTATACATTTGATGCCTTTTTGACTTACGAAAACACTTTTGAAGACGCTCATAACTTAACAGCCCTGTTGGGAACTTCTGTGTTCCGCACCACAGGAGACTTCTATGGGTTCACTGGCCAAGGACTGCCAGACAAACCATTTGAGGATCTTTCAATTGACGACGCCGAGACTGTTTTTGATAATTACGTGAACGTGAGCAATCGAATTTTCGACTCACGCCTTTTGTCTTACTTCACGCGTTTACAATACGACTACAAAGGAAAATACTTATTCTCAGCCCTGTTGCGTCGCGATGGTTCGACCAACTTCGGGCCAAACAATAAATTTGGATTCTTCCCCTCATTCTCTTTGGGCTGGGTTGCTTCAGACGAAAGCTTCCTGCAAGATTCAAAAATATTCGACTTTTTGAAGCTTAGAGGATCGTACGGAATTATCGGAAACGACCGTATTGGGGCATTTAGATTTGAGTCACTCCTCAGCGGAGAGGGTACTTATGTCTTCGACAATACACTGTTTTTTGGGACAGCGATTGGTGCGATCTCAAATCCCGACATCAAGTGGGAAGAGCAAGTCACCTTAGACGTTGGATTGGACTCTCGCTTCCTGGGTGGTGCCTTGAGCTTCGAAATGGATTATTTTAATCGTGAAACCAGAGACCTATTATTGGTGGTCCAGACTTCAGGTACTACGGGTTCGACAGCCCCTGGTTCCGGAAACCCTGTAGCCAATGCTGGCTCTGTGCGCAACAGTGGGTTTGAACTCTCACTGGGGTACAAGCAAAATATAGGTAAAGACTTTTCCTTTGGCGCGAATTACAACCTCACCACTTTAGAAAACGAGGTGTTGTCTGTGAACAATGGCGTTGGTTACGAAGTAGGTGGAGGTTTTGGTATCGGACAAGATCCTCCAGCGCGCATGGAGGAAGGATTCCCAATTGGGTATTTCTACGGATACCAGACACAGGGCATATTCCAAACTCAAGAAGAGGCAAATAATGCGCCGAGCCAAATCGCCCTAGGGGCACTCGCCCGTGCTGGTGATATTCGTTTTGCCGATCTCAATGGCGATGGCGTCATCAATACACAGGACAAAACCTATATCGGGGATCCTATTCCCGATGTGACCATGGGACTCAATTTGTCTTTTGAGTATAAGCACTTTGACTTCCAGTCATACTTCTTTGCTTCTCTTGGCAACGAAATCGTCCGTAATTATGAGCGAAATGATCGTTTTACTAACAGAACGAGCTATTACCTCAACCGCTGGACCGGACCCGGAACAAGTAACGAATTCCCGCGTGTCACTACTGCCGCGACGTCGAACTTAGTGTTCTCGGATTTTTATGTCGAGGACGGCTCCTTTTTACGTGCGCAAAATATGCAACTAGGATATACCCTAGGAGATGAAATGCTTGACAAGTTAAAGATCTCAAAACTGCGCGTTTATGTCTCGGCCAGCAACGTGTTTACCTTAACAAAATATCGTGGGTATGATCCGACCTCTTCCAATGGCTCGCCTATTGGCAGTGGCTTTGATCCTGGATTTTACCCAACACCGAGAACTTATTTACTCGGGGCTAATGTCAAATTTTAATCGCTAAGAACTATGAAGACTACACGACCATTCAACCGTTCACGCGTTCTTATGATCACCGCAATAGTGGCGCTTTTTGCTGCCGCTTGTAGCGATGACTTTGTCTACGTAAATTCTGAAAACCAGAACAGCGAAACTTATTTTAACACCGAAGAGGACTATCAAAACGCCTTAATTGGGGCTTACGATATGTTACAATCCTCTTATTTGAATGTAATGCTCGGTGAGATTGCCTCTGCAAACACCCTTGCTGGTGGAGAAAGTGCTACCGACGTTATCGGGATTCAGCAAATCGACGACATGATCCACACCCCAACCAATGAGCAATTGCGCAGCATTTGGAGCTGGATGTACGCCGGGGTAAATCGCGCCAATTACATCCTTGAGTTTCAAGATAAAATCGACTTTGACGGCAAGGCCAATGTGATTGGTCAAGCTAAGTTCTTGCGCGCTTACTATTATTTTGAGCTTGTAAAATGGTTTGGCGATGTGCCGCTGGTTGTGGATAAACGCATCACCTTTGGGGTACAATTTGAAATAGACCGCACGCCTAAAGCACAAGTTTACGCCCAAATTGAAGAGGACTTAATTTATGCCGCCGACAATCTTCCTGCAGTGCAAGATCAAGAGGGCCGTATCACCAAAGGGGCCGCTCAGGCGCTCTTGGGTAAGGCGTACCTCTATCAAGAAAAATGGTCGGCCGCCGCAACGGTTCTCGATGAAGTAATCACCTCAGGGCCGTACGACTTGATGGCTGATTTTGGGCTTCTTTTTGAAAATGAAAACGAAAACAATATCGAATCTGTCTTTGAGGTTCAATACACCGACTTAGAAGGAGCTGGGTTTGGTTGTCTCCAGTGTAGTGAAGGTAATGTCGCCGTTGGTTTTAATGGCCCACGCCAATACAATGGCCCAAATTTTGAGTCCGGTTTTAGTTTCAATGTGCCGACACAAGCTACCTATGATTTGTACGAGGAAAACGATGTGCGTCGCGATTTTGGAATCCTCAATATCGAGCAGTGGGCCGCAGACAATTCGGGCTATAACGGAGGCGCTGGAGTGAGTTATACTGAAGGATACGAACACACCGGGTTTTTCAACCGCAAATACATCCCGCGACAGGGCGATGCCAATATTGGAGACCAAAACCTGACCAACCCCAACAATTATCGCTCTATTCGTTTTGCCGACGTCTTACTTATGGCCGCTGAGGCACATAATGAAAGTGGTAACGACGCCCCCGCACAAACTTATGTCAATCGCGTACGCCAGCGTGCTGGCCTCGGCGAGACTACCGCTACCGGTGGAGATCTAAGCGATGTTATTTACCTAGAGCGTCGCTTAGAGCTCGTCGGAGAGGGGCATCAATTTTTTGATGCCGTGCGCAAAGGAAAAGCCGCGCAAGAAATTAGTGGCTTCCAAAACGGAAAACACGAAATTTTCCCGATCCCGGAAATTGAAATACAACTTACAGGAAACCGCTGGGCACAAAATCCTGGATACTAATACACAACGACCATGAAACGAAAATTCAACGTACTTTATGCCTTCAGTTTTGCCATTATCGGTCTATTATTGTCCGTTAGTTGTAGTTCCGATGAGCCTGATTTTAGTTACTTAAACTCTGTCCAAGCGCCGTCAAACTTAAGCCTGTTGGTGACCACCACTTCTGATAATTCAGGCAATGTAATTTTTACCCCAAGTGCGATCAGCGCTTCAAAATTTATTTTGGACTATGGGGATGGGAGTGAACCCGAATCTGTCGTTCCTGGCACGAATGCAGTGCACGCTTACCCGGAGGGGACTTTTACCGCTACACTCGTCGCTGAAAACATCAATGGAGAGCAATCGGCACCATTAGAACAACCCGTGTCGGTTACTTTCGTCGCGCCAGAAAATTTAGAAGTTACTATTAGTCCAGTTCCTGGAGATAGCTTTTCTATTGCTGTCTCTGCCACAGCCAATTTAGTCTCAAGCTTTGAAGTCTTCTTTGGAGATCAACAAGACGAAGTGGCTACCCCACTTGAGGTCGGTTCTTCTGTAACGCACACTTATGCAGAAATCGGCACCTATCAGGTACTCGTCAGAGCCCTTAGTGGAGGAAGTGAAACCATAGAAACAACGACCGAAGTTGTTATCGACAATCCAATTATCTTGCCATTGACATTTGAGGACCCTACGCAAGAGTATGTCTTCTTTGACTTTGCGGGAGCCATCAACACCAAGATTGATAATCCAGATCCTTCAGGAATCAATACCAGCGCCACTGTAGTCGAATTCTTTAAAGAATCTGGTGCAGAAGTCTATGCAGGTACCGCCATTCCCCTAGGAGAAAACATGGACTTTTCTCAAACCACATCCATGACTATGGATGTCTGGTCACCTATTGTTGGCAGTACCGTTAAGTTAAAAATTGAGAATGCGACCAATCCGAATATCGCCATGGAATTCGATGCCCTCACCACCGTCTCGGGCCAATGGGAGACCTTAGAGTTTGATTTTAGTGGTTTTGATCTAACTCAAGAATACGCCAAAATCGTAGTGTTTTTTGATTTTGGCAACAGTGGTAATGACGACACCTTCTATTATGACAATATTGATTATGCAAACTAAAACGTCTGTGATGAGCTACAAAAAATTTGTTTTCGCCCTTATAACATTAACCGTGCTTTTCGTCTCTTGCCAAGAGGACGACACGCCCTTTGGTGATGTTTTTGCTCCTACAAATCTAACGGCTTCTGTAAACGTTGCCGAGGACTTGTCTGGAAATGTCTCGATAACCCCTAACGCTGAATTTGCCATCAATTTTCACGTTTACTTCAAACCAGACGCTGATCCTGTCGTCGTAAGCCCAGGAGAGGTGGCTAATTTTCGCTACACAGATACTGGAGAATACAGTCAAGAAATTGTTGTGATCGCTTATGGTCGAGGGGGATCAGCGAGCTCCATTTCGCTTAGTATCGACTTGAATGTGATCCTTAATAATCGACCAAGAAATACTGCAAAATCTTGCGGGTGCCCCTGGTCAAGGTAAAAGTTGGGTTTGGAATGCCTCAACAACAGGACATTTTGGCGTCGGCGATCCAGCGGTTGATTTCGCAAACTACTTTATTGCGACTCCAAACCAACTGAACCCTTGTTTGTACGACGACGTGCTTACGTTTACTTATGACGGCATGGGCGATTACAACTACAGGCTCGAAACCAGTGATGCGAGCTATATCAATTGGGCAGAAATCAAAAGATTTTTTCCCAATGACACTCCTGGTGAGTTTAATGATGAATGTCGTGATCTCAGTCCATTTGTTTCTCTAGACACAAGTTTTGTTGTACTCGATGATCCAAATACAGGAGCCTCAGTACTCACCCTAGAAAACAGTTTTTTATCCTATTGGGCGGGTATCGAAGAATACGAGATTATTTCTTTGACTGCGGATGAACTCGTTGTTCGGGGTCTCCAAGACCCTTTTGATCCGCCAGGCGCACAACTTGCTTGGTATCATTCTTTTGTGCCTGTGGACAATTCTGGGCCTGTCGAATGCTCTGGCGCAACAGGAGAAACAGGAAGCGGTGCCAATGATGTTTTGGTATGGGCTGAAGAATTTGATGTTGACGGAGCGCCTTGTTCTGAAAACTGGAATTATGATCTAGGCACGGGCGACTTTGGCTGGGGTAATAACGAAGCA